>DASZFY010000051.1:0-216481 GCA_035939335.1 Solirubrobacteraceae bacterium | reverse complement strand
AGCAGCTCGGCCAGTTCGCGGACGCCGTCGACCAGCACCGCGAGCTCGCTGTGTTCTTCTTCTCGCCGTACTTCTCCAGCCAGGAGAAGCGCGACGCCCTGGACACGCTGCTCGACGGTGCTGATGAGATCTTCATCAACTTCCTCGCGCTGCTGATCGAAAACCACCGCATGCCCGTCATCTTCCGCATCCGCCACGAGTACGAGCGCCTGTGGGACGAGGAGAACAGGACGCTTCCAGTACAGATCACGAGCGCGATCGCGCTCGACGACGCCACCACCGAGAGCCTCGGCAGGACGATCGGTGAGCGCGCCGGGCGCAAGGTCACGCTCGCCGCGCGCGTGGATCCGGACATCCTCGGCGGCATCATCATCAGGGTCGGAAACTCGATCCTCGACGCCTCTATTCGCAACCGACTGGAGCAGCTGCGCAGGCACGTTGCCCAAGGAGCTTCTTGATGCAGATCAACCCCGACGAGATCACGAACATCCTCAAGAGCCGCATCGAGGGACTTGACAGCGGCACGGCCGAGCTGACCGAGGTGGGCACCGTGCTGTCGGTCGCCGACGGCATCGCGCGCCTTCACGGCCTCGAGAACTGCATGTCCTTCGAGATGCTCGAGCTGCCCCACGGCGTCACCGGCCTGGCGCTGAACCTCGAGTCCGACAACGTCGGCGCGGTGCTGTTCGGAGATTGGGAGCACATCTCCGAGGGCGACACCGTCAGGCGCACGGGCTCGCTGCTGGAGATCCCCGTCGGCGAGCAGCTGCTCGGCCGGATCGTCGACCCGCTCGGGCGCCCGCTGGACGGCAAGGGCGCGATCGAGGTCACCGAGACCCGCCCCGCCGAGTTCAAGGCACCCGGCGTGGTTCAGCGCCAACCGGTCACGGAACCGATGCAGACGGGCCTGAAGGCGATCGACGCGATGATCCCGATCGGCCGCGGTCAGCGCGAGCTGATCATCGGCGACCGCCAGACGGGCAAGACGGCGATCGCGATCGACGCGATCATCAACAACAAGGACACCGGCGTGGTGTCGGTGTACGTTGCGATCGGCCAGCGCATGGCGACGGTCGTCGCGCTCGCGCAGACGCTCGAGGAATACGGTGCGATGGAGCGGACGATCATCGTCGCCGCCCCCGCCGACGAGGCGGCGCCGATCAAGTTCATGGCTCCATACGCGGGCTGTGCGATGGGCGAGCACTTCCTCTACAAAGGGCAGCACGCGCTGTGCGTGTACGACGACCTCACCAAGCACGCCTATGCCTACCGCCAGATGTCGCTGCTGCTGCGCCGCCCGCCCGGCCGCGAGGCATACCCAGGCGACGTCTTCTACCTGCACTCGCGCCTGCTCGAGCGCGCGGTCAAGCTCAACGACGACCTCGGCGGCGGCTCACTCACGGCGCTGCCGGTCATCGAGACGCAGGCCGGCGACGTCTCCGCGTACATACCCACGAACGTGATCTCGATCACCGACGGGCAGATCTTCCTCGAGTCCAAACTGTTCAACTCGGGAGTGCGCCCGGCGATCAACGTCGGCATCTCCGTCTCGCGCGTGGGTGGCAACGCGCAGATCGGCCCGATGAAGAAAGTGGCCGGGCGAATCAAGCTCGAGCTTTCGCAGTACCGGGACCTCGAGGCGTTTGCGCAGTTCGGCTCGGACCTCGACGCCGACACCCAGCGCACGCTGGCACGCGGCGAGCGCCTGGTCGCGACGCTCAACCAGCACGAGCGCGCGCCATTGCCGGTCGAGGACCAGACGATCCAGATCTTCGCCGCCACCAACGGATACCTGGATCGACTGAACGTTGAGCGCACCCCCGAGTTCCTGCGCGAGGCGACGGAACACATGCACTCCCAGCACGGCGAGCTGCGCGAGCAGATCCGCGGCGGTGACTGGTCGGATGACGTACAGGCGAAGTTGCGCGAGATCCTCGACACGTTCGCGCGAGACTTCGGCTACGACCTCGACGAGGAGGGCCAGCCGCTCGACGACGATGCTCCTCTCGGTGGTGTGTCAAGCGACGCACACGCCGAGGCAGACCGGGACAAGGAGGCGCAGCCGGCCTAGCGCCGGCTGCCGTAACCAGCCATGGCTTCTCAGCGCGACGTCAAGAACAAGATCGCGTCGGTCAAGAACATCCAGAAGATCACGCGCGCGATGGAGATGGTCGCGGGGGCGCGCCTGCGGCGCGCCGAGCAGCGGATCGAGGCATTGCGCCCCTACGCGGACGCGATCGCTCGGATGACGCGCCAGGCGGCGCAGGCCGCCGGCAGCGAGGTCGCGCGGGTACCGCTGCTGCGCGAGCACGAGTCCGAGTCGAACGTGGGGCTGCTGCTCGTCACCGGCGACCGTGGCCTGGCGGGCGGCTTCAACTCGCAGATCATCCGCGCCGGCGTCCGCCTGTCGGCGGAGGTCTCCGAGCAGGGGCTTCGCAGCAGCTGGTACGCGACCGGTCGCCGCGGCGTCTCTTCGGTGTCCTTCCGAGGGCACGAGCTCAAGGGCGCTTACACGGGCTTTGCCGACCGGCCCGCATATGCGGACGCGCGCACGATCGCCGACGACCTGATCCAGGCCTATCTCGACGAGCGCGTCGATCGTGTGGAGATGCTCTACAACGCATACGTATCGCCGCTCACGCAGACGGTTACCCGCCAGACGCTGCTGCCGCTCACCGGTGAGGCGCTCGGTGGCGAGGCCGGCTCCTCCGACACGGAGGGGAACGCCCTGCGCACGTCCGTGGACTACGAGCCGGACCCCGAGAAGATCCTCAGGCGCCTGGTTCCCGACTACATCGAGATCTCGATCTACCGGGCGCTCGTGGAGTCCGCCGCCGGGTTCTTCGGCGCGCAGATGACCGCGATGCGTAGCGCGTCTGAGAACGCCGGCGAAATCATCACCGACTACACGCTGCAGATGAACCGCGCACGCCAGGCTGAGATCACGCAGGAGATCATGGAGGTAGTCGCCGGCGCCGAGGGCCTCTCATGACTACAACCAACTTGAACGAAATCGTTAGGAGATCACAGAGCTAATGTCAACCAGCACCACCCAAGAGGCCACCCAGCCCGTCAACGGCAACGCGGCGGCGCGCAACGTCGGACGCATCGAGGAGATCCAGGGGGTCGTGATCGAGGCCGTCTTCCCAGAGCGCCTGCCTGAGATCAACCACGCGATCACGATCGTCCGCCCCGTCGCCAACCGCGAGGAGGAGGCCCCCGGCATCAGCGCCGGCGCGGAGGAGGAGCTGCTCGTATGCGAGGTCCAGCAGCACCTCGGCGACGACCGCGTGCGGGCGGTGGCGATGGACACCACGGACGGTCTGGCACGAGGTCTTGAGGTGCTCGACACGGGCGCCCCGATCACCGTCCCCGTCGGTGAGGTGACGCTCGGGCGCATCTTCAACCTGCTCGGCGAGCCGATCGACCTGGGCGAGCCGATGCCCGCGGACGTCGAGCGCCGCGGCATCCACCAGGAGGCTCCGCGCGCCGAGGACCTGACGCCGACCACTGAAATGTTCGAGACGGGCATCAAGGTCATCGACCTGCTCGCTCCCTACGCCAAGGGCGGCAAGGTCGGGCTGTTCGGCGGAGCCGGTGTCGGCAAGACGGTGCTGATTCAGGAGCTCATCCACAACCTCGCCAAGGAGCACGGCGGGCTGTCCGCGTTCTGCGGCGTGGGCGAGCGCTCGCGCGAGGGCAACGACCTGTGGCTGGAGATGAAGGAGTCGGGCGTCCTCGACAAGACCATGCTCGTGTTCGGCCAGATGAACGAGCCCCCGGGAGCCCGCATGCGGGTTGCGCTGTCCGGCTTGACGATGGCCGAATACTTCCGCGACCAGGGCCAGGACGTGCTGCTGTTCATCGACAACATCTTCCGCTTCGTCCAGGCCGGCTCCGAGGTCTCCGCGCTGCTCGGGCGGATGCCCTCGCAGGTGGGCTACCAGCCGACGCTGGAGACCGAGATGGGCCAGCTGCAGGAGCGGATCACATCGACCAAGAGTGGCTCGGTCACCTCGATCCAGGCGATCTACGTGCCCGCCGACGATTACACCGACCCGGCTCCCGCGTCCGTGTTCGCCCACCTCAACGCCACCACCGCGCTGTCGCGCTCCATCTCCGAAAAAGGCATCTACCCGGCGGTCGACCCGCTCGACTCGACCTCCACGATCCTCAAGGCAGACATCCTCGGCGATGACCACTTCCGCGTGGCCAACCGCGTCAAGGAGATCCTGCAGCGCTACAAGGAGCTCCAGGACATCATCGCGATCCTCGGCATCGACGAGCTCTCCGACGAGGACAAGCTGACGGTCTCACGTGCGCGGCGCATCGAGCGCTTCCTCTCCCAGCCGTTCTTCGTCGCTGAGCAGTTCACCGGCACGCCCGGTGCCTATGTGCCGATTGCCGAGACGATCAGGGGCTTCGAGGAGATCATCGACGGCAAGCACGACGAGGTCCCCGAGAGCGCCTTTTTCCTTAAGGGCACAATCGACGAAGTCGTCGCTGCCGCCCGATGACCGGCGCATCTCGGCGTCCTCGGTCGCTCGTGTGCGCAGCACACTTCGCTCCCTGCGTCCTTGATCTGCTTGGCCCTCGAACGGCAGACGGCAATCGACTTAATGAGGAGAGCTAGCCGATGGCGTACTCCAAGTTCCCAGCGGAAGTGCTCACGCCCGAGGGCGAGGTGTTCTCCGAGGAAGTGGAAATGCTGTCCACCTTCACCACGGTGGGCTCGATCGCGATCCTCGCCAACCACGAGCCGCTGCTCGCGCGCCTGGAGCCGACCGAGCTGCGCCTGTACCGCTCGGAGGGCGACATCGTGCGCTTCGCACAGGCCGAGGGCTACCTTCAGTTCGCTGAGAACAGGGCACTGGTGCTCGTAGAGGAGGCGATTGCGCCCGAGCAGATCGACCGCTCGACGTTCGAGACGAAGCTCTCGGAAGCACGCCAGATCGTCGAGCGCGCCGAGCCCGACAGCGAGGAGCTGGCACGGGCGCAGCGTGACATACGCCGCTACGAGGCATTCCTCGCAGTCGAGCGGTAGCACCAGCTAGCCTCCCCGCTTCATGAGCGCGACACGCGAGCCAATCGGAGTGATCGGCACCGGCTACGTAGGGCTGGTGACGGCCGCCGGCTTCGCTGAGCTCGGCAGCGATGTGTGGTGCGTCGACATCGACGCGGCCAAGGTCGAGCGTCTGCGGCGCGGCGAGGTGCCGATCTACGAGCCCGGCCTGGGGGAGCTGCTCGCCCGAAACGCCAGCCGCCTGCACTTCTCCACCGACATCGCCGACGCGCTCGAGCACTGCCGGCTGCTGTTCGTCGCCGTCGGTACCCCTCCGACCTACTCCGGCGACGCCGATCTGTCCGCCGTGCACGCCGTCGTCGACGCGGTGCCCGCTGCGGAGGGTCGTGCGCTCGTGATGAAGTCCACGGTACCGTGTGGCACCGGGGCGTCGCTGCAGCGCGTGTTCGGCGAGCAGGGCAAGCAGGGCCTCGGCTATGTCTCGTGCCCGGAGTTCCTGAAGGAGGGCTCGGCGGTGCAGGACTTCCTGCATCCCGACCGAGTCGTCATCGGCGACGACGGCGGCTGGGCGGGCGACGCTGTGGTCGAGCTGTACTCGCTGCTGGACGCGCCGCTCGTGCGGACGGACGTCGCGAGCGCGGAGATGGTCAAGCTCGCCTCCAACGCGTTCCTCGCGACCAAGATCTCGTTCATCAACGAGATCGCCAACGTGTGCGAGGAGACCGGCGCGGACGTGGTCGAGGTCGCGCGCGGGATGGGCCTCGATGACCGCATCGGCGCGAAGTTCCTGCAGGCCGGCATTGGCTACGGCGGCAGTTGTTTTCCCAAGGATGTGGATGCTTTGAAGCAGCTCGCCGGCAACTCCGGCTACCACTTCCAGCTGCTGACGGCGGTGATCGAGGTCAACGAGCTGCAGAAGCGGCGCGTGATCGGCAAGCTGCACAAGCACCTGGGCGGGCTCGCGGGCAAGCGTGTCGCGCTGCTGGGGCTGGCGTTCAAGCCGAACACCGACGACATGCGTGAGGCATCCTCGCTGGTGCTCTCGGCGCGTCTGCAGGCCGACGGCGCGATCGTCACGGCATATGACCCCGTCGCAGAGGAGCAGGCGCGGCTGCTCGTGTCCGGGATCACCTTCGCCGACTCGCCGCTCGGCGCCGTCGCGGGCGCCGACGCGGTCGTGCTGGTGACCGAGTGGCGCGAGTTCCTCGAGCTCGACTGGAAGCAGGTGGCCGACGCGATGGCGGGCGAGCTCGTGGTCGACGGGCGCAACGCGCTCGACCCCGACGCGACGCGCGCCGCGGGCCTCGTCTACGAGGGCATAGGACGGCGGTGAAAGCATTCAGGCGGTAATCCTGGTGGGAGGGCAGGGCACGCGCCTGCGCCCGTTGACCTCGAACGTGCCCAAGCCGGTGGTGCAGCTCGTGGACCGTCCGTTCATCGCGTTCATGCTCGAGTGGTTGCGCGCTCACGGCGTCGACGACGTGATCATGTCCTGCGGGTTCCTCGCGGAGGGCATGCGCAGCGTCATCGGCGACGGCTCGCAGCTGGGCATACGCCTGCGCTTCGTCGAGGAGCCGGACCCGCGCGGGACGGCCGGCGCGCTGAAGCTGGCCGAGCCGATGCTCGACGAGCGCTTCCTGATGCTCAATGGCGACGTGCTCACCGACATCGACCTGACCGGCCAGATCGCACAGCACGAGGCCACCGGCGCGCGCGCGACGCTCGCGCTCGTCCCCGTCCCCGACCCGAGCGCCTACGGCCTCGTGATGCTCGAGCAGGACCGCTCGGTTAGAGACTTCGTCGAGAAGCCGAGCTCGGACATAGGCGGCGAGAAGCTGATCAGCGCGGGCGCGTACGTGCTGGAGCGCGAGATCCTCGAGCTCGTACCGCCTGATCGCAACGTCTCGATCGAGCGCGAAGTGTGGCCGGCGCTCATCGGCAGCGGCCTCTACGGATTCCCCTCGGATGGCTACTGGCTGGACATCGGTACGCCGGCGCGCTACCTGCAGGGGACCTTCGACATCATCGAGGGAAACGTTCAGACCGCCGTGCGCGAGCGGTTGGGAGACGACTGGCTCGCCGTCGCGGACGGCGCGGAGGTACGCGGCAGGGTGATCCCGCCGGCGGTGCTCGAGCGCGGCGTGCGCGTCGGCGAGGGCGCGCACGTCGGCAGCCTGGTCGTGCTCGCCGAGGACGTGTCGATCGGCGCGGGCGCGACCGTCGAGCGCTCTGTCGTCCTCCATGGAGCGCAGGTCGGCGAGGGCTGTGAGCTGCGCGACTGCATCATCGCCGCCGGCTGTCGCATCGGCGCAGGAACGAAGATCACGGGCGGCGCGGTGCTCGGCGAAGGCGTCAGAGTCGGGGCTGACAACGTGATCACCCGTGGGGCGCGTATCTTCCCTGGTGTCGAGCTGCCCGATCACGCGATCGAGTTCTAGGCGCATCAGCTACCCGTGACCACCGCGAACCCCCGATGTCAACGATCGACGGCCATCATCCCCCCAGGACAACAGGAGGCGAGCAGCAGATGAGCGACGGCGGCGCGACAGCGACACCGACCGCGGAGGAGCTCTCGCGCGAGAGCATCGCCCGGATCGACCCCTCTGATCAGCTCGGCGACGTGCTGGCGCTGCCCGAGCACCTGCGTGACGCGCTGTGGCGCGTGGAGTCAGCGATCATGCAGGACTGGGACACCGCCGCGGGGCTCGTGGTCGCTGGCATGGGCGGCTCGGCGATCGGCGGGGCGCTGGCGCGCGCCGCGATGGGCGACCACGCCTCGCGTCCGATCTTCATCACCCGTGCATACGGGCTGCCGCCGTGGACGACGCCCGACACGATGGTGCTGTGCGCGAGCTACTCCGGCGACACCGAGGAGACGCTCGCCTGCTACGAGTCGGCCGGTGCGCTCGGCGCCAAGCGCACTGTTGTCACCACCGGGGGGCGCCTGGCGGAGATGGCGCGCGCGGACGGCGTGCCCGTGATCCCACTGCCCAGCGGCTTCCAGCCGCGGGCGGCGGTCGCGTACATGATCGTCGCCTCGCTCGAGGTCGCCGCGCTGTGCGGCGCTGGTCCGCGGCTGACCTCGGAGATCGACGTGGCGGCATCGCACATCGAGCAGCTGGTCGCCGAGTGGGGCCCTGACGCGTCCGAGGACTCGCTCGCGAAGACCGTCGCGCGCGGCCTGTCGGGTACGACGCCGGTGATCGCCGGAGCAGGGCTGACCAACCCGATCGCCTACCGCTGGAAGACCCAGATCAACGAGAACGCCAAGCAGCCGGCCTTCTCCAACGAACTTCCCGAGCTCGACCACAACGAGATCGTCGGCTGGGAGGGCGCGCCGGAGCTCGGACGCTTCTCGGCCGTGTTCCTCGACGATTCCGACGCTCACCCACGCGTGAAGGAGCGCATGGAGCTGACCGAGCGTCTGATCGCCGGCAACGCCGCGGCCAGCTTCCGTCTGGAGACGCGCGGAGAGACCGCGATCGAGCGCGTGATCTCGCTCGTCCTGCTCGGGGACCTCGTCTCGATCTATCTCGCCGCGCTGCGGGGAGTCGATCCCGGACCGGTGAAGGTCCTCGACGAGCTCAAGGCCGCGCTCGCTGTGCGCTGAGACGGCCGGGGCTGTGTGAACGCTGGGTCGTCGGGGCCGTGTGAGCGCGCTGGACGGCCTGGGCCGTGTGCTACCTTGCGAGGCGGCCGAGGAGCGCTGCGACGGGCTGTAATCCGCCACGCTCGGCCCGTTCTCTGCAGCAAGGGCGCTCACCTGACCCGACAGGAGGCTCCCCCATGTCAGCAATGACTCCCACAGCCACGCTCAGCACCGACTTCAAGGTCGCCGACCTCTCGCTTGCGGACTTCGGTCGCAAGGAGATCACGCTCGCCGAGCACGAGATGCCCGGCCTGATGGCGATTCGCGCCGAGTACGCCGACGCGCAGCCGCTGCGCGGCGCGCGCATCACCGGCTCGCTGCACATGACCATCCAGACGGCCGTGCTGATCGAGACGCTAACTGCGCTTGGCGCCGAGGTCCGCTGGTGCAGCTGCAACATCTTCTCCACGCAGGACCACGCCGCCGCCGCGGTCGCCGTCGGCCCGGATGGCACGCCAGAGGACCCGCGCGGCGTGCCCGTGTATGCGTGGAAGGGCGAGACGCTCGAGGAGTACTGGTGGTGCACCGAGCAGGTGCTGCGCTGGCCGGAGAGCGACGGCTCCGAAGGGCCGAACATGATCCTCGACGACGGCGGCGACGCGACGCTGCTCGTGCACAAGGGCACCGAGTACGAGAAGGCCGGCGCCGTGCCCGAGCCGCAGGACACCGACTCCGAGGAGTACAAGGTGATCCTGTCCGTACTTAAGCGCTCGCTGTCCGAGGACCCGCAGCGCTGGACGCGTGTCGGCGAAGGCATCAAAGGCGTCACCGAGGAGACCACCACGGGCGTGCACCGTCTGTATGAGATGGTCGAGGCGGGCGAGCTGCTGTTCCCGGCGATCAACGTCAACGACTCGGTTACGAAGTCCAAGTTCGACAACCTCTACGGCTGCCGGCACTCGCTGATCGATGGCATCAACCGTGCCACCGACGTGATGATCGGCGGCAAGGTCGCCGTCGTGTGCGGCTTCGGCGACGTCGGCAAGGGCTGCGCGGAATCGCTGCGCGGCCAGGGCGCGCGCGTGATCATCACCGAGATCGACCCGATCTGCGCGCTGCAGGCGGCGATGCAGGGTTACGAGGTCAAGACGCTCGTGGACGTGATCGACACCGCTGACATCTTCATCACCACGACCGGCAACAAGGACATCATTACGGCGCAGGACATGGCCCGCATGAAGCACCAGGCGGTAGTCGGGAACATCGGGCACTTCGACAACGAGATCGACATCGCCGGCCTGACTCGGTTCGAGGGCATCGAGCGCGTGAACATCAAGCCGCAGGTCGACAAGTGGGTGTTCCCCGACGGCCACGCGATCCTGCTGCTCTCCGAGGGTCGCCTGCTGAACCTCGGCAACGCGACCGGTCATCCGAGCTTCGTGATGAGCAACTCGTTCTCCAACCAGACGATCGCCCAGATCGAGCTGTTCACCAAGAATGACGAGTACGACAAGCGCGTGTACGTGCTGCCGAAGCACCTCGACGAGAAGGTCGCGCGCCTGCACCTCGACGCGCTCGGCGTGAAGCTGACGCGGCTCACCGACGAGCAGGCCGCGTACATCGGCGTGCCCGTCGAGGGCCCATACAAGCCGGACCACTACAGATACTGATCAGGGCGGGCGCATGAGAGCGATGGTTCTGGCCGCAGGGCTTGGCACGCGCCTGCGCCCGCTGACGTACGAGATCACCAAGCCGATGGTGCCGGTGCTCGACCGACCGGTGATGGAGCACATCGTCGAGCTGCTCGAGCGGCACGGCTTCGACGAGGTGATCGCCAACTTGCACTACTTCCCCGACTCGATTCGCGAGTACTTCGGCGAGCGCTTGACCTACCGCTACGAGGAGCAGCTGCTCGGCACCGCGGGCGGCGTGCGCGGCTGCGCGGACTTCTTCGGCGACGAGCCGTTCCTGGTGATCTCCGGCGACGCGCTCACGGACATCGACCTGGGCGCGTTCCTCGCCAGGCACCGCCAGACCGGAGGGATCGCGACGCTCGCCGTCAAGAAGGTGGCGGACACGCGCGAGTACGGCGTCGTCCTGCACGACCGCGACGGGCGCATCACGGGGTTCCAGGAGAAGCCGGCGCCCGCGGAGGCGCTGTCGGACCTCGGCAACTGCGGCATCTACATGTTCGACCCGCGCATCTTCGACTACTTCCCAGAGCGGCCGTTCGTCGACTGGGCACAGGACGTGTTCCCGGCGCTGCTCGAGAACGACGTGCCATTCCACATCCACGAGCTGCGCGAGTACTGGAATGACGTCGGCTCGCTGACCGAGCTCCGGCAGGGCACGTTCGACGCGCTGCGCGGCGAGCTGCGCCTGCAGATTGAGGGCGATGAGGTCAGCCCCGGCGTGTTCGTCGCGGGCGGAGGCTCGCCGCTGAGAGACGACACCGAGCTCGACGGCCAGGCGTGGATCGGGCGCGACGTGCGCATCGGCGATGGCGTGCGCCTGATGGGCCCGATCGTCCTAGGCGATGGCGCGCGCGTCGGCGACGGCGCGCAGCTGCGCGGATGCATCGTCTTCCCAGGGACAGAGGTCGCCGCCGGGTCGATCGTGATCGACGCGATCGCCGGTCACAGCGGCATCCTGCAGAGCCTGCGCCCCCGCGACTGAGTCCGCGGCCGACCCACCACGGTCGGCGATGGGCGCCCCGAGCGCTTAACGCGAAAGGGCCCGCCTAAGCGAGCCCCCTCACGGAAAGTGAGACTATGACAAGAGTCAGCGTATCACGCTCGGACGACATTGTGTTTACAAATCCCTCGCAATTTGCGGTCAACAGCACGCGCTCGACGACCCGTGCTCCGCGATCTGACGCCCGGTGGCGTCTGGTCGGGCGGACGTCCTGGGTCCGTCCAGCGCCCACCGCCTTTCGTCCAGCGGCCATTTACATCCGCCGCGCTCCGGCGTAGCATCGGAAACACCATCAGACCATGTCCGACCGAAGGAGCCTGTGATGCAGATCGACATCAAGGGTCGCAACGTCCCGGTCACCGACGAGCTCCGCATGCACGCAGAGCGCCGTCTGACGAAGGTCGCGCGCCAGGTCTCGGACCTCGCCCGCCTGGAGATCGAGATCTTCAGGGAGCGCAACCCGCGCGTGAGTGACCGCGAGGTCGCGGAGTGCACGCTGTATCTCAAGGGCGTTACGCTGCGTGCCCGCGATGCATCGCCTGAGATGCTGCACTCGCTGAACCTGGTGGTCGACGAGCTGGCACGCCAGGTCAAGCGCCATCGCGACAAACGGCGCCACCGTCGCGAGGCTCACGCCGCCGCGGCGCGCATGGCCGCCAGTGCGCCCCGTGGCGCGACGTTGCCGTTGCTCTGACGTTTAAGCGTCTGGGGCTATCCTTGGCGCATGCCATCCCTGCTAGATCGCGCGCTGAATGTCGGCGAGGCGAAGAAGTTCAAGACCTATCAGAAGCGCGTAGCCCTAATCGGGGCGTTCGAGGCCGAGCTCGAGCACGACAGCGACGCTGAGCTGCGCGAGCGGATGGACGTCCTGCGCGAGCGCGCGAGCGACGGCGAGGAGCTCGACGCGCTGCTGCCCGAGTGCTTCGCGATCGTGCGCGAGACCGGCAAGCGCACGATGGGGATGCGCCACTTCGACGTGCAGATGATCGGTGGCATGGCGCTGCACGAGGGTCAGATCGCGGAGATGAAGACCGGCGAGGGCAAGACGCTGACGGCGACGCTAGCGGTGGTGCTGAACTCGCTCGCGGTGCGTGACCGCGACCCGTCCGCGGCCGAGGGCAGTCCGCGCGAGCGCAAGGGCGTGCACGTCGTGACCGTCAACGACTACCTGGCGCGCCGCGACGCGGAATGGATGAGCCCGATCTACGACGCGCTGGGCGTGACGGTGGGGGTGTTGCAGAACATGCAGCCCTACGAGGAGAAGCAGCACGCGTACGCGTGCGACGTCGTGTACGGCACCAACTCGGAGTTCGGCTTCGACTACCTGCGCGACAACATGGCCAAGGACCTCGGCGAAAAGGTCCAGCGCGGGCACTACTTCGCGGTCGTGGACGAGGTCGACAACATCCTGATCGATGAGGCGCGCACGCCGCTGATCATCTCCGGGGCGCCCGAACAGGCAGCCGACCTGTACGTGAAGTTCTCGCGCCTGGCGCCGCAGATGAAGATGGGGGAGACCCCGGAAGGCATGGACCCGCGCACGAAGAAGCAGTTCGTCGCGGACTTCGACTTCGAGATCGACGAGAAGCAGAAGACGGTCGCGATCACCGAGCAGGGCGTCGCCAAGGCCGAGCGCTTCCTCGGCATCGACCACCTGTACCGCGCCGAGAACGGCCACCTGGTGAACCACCTGATCCAGGCGCTGCGCTCGCAGGCGCTGTACAAGCGCGACGTCGACTACGCGGTGATCGACGGCGAGGTGAAGATCATCGACGAGTTCACCGGGCGCATCCTCGACGGCCGGCGCTGGTCGGAGGGCCTGCACCAGGCGGTTGAGGCGAAGGAGGGCGTGTCGGTCCAGGAGGAGAACCAGACGCTCGCGACGATCACCTACCAGAACTACTTCCGTCTGTACGACAAGCTCGCGGGCATGACCGGCACGGCGCTGACCGAGGCGACGGAGTTCATGAAGATCTACGACCTGCCGGTCGTGCAGATCCCGACGAACATGGACATGGTCCGCGCGGACCGCAACGATCAGGTCTACAAGACCAAGGAGGGCAAGTGGAACGCGGTCGTCAAAGAGATCGTCGAGCGCCACGAGAGCGGCCAGCCGGTGCTCGTGGGGACGATCTCGGTGGAGGTCTCAGAGCTGCTGGGTGAGCGGCTGACCAAGCGCGGGATCAAGCACACGGTGCTGAACGCCAAGCCCGAGCACGCCGCGCGTGAGGCTGAGATCGTGGCCGAGGCGGGGCATCCGGGCGCGGTGACGATCGCCACGAACATGGCCGGACGCGGCGTCGACATCAAGCTCGGCGGCAACCCCGAGCACCTGGCCGCACAGCAGCTCGCGCGCGAAGGCGTCGACGCGGCGGACGGCGATGCCTACGCGCGGCGCATGAAGGAGATCCTGCCGGAGGTCGAGCGCAAGCTGGCCAACAGCCGCGAGATCGTGATGGCGGCGGGCGGCCTGTTCATCTGCGGCACCGAGCGCCACGAGTCCAGGCGCATCGACAACCAGCTGCGCGGGCGCGCCGGGCGTCAGGGCGACCCCGGCGAATCGCGCTTCTTCCTGTCCGCCGAGGACGACCTCGTGCGGCTGTTCGCCGGCGATCGCATCTACCGGATCCTCGACAAACTCGGCGGCGTCGACGATGAGGGCAACGAGGAACCGATCGAGGCGGGGATGCTCTCCAAACAGATCGAGAAAGCCCAGAAGAAGGTCGAGGAGCAGAACTTCCTGATCCGCAAACGCGTGCTCGAGTACGACGACGTGATGAACGAGCAGCGGCGCGTCATCTACAAATACCGCGACGAGGTGCTCGACGGCAAGAGCATCGGCGATGAGGCCCGCGAAGAGGTCGCCAAGGTGATCGAGCGCACGATCGACCAGTACACGCCGGGCGACTTCCTCGAGGACTGGGACATGGACGGCTTGTTCACCGCGCTCGGCCAGCTGTTCCCGGTGGATCTCGCCGGCGAGGAGCTCAGCAGCGAGACCGTCGACCGCAACTCGCTCAGCGACGCCATCGTCGAGGAGGCGCTGAATCGCTACAACGCGCGCGAAGAGGCGCTCGGCAAGGAGCTGATGGAAGCGCTCGAGCGCTTCCTGCTGCTGCAGATCATCGACGAACGCTGGCGCGAGCACCTGTTCGACATGGACTACCTGCGCGAGGGCATTCACCTGCGCGGTTTCGCCCAGATAGACCCGCTGGTGGCGTACAAGAACGAGGCTTTCACGCTGTTCGGCGACCTCATGAACAGCGTCTGGTCGGACTACGCGCGCATGATCTTCAACGTGCAGGTCAACGTCGAGGCCCCGAACGGCGGCGGCGCCGAAGGCGCTCCGATCGCGCCGTTCTCAGCCGCCGGCAACTCCACGCGCGCCGGGCGCGTGTCCTACTCGGGCGGCCACAGCGCCGCCGGCTCAGGCGCGCTCGCCGCAGCCGCTGCGGCCGCCGGGCTCGGGACGGGCGCCGCGGCGCAGGACGCATTCGGCGAGAACGGACAGGAGATGGAAGCGCTGCCGGTGGTCGAGCAGCGCGTGCTCGACGACGAGCACCAGGTCGGGCGCAACGACCCATGCTGGTGCGGGTCGGGCAAGAAGTTCAAGAAGTGCCACGGGTCGTAGCAGACCAGGTCTGACCAGGTCTGATAGGATACCGCCATGGCAGAGGCGCATACACCAGCGTCCGCCGTGACGGTCACCGAGGCAAAAGCACAGCTGTCGAGCCTCGTCGAGCGCGTGGGTCGCGGTGAGGAGATAGTGATCCGGCGCGGCCGACAGCCCGTCGCGAAGCTCATCGCGTACGTGCCAGCTCGTGAACGGCGCGTGCTCGGAGATCTGGAGGGCCAGATCTGGATGAGCGATGACTTCGACGAGCCTGACGAGGAGCTGGAGCGACTGTTCGGCACGCGCGAGTGACGGGTCTGCTGCTCGACACGCACGTCCTGTTGTGGGCGAGGGGCGAACACGGGCGGATCGGCGCGAGCGTGCGCGAGACGATCACCGATCCCGAGACCGCGGTGTTCTTCAGCTCCGCATCGATCTGGGAGATGGCGATCAAGCACGCGTTGGGCAAGCTGCGCATGCCGGCGAACATGCTCGAGACGATGGCGGAGCGTGGGTTCTCGGAGCTACCGGTGCGCTCGACCGACGGGCTGCGCGCCGGCGCGCTGCCGCCACACCACGCTGACCCCTTCGACCGCATGCTGATCGCCCAGGCGCAGAGCGAGCGTCTCACGCTGGTGACGAGCGACACCCGGATCGCCGCCTATGACGTGCCGATCCTGTGGTGAGCCGAGCACGCTGATAGCGTGAGGGCATGGCCACAGCCGCCCCCAGCGAGTCGACCCCCCAGCGCTTGGCTGCAATCCGTGAGCAGATGAAGCTGCTCTCGGATTATCTTTGACCCGGCTGGGCTGGCCGAGCGCGTGGCGGCGCTCGAGGGCGAGATGGGAGCGGAGGGCTTCTGGGATGACTCCGACCGCGCGGCTGCGGTGTCCGCTGAGCACGCGCGCGCGTCGCGGCGAGTGGAGATGTTCAGCACACTGCGGACCGACGTCGAGGACCTGGACTCGCTCGCCGAGATGGCCGCCGAGGACAGCTCGCTCGAAGCCGAGGTCGATGAGCAGATAGCATCCGTCGAGGAGCGCCTGGCGGAGCTGGAGGAGCAGCGACTGTTCTCCGGGCGCTATGACTCCGGCGACGCGCTCGTGACGGTGAACGCCGGTGCGGGTGGGACCGACGCGCAGGACTGGGCGGAGATGGTGCTGCGCATGCTGATGCGCTGGGCCGAACGCAGGGGCTTCGAGGTGGAGCTGCTCGAGGCGAGCGCGGGGGAGGAAGCGGGGATCAAGTCGGCGACCTTCCGCGCGTCGGGCGAGAACGCTTACGGCCTGTTCGGCGCCGAGCGTGGCGTTCACCGGCTCGTTCGCCTGTCGCCGTTCGACTCCGCCCACCGCCGGCACACGGGCTTCGCGGGCGTGGAGGTGGCGCCGGTGGTCAAGGACACGGGCGAGATCGAGATCAACGAGGACGACCTGCAGGTCGACACCTACCGCGCCTCCGGCGCCGGCGGCCAGCACGTCAACAAGACCGACTCCGCGGTGCGCATCACACACCGCCCGACGGGCATCGTGGTGCAATGTCAGAACGAGCGTTCGCAGTCCTCCAACCGCGCGACCGCGATGGCGATGCTGCGCGCGAAGCTGCTCGAACGCAAGGAGCGCGAACGCCAGGAGGAGATCGCACGCGAGAAGGGCGACGCGCAGGACGTCAACTTCGGATCGCAGATCCGCTCATACGTGATGCACCCGTACACGCTCGTCAAGGACACGCGCACGGGCTATGAGATGGGCGACGCCCAGCGAGTGCTGGACGGAGATCTTGATGGATTCGTGCGTGCGTATCTTCTCAAGACGGCGTCCTCGGGCGGATAGCGGTGGATGACCTGACCGCGCTGGTTAGGAGGGCGCTGGAGGAGGACGTCGGCAGCGGCGATGTGACCACGCTCGCGACGGTGGACGCGGACACGGACGCGCATGCATTGATCACGCAGAAGGCGCCGGGTGTGATCTACGGCCTGCACGCCGCCGAGACGGTGTTCTCGTTGCTCGATCCCGACGCGCGCTTCGAGCGACTGGTCGATGAGGGCGTGTGGCGCGAGCAGGGGGGAGCGGTGCTGTCGATCTCCGGCCGCGCGCGCGCGCTGCTCACCGGCGAGCGCACCGCGCTGAACTTCCTCGCACATCTCTCCGGCGTGGCGACGCTCGCCGCGCGCGCCGCTCGTGAGGTGCACGGCACGGGCGCGAAGGTGCTGGACACGCGCAAGACGACCCCTGGGCTGCGCGCGCTGGAGAAGGCCGCCGTCGCGGCCGGCGGCGCGAGCAACCATCGCGCGGGGCTGTACGACGCGATCCTGATCAAGGAGAACCACATCGCCGCCGCCGGCGGCATCGCGCAGGCGATCGAGCGCGCGCGCGCGGCGGCGCCCGAGCTGGCGGGCACGCTCGAGGTAGAGGTGCGCGACGAGCACGAGATCGAGCAGGCGCTTGCGGCGGGGGCGCCACGCCTGCTGCTGGACAACATGGACGAGTCGCGCCTGCGCGCCGCGGTCGCCCAGGTGGCCGGCAGGGCCGAGCTCGAGGCCAGCGGCGGCGTCACCCTGCAGACGCTGCGGGGGCTCGCGCAGACGGGGATAGAATGGATCTCCATGGGCGCGCTGACCCATTCCGCGCCCGCTCTCGACCTCTCGCTGATCATGGAGGCGCAGCCATGAACCTGCCCATGGCCCCTACCCTGCCCAACGCCGCAAGCGCGTCGACGGCGCGGACGCTGCCGATGGCCCCCAGCGTGCAGAGCGCCGGCGCCCCCTCCGACGCTGAGATCGCCGAGCTGCAGGCGGAGGTGCGTGCGCTCGTCGTCGAGCGCCGCGCGGTGATCCTCGCGCACAACTACCAGGTGCCCGAGGTGCAGGACGTGGCCGACTACGTCGGCGATTCGCTCGGGCTCTCGCGCAAGGCCGCGGCGGCGACAGACGCGGAGACGATCGTGTTTTGCGGCGTGCACTTCATGGCCGAGACCGCCTCGATCCTGTGCCCGGAGAAGACCGTGCTGATCCCCGACCTCGACGCCGGCTGCTCGCTCGCCGACTCGATCGACTTCGATCAGCTCGCCGCGTGGAAGGCCACGTATCCCGAGGGCGTGGTGGTGATGTACGTCAACACCACCGCTGAGGTCAAGGCGCTGACCGACTACTGCTGCACCTCGGCAAACGCCGTCGACGTCGTGCGCCACATCTACGACACGCACGGCCCCGACACCGAGATCCTGTTCGGCCCGGACATGTGGCTCGGCTCCTACGTCGAGAAGGAGCTCGGCAAGCGTATGCACGTATGGGACGGCGAGTGCCACGTGCACGCGGGGATCCGCCCGGCGGACATCGAGGCCACGCGCGCCGCGCACCCAGGCGCGGACTTCCTGATCCACCCCGAGTGCGGGTGCTCGACCAGCGTCATGGAGTACGTCGCCGCCGGCGACGTGTCTGCCGAGGGCGTGCACATGCTCTCCACCGGAGGGATGCTCGAGTACGCCGAGCGCGCCGAGCACGGGGGCGGCAAGCGAGCGGCGGTCGTCGCGACCGAGATCGGCATGCTGCACCCGCTGCGCATGGCCGCCCCGGACGTCGAGTTCATCCCCGCCAACGCCGAGGCGTCGTGCAAGTTCATGAAGATGATCACGCTGCCGAAGCTGCGCGACGCGCTGCGCGACATGCAGTATGAGGTGAGCGTGCCCAAGCACATCGCCGTACGCGCGCGCGTGCCGATCGACCGCATGGTCGCGCTGGGCTGACAGTCTCAGCCCCGATGCGCTTGTAGACTAATCCGCCAACAAATAGATGAATATGTTGGCGTATCTGCTACGCTAGCCTTATGTCGGCTGTACCGGATGGCCTTGCCTCAAAGCTGATCGCACAGATCGGCGCCCGCAGTGGGCGCAGTCAAGCCGAGCTGGCCCGACGTGCCGGCCTTGACCGCTCGGTCCTGAGCGCCTACGCACACGGTCGCCGCCAGCCCTCGGTAGCCGCGCTCGGGCGGATCGCCCGCGCGGGGGGACTCGATCTGGAGCTGGTCCCGGCGGCGAACGATGCTGCCGCGGAGCGCGCCGGCGAGGTCCTCTCGCTGGTCCTCGACCTTGCCTGGTCGATGCCTTACAGTCCGCGGGCTGAGCTCAGGTATCCGCCATTGATCAGGCTACGCACGTGAGCGCGCTCGGCGACCAGCTGCTTGCCGTCCACGACGGTCTCGAGGCGGCCGGCATCCCGCACGCGATCGGCGGCGCGATCGCGCTTGGCTACTGCACGCTCGAACCACGTGGTACCAGAGACGTGGATGTGAATGTGTTCGTCGGTCCCGAGCGTGCACGGGACGTGTTCGCGGCGCTCCCCGCGGGCGTCGAGCTCAGCGGCGTGCAGCTGGAGCAAGCCGAAAGGGATGGCCAGGTGCGGCTGCGCTGGGGGATCACGCCGATCGACCTCTTTCTGAGCGTCCTGCCGTTCCACGATCACGTCGCTGCCCATCTACGCGAGGTCCCGTTCGAGGGTCGGACGATCCCGATCCTGGATTGCACGGCGCTGGCCGTGTTCAAGGCGATGTTCGACCGTCCGCGCGACTGGGTCGACATCGAAGCGATGGTCGAGGCGCGGGCGGTGGACCTCGACGAGGCGAGGCGATGGGTCGTGCAGATGGTGGGCGAGGATGCCCGCGTCGAGAAGCTGACGGTGCTGAGCGCTCAATAGCTTCTCCGCCGCGCGCTTGACGGCCGCGCCGTCGCGTGCGATAGTTAAGTCGATGCTTAAGCAGTATGAGCCGGTCGAGAGCGACGTGGACCTTCTGTTCCACGCGCTCGCAGACTCAACCCGCCGCGCGATGGTCGACCGTCTGACGCGCGGGCCCGCGTCCGTCAGCGAGCTCGCGCGCCCCTTCGACATGTCGTTGCCGGCGGTCGTCCAGCACCTGCACGTGCTCGAGGCCAGCGGCCTCGTGCGCTCGCAGAAGCTCGGGCGGGTGCGCACCTGCACGGTCGAGCCCGCCGCGCTGCGAACCGCGGAGCGTTGGATCGCCGAGCGGCGAACCTTCTGGGAGCAGAGCCTCGACCGGCTCGGCGAGTACCTCGCCGCCGAGGATGAACAACGCGACCATCAACAGCCAAAGCAAGGGAGCCAGCAGTGAGCGACACAGACCAGGCCGCCGTCGAGCGGTCCACCACACATTCGACTTTCACGATCGAGCGCACCTACAACGCCACCCCGGCGCGCGTTTGGAGCGCCTGGGCCGACCCGCACAAGAAGCTGCAGTGGTTCGGACCAAAGGAGCTTAAGGGCGAGCACGAGCTCGAGTTCCGCGTCGGCGGGCACGAGCGCATGAGCGTGCGCATCCCCGACGGCGCGCTCTACCTGTTCGACTCCAGCTTCCGCGACATCGTCGAGCACCAGCGCATCGTGCACACGTACGAGATGTACCGTGACGAGCAGCGCATGTCCGTGTCGGTCGCCACCATCGAGCTCGAGCCCAGCGGCGATGCCACCACGCTGACGCTCACCGAGCAGGGTGTGTTCTTCGACGCGCTCGACACGCCCGCCGAGCGCGAGCACGGCACGCGCGAGATGCTCGACACGCTCGGAGCGGCCCTGGAGGCGCAACTGTGAGCGCACTCGCGGAGGATCGCTCGCGCTGGGTGGCGCTGTACGTGCTGTGCGTGGGGATGCTCATGATCGTGCTCGACGTCACCGTGGTCAATGTCGCGCTGCCATCGATCCAGGACAACCTGCACTTCTCCACATCGAGCCTCGCATGGGTCGTCAACGCCTATCTGATCGCCTTTGGTGGGCTGCTGCTGCTGGCGGGACGCTTCGGCGACCTGATCGGCCGTCGTCGCATCTTCCTCGCCGGCATCGCCCTGTTCACCGCCGCCTCGCTGCTGTGCGGCCTCGCCGACAGCCAGTCGCTGCTGATCGCCGCGCGCTTCATCCAGGGGATCGGCGGCGCGATGACCTCCGCGGTGATCCTCGGCATGATCGTGACCATGTTCCCCGAGCCCCGCGAGCAGGCCAAGGCGATCGGCGTGTACGCATTCGTCGCCTCCGCCGGCGGATCCGTCGGCCTGCTCGCCGGCGGCGTCATCACCCAGTCGATCGACTGGCACTGGATCTTCTTCGTCAACATCCCCATCGGCATCGCCACCGCCGTCCTTGCCAGGCGCCTGCTCGCCAACGACTCCGGAGCGGGCTTCGGCGGGGGCGCTGACATCCCCGGCGCCGTGCTGATAACCGCGGCGCTGATGCTCGGCGTCTACACGATCGTCAAGCCCGCCGCCGACTACGGCTGGGGGGCAGGGCGCACGCTGGCGCTCGGCGGCGCCTCGCTCGCGCTGCTGCTCGCGTTCCTAGTCCGCGAGGCGACCGCGCGCAACCCACTCGTGCCCCTGCGGATCTTCCGCTCGCGCAACGTCGCCTCGGCCAACGCCATCCAGGTGCTGTCCGTCGCGGGCATGTTCGGCGTGTTCTTCCTCGGCGCGCTGTACCTGCGCAGGGTGCTCGGCTACGACGCGCTGCAGATCGGGCTCGCGTTCCTGCCCGTCTCGCTGACCATGGGCACGCTCTCGATCCGCTACTCCGAGCGGCTGGCCAGCCGCTTCGGCGCGCGCAACCTGCTCGCGCCAGGCCTCGTGCTGATCATGCTCGCCCTGGTCCTGTTCGCGCAGGCGCCCGTCCACGGCAGCTACCTGCTGCACGTGCTGCCCTCGATGCTGCTGCTCGGCATCGGCGCCGGCGTCTGCTTTCCCGCGCTGATGGGCGTCGCCATGGCCGGCGTGCGCCCCCAGGACGCCGGCCTCGCCTCCGGGCTCGTCAACACCACCGCCCAGGTCGGCGGCGCGCTCGGGCTGGCGGTGCTCGCCACGCTGTCCACCTCGCGCAGCTCGCACCTGCTCGCGCAGGGCCATTCCACCGCCGCCGCGCTCACCAGCGGCTACCACCTCGCCTTTTGGATCGCCGCCGCGCTCACCGCTGCCGCGATCGCGATCGTGCCCGTCGTGCACGGCGAGCGCCGGTCCGAGCGCGAGCACGCGCCGCTGCTCGGCGCAGAGGCGACCGCCGGCCTGGAGGGCGAGGGCTGAGGCTCTCAGAACTCGTCGGCCGAGTGCGGGCCCACGACGGCCACCGCGAGATTGTCCGCGACGCCCGCGGCAACCTCCCGGACCTCGTCGTAGGTGACCGCGTCCAGTGCCGCGATCGCCGCGTCCGGGTCGATGTCCTCGCCGAACACGATCTGCTGGTTGGCGCTGTAGCGGGCGACCGCGTTTGTGTTCTCAAACGCCAGCACCAGCCGGCCCGCCGCGTAGGCGCGTGCTCTCGCGACCTCCTCCTCGGTGGGGCCGTCGCTGCGCAGCTCGTCCACGATCTCCCGCATGCGCGTGTACGCCTCGACCGCCTTCGCTGACTCCAGGCCCGATCCGAGCTGCAGGATCGGCACGTCCGCGAACGTGTGGTTGAGCGCGTACACCGAGTAGCACAGGCCACGCTTCTCGCGGATCTCCTCGAACAGCCGCGAGCCCATCGAGCCGCCCAGCAGCGTCGAGTAGATCGACAGCGCCGCGCGTTCGCGCACGTTCGACACCGCGATCTGCGGTCGGTAGATCATGCGCAGGTGCGACTGGTTGGTGTCGCGCTCGTCGGCGAGCTTCTGCGGCGCGAACTCCGGCGCCGGCACGTACGGCTCGGGTTCCGCAAGCGACGGAAAGCGCGCGAAGCGCTGCTGTAGCTCCGCCTCGGCGGGCACGTGCTCGAGGTTGCCCACCAGGAAGGCGCCGCCGCGCGCGCCCGCCCAGCGGCGCTCGCGGAACGCCACGATCCCCTCGCGCGTGAAGCTGCGCAGGTTCTCCTCCGGCCCCAGCACCGTGCGCCCCAACGGGTGATCGCCAAACGCCGCGCGGTCGATCAGGTACTCCGCCACCGTCGACGGCTGGTCGTACGCGCGGTTGATCTCCTGGATCACCACGCCGCGCTCGCGGTCGAGCTCCTCCGCGTCCAGGCGCGGACGTCCCACGAAGTCGCTCAGCAGGTCGATCGCCTGCGGCGCGCTCTCCGCGCGCACCGTGATGTGGAACGCCACCAGGTCGTGGCTCGTGTACGCGTTCAGCACGCCGCCCAGTCGCTCGGCCGTCTCGTTGACGTCCTTGTACGTCGGATAGCTCTCGCCGCCCTTGAACACCAGGTGCTCGAGGAAGTGGGCCATCCCGTTCTCCTGCGGACGCTCGTTGCGCGCGCCTGCATCGAACGCCACCAGCACCGTCAGCGCTCGCGTGCCCGGCAGCCCGATGTGATGGATCGGCAGCCCGTTGGCCTCGACCGTGCTCGTGCTCACAATCGCCATGCCCCAACCCTAGAACGTTCTACGCTAGCGCGAGTCCATGTCCTCGTCGCGCCGCCAGCCGCTGATCGTCGTGCTCGTAGTGCTGCTCCCGGTGCTGCTCGTTATCGGCCTGTGGCTGGGCGGGCACCCCGAAGACCTGCCCGGGTTCCTGCGCAGCGCGTTCGTGTCCAGCTCGCAGACGCAGGTGGTCGACGAAGCGATCAAGCGGATCGCCGATGACTACTACCGCCCGATCCCCACCAGCAAGCTCGATGACTCCTCGATCACCGGGCTCGTCGAGAGCCTCGACGACCGCTTCTCGCATTACCTCAGCCCCAGCGAATTTCGCGAATTCGCCGCGCCGCCGCACTTCACCGGGATCGGCGTCGCAGTCGCCACGCAGCTGTCCGCCGACCACGGGCTGCTGATCGAGCACGTCTTCAACTCCTCGCCCGCCGCGCGCGCCGGGCTCAAGGCAGGCGATCTGATCGTCGCCGTCAACGGCCGCAAGCTCGAACGCCTATCCGCCGAAACCGCCACCGCGTTGATCCGTGGACTGCCCGGCACCGACGTGCGGCTCGGGATCCAGGGTCCCGGCGGCGGGGGCTCTGTCGGTGGGGGCTCCGTCGGCGCGAGCCTGCGCAGCATCAAGCTCACGCGCGCCGTCGTCTCCGAGCCGGTCGTCGAATCCATCACCAAGACCGTCCACGGCGTCAAGCTCGGCGTCGTCGCGCTCGCCAGCTTCAGCCCCGGCTCGCACGTCGAAGTGCGCGAAGCCGTCGAGCACGAGCTGCACGCCGGCGCCCGCGGGCTCGTGTTCGACCTGCGCGGCAACGGCGGCGGGCTCGTCGCGGAAGCGCAGCTGATCGCCAGCATCTTCATCCCCAAGGGCGTCATCGTCACCACGCGCGGGCGCACCCAGCCCACGCAGGTGCTCGTCGCCACCGGCGGCGCCATCTCCTCCTCGATCCCGATGGTCGTGCTCGTCGACTCCAACACCGCGTCCTCGTCTGAGATCGTCACCGCCGCTCTGCAGGACCACCAGCGTGCGAGCGTCGTCGGCACGCACACCTTCGGCAAGGGCGTCTTCCAGGAGGAGCAGCCGCTGTCCAACGGCGGCGCGCTCGACATCACCGTCGGCGAGTACTTCACCCCCAACGGGCGCAACCTCGGCGGCGGCGGCGTCAAACAGGGCGCCGGCGTCACCCCCGAAGTGGCCGTGCCCAAGAACGTCGTCGACACCAACCGCGGCCTCGAAGTCGCGCTGAGCACGCTCGCCGCCAAAGTCAAGTGAGCCCGCGCGGCCCGCGCGGGCGCAGCGGATCGCGTGGCGGCAGCGCCAGCGGCGGCCGGAGCTCCGCCAGCGGCCCCGCGCCCGCCGGAGCGTTCGTCGCCGTCGTCGAGCGCCGCGGGCGCTTCCTCACCGCTGAGCCGCTGTTCCCGACGCGCGAGCGCGATCGCGACGGCCGGCCGCCGCGCGGAGGCGCAGGTGCGCGCTTGACGCTCGGCCCCGCCCGCTCCGGACGCGGCGGCAGGATAGACGTCTCCGCAGGCCAGATCGTGCTCGTGCAGAGCGCCGGGCGCGGTTCCCACGCCGGCGCGCGCGTGCTGCGCGCGATCGGTCGCCCCGACATCGCCCGCGACGTGATCGAGGCGCTGCTGCTCGACCGCGGACTCGCGCGCGGCTTCGACCCAGCGCTCGAGCGCGAAGCGCGCAGCGCCGGGGAGCGCGTCGCGCGCGAGCCCGGCGAGCGACGCGACCTGCGCGCGCTGCCCACGCTCACCATCGACCCGATCAGCGCACGCGACTTCGACGACGCCATCTCCGCCGAGGTCATCGGCGCGGGCGACGCGCGTACCGGCGGCCACGCGCGTACCGGCGGCGACGGGCGCGGGGCGCTCGACGCAGGCGAGTCGGGGGCGGGGGCGGGTGGCATCCGTGTGTGGGTCCACATCGCCGACGTCGCTGCGCACGTGCCCGAGGGCTCGCCGCTGGACCGCGAGGCGCGCAGGCGCTCCACCAGCGTGTACGCGCCCGGCGCGGTCGAGCCGATGCTCCCGCATGCGCTCTCCAACGACGCCTGCTCGCTCGTCCCCGGAGTCGACCGCGCGGCGGTCACGGTCGAGATGGAGCTGCACGGCGCTGTCGTCACCCGCGCCGCGTTCTACCGCTCGCTGATCCACTCCGACGTGCGCCTCGACTACGAACAGGTGGACCGCATCTTCGCTGGGACCGAGTCCACCGCCGAGCCGTGGGGCGCGCCCCTACGCGCCGCACGCGAGGCAGCCGCCGCACTGCAGCGCGAGCGCGAGCAGAGCGGCGCGCTCGTCGTCGACTCCGAGGAGCCCGAGTTCGAGTTCGACCAGCGCGGCAACGTCGTGGCCATCCACGGGCGCGTGCAGACCGAGTCCCACCGCCTGATCGAGCACCTCATGATCGCCGCCAACGAGGCCGTCGCCGGGCTGCTCTCCCAGCGCGGCGTGCCGTGCCTGTATCGCGTACACGAGCGCCCCGACCCCGAGCGCGTCGAGCGCCTCGCCGACCAGCTCGCATCGCTCGACGTGCCCACGCCGGCGCTGCCAGCGCACATGTCCTCCACCCAGGCCGCCGAGCTCCTCGCCGAGATGTCAAGGCGCGTCGAGCAGCACACGCGCCGCGCCGGACACGGACGTCAGGCGCTCAGCTCGCTCGTGCTGCGCTCGCTCAAGCAGGCCTACTACTCGCCCAAAAACCTCGGCCACGCCGGCCTGCGCTCCGCCAGCTACTGCCACTTCACCTCGCCCATTCGCCGCTACCCCGACCTCGTCTGCCACCGCGCGCTGCTGTCAGCCGTCGGCGGCGGCGAGAGAGCGCCGCGCGCCGGCGAGCTGGTCGAGCTCGGCGCGTGGACCTCCGAACGCGAGCGCCACGCCATGATCGTCGAGCGCGACGCCGACGACGTCGCGCGCTGCTTCGCGCTCGAGCGCGTGATCTACGAGCGTGGCCTCCAGCAGCCGTTCACAGGCGAGATCACCGGGCTGATCTCAGCCGGCGCGTTCATCGCATTCGACGAGCCCCAGCGCGCCGCGCCGCGCTTCGAGGGCATGCTCCCCGTGCGGCTGCTGCGTGCGCCGCCCGCCAGCCGCGAGCGCACCCGCCAGGCGCAGATCCGCAGCCGCAGCAGCCCTCCGCGCTCCGGTGAACGCGAGCGCCAGCGCGAAGTGGAGCGCGAGTGGTGGGAGCTCAACGAGCAGGGCACCATCCTGCACGGCGAGCGCAGCGGCGCCACGCTGCGCCTCGGCGACACCGTCGACGTGCGCGTCGTGCGCGTCGACTCCATCCGTGGGCGCGTCGATCTGGAGCCGCCGCCGTCAGAGCAACTGCGAACGCCGCCGCGGAGCCCGTCAGGGCGGAGCCGCTCGACTTCTAAACGCTAGTCTCGGTCGGTGGCAAAGGGCAAGGGCAAGCGCAAGGTGGGGGCGGGGGACGTCGCGTCCAACCGCTACGCCTCCTACCGCTACGAGCTGATCGAGCGCCTGGAGTGCGGCATCGTGCTCGAGGGCACCGAGGTCAAGGCGCTGCGCACGTCAGGCGCGCAGCTCAAGGACGGCTACGCCGCCATCCGCGACGGCGAGCTGTGGCTGCACTCCGTGCACATCCCGCCCTACGCCCCCGCCTCGCGCGAAAACCACGAGCCCGAGCGCACGCGCAAGCTGCTCTTGCACCGCCGCGAGCTCGACCGCATCGCCGCGCGCGCCGCCGAGCGCGGGCTCACGCTCGTGCCCACCCGCATCTACTTCTCCGGCGCCAACGCCAAGGTCGAGATCGCGCTCGCCCGCGGCAAGGACCTCTACGACAAGCGACAGACGCTGCGCGACAAGGACACCAAGCGCGACATGGAACGCGGCATTCGCGAAGCGCGGCGCTAGATCGAGCCGAAGCTGTGGCCGCCGCTGGTGAGGATGTGCGTTTCGCTCATGCCGAACACCAGCAGCGCGATCAGGCCCACGTACACCGCCGCCACGATCAGCCGGTGGCGCGGCGCCACGCGGTAGTAAGCCGCCTGCTGCAGCGAGCGCGTTTTGCGCTGCTGCCAGCGGTGCCACGTCTGGAACGCCGCGAACAACACGATGATCAAAAGGATCGGGTTGCCCGGGTTCAAGAACACCAGCGCCACCATCACGAACAGGCCCGCGAACCACATCCACGGGCTCATCGCCGCCGCCGCGCGGCCGCCGTCCAGCGGGATCACCGGCAGCAGGTTGAACAGGTTGATGAAGAAGCCGAAGTACGCAAGCGCGATCAGCAGCGAGCTGCCCGTCAGCTCGCCCACCACCGCCACCAGCGCCGCGCCGATGCTGCCCAGGATCGGGCCCGCCAGGCCCACGCGCGCCTCCGCCAAGGCGTTGTCGCCGAGCGAGCGCGAGAAGATCGCCGCGCCCATGAACGGGATGAACATCGGCGCGCTCGCTTTGATGCCCTCGCGACGCAGCGCGATCACATGCCCCATCTCGTGCACGAACAGCAACGCCACGAAGCCCGCCGCGAACCACCAGCCGAAGAACAGGCTGTACGCCGCCACCGACACCAGCGCCGTGCCCGCCGTCACGAACAGTTTCAGGTTCGGCAGCGCCACCAGCAGCGCCTTGATTGCCACGCCGAACTTCGCCACCAGCGCAACCAGCGCCGCCAACACGCTGCCGAGGCGCCTGCGTAGACCGCTGGCCGATCTTCGATCGGTGGGCGCCGGCCTGCGGCGCGGCTCGCCGAACGGGTTCTCGCCTGGCTGCGCCGATGCGTGGCTCGGGTACGCGCTCTGGGACACCGATGCGCTCTGGGACGCCGACGCGATCGGCGCCACAGGGGTGGGCGTCGGCAGCGAAAGGTCAGGATTCTCCATCGCTACATTGTGGCAGCAGTTTTAAGCATCCCCTAACGGCTCTGTCGGTGTGACCGGGCGCGTGCACGGGGGCGCACGGGGGCGCACAACGCGCGCGCACTGGATTTTTCCGGAACGAGCGGGATCGCGCATTCGGCGTGGGTTGCAAACCGTGCGGGCGCGAGCTAGCTTGCATCCAGACGCGGAACCGAGCCGCAAAGAGCGAGGCCACTGAGGTGTGAGGCCGCGCCACCCAAAGAGGAAGGCCTTCCGGCTGGACTCAGCGGGTTCCTCAAAGTGGCTTGGGACCGCGTCTCTTTTTGTTCGCGCCCACCCGCGATCGACGCTCCGCTTCCGCCGCAAGCCCCCGCGGAGCCACCAGCCGGGCTGGCGGTACACTGAGCTGTAGTTCACCCAGGGGACGACAGGCTTCGACGCGGTCGGCTCGTGTGGGTGGTTGCGAGTCGAGGTCCCGGGCGGCCTCGTAAAACACCCGGGAAAAACATAAGTGCGGACTCTCACGAGTACGCCCTCGCCGCTTAGTCAATAGCTAAGCCGTGAGGTCTCGGGCCCCGCTTGCCTGCGGCGGGGAAGGCCGGGATCAGAAGCAGGCTCACCCGGTGCGGTCCGCCTCCGCCAATCCGGGGAATCTCAAGGAGGCTGGTCCCCCACAACCCAGCCGGCGAGGCGAGTAGGGGATGAGATCAGAGTGCCGGCTACGCTCGTAGAAGCCATTCACACGCGATCACGGACGTGGGTTCGATTCCCACCGTCTCCACTTTTTCGGACGTTGCGCAAACCCCTGGCGTGACGATGCGGTAGGTCGGTTGGATGTTGGTCTTGCTGTTGACGCGCAGCTCGGCGATGAGGACGCGGAGGAGGGCCTTGGTCTGCTCGGGCTCGCCCTGTGCGAGCACCTTCTCAAGCTGATCGGCGACGGCTGCGAGATCGGCCGCTGTGGGCGTGTCCGCGTCCTCGTTGCTGTCGTCGGCAAGCTCGGCTTGTTGGGCGCGGAGGTTGTCGAGGCGGGTGGTGAGGTCAGCGAGGCGTTGCTCGCAGCGCTCGGGGGAGAGGCGTCCTTCCTCGAAGGCGTCGAACTAGCGAGCGGTTGAGTGTTCGGTGTGGGTGATCTCGGCGGCGATCGCTTCGCGGCGTTCGTCGAGCGCGGGTCGCTCGCGCTCGGCTTGCTGCTGGGCGGTAGCGAGTGCGTTTTGGATGAGTGGTCCGTCGCGGTAGATGCCGGTGAGTTGGTGCAGGACTGCGGTCTCGAGCTTCTCGCGGGAGACGCGCTGGCCTTGGCAGGCTTTGGGGCCGTACTTTTGGCGGGCGGTGCAGGCGTAGTAGTGGTAGAGGCCGCCTTTGCCGCGTGCTGACATGCCGATGTAGGCGCGGCCGCAGTGTCCGCAGCGCACGACGCCGGAGAGTAGGAAGTCTGAGCGGTTGCCGCGTCGGCGGGAGGCGTCCTCGCTGCGCTCGGTGAGGATCGCTTGCGCCTGATCGAAGGTGCTCTGCTCGATCAGTGGCTCGTGTGTGGAGATGAAGTCTTGGTCGCGCCAGCGGATGCGCCCGAGGTAGGTGGGGTTGGTGAGGACGCGGTGGACGGCTGGGTGTCCCCAGCCTGCGGAGGGTGCTGGTGCGTGCTCGGCGCGGAGCTGGTGGGCGATGGCGATCGTGCCGAGCCGGTCTGCGATGTAGAGCTGGTAGATGCGCCGCACGGTTGGTGCGGTGATCGGGTCGGGTGCGAGTTGGCCGTCTTTGAGGGTGTAGCCGAAGGGTGGGCGTCCGCTGTACCAGCGGCCTTCGCGTGCGCGGCGCTCGATCCCTGCGGTGATGCGGTCGACGATGGTGGCGTGCTCGAACTCGGCGAACACGCCGAGCATCTGCAGCATCATCCGGCCCGCTGGGGAGCCGGTGTCGAATGGCTCGGTCGCCGAGCGCAGCACGACGTTCAGGGTGTCCAGCTCCTCGGCGATGCTCGCGAGCTGGCGCACCTTGCGGCTGAGCCGGTCGATCCTGTAGACAAGGAGCTGGTCGATTCGTCCTTGGCGGGCGAGGTCGAGCGCTGCTTGGAGGCCGGGCCGGTCGAGCTTGGTGCCGGTCGCGCGGTCTTCGTGGTGGGCGATGATCCGCCAGTCCTCCTGCACCTTGGAGAACGCCTCCAGCCGTTCGTGCTGGGAGGCGAGTGAGGTTGGCTGGTTCTCCTCGTCGGTGGAGATGCGGGTGTAAACGCACACTCGGGTCATGACCATGCCTCCTATCGCTCGCCGTGATGGTCCTTTGGTCGGTCGAGGAGATCAGAACCGGCGCCGGATCATCCGCAGAGTGCAATTTGTTGGGCTTCCTCATGCGCCGGACCCGGGGGCAGCCAAGGATCGTTCAAGGGGTCGTCGCGAAGTAGGGTTGCTGTCCATGCCACGCTCGCGCACTCAAGCTTGGCTTCGCGATGAACTTATCCTCGCACTCGACCTCTACCGGCAGCACGGTCGCCACGTGCCCCGGGCCGAACTCGAGGCGCTCAGTTTGCTACTCCGGACGATGCCAGTTGAACGCGAGCTTGCCCACGACCCAACATTTCGCAACCCCAATGCCGTGCAGCTAAAGATCTACAACTTCGTAGCGATAGATCCGAATGCCGAGACGCAGGGCATGTCCCGAGGAGGACGACGCGACCAGGCGGCATGGGACGAGTTCGCCGGCGACGAGGATCGCCTCAAGGTTGCGGCCGACGCAATTCGCGCGAACCTCCGAATGATCGCTCCTGCCGACGCGGACGTCGACGAGGAGGACATCGCCGATGCCCCGGAGGGGCGGATCCTCACCCGGATCCATCGCGTCCGGGAGCGCAACCGTGCATTGGTCGAGAAGAAGAAGCAGCAAGTCCTCAATGCTGAGGGAAGACTTGCGTGTGAGGGCTGCGGGTTCGACTTCGCCTTCACGTACGGCGAGCATGGCAAGGGTTTCATCGAGTGCCATCACACCATTCCGGTCGCGACGCTGCGACCCGGAAGTCGCACAAAGATGGTGGATTTGGCGCTCGTATGCGCAAACTGCCATCGGATGATTCATCGTCACTCGCAGTGGCTCACTATCCGAGAGCTGCAAGCGATCACCTCAGACGGTGATCGCACGCAGTTCGTTCTGCCTCGACGGTCGCTCTGACTGAGGTCGTCGCCGCCAGGCGGCTATATCAAGCTCGGCCGTGCGCCGGGCAGGCTCCGGGGATCAGCGTCAGACTCCCACCTCGTGGACTGGGTCGGCATAATCGGGTTCCGACACGAGGTGGCCCACACTGGCGTGCTGCGCGCGCTCCTTGAGACGGGCGATGCGGCTTCCGTCGCTCGTGCTCTGACTGGCAACGAGCACATCGAGACCGTGGGCGAGCCTCAGCAAGAGGCCAGGCTGCGAGAGCGAGTACGCCGCTCCGTTGACCTCGCAGCCAATCTGACGCTAGATGACGGAAGCCGAGGCTCCCTGGCGGTGGAGGTGAAGGTCGACTCGGCCTGGAGCCTCAAGCAACTCCGGGAGATGACGCCGGAGGACGCGCACGGGGTGCTCCTTGCTCTCGGCCACACTGCGCTCATGGCCTCACCATCTGATCTGGCCAGCCTCACCGAATACGCTCGTCCTTGGCGCCTCGTTGGTCCCGCCGAATGGGCCAGCATCGTCCGCCGGGCCACGAGTAGCGAGGTGTTCGCCACCTACGCCCGTAGCCTCGAAGTCGAGGCAGACGACCACGAGCGCGCTCGTACGCGAGTGCGCGAAGGGTCTCGCGCCAATTTCGGCCGTCATCCGCAAACGCTTGAGCACTGGGCCTACTTTGCGGAGATCGCCGCTGGGGCGGGGGATGGGCTCCGCTGGGAGCGCAAGACGCTCATCAGCGGTCCACTTCAGACGCTCTGGCTTCCCGAATGGTCTGACGGAGGCCCGTACCTGGAGCTGATGGGGCACGGGAGCAAGAGAGTTCTTTGCGCGAAGGTGTGGAGCACCCAGGGCACGCTGCCCGAGCGACAACGTCTCGTCGCGGATGGTCTGGCGGACTTCGAAGGTCGGGCGGGAAAGAGGCCATCAGCGCGGGACAAGACCTGCACCGCCCGTAGCTGGACCCTCGACGCTCTTTCTCCGTTAGCCGCATCTCGGCTAATCGGCGAGCTGGAGGGTGCAATTCGAGCGCTCGTGCCGTAATGCCGCTGGGCTGGCCGGATTGCGGATCATATCGGGCGGCGTCGATCTGTTGGGCTCCCAACCTTTAGTTGGCGAACGCTGTCCGGGATCCTGGAAGCGCCGAGCAGCCGGATCATCGAGTGCGCGTTCCGGCATGCGGCATTTGTGCCCATTCTCCCCACCTCCGATTAATGGAACTGCACGGAACTTCGAACCTGCTAGGCTCCCGCCCCGCGGGATCGACCGAAGCAGCTACCTCCCCTGGCCACGTGACCATCGCGGCACACCCCGGACGCCTCCTTTGGCATAACGAAGCCCACGTGAAGTGGGGGCATAGTTCGCTGAAGTTCTGGTTTCTAACGTTCCGTCATGGCTATGATCCCGACGAGGTGCTGCACGCCTTGCATGATGTAGCGCTTGAGCATGGACTTCACGCGTATGCCTCGTACGAGATGCTTGGGCCGACGGACATCTTGTTGCGGATGTACATTCCGCGCGGGACCGAAGATGCTCTACGCGCGAGCGTGGTCGAGCGCCTGCAGCGGCATCATCTAGACGTTATCGACCGCTTCAAGGCGGTCGATGTCGTAAGGCACTGGGCGTGGGCAAGCGATTCCGAGACCGATGGCGGGGTGCCTCGAAAGCCGAAATCGAACACGTTGAGACGACGTCGGCCTCCTGCCGAGATCGCCGTGATAAATGAAATCGGGCATCTGGCTGAGCAGCCGGAGACCATCGCACTTACCACCACCAACCACGATCTGCTGAACACTTATCTTGCAGATGACCTTGTCACATTCGCCGCACGAAGCCAGGGCATCAGGATGATCACGACCGTCAGTCACCCAACGGGACTGAATCACAGGGGACTAGATAGCCTGACGAAATTGCTTTCGAGCGTGCTCGACGAATCACACTCGGGAGTGCGGGAGTGCTCGCTATACCGCGGGGATGACGGCCAGCACATGCTGTTCCTACTCATGTACCGGGTCAGCTTTGAATATTTTCATTCCTTCAGGCGCGGCTTCTTGCAGCGGGTCCATGAGATTGCGGGCGGCGCGAGTGCTAGCGCGATGACATCCGTGATTGTCTCGGATGACGTTAAGTGCTTTGTCGATGCCCTGCCGGAAGAACTTGACGATAGCTCGACTCGCAATTATCGTGAGCTTCTCGCCGCCGACGAGTCTCACGACTTCGAGGTGAAGGGATCAGCGTTCGCGATGCTTACTCCCTGGCTACAGAAGAGGAAGGACTTGGAGGAGAACGACTCGTTTTTTCGAGACACGATTCTCAAGACGATTTGCGGCTTTCTGAACACCCGTGGCGGGGTGCTCGTGGTTGGCGCTTTGGAGTTCGACAAGCCGGAGGGTAAGAAGGCGATGGAACTCGCCGATTATCCCCGTGTCGGACCGCATGTTTGTATCGGGCTTGTCGATCCTAGCTTTGTAGCGAAGGGGTGGGACGCATATCTTCGCCACTGCTCGGTGTCAATTTCCAACGGTATAGAACCGCTGGTCGACGCCCACATTCAGATAAAGAAGGGCGAGCATGGTGGTAGAGATCTGATGGTCGTCACCGTGGACGAGCCAGACGATGCACAGCCGTACTTTGTCCCGGAAGGTAGCAAGAGCGCAGTGTTCTATTACAGGCGTGACAACAGCACGCTTAGCCTGCGAGGCTACGAAGTTACCCGCTACATGGAGCAGGTGGCTCAGCGGCGCAAGCGGCGGCAGGCACGTCTCGCCTGAGACTGGAGCGGGGCCTCGGGGGTTTATCAGGGCGCCGGCCTGAAGTGGAGACCGTAGCGCTCTGCCTCTCTGAGTATGTCCTCTGCGATCAGCTGATCGGATCCCAAGGGCCATCGTCCAGGCAGTGCCTCCCCCGCAGCATCGAATACGGCGTAGCCGACCAGTTGCATGCCGGGGTCGGATCGGCATAGATATCTGATGCCGTCGAAGCCAGCTGTGGCCAGAGCGGAGGCCCACTGTTGCGTGTCCTCATAATTCGGGGTGGTGTGGATCTCACCGTTCACGCCGAACCTACCAGCGGCGGGTGCACAGCAGTCGGCCAATCTTAGCGGCCGCTCCAGGGTGGCCGAGAAGTGTGCCCGGACACGTAGCTCCGCCTCATCCACGAGACGCATTCCTTTGAAGGTCTCGAGCAGGCCGGCCACCGGCTTCTCTCCTAGATAACAAGCCCCGCGGCCGTGAAGTTGACATGGGTTAAATCGCCATAGTGGGCCGCTGCTGAAGAACCATGGAGACAGCGTGGCACGATGAATCCTATGCACTTCGTTCCCAGCTGGCAGGACGTGTTCGGGGAAGTCGGCCAGCTCGATTGGGTCGGCAGGTGGTGGCCGAAGCAGCGATCTAGCGTGGCTAGCTGGCAAGACGTGACGTGGCTCGCCTGGCGACTGTCTTGATCCGCTCGTCGAACCCGTGCTTGATCAGGTAGGCGACGGTGGAGAGGCCGTCAAGTTCGTCTTGGTCACTCTGAAACCAAGAAGCCGTCGTCCACGGGCTGAGAGCAACGCTGTCGAACTCGATTAGCAGCTCATGAAGGCCTGGAATTGTACGTGAGCCGCGGAACTGGAAGGCTGGGTAGAGCACACGACCCCCGCTGGCAGGCAACGCCAGCAGGCGTTTGCGCTTGGCGAGGTCGCTCACGCCTTGACGAGTATTGACAGTGCCAAGTACCTGCGCTACGTCGGACCATCCGTACAATGGACCGAGATGCTCGTCCCACACGATCTCTGACGTGGCGAGCAGCGCGGCGCGGCGGCCCAAGCTTTCTTGTGCCGCCGGATCGGCAAGTCGATCTGCCGGGAGCTCTAGGCGCTCAAGTGTGCTCTCGAACGCCTTCATCGCGAGTGCGTAAGAAGCCATACCGCCATAATACTGTGTCAAGGCCGTCAAGTCAAGGCCGTCAAGGCGTCGGCCGTGGGAGGAGGTGGCGGGCGCCGCGATCAGCTTGGAGCATGTCGTGTCCTAGATGCCAACGTGAGCGATTCCGGCTGCACGACGAGGGGGTTTGCGCAACGTACGGTCCTCTCCACCATCTTGACGACAGTCGAAACGGCCCAGTCCCCCAGGGGGCTGGGCCTTCGGCGTTCTTGCGGGTCAGAGCGGGTGATGGCGCCTTACGTAGTCGGCGAACAGCGGGACGGTGAACTCAAGGAACCCCGGCTGTGGTTCATATACCAGCCCGCCCGTGAGGAGATCAGTTGGGCTCGGCTGATGTCTTGAGCCTAGTTGTCGGGACACATCGCGAGACGGGTAGGGGCCCTTACCCAGGGACGCCAGCATGTGGCGCGGGTCGCGATCAGGTCGCGCGTCCTGAACCCGAGGGGTGGGTCTGCATCGAAAACGAGTGTAGCGTTTTGTCTGCAAAATGCAGCATCAGTGCTGGTTACGGCGGAAACCGTTGCGCGGGTGCCCAGGCTTGGTACGATATCTGGTACTAGATGAAAAGGAGATGGGAGTGGCGATTACGGCTAGCGAGGCGCGACGGGCGCTGTTCCCGTTGATCCAGCAGGTAAACGACGATCGCGCGCCGATCGAGATCACGTCCAAGCGCGGCAACGCCGTGCTCATGTCAGCCGACGATTACGCCGCCTGGCAGGAGACGGCCTATCTGTTCCGTTCGCCGGCGAACGCGCGCCGTCTGCTTGATGCCGCCGAAGCGGCGGAGCGGGGCGAGACAGCTGAGCACCAGCTCGACCGGGCGTGAGGCTCGTCTTCACCCCGCAGGGCTGGGAGGACTACACCTACTGGCAGCGGACAGACCGCACGCTCATCAAGCGCATCAACCGACTGCTCGATGACTCGCTGCGCGACCCAACGGGCGGGATCGGCAAGCCGGAGGCGCTCAAGTACGGGATTGCCGGCGCCTGGTCGCGACGCATCACTGAGGAGCACCGGCTCGTCTACCAGGTGCCCGGCGAAGATCTCGTGGTACTACAGGCCCGCTACCACTACGAGAAGAAGTGATTGGTGTACAGGGTACGGCTGCAAGCGACTGCGAGTGTCGCGCCGAGTACGCGGGCAGTTACTTCATCTTCGGCCACGGGGGCTGTTTAGGAGATCCAGGGCATTGCGACGTAAGGCCGCGACGCTTTTACGACCCGCGCTCAGAGCATCCTCTCATGCCGACCTTGAAGGTCGTGATGGCCACAGAGGCGCTCCGGCGGGCCAAAGAGGGCACCGACTCGATCACGGTCACAGTCGTCCGGATCCTCCTCAACACGAACGCCGCAGTCGGGGCTCCTGAAGATCTCGTCCACTACGAGCAGGTCAGGATCGTTACGTACCGTTTGATGGCAGCGGCGCGGCCCGAAGCGAGGATGGGGCGGTAAGCCTGGCTCGGCCGCATGCTTACCGCCGGCGGGCTTCTTCACGGGTAGGCTTACGGCGCGGAGGCCGGGCATCGGGTCCGGGCCACGCTCCACCAAGGGGGCATGGATATGAGCGAGCGCATTGTTGTGCTCGGCGCCGGTTTCGGTGGCTTGGAGCTCGCTACGACGCTCTCGGAGACACTCGGCGAGGAGGCGCAGGTCACGCTGATCGACAAGTCCGACGCCTTCGTGTTCGGGTTCTCCAAGCTCGACATCATGTTCCGCGCCGCCGCGCCGGATTCGGTGCGCATGTACTACCGCGAGATCGCCAAGCCCGGGGTGCGGGTGTTGCGTGAGACGATCATCGCGATCGACCCTCAGGCCCGAACGGTGGTCACCGATGCGGGGACGCACGAGGCGGATGTGCTTGTGATCGCGCTTGGCGCTGACTACGACATGGACTCGACTCCCGGCTTGGCGGAGGCCGGCAACGAGTTCTACTCGGTGGCCGGCGCCGAACGGCTCGCCGGGATCATCCCGTCGTTCTCGCGCGGTCACGCCGTGATCGGGATATGTAGCGCTCCTTTCAAGTGCCCGCCGGCTCCCAGCGAGTGCGCGCTCATGCTCGACGACGAGCTGACGGCGCGCGGGGTGCGGGACGCTTGCGAGATCTCGATCGTGATGCCGCTGGGCACTCCCGTACCGCCGTCACCAGAGACATCGGCGGCGCTGGAACAGGAGTTCGCTGCGCGTAACATCAAACTGCTCAGTGGACGGCGCGTGGCCGCGCTCGACCGCTCACGCAGCCTGGCCGTGCTCGACGACGACAGCGAGCTGCCGTTCGACCTGTTCCTTGGCGTTCCCAGGCATCGCGCGCCGGACGTGGTGATCGCGAGCGGCATGACCGAAGATGGCTACATACCCGTCGACTCCGCCAACCTGGCGACGCGGTATCCCGGCGTCTACGCCGTCGGGGACGTTGCGACCGCTGGAGTCCCGAAGGCGGGCGTCTTCGCGGAGGGCGCTGCTCGGGTGGTCGCGCAGGCGATCGTTTCCCAGTTGCGCGGAGGCCAGCCGCCCGAACGTCATCTCGGGCGAGGCACCTGCTACATCGAGTTCGGTCAGGGACGTATCGGCAGCGTCGACATCGACTTCCTATCCGGTCCGACCAAAACGGGCACATTCAACGCGCCTTCGGCGGAGCAGATGGCCGCGAAGGAGCGGTTTGGCTCGAGCCGCCGCACTCGCTGGTTCGGCGCGTGAGGGCGCTTCATTGATCTCGCCGCATCGCTTTGAGGCCCGCGGTTGAAGATCAGTCCCGTCACGCGGTCGACTCCGCTAGCGAGAGGGCCCCGCGGTGGCGGTGCCCTCTCGCTGTCTACACGCGGCCAATCGGCCCCGGTCCACCGATCGAAGCGCAGCCGCGCTCGGGATGCTCCTAGTTGCGGGCCGCCGTCACCGAGAACACCGGCTGGCCGCCTTCCCAGGATTCGTTGAGGATGCCGTTGTAGAAGACCGCCGAAAGCAGCGGGTCACTGCCGACTGCTGGCACTCCGCCGTCGGCAGCGGGTACGTTGACGAATTTCCCTTCCACGAATCCCCCTTCGGATTCCTGCAGACCGACGTTCACGGAATCACCGGCGCCCTCATGGGGCGTGTTCGTGATCAGGATGATCGCCTTTTCCGGCAGAAGCACCCCTGCGGTGAACTTGAAGGTGATCGTGGCCAAAAGACCACCCACGTCACAGTTTGCTCCAAAGCCCTTGCCTTCGGGGGTGCTCGGGCAAGACACGTTCGTGGTCGGACGATAGTGCAGCTTGAACGTGTGGGTCGAGGATCCGAGCAGGGTACCGACGGTGTTGCCCGGCCCCACCGTGTAGATGCTTGCGGTCAGTTCGTATGGGTACTTCTTGCTGGGGTGAAGCGTGGCGCAGTTTTCGAGGTAGTAGAGCCCGTGTTCACACGTGAAGCTATCTACCTCGGTTGTCAGCTGCTTTAGGCCACGGTCTTTGTTGGCGAATTGGACCATGCCGCCAGCCGGAAAGTAGTTGGAAGGGACCGAAAGCGTGTCTTCGTTCGGCAGTCCGTTCACTACGGGCGCCACGGTGTTCAGGTTGTTGTAGACGACTTCCGAGGCACTCGCTGCCCCGGCCGTGACCGCCAAGAGGGCCGTCGCCGCGAAAATCGCCACCGCCAGCTTCGCGGCTCTCTTAGGAATCCTTCCAATCATTTCTGTCTCCGTTCCTCATAGTCCCCAGGACCACACGGCCCTCAGGCAGGTAGTGGTGCTCGGACGCAAGGCCGCGTGGACTGGTAATCCGCCTCCCGCGCACCGTCTGCTCGTTCAGCCATCTCCCCGCGCAGCATCCCGCCTTGGCTCGCACTCTATACGCGGGCAACGGATTGTCAACCCTAGGCCAAGAGGCTCAAAGCGCCTGACGGGCCCCACGACTGATCTGCGCCGATAACCGGATGGTCTCATTTGCATAGCCGCGCCGGGCTAGCTTGGGTCGGCGAATGGACTTCGCTCACAACCGGCGTCCGAGACCACCGGTCTCGTCGATCCAAGCAAAGGAGACCTCGCATGGCAACCCCGTTTGATCATCGTCTCGCCCTGATGTCGCGAACCGCCGCGCTCATCGCAGCCGTCGGCGTGCTCGCTGGCGCTGGCGCAAGCGACGCACTCGCCGACGGTCCACATGGCTGGTTTCCGCCGTCGAACGGCTTCACCGACCACGTTGCCTTCGACGGTGCGCAGCTCGAACACGCGAGCCCCGGCGGCCACGAACCGCTCACCAAGCCGGATGACATCACGTTCCTGGACGGACACATCTTCGTCGCCTTCCAGAACGGGGTCGGAGCACAGGGGGAAGCCAGCGCGTCGGGCAACCTCGACAGCACGGTCGTCGAGCTCGATCGGAGTGGCCGGCCGGTTGAGCAGTGGGACATCGTAGGCAAGTGCGACGGACTCACCGCCGACCCCTCCACCCGCAGCCTGATCGCGACCGTCAACGAGGACGCCAACTCGAGCCTCTACACGATCGATCCGACGAGCGGCACGATCGTGCATTACGACTACAGCGAACCGCTCCCGTCCGACGGCGGTACCGACGCGATCTCGATCTATCGCGGGATGGTGCTGGTGAGCGCGTCAGCGCCTGGGACGACCGGTTCCCCCGCGCCGCAGGCCTCCTACCCGGCGGTCTATCAGGTTGACCTCGACGCCGCGACGGGGGTTGCGGCGATCCATCCGCTGTTCGGCGATGAGGCGCCGGCGGCGCAGGCCAACGTCGGCGCCGGCGGGTCCGTCGCCCTGATGCTCACCGATCCCGACTCCAGCGAGGACGTTCCGTTCTTCGCGCCTCGCTTCGCCGGCGATTTCATGCTCACGAGCCAAGGCGACCAGGAGCAGGTGTTCGTCAGCGACGCCGGCGGTCCGCATCAGTCTCTGTCGGTGCTCAAGCTGTCGAGCTCGGTGGACGACACCGCTTGGCCGTTGGTCCCGTGGGGCGCGCTCTACGTGACCGACAACCGTGACGACACCGTCAACAGGATCACCGGGCTGTTCCAGCCCGGCTCGGAGCTGGTCGCGGACACACCGTGTGACGAGAGCAGCGCGCCGAGCACGTGCCCGGCCCCGGGCTTCCCGGCGAACTTCCTCGGGCAAGTGAACCCCTGGACAGGCGCGATCTCGCCTGTTTCCGTCTCCGGAGCGGCTGTGCAGCCGCAGGGGATGCTTTTCCTGCCGTGAGCCGTGACGTCGCGTTTGACGTAGCTCGCACCTGAACACACTCGGCCCCCGCGGGATCTCTGCTCCGTGGGGGCCGGCGCGGATTAAGCGCCCGGCGTCCGCAGCCGATCGACGCTCCGGCACGGCGGCATTTATGCGAACATATGTTCGTATGGACACGGTCGGATCACCTGTAGTGGCGCAGCGGAGTCCGCCAGTCAGAAGCCCTGCAGACAAGCGTCCGTCGGTCGATCGAGTGGCGGATGCGCGGCAGCCACTCGATCGGCTGACAGATGGCCATCGGTCGCATTCCGATCAGGCGGCAGCGAGAGTGGGGCAATGAGCACGATGGAGGCCTACAAGGCAGAGCTGGCCAGCTTCCTGGAGGGCTTCGGAGACAATGTCCGTCGCGTGCGTGTCGCGCGGCAGCCGCGGCTCTCCCAGGAACGGCTCGCGCTCGCGGCCAAGCTGCACCGCACCGAGATCGGCAAAATCGAGCAGGGGCTGGTCGAGCCGCGGCTGACCACCCTGCTGATTCTCGCGGACGCGCTCAGCGTGACGATCGACGAGCTCGTCGCTGGGCTGGCGGTGCCGGTCGAGCGCAGACCGTCGCCGCGCGGTGAGCAGTGGTCGTGAGCGCGCCCGACGCGATCAGATCGCGCTCGGCGCCCGACCCGGCGCTCGCGACGACGCTGCGCCGGATACGCGAGCGGCGCGGCGTCACCCGCGAAGCCCTGGCGTTCCAATCGGGGATCACAGCCGGCGCGCTGGCGCGAATCGAGCTGGCGCAGGCTGTGCCACGCTGGAACACCGTGCGACTGCTCGCGCAGGCGCTGAACGTGAGCATGGTCGAGCTGAGCGCCGCCGTGGAAGCCTCGGCGACCGGCTCACGCGCGTTCGACGCCTTCGCCGCGCCCGCGGCGGCGCCGGGGGCGACCCAGCAGGATCGCGCCCGCCACGACCGCGGCGAAGGACACGATTCGTAGCGCGCCCTGAGCGCCGCGCGGCGGCGTCTCGTGCAGCAGCACCGAGCCGGCGGCGATCGGCAGCGCGGTCGTCAGCAGCGTCGCGACGCCGGCGATGCTGAGCGCCGTGCCGCGCTGGTAGCCGACCTGCAGCAAGGCGCTGCCGAGCACATACCCGAGGATCGCGGCGGCCGCGAACAGCACTCTGGCGCCGCCCTCGGTCGCGATCTTCGTGGAGATGTCGCCGCACGAGAACAGCAGGCCGCCGGCGACCGCGTCGGCGCCCGCCGCCCCGAACAGAGGCCGTCCGACGCTGAGAACGAGCGCCACAGCTGCGCACGTGCAGCCGAGCCACAGCCCGATCTCGACGAGATCTCCGCGCGCGCTCTGCTGGACGCCGCCGGCGAGGGAGAGCGACAGGAGCACGAGTCCTCCGACCGATACGCCCGCGCCGACGCGCTCGACGGTCGTGAGCGTGCGATGCCCCAGGCGCGTGGTGGCCACGGCGAGCACGCCGATCCCGCCCGCGGCGACACTCTGCACGAGCGCCAGCGGCGCCAGTCTCAGGGCGGTCACGTACAGGACGAATCCGCCTGACTCCATCGCGAACGCCGCGAGCCAGGCGCGGTCCGCCAGGAGCAGGCGCAGCGAGTGCGCCGGTCGCAGCAGCGACAGCGGCGCAAGCTCGCCGACCGCGTCGTGCTCGCGTACGTACGCGAGGTTCACGAGCGTCGTCGAGACGAGCGCCAGCACCAGCCCGATGGCGGCCTCGACGTCGGTGTATCTCACCACGGCGACAGGCTGCATGTCCTAACTGAAGCGCTTCGCGACATGCGGCGCACGTTCGGCGCGTCACCATGATGGGATGCGTCCCCTGGGATCGCTGTTGATGCTGGGCGTTTTCGCCGTCCTTCACCACCACGCTCACGATTCCGCCGTCGACTACGTCGGCGTGTTCCTCGCTGCCGGCGCGAGCTGGGTGGCCATCCCAGGTCCCGGCGAGGCCGCGCTGATCGCCGCGGGCATCTCCGCCGCGCACGGCCGTCTGGACCTGGCGGCTGTGCTTGCGGTCGCCTGGGCGGGGGCGTGCGTCGGGGGGACCGCCGGCTGGGTCGTCGGCATCAAGGGCGGGCGCGGGGTGCTGACGGCGCCGGGGCCGCTACACCATCTGCGCCTCGCCCTGATCGCGCGAGGTGATCGCTTCTACGAGCGCTACGGCCCGATCGCTGTCCTGTTCACGCCGTCATGGGTCGCGGGAATCCACGCGATGCGCTCGTCGCGCTTCCTGGCAGCCAATGCGGTCTCGGCGCTCGCGTGGGCACTGGCGATCGGTCTCGGCGCGTATTTCGTCGGCCCCTCGATCACCGATGTCGTCGGCGACGCGGGCACCGCGGGCGGAATCGTCCTCGGGGTGCTGTTCGCGCTGGCGTTCGTACTCGTGGTCAGGCGACGCTCGCACAGGTCGGAGCAGACCGGTGAGCGCTAGAGTGCTAAGTATGATCGGCTTGCGAAGAATTGAGGAGCTGCAGGCCGAGGCGCGTTACCACCGCGAGCGCTACGAACTGTACAAAGCGAAGACTCACAGTCAGCGTCTGACCAGTCCGGTGCGCCTGAGAGAACTCGAGCGCCGCCATCAGGGCGCGGACTCGCGTCTGCGCTCGGCGGAACGAGAGAACGCGCAGCCGGCTACGGCCGACTTCTCAGAGTAGGTTCTGCAGGCGCCAGCCGAGCGACGGTCCCGCGACTTGGCGGACGGCCACCGCGGCGGTGCTCACGCGGCTGGCACCGGTGACGATTACCTTCGCAATCCACTCGCCGACATGCACGCGAGTGAGCGGCGGGCGGATCGTGAACTGTATGGGCAGCATGAGCCCGCCCCATCCGATCTCGCGCAGCGCGACCGCGGTCACCGCGGTGGTGTGGCGGCCGTCGGCGGAGTTTGCGCTGAGGACTCGTGTACCGGCCGGCAGCACCGTCTCGACGCGCAGCGCCGCGGCGAGCGAGTCGCCGAGTCGCCGAGCGCTCGCGAGGGCGGCTTCGATCAGGGGGCCTTGGCGCTGCCCGAGCACCGCGCCGAGCATCGTCAGGCGCCGCCCGCCGACGGTGACGTCCTTGGCGAACACCAGGCAGCCTCCGGCTGCGCCGTCGGAGCCGGTCTTGATCCCCACGTAGCCGTCGGTCCCGACGAGCGCGTTGATGTTGGCGACGCTGCCGACGAGCGGCAGCGTGGCGGATGGCTCGGCGACAATCGCCGCGAACGTCGCGTCGCCCATGGCGGCACGCGCGAGCCGTAGCTGGTCGGCGGCGGTGGAGACGGTTTCGGCGCCGAAGCCGCTCGGGTCGGTGTAGGTGGTCGCGCGCATGCCGAGCGCGCGCGCGGTGGCGTTCATGCGTGCGATGAACGCCGCGAGCGTGCCCGCGTCGTGGATCGCGAGCACGGCGGCGATGTTGTTCGCCGAGGGCAGCAGCAGCGCCTGCAGCGCCTGGCGCTCGGTGATGCGCTCGCCCGCCCTGACGCTGAGCGTGGACTCGTCGAGCGCCGTCCGGCGCTTCTGTTCTGAGACCTCCGCGTGCGTGATTGTCAGTACGAAGCCGGCTTGGCCGCGGGCGAGCGGGTGTTCGCGCAGGATCAGGTAGGCGGTCATGATCTTCGCGACGCTCGCGATCGGGACCGGTGTGAGCGCTCCCGAGCGCATGACGCCGCCGACGGTCTCGACCTGCAATGCGGCCTCGCCTTCACGCGGCCACGCGAGCGCGGGCGCGCTGCCGGGCATACGGACGTAGGCGGCGAGCGTACGGTGGACGATCAACGGCGGCGTGGCCTGCGTGGCGAGTCTGAGCACGATCGCGACGAGCAGCACGAGCGCGACCGCGGCGCGGCCGCGAGTCACGGTCGCTGGGCGCTCGCCGTCGCGGCCGAGCGCGCGCGAACGCGGATGACCTCCGCGACCGCCGCGGGGTCGTCGTGGAACGGGATGTGTCCCGCGCCGAGCGTCACGTGCGTGGCCCATGGCAGCATCGCGCGAGCGCGCGGCGCCTGCAGACGGTAGGGGAGCAGGCGATCGCGCCTGCCCCAGGCGATCGTCACGGGCGTGCTGCGCAGCTGCTCGGGCGCGCCGAAGCGGTATTGGCGGAAGGCGTCGAGGCAGCCGGCGAAGGCGGGCGAGGCCCACGCGTCTCTGAGCGTCGCGAGCGCCTCGTCCGCGGGCAGCCGCACGGGGTAGCCGTAGGTCTGGGAGAACAGCGCGATGCGCCCGCGGCGCGTGCGCGCGAGCGCTTCGACGGTGGGGCGCGCCGCGTGGGGCATGCGCGCGAGCGATCCGAGCGAGAGCTGGCAGAAGCGCAGCTCCGCGGGTGTCCAGAAGCCGGCGGGGGAGAAGGCACACACCGACCTGACGGCGCGCCCGCGCGCGAGCTCGAGCGCGATCGCGCCGCCCATCGAGCTGCCGGCGACGTGCGGGCGCTCGAGGCCGAGCTCGGCAAAGAACCACTCGAATGCGTCGGCGTAGGCGGGGATCGTCGGCTCGATGCCGGCGGTCAAGGGCGCTGAGCGGCCGAAGCCAGGGGAGTCGCACGCGATCACGTCGAACTCGTCGGCGAGCCGCTCGATCACGGGCTCCCACGCCTGCCAGTGGTGCCCGACGCCGTGCAACAGCACCAACGGCGGGCCTTCGCCCTCGCGGTGGTAGTTGATCGACAGGCTCACCTAAGGCTCCAGTTGAGGTTGAGAATCATGTCGCTGGTGGTGCTGCGGCGGCTGCGGGTGGGTGGGATCGAATCAGATCGGCGCCGCGCTCGGCGATCATCATCGTGGGGGCGTTGGTGTTGCCGCCGGTGATGGTGGGCATGATCGAGGCGTCGATCACGCGCAGCCCCTGCAGCCCGTGCACCCGCAGCTGGGAGTCGCAAACCGCGTCGGGATGGGTGTCGCTCATCCTGGCGGTGCCGACGGGGTGGTAGATCAGCATCAGGCGCCGGCGCAGGTCGGCCTCGAGGTCGGCGTCCGCGACGCTGTCGGCGCCGGGCTTCAGCTCTGTGACGATGAGCTCGCGCAGCGGCTCCTGTGCGGCGATCTCGCGCGCGAGCCGCACGCCGGCGACCAGCGAGCGCACGTCGTCTGGCTCGGACAGCGTGTTGGTGAGGATGCGCGGCTTGGCGCTGGGGTCGGCCGAGCGCAGCCACACTTGTCCGCGCGCCTGTGGCGAGACGAGCGTGGGCGCGATCACCATGCAGTGGCCGTCGAAGGTCTCGGCGCCGTGGTCTTCGTAGTAGGCGGCGCCCATGTGGAACTGGATGTCCGCGGCGGGCAGGCCGCCGCGCGTGCGCGTGAACGCGACGACCTCGGCGACGGTCGAGCTGAGCTTGCCCGAGCGGCGCAGCAGCCACTCGGCCAACGGCCTGGGCTTGTCGGCGCCGTACAGCGTGTCGGTGCCAGCGACCTGCCACAGCACGGTCAGGAACGGGTGGTCCTGCAGGTTGCGACCGACGCCCGGCAGCTCGTGGCGGACCTCGACGCCGGCGGCGCGCAGCTCCTCGGGTGCCCCGATCCCCGACAGCAGCAGCAGCTGCGGCGAGCCGATCGCGCCGGCGCTGAGCAGCACCTCGCGCTGGGCGCGCACGAGCTCGACGCCGCCGCGGCCCTTGCGCAGCCGCACGCCGGCCGCGCGCTCGCCCTCGAGCTCGACGCCCAGCACGGTGACACCGGTGCGCAGCTCGAGGTTGGGGCGCGTGAGCGCGGGGCGCAGATAGGCGTCGGCGGCGCTGAAGCGCCGGCCGTTCTTCTGCGTGACCTGGAACATCGACGCGCCGTCCTGCTCGGGGCCGTTGTAGTCGGCGATGCGCGGGATGCCAGCGGCCTCGCTGGCGGCGAGCAGGCGACCGCTCAACTCGCGCGGCGAGCGCTGCTCGGCGACGTGCAGCGGACCGCCGGCGCCGTGATACTCAGACGCCCCGCGGACGTTGTCCTCGGCCTTGATGAAGTACGGCAGCATGTCCGCGTAGCCCCAGCCGGGAGCGCCCTGCGCCTCCCATCCGTCGTAGTCGAGCGGCCGGCCGCGGACGTAGAGCATCGCGTTCATCGAGCTCGAGCCGCCGAGCGCCTTCCCGCGCGGGATGTACAGCTCCCTACCATCGACGTGCGGCTCGGGCTCGGTGGCGAAGTCCCAGTCGAGCTTCGAGTGGAACTGTTCGGGGAACGCCGCGGGGATCTTGATCTTCAGCGAGCGATCCTTACCGCCGGCCTCGAGCAGTAGCACCCGCACGGACGGGTCCTCGGAGAGACGATTGGCGAGCACGCAGCCGGCGGAGCCGGCGCCGACGATTATGTAGTCGTACATCGGCTCGCAGTCCCTCGCCGCACCCTAAGCACTCACGACAGTCGCTGGCTTTGGCAGGGGCACGAAGCGATACTCCGCTGCGTCCAGGCGCGCGGTCTGCTCGAGGTACTCGCGCATGTAGCCGGGCCAGTTGGTGACGATGCGGCCGTTCTCATCGCGGTACCACGAGTCGCACTGCGTCCACGCGGTGCCGGCGAAGCGCGCCTGCAGCGCGCGGTCGCTGGCGGCCTCGACCTCAGCGCGCACCTCGATCGCGCCGGCGGCGCGATCGCGCAACTGCTCGAGCGCCTGGCGGATGTACGCGGCCTGCGCCTCCAGGTAGACGATGATCGAGCCGCCGGAGGTGTTGGTGTTGGGCCCGTACATGACGAACATGTTGGGGAAGTTGGGAACACACATGCCGAAATGCGCGTGCGCGCCGCTGGACCAGTACTCGTGCAACTCCACGCCGTCGCCGCCGCTGACGCGCATCGGGAACATGAAGTCGGTGGTCTTGAAGCCGGTCGCCCAGATCACGCAGTCGAGCTCGCGCGCCGCGCCGCTAGCGGTGACGATGCCCGTCGGCGTGATGCGCGCGATCGCGTCGGTCACGAGCTCGACGTTCGCCCGCTGTAGCGCCGGCAGGTAGTGGGAGCTGAAGAGGATGCGCTTGCAGCCGAACGTGTAGTCCGGCCACGCCTTCGCGCGGATCGCGGGGTCCTTGAGCTGCGAGCGCATGAAGGCGGCCGAGCGCGCGGCCGCGACGCGCCCGACGGTCCGCGGGTGGCGGATCGCGAGCGTCAGCGACTCGGTGTACTCGAACACGAATCTGCGGCGCAGCGCCTGCAGCCCGGGGATGCGTTCGATTGCGGCTTTGACTCTGGCGTTGTAGCGGCGGTTGCGCCGCGGCATGAACCAGTTGCCGGTGCGCTGGAAGACGGTCAGGCGTTCGACCGCGGGCGCGATCTCGGGGACGAACTGGACGGCGCTCGCCCCGGTGCCGATGACCGCCACGCGCTTGCCCGCCAACGGGTAGTCGTGATCCCATTCGGCCGAGTGGAAGCTGTGGCCGGCGAACGAGTCGGCGCCGTCGATCCGCGGCCGCGACGGCTGGTCGAGCTGTCCGGTCGCGACGATCAGCACGTCCGCCTCGTGGCTGGGGCCGCCCGCCGTCTCGACGTTCCAGCGGCAGTGCTCGGCGTTCCACGAGCAGGAGCTGACCGTGGTGTTCGTCCGCACCAGTCGATCGACGCCATGCGCGCGCGCGACGTCGTTCAGGTAGGCGCGGATCTCGGCCTGCGGCGAGCACAGCCGCGACCAGTCGCGCCGCTGCGCGTAGGAGAACGAGTACAGGTGTGAGGGCACGTCGCACGCGGCGCCCGGGTAGCTGTTGTAGAACCACGTGCCACCGAGCTCGGGGGCCTTCTCGAGGATCGTGATCGCGCTGATCCCGTGCCGGCGCAGCTCGATCGCCGCGGCGATCCCGCCGAAGCCGGCGCCCACGATCAGGACCTCGAGCTTTCGAGCCGACATGCGACCTACCTTATGCCCTGCGCTCCAGTGTGTCTTCCAGCCAAGCGCCGGCCGCCGGGATCTCGCGCGGATCGATGTGGTGTCCTGCGTCGGACTCGCGGTACTCCACAGCGAGGCCCGCTTCGCGCAGGCGCTCGGCGGCGGCGTGCGCGAAATCGACGGGGATCACCTGGTCGCGGCGGCCGTGAGCGATGAACACGCGCACGCCGGTGCGGCCGGCGAGATCGGGCTGCCAGCCCTCGACGGTGGGGATGAAGCCGGAGAAGGCGAGGACACCAGCAGGCGCCGGGCGCTCCGCGCCGAGCGCCATCGCGTAGCTCATCACCGCGCCCATCGAGAAGCCGCCGAGCACCGTGCGCTCGGGCGCGATCCCGGTCTCCCGCCACAGCTCGTCGTGGAGCTCGCCGAGCGCCTGCCCGGCGGCGGCGAACGTCTCGGGGTCGGGGTAGCCGACGCGCGGCACCAGGTACCAGTGGTAGCCGGGCGAGTCGGGAAGCTCGAGCGGTGCGCGCGGCGTCACGACGTGCAGGCGGCGCTTCGGGTCGAGCACGTCGGCGAGCGTCAGCAGGTCGTGCTCGTCCGCCCCGCGCCCGTGGTGCAGGATCAGCAGCCCCTGCGGCTCGCCCGCGGCCGGGCGCTCGCGGTAGATCAGTGAGCTCATGTGCGCTCCAAGTTCATGGTCCGTCAGCGAGCAGCGCTGCGGCCACTCCTTCGATCGTTTCCTCGCCGTAGCCCATCGAAGGATCGCCTTCGGTGAAGACCGCGACGGTGAACGTCAGCCCCGGACGCTCCAGGCGGGCGACCTCGTTGAACAGGCCATCTTCGGGAAGCGCGCCGGTCTTGAAGAACACCTGCCACCGGGGCCGGGCGACCGGCGGGACGCCCCAGCTCTGCGACGGCTCGATGCCCGACAGCAGCCCGCGCGCGTATCCGTAGAACTGCGGTGGGATCAGCGTTGGCAGCTCGAAGAAGAAGCGCGCCTGGTCGGCAGCGGAGGTCTGCGTGTAGGCCCACCAGCTGACGCCGGGGGCGTAGTCGCTCATGCCCGATTCGCGCGCCACTCGCGCCACCGCCGCGCCACCCACGAGCGCGAGCACCGCCGAGGCGGCTTCGTTGTCGGAGATGTGGATCATCGGATACAGCAGCGAGGTGTCGTGCGCATCGAGGCCGCGATGCTGCGCGTTCAGCATCTGCAGGTAGGCCGCAAGCATCATTACCTTGACCACGCTCGCGGTCTCGAAGTGCTCGCGCGGCCGCGCGCCGCTCAGCTGTCCGGCGCTGTTGACAACGGCAAACGACGTTCGCCCGGCGCGCGAGTCGAGATAGCGTGCGGCGGCCGCGATCGCGCCCGGCGACGGATATGCGGCCACCGGCGTACCGCGTCCTTCCCCTTGGAATGCGACCGCGCTCGCGTCGCGGCGCTCGGTGAAGTCGTCGTCGGGACACGGCTGGTGGGAGGCGGGCGGACCCATCGCGCGTTCCCAGCGCGGGTTCAGGCAGACCCGATAGATGAAGCGCTTGGATGGCGGGTCGACCGTGGCGCTCGCGTAGGTGAGACCGCGTTTGAGCTCACGGCTGGGCGTCACGGCCGCGAGCCGGAAGTCGCGGGTGCCTCTCGCGGCGACGTACCAGCGGACGCTCACGGGCGCAGAGCCTCCCATCGGTGCGTGGCGGACGCGCATGCTCAGCCGCGTCGCGCCGGCGCCCAGGCGGCGCGCGTCGATCGCGACGCTCGGATCCACGATCACCGACAGCGGCTTGCTGCTCACGGCTGGCGCCTGAGGATGCGCGCTCGCCGAGGAGCCCTCGAGGACGACGCGCAGTCGGGTGTTTCGGTCCGGTCGGATCCCCGCGAACGAGAAGCTCCCGTCCGCTGCGGTCGTCTGCCGTGCGATCGTTGCGTAGCCGCGGAACGGGTACGGGTCGGCCTGCAGCGCCACGGGCGCCGCCGGCGCCGCGGCCCCGGCCTGCTCGAGCGTGCCCGCGACGGTCAGCGGCGCACCGTAGATCAGTTCTCCCGGTGAGGCGACGGCGCTCAGCACAGGCGCCACGGGCGCCGGCGCCGCGACGCTCGCCGAGCTGACGAGGATGATCATCGTCGCGGCTACGCCGAGACCTTGGCGGTCTCCTCGCGCGGGATGTACGGCGCGAGCTCGCGTCTGGCGATCGAGAGCTTGTGCACCTCGTCGGGGCCGTCGGCCAGGCGCAGCGTGCGCAGGTGCGCATACGCGCGTGCGAGCCCGAAGTCGTCGGACACACCGCCGCCACCGTGCACCTGGATCGCGCGGTCGAGCACCTTCAACGCCACGTTCGGCGCGGCGACCTTGATCGCCGAGATCTCGATGCGCGCGTGGCGGTTGCCGACGGTGTCCATCATCCACGCCGCCTTCAGCGTCAACAGGCGCGCCATCTCGATCTCGATGCGCGACTCAGCGATCCAGTCGAGGATGTTGCCGCGCGTGGCCAGCGGCTTGCCGAAGGTCACGCGCGATACCGCGCGCTTGCACATCTGCTCGAGCGCTCGCTCGGCCGCGCCGATCGCGCGCATGCAGTGGTGGATGCGCCCCGGGCCCAGGCGCGCCTGGGCGATCATGAAGCCGTCGCCCTCCTTGGAGATCATGTTCGACGCGGGCACGCGCACGTCCTCGAACAGGATTTCCCCGTGGCCGTCCTGGTCGATGTAGCCGAACACGGGCAGGTTGCGCACGACCGTCACCCCCGGCGTGTCCAGCGGCACGAGGATCTGGCTCTGTTGTGTGTATGTCGGCGCGTCCGGCTGTGTCTTACCTATCACGATCATGATCCGGCAGTGCGGGTGGAACACGTTCGTGATCCACCACTTGCGGCCGTTGAGCACGTAGTCATCGCCGTCGCGCTCGATGCTCAGCGCGACGTTGGTCGCGTCTGAGCTCGCTACGTCGGGCTCTGTCATCGCGAACGCCGAACGAATCTCTCCATCCAACAGCGGCATCAGCCAACGGTCCTTCTGCTCGTCGGTGCCGAACTGGTGGAGCACCTCCATGTTGCCCGTGTCCGGCGCCGAGCAGTTGCACGCCTCCGAGGCGATGTGGGAGCGCCCGAGGATTTCCGCCAACGGCGCGTAGTCGCTGTTGGACAGGCCGGCGCCGTGTTCGGCGTCGGGCAGGAACATGTTCCACAGCCCCGCCTCGCGCGCTCGCGCCTTCAGCTCCTCCATGATCGCCGGCTGGTGGTGGGGGTCGCCGGACTCGCGCAGCTGGCGCTCGTACACCTCCTCCGCCGGGTAGATGTGCTCGTCCATGAACGCCTCCAGGCGCTCTTTGAATTCAGAACAGCGCTGGCTCGGCTCGAAGTCCATGGATCCTCTCCCTCGGTGACGGCGGTGGCGTGGACGGTCGCCTAGGATCATCGCCGATGAGCCAAGACGGCGGCAGTCACCGCGCCCATGAGGGCGCCAGCCAGGACGAGCGGCAGGACACGAGCTACCGTGCGGCGGGGGTCGACTACGACGCGCTCGACGCCGGCAAGCGCCTGGCGATGGTCAAGGCGCTGTCGACCTCGCCGCTGCTCGCCGCGCGCGGCGGGCGCGCGCTCGACGCCTCCCGCGGCGAGCCGGCGTTCGTGTTCGAGCATGGCTCCCAGACGCTCGCGTTCGTGGTCGAGGGTCTGGGCACGAAGTCGATCGTCGCGCGTCACGTGCTCGAACGCCAGGGGATCGATCGCTTCGCGGACGTCGCATACGACACCGTCGCGGCGATCGTCAACGACCTGTGCTGCGTCGGGGCGCTGCCGCTGGTCGTGAATGCGTACTTCGCGACCGGCGCCTCGGACTGGTACCTGCAGGCCGAGCGCTCCGCCTCGTTGCTCGAGGGCTGGCGGAGGGCGTGCGCGGACGCGGGCTGCGTGTGGGGCGGGGGAGAGTCGCCGTCGCTGCCGGGAATGCTCGCCGAGCAGGACATCGAGCTCGCGGGCGCCGCGGTGGGTGCGGTTCCCGACGGGCGCGGAGCGATCCTCGGCGAGCTCCTTGCGCCGGGCGATGAGATCGTGTTGGTGGCTTCGAGTGGCCTGCACGCCAATGGCGCGTCGCTAGCGCGGATGGTGGCCGCGCAGCTTCCTGACGGCTATGCGACTGAGCTGCCCGGCACGGTCGGGGCGAGCGCGGTCGCCACGACGCTGGGGGAGGAGCTGCTGGAGCCGTCGGTGATGTACGTGCCGCTGGTCGCGGCGCTGCTCGAAGCGGACGTCCCGCTCACGTATCTGAGCCACGTCACCGGCCACGGCCTGCTCAAGCTGATGCGCCCCGACAGGCCGCTGCGCTACCGCATCGAGCGCCTGCCCGAGGTGCCGCCGGTGCTGCGCTTCCTCGTCGAGCAGGCGCGCATGGACGCGCAGGCGGCGTACTCCACCTTCAACATGGGCGCGGGCTTCGCGCTGTACTGCAGTCCCGGCGCGGGTGCGGGCATCGTCGCGACCGCGGAGCGCTTGGGCCTCGGCGCGCTGCTCGCCGGGCGCGTCGAGGAGGGGCCGCGGGAGGTCGTGCTCGAGCCCGTAGGGGTGCGCTTCGCCGGCGAGCGGCTCGAGCTGTCTCCAGGGCTCTGACCCAGTGGTCGGAACTTGATCGCGTCGAGCGAGACAGCTAAGGTTTGCGCCAGAAGCTCGCCACTGTTCCACTGCGAACCCGCAGGGGATCTCGATGTCGCCGGACCGGCATGGCTCCGGAGCTACCCGGATCGAGGCGGACCTGTCATCAAAAAGAGGGAGAGAACCTGATGCGCAGAGCATCCACCTGTCTTGCCGTCCTGGGCCTGGCCGTCCTGGCCCTACCTGGCGTCGCCTCGGCCCTGCCGACGGTCAAGTTCAAAGCTGAAGCGGTGCCGATCCCCGGCTTCCCGCACACCGGCGACATCCTCGGCGCCGGCACGGCGCTGAAGACCGAATACCAGATCTCGGGCACCGAATACCTGGGCTCGCCGCCGCCGATCATCGGCGTCAACTTCTACCTGCCGAGCGGGGCGAAACTGCACCCGACCGGCTTCCCGACGTGCTCGCAGGCGACGCTCGAACAGTTCGGCCCGATCAAGTGCCCCAAAGGCTCGGCGGCCGGCCCGGTCGGCATGGCGCTCGGCTTCGTGACGTTCGGCGGCGAACGCGTCGAAGAGGCCGCGGAAATATCCTCGTTCTACTCACCGGGCGGCGGCTTCCTGTTCTTCACAGACGGCCACTCGCCGGTGTCGCTGGAAATCCTCTCGCCGGGTCACTACAAGAACTTCGTCGGTGGCGGTGGCTACGGTCCGGAGCTGGAAGTCAAGGTGCCGCTGATCGCGAGCGTGCCCGGCGCGCCGTACGCGTCGGTCAAGACGATCGAGGTCAAGGCCGGCTCGGCGTACAAGTCGCACGGCAAAACCATCTACTACGGCCGCGTCCCGACCAAATGCCCGAAAGGCGGCTTCCCGCTGAAGACCGAAGTGATCTTCGCGGAAAACGGGGAAGAATCGAAACCGGGAACCGTGACCGCGCTGTACAAGGCGCCGTGCCCGCGGAAATAAAGGTGCGGAAGGGTTTGCGCCATTGAGGGCGTAAGCTCGACACAAGCAGGCTGGAGGGGCGACCCCATCGAAGATGGTGGGGTCGCCCGCTCGTTGTAAACGCAAGGAAGGTTTGGGTTGAGGAAGGAGATCGCGGGGTGGAGGAGATGGGCGGCCGGCGTCGCCGGCGCCGCCTGCGCTGCCGCGCTGGTGGTGGTCGTGCTGCTCGCCACCGCCGCGGGCGGCTCCAACGGCGGCTACACCGTGCGCGCGATCTTCGACGACGCCGGCAACCTGATCCCCGGCGAGAACGTCAAGATCGGCGGCGTGAAGGTGGGAACCGTCAGCTCCGTCACGCCCACGCCGCAGGCCAAGGCGGCGATCGTGCTGGACATCGAAAACCCCGGCTTCCAGGACTTTCGCTCCGATGCGAGCTGCAAAATTAGTCCCGAGTCGCTGATCGGAGAGAAGTACGTCGACTGCGTGCCCACGCAGCCACGCGTGGAAGGCACGCCGCTGCCGCCACCGCTTCGCAGGGTCCCCAGCGGCCAGGAAGGTGCGGGTGAGTACCTGCTGCCGGTCCAGGACACCTCGAGCCCGGTGGATGTCGACCTGCTCGGGGACATCGACCGCCTGCCCGAACGCCAGCGTCTGACGATCATCCTCAACGAACTCGGCGCCGGCCTGGCCGGGCGCGGCAGCGACCTCAGCGAAGTGGTCAAGCGCGCCAACCCGGCCTTGAAGGAACTCGACAAGGTGCTGCAGATCCTCGCGAACGAGAACCACGTGCTCGCGAAACTGGCCGTCGACTCCGACCAGGCGCTGCAGCCGCTCGCCAAAGTGAGCGGGCAGGTCGCCGACTTCGTCGCGCAGGCCAACACGGTCGCGCAGGCGGGCGCCGCGACGCGCGGCGCGCTCGCCCGCAACCTCGAACTGTTCCCGCCGGCCCTCGAACAGCTCGGCCCGGCGCTGGAACGCGTCGGACGCTTCGCCGAACAGACCACGCCGACGTTCACGAGCCTGAAAGCCGCGGCGCCCGGCATCGACAAGGCCTTCACGAGCCTGCCCGCGTACTCGAGCAGCTCGGAAAAGTTCTTCGAAAATCTCGGCAGGACCTCGAAGACCTCTGGTCCAGCGCTCGCTGGCACGAAACAGCTGCTCCAGCGCCTGCAGAAGCTCGGCAAAGCCGCGCTCCCGTTCACGAGCAACTTCTCGCAGCTACTCGAGAGCCTGCGCGAAACGGGCGGCCTCGAGCGCATCATGGACTTCATCTTCCTCGGCACCGGCTCCGCCAACGGCTACGACGCGCTCGGCCACTTCTTGCGCGCGGAGGGTGTTGGAAACACGTGCCTCAGCTACAACGTGACGCCGGCCGCGAGTGCGGGCTGTCGGCGCAAACTGTTCAGCAACTCGGGCACCGTGGCGAGCGCCGGCGGCGCTCCGAATGCGGCGTCGGCGCTCGCGGCCAGCTCGACGAGCGTGCTGATGTCGCGCACGCTCGCTGTGCTCAAAGGCGCGACACCCGCGCAGGCGCTTGCCAAATACCCTGGCCCGACGACGACCACCGGGGCGCAGGCCTCCAGCCCCGGACTCGCCGGGAGCCCAGCGGCGACCGCCGCGCCCGTCGGCGGCTCGACCGCGGGCACCACCTACTACACGCCAGCGAGCGAAGGCTCCGAAGCGGATGGCCTGCTCCTCAAATACCTCCTCGGCAGCGAATGACGCGATGACCCGGCGCCCCGCACTCCTGTACCTGCTGCCCGTGCTGACCGCGGGAGCGCTGGCGCTGGCCGCTCCAACGGCGAGCCAGGCTCGTGAAGCGAGCGCCGGCACGACGACCACCACGTCGAGCGCGCCGAGCGAACCGCCGCCCGCGGCCAGCTCCACCCCGACCACGACTGAAACCGCTCCCCCTGAAGTAGCTCCGCCTGAAGCCACGCCGCCCCAGGTGCAGGCGCAGCACGCGCAGAGCGCGAGCCCGAGCGGCTCACACCGCGGCCGTGGCCACAAGCGGTCGAGCACGACGAGCGGCAGCGAAACGGCGGGCGCGAGCAAAGGCTCGGCGGCAGGCGGCTTGCGCGCCAAGCAGCACGCCCCTGCTCCATCGACGCTGACCCCGTCGTTGCCCTTTGACCTGCGCGCCCCGATCTCCGGTGTGCCGGGCTTCTTCATCGAAAGCTTCCAGATCCCGCCGTTCCTGCTGCCGATCTTCCAGGCGGCGGGCACGGCCTACGGGGTCCCCTGGCAGGTGCTCGCGGCGATCAACGAGGTCGAGACGGACTACGGGCGCGATCTGAGCGTCTCGAGCGCGGGCGCCGAGGGCTGGATGCAGTTCCTGCCGTCGGAGTGGGCGCAGTACGGCGTCGACGCCAACGGCGACGGCTTCAAGGACCCCTACAACCCGGCTGACGCGATCTTCGCCGCCGCGAGGTACCTGCGCGCGGCCGGGGGCAACACGAACATCAAGGCGGCCGTCTTCTCCTACAACCACTCGCAGGCGTACGTCGAATCGGTGCTGCTGCGCGCGCAGCTGCTCGGCGGCACGCCCGCGGAACTGCTCGGCGCGATCACCGGCCTGACCGAGGCGCGCTTCCCGGTGCACGCCGCCTCGCACTACAGCGACGGCTTCCCGACGGTCTCCACCGGAGCTTCCTCGACGCCGACGACGCTCGTCGGCACGACGATCTACTCGCAGGCGGGCGCGCCCGTGATCGCGGTCGAGGACGGCGAAGTCGTGCGGGTCGGCGACTCCCCGACGCTCGGGCGCTACGTCGCGCTGCGCGACGCCTACGGCAACACCTACGTCTACGCCGAGCTCGGCGAACTGGCCGCGGTGTATCCGGTGCTCGAGCCGCGCGTGCGCACGGCGCCCAGCCCGCGCATCGCTCCAGGCACCAGCGAACAGGCGCCGAGCGGGCCGGCGACCGCGGGCGCGCAGCCGCGCTCGCCGCTGAGCGAGGGCGCCGCCATCTCGGGGCTCGCGCTCGGGGCCGCGGCCGGCCTGGAATCGACCGGCATCGTGGCGCCGCCCGCGTCCACACCCGCGACGCCCACGCACGTGCCCGCACCCCGGAAGGCCACCGCGAACGTGCAGGTGTTCGCCGAAGGCGCCAACGACGTGTACCTGCATCCGCTGGTGCCCGGCGTGCAGGTGATCGCCGGTACGGTCCTCGGCCACGTAGGCGCCGGCACACCCTCTGGGACACCGGCGAGCGGGGCCGCCCCCTCTGGGGCACAGGCGGGCGAAGGCACGCCGCACATTGTCTTCCAGGTCCGTCCCGCCGGCGCGGGCGCACCGGTGATCGACCCCAAGCCGATCCTCGATGGCTGGGTCGCGCTCGAAGACACCTCGATCTTCCGCGCCAAGGGCGAGAACCCGTTCCTGGCGACCTCGCCCACGGTCGGCCAGGTGCTGCTCGAGTCAAAGCAGCAGCTCGAGCCGCAGGTGCTGCACGGCGGCGGCGTCCGGCTCGGCGGCTGCGCGCGCCAGGACGTGCAGGAGGGCAGGGTGGACAGGCGCGTGCTCGCGATGCTCGAGTACCTGTCCGTATCGGGGCTGCGCCCGACCGTCTCCGGTCTGCCGTGCGCGGCCAGGACGCCGGCTGCGCTTGCGGCCAACGCCCCAGCGAAGGCCGGCGCCGAGGCTGTGGACATCACAGCGGTCAACGGCGTGTCGATGGCCGGCCATCAGGGCGCCGGCTCGATCGCGGACACCACCGTGCGCAAGCTGCTGATGCTCCAGGGCCTCGCGCGACCCCAGCGGATCGTCAGCCTGATGGGCTACCCCGGAGCCGCGGCCGCGCTCGCGAGCCCGAGCGCGCGCGCGGCGATCCATGTCGCGTTCGGCACGCTCGGCGCGGGGGGCGCGCGTTCCGCCGCGCTGTCGGCGTCCGGTCTCACGCCAAACGAGTGGATCGAGCTGCTCGACAGGCTCGGCGAGATACCCGACCCGACGGTCGGCGCCGGGCACTCGAGCGCCGCGATCCCGGACGGCGCGGGCGCGTCGAGTAACGAAGAAGGGCAAGCGCATGGCAACTACTAGCCCCCCGGTCCCGCCCGCGGCCCCGCCGCCACCGTCGGGCGGCGCGCCCGCTCCGGGCCCGCGCGTCAAAGCACCGCGTACGGGCCCGATCCGGATCGTCACGGTCGGCGCGCTCGGCCTCGTCGTGCTGATCGTTGCCTACCTCGTGTTCGCGGGCTCGAGCGGCGCCAGCTACAAGCTGATCTTCGCCGAAGCCGACCAGCTCGTCAGGGGCGACCAGGTCGAGGTCGGCGGCGTACAGGTGGGGAGCGTCACCGACATCGTGCTGACCCCCGACTTCAAGGCCGAAGTCACGATCCAGGTCAACTCTTCGCTCGTGCCTCTGCACGAAGGCACGGTCGCCCAGGTGCGGGTGCCGTCGCTCACGACCGTCGCCAATCGCTATATCGCGCTGACGCTCGGGCCGAACAACAACCGCGCCTACTCGGCCGGAGCGACGCTGCCGGCGAGCGCCACCCGCGAAGTCACCGACCTCGACGCGCTCTTCAACTCGCTCAATCCGAAGACGCGCAAGGGCCTGCAGGGCTTCATCCAGGGCACCGCCGAACAGTTCGCCGGGCAGGGACACAACCTCGCCGCCTCGACCGAATACTTCCCGCCCGCGCTCACCGCGACCGACCACTTCCTCTCCGAGCTCACGCTCGATCAACCGGTCTTCACGCGCTTCCTCATCGAAACGGCGAAGGCGGTGTCGACGATCGGCGCACGCCAGGAATCGGTCGCCGACCTCGTCGAAAACCAGAACAAGACGTTCCAGGCGGTCGGCTCCGAGCAGACGGCGCTCGCGAAAGGCTTGAAACAGCTGCCGGGGACGCTGCGCCAGGGCAACCGCACGTTCGCCGAACTCCCCGCGACGTTCGCCGTGTTGAGCGAGCTCGTCAAGGAATCGAGGCCGACGACGAAATCGCTGACCGAGCTGCTCGAACGGCTGCGACCGCTCCTGACCACGGCGACGCCGGTCGTGCAGAACCTCAGCCAGGCGTTCAGCCGCCCCGGTCCGAACAACGACTTCACCGATTTCGTGCGCGCGCTGCCGGCGCTCGCCAAACAGCTGACGACGGCCTCGCCGATCACCGTCACGGCGCTGAAGGAATCCGTTCCGATCACGGCCGTGTTCGGCCCCTATTCGCCCGACCTCGCGGGAACGCTGCGCACGTTCGGGGCGGGCGCCGGCTACTACGACGCCGACGGACACTACGTGCACGTCACCGGCGTCTTCCCCGACTTCAAGGTCGGCGAACATGAAGCCCTCACCCCGGCGGCGACCGCGTCGCAGGCCCTCGAAGGCCTGCAGAGCGGACAGCTGCGCCGCTGCCCCGGCTCAGCCACGCAGCCCGCGGCCGATGGATCCTCGCCGTTCGTCGACGGTGAACTGCTCAGCTGCGACCCGACGGAGGTGCCGTGAACCGTCGGCGCAACTCCCTGGCCGCGAGCCCGCTGCTGATCGGCGCGATCACGACGCTGATCGTAGTGGTCGCGGTGTTCCTCTCCTACAACGCCAACAACGGCCTGCCGTTCGTGCCGACGTACAACATCAAGGTCGAACTGCCCGAGGCATCCGGGCTGCAGACGCCCAACGAGGTGCGCATCGGCGGCACCCGCGCCGGGATCGTCAGCTCGCTCTCGCCGCACCAGAACCCCCGCACAGGGCGCATCACCGCGATCGCGGAACTCCATCTCGAAAAGAAAGTCGAACCGCTGCCCGCCGACACGAAGGCGATCGTGCAGTCGGTCTCGACGGTCGGCCTGAAGTACCTGGACCTGGAAAAGGGCAGCTCGCGCCAGACGCTGAAGCCGGGCGCCACGATCCCGCTCGCGCAGACACGCGAACCGGTCGATATCGACGAACTCTTCAACATGTTCAACAAGCCGACGCGGACGGCGATCAAGGTCAACACGAACAACTTCGGCGACGGTCTCGCCGGTCGCGGTTTGGGCCTGAACAACACGATCGCCGAACTGCGCCCGCTCGTCACGCACGCGATCCCGGCGCTGCACAACCTCGCACTGCCCGCGACGGGGCTGCACGAGCTGTTCGTCGCGCTCGACAGGGTGGCCTCGCAATCGGCCCCGGTCGCGCAGGCGCAGGCCGAATACTTCAGCAACCTCGACACGTTCTTCAAGGCGTGGGCGAGCGTCGCCCCGTCGATCGAAGCGGCGACGAGGGGCGGCCCGGCGTCGCTCAAACAGGCGATCTACTCGCTTCCCCACGAGGCGCCGTTCTACGAAAACTTCACCGAGTTCATGCATCTGCTGCGTCCCAGCGCGAGCTCGCTGCGCACGGTCGCGCCGCAGCTCGGACACGCGATCAGCGTCGGCGCCGTCAACCTCGCCGCCGCCACCGCCCTGAACACGCGTCTGGCCGAATCCGCGCAGGCGATCGATGAATTCGCGCACAACCCCGTGGTCTCGCTCGCGTTCGAAGACTTCACTGAAACGCTCGAAGTCGGCAACCCGCTGCTCGCGGGCATCGCGCCCGAGCAGGTCAACTGCAACTACTGGGCGCTCGCGTTCCGCAACCTCGCGAGCCTCGAGTCCGAGAACATCGGCGTGGGCACGCTCGCGCGTGCCAGCACGCTGCTCGCGCCGATCGGCCCAAACAACGAGGGCTTCCCCGCCTCAGCGCCGGCCAACGGCCCCGACATCGAAAAAGCATCGGTGACCAGCTCCAACATCGTCAAAAACAACCACTTGCACTACAACCCCTACCCGAACGTGACCGGGCCCGGTCAGCCAAACGTGTGCGAAGCCGGCAACGAGGGGTACGTGCCCGCCACGCTCACCGTTGGCAACCTGCCGGCGAGCCAGGTCGAAAAGAACCGCGAAATCACGAGCCGCGAAGACGGTCTCCTCGGCGAAAAGTACCCCGCCGCGACGCTCGAGGCGCTCGGGCTCGCCAAGGCTCAGAGCAAGGCGAAGACCAAGAGCAAGGCCAAGGGGAAGGGCAAATGAAACGCCTGCGCTTCTGGGGCCGGCGCAATCGCGTAGCCGTGTCCGACCTGCAGCGCGCGCATCCGGTGCGCGCCGGCGTCGTGCTGCTCGTGCTGATCGCGATCGGCGTGTACTTCGGCTTCACCAAGCACGTCCCGTTCAAACACGGCTTCCGCCTGAAGGCGCAGTTCGCCACGGCTGTCGACATCCAGCCGAAGTCGCCGGTGCGCATCGCCGGCGTCAACGTCGGCGAGGTCACGACGATCCAGCGCGAGGGCAACACGGGGCTGGTGAACATGGAAATCGAAACGCGCGGACTGCCGATCCACTCCGACGCGACCGTGAAGATTCGCCCGCGCCTGTTCCTGGAAGGCAACTGGTTCGTCGAACTGCAGCCCGGCAGCCCGTCCGCGAAGACCGTCGCCTCCGGTTACACGATCCCGACGACCCAGAGCTCCGACCCGGTGCAGCTCGACCAGGTGCTGGACGCGCTCAACACCGACACGCGCGCCAACCTGCAGAGCTTCCTGATCAACTACGGCGAAGCGCTCACGCGCAAGCCCGAAGCGGCCGAAAACGCCGAACAGGAACCCGAAGTGCGAGGCTTGAACGCGGCGCAGGCGCTCAACAGGGTCTACGCCCGCGGCCCCGCGTCGCTGCGCGGCGGGGCGGTCGACGCCCAGGCCGTCACCGGCACCGAACCGCACGACTTGTCCAAGCTGATCGCGAGCATTGGCAGGATCACCGCCGCGCTGAACGTCCACGAACAGGACCTGAGCGAACTGTTCCCCAACTTCAACACGTTCTTCGCCGCGCTCGCCTCGCAGTCCGCGGGCCTCAAGACGCTCGTCGCCGAACTGCCGGCAACGCTGACGAGCGTCGACCAGGGCCTAGCTGGCCTCGATCAATCGTTCCCGCCGACGCGCGCCTTCGCGCACGACATCCTTCCCGGGATCAGGAACACCAACCGCACGGTCGCGGCGGTGCTGCCGTGGATCGAACAGGTCAAAGACTCACTCGCGCCCGAAGAGCTGGGCGGCGTTGCCAAGGGCCTGGCGGCGTCGGTGCCCTCGATCGCGCGCCTGACGAGCGAACAGACGCCGCTCTACAAGCAGACCGAAGCGTTCAACGAGTGCATGACCAAGGTGATCTACCCGGCCGGCAACACCAAGATCCAGGACGGGTCGAGCACGACCGGCGTCGAAAACTACAAGGAATTCTGGTACAGCCTGGTGGGCCTCGACAGCATCGGCCAGGGCTTCACCGGCAACGGCCCGATGGTCAGGTTCCTCGTCGGCAACAGCGGGCAGACGCTCAAATCGCAACCGGTGTCGATCACCGGAACCAGCATCAAAGGCGCACCGCTGCTCGCGCGCTCGCCGTTGCCTCCGCTCGGCACGCGCCCGGCCTTCCCGGCCGAAGAGCCCCCGTACGAGCCGCTCGTCCCGTGCGACACGCAGGCGCTGCCCAACTTCAACGGCCCGTTGTCGCAGGGTCCCGCCGACGGGAGCGGCCAGGGATGACCCCCGACGGCAGCCACGAAGGCGGGCTGAGCGTCCGCGACCAGATCGAGCGCTACCGCTCGGCGTTCATCGCGGTGCTCACGATGGTCGCGCTGGCGGCGGTCGTCGGCGGCTACATCCTCGCCCACGAGAACCTCAAGCTCCCGAGCTGGGTACCGGTGCTCGGTCACAACTACTACACGCTGAAGGGCGAATTCCAGACGGCGCAGGCGGTCACCCCCGGCCAGGGGCAGGCGGTCACGATCGCCGGCGCCAAGATCGGGGAAATCGCGAGCGTCGAACTCCACAACGGTGTGGCGATCGTGACGATGAAACTCGACCCCAAGTACGGGGCCTACATCTACCGCAACGCGACGATGCTGCTGCGCCCGAAGACACAGCTGCAGGACATCACGCTCGAGGTCAACCCCGGGACGCCGTCGGCCGGCAAACTGCGCAGCGGCGAAATGCTGCCCCAGTCACAGACCGCCGCGAACATCGACTTCGACGAATTCCTCGCCGGGCTCGATGCCGAAACGCGCTCCTACCTGCAGGAGCTGCTGGCCGGTCTGGGCATCGGGCTGAAGGGCAACGGGCGCGCGCTGTCGGCGGCGCTGAAGCGCTTCGACCCGACCGCCCGCTACACCGAAGAGATCGCCCAGCAGCTCGAAATCCGCCACGCGAACGTCGCGCGCTCGATCCACAACTTCGGGATCCTGACGAAAGCGCTTGGGGACAAGGACCAGCAGCTGTCCGAGTTCGTGGACGCGTCCAACGCCGTGTTCAAAACGTTCGCTCACGAGGACGCGAGCTTCAAGAAGACGCTCGCGCTGCTGCCCGGCGCGCTGCACAAGACCGGCGTGGGCCTCGGCAAGCTCGCGACGGCGACGCATGTGCTGGCCCCGACGCTGCACGAGCTCGATCCGTTCGCGCGCGCCCTCGGCCCGGCGAACGAAGCGACGCGCAAGGTCTCGCTGAAGACCACGCCGATCATCAAGAACGAGATCCGCCCGTTCGCGCGCGAAATCCTGCCGGTCGTCAACGAACTCGGCCCGACGACCGAAAGCCTTAGCCAGGCACTGCCGAAACTCGCGGCGGCGTTCTCGGTGCTCAACGAACTCTTCAACGAGATCGCCTACAACCCCGGCCCGAGCAAGGCCGGCTTCCTGTTCTTCCTCGACTGGGGCAACCACAATCTCAACAGCGTGCTGAGCACCGCTGACGCACACGGCGTGCTCGGCCGAGGCGTCGTCTACTTCAACTGCGAAATCCTGAAAATCTTCGAACCGGTCGAGAAGGTCAACACGAACGTGAACCTGCTGCTCAGCCTGCTCAAGCCGCCGAGCAAGCAGGAGTGCATCAACGAAGGCATCCTCAAAGCTGGTGTCGCGGCGAGCGCGCACGGCAAGTCCAAAGCGCCCGCGAGCGGGCCGTTCTCGAGCCTCGGCAAGAGCGCGTTTGGAGGTAAAGGCTAGATGCAGAAGCGCGCCCCGACCCTCGGCAACCTGCTCGTGATCATCCTGTTCGTGCTCAGCTGCTTCGCGCTGCTGATGTTCCTGTGGGAGTCCTTCGGTGGCCCGCTGCCGCTGAAGCCGAAGGGCTATCGCTTCACGGTGGCGTTCCCGCGCTCGCTCTTGCTCGCCGAAGAGTCGGACGTGCGCATCAGCGGCGTCGAAGTGGGGCACGTCGTCTCGGTGAAGCTGAACAACGAAGGCCGCACCGAAGCGACGGTCGAACTCGCTGGGCGCTACGCGCCGATCAGCGCGAACATGCACGCGATCCTGCGCACGAAGACGCTGCTGGGCGAGACCTACATACAGCTGCTCCCCGAGGGCAACAGCGCACGGCGTCTGGCCGACGGAGGGCGGCTGCCCAACAGCCAGGTCGAACCGTCTGTCACGCTCGACGACATCCTCTCGGCGTTCGACGCGAAGACCAGGGCCGACTTCCAGATCTGGCAGAAGGACGTGGCCGAAGGGATCAACAACCGCGGCGAAGCCATCAACGCCTCCTTTGCGCAGCTCGAACCGTTCGTCGAACACGCCAACCGCCTGGTGACGCTGCTCGACGCCCAGGAAGGGGCGGTGAAAGCGCTCGTCCACAACACGGGGGTCGTCTTCGACGCGCTCGCCAGCCGCGACCACCAGCTCGAAGGTTCGATCGCCAACGGCGAGCGCACGTTCCACGCGGCCGCCGAAGCCAGCCAGGCGTTCGCCGAAGCCTTCCGCGCGCTGCCGACCTTCGAGCACAACTCGACGGTGGCGCTCAAAGAAACAGACAAATTCGCCGCGATCGCCAACCCCTACCTCAGGGAAGTCCAGCCGACCGAGCGCCAGCTCTCGGCGCTGCTGCAGGCGGCGAAGCCGTTCACCCCACAGTTCAACAGCTTCCTCACGGCGCTCGGGCCGCTGACGAAGGCCGCGAAGACGGGCCTGCCCGACCAGAAGAAGGCGCTCGAACTGACCGTCCCGGTGCTCGAAAACATCAGGCCGGTGTTGCACAACCTCGACCCGTTCCTGCAGTACCTGGGAGAGTACGTGCCAGAGCTGCAGTCGTTCTTCGCGAACATCACGGCCGCGACGCAGGCGACCGAAGAAAGCAGCGATTACGCTCCGGGAGTGCACCGGCCCAAGCAGCACGTCCTCACAGCGATGCAGGTGCTCACCCCTGAGAGCCTCGCGATCTACCCCAAGCGCATCGGCACCGACCGCGCGAACGCCTACCCGCACTCCGGCGTCTACGGCTCGCTCGTCAGCGGCCTGCCCGTGTTCAACGCGAGCACGTGCGCGAGCTCCGCGCCATCCGTGAGCGGACCGGCCAACGAAATCGTCTCCGAAGAACTCCTCAAGCTGCTCACCCACCCGTCAAACGCCGGAGAATCCCCGATCGCGAACGAACCGGAAACGGCCAACAAGGTGGCCGCGCCAAGCTGCACACAGCAGGCGCCGTTCGCGTTCAACGGTGAAACCAGCCAGTTCCCCCACGCCACGTACAAGGCGAAATGATGTCCGAGGCCGAAGACCGTATCTCCGAGGAAGAGGACCGCCACCAGTACCACGCCGCCAGCGACGTCGACCTCGTCGGCGACCCGGACAGCGACGAGTGGTCGATCCGCTGTCTCGACGTGAAGAAGCGACTGGGCGGCGTGAACGTGCTGGACGGGCTGAACGTCGCCTTCCCCGAGGACAAGATCACGGTCGTGCTGGGGCCGTCGGGCACCGGCAAGAGCGTGCTGATCAAGCACATCATCGGGCTGATGTTCCCCGACGCGGGCGACGTCGTCGTCAAAGGCCAGGTCGTCAAAGAGCTGACGATGCCCCAACTGCTGGCGATGCGGCGCAAGATCGGCGTGCTCTTCCAGGACGGCGCGCTGTTCGGGTCGATGTCGGTGTTCGACAACGTCGCCTTCCCGCTGCGCCAGCACACGGACTACTCCGAGGGGGTGATCGCCCAGACCGTGCGCGAGCGGCTGAGCGACGTCGGTCTCGCCGAGGCGATGGACGACGCGCCCTCACAGCTCTCCGGCGGCATGCGCAAGCGCGCGGGGTTCGCGCGCGCGCTGGTGATGGAGCCGGACATCGTGATCTTCGACGAGCCCGACTCGGGTCTCGACCCGGTGCGCACGGCGCTGCTGTGCGACCTGATCCAGGAGATGCACCAGCTCCACAAAGGCACCTACATCGTCGTCACCCACAACATCGCCTCGGCGCGCCAGATCGGCGAATACATCGCCGTGCTGTGGCGCGGGCGGATCGTCGAATCGGGCGACGCCGCCAAGATGTTCTCCTCGGAGAACCCGTTCGTACGCCAGTTCCTCAGCGGGTCGGCCGAGGGGCCGCTGACGATGGATTGAGGGCGGCTGTGCTGCGGGCGTCTCGTCGTGCCTCGCTCGACGCTCGATGTAGATAGTTAGCTGGTAGACGTCCAACTGTTGCGGGCGAGCGACGGTAGTGCGAACGTGTGTTCGTATGGTCGTCTGCGTCCACATCCCCCGCTTCGAGCTGGTCGTGGCGGCGGGCGAGAGCTCGAAGATCGCCCACGAGACGCTGGCGGGGCGCGCGCTGGCGGTGGCGCCGCTCGTCGGCGGCGAACAGCGCGTGGGCGAGGTCTCGGGAGCGGCGGAGGCTCGTGGCGTGGCTCGGGGGATGGTCCTGGGAGAGGCGCTTGCCCGCTGCCCGGACCTGGTGCTCGTGCCGGGCGACCCTGTGCTGGTGGCCGAGCAGTGGGAGCGGGCGCTGCGCGCGTTGGAGTCGATCGGCGCGGCTGTCGAGCCGGCGCGTCCGGGGCTCGCTTACTTCGCCAGCGACGGGTTGCGCTGGATCCACGGCACGCGGGAGGCGACGATCGCCGCGGCCGCTCGCGCGTTGGGATGGCCGGGGCGCATCGGCGCCGGCCCGACGCGCTTCTGCGCGCTGGCTGCCGCCCTGGCGGTGCGCTCGCGTCGCCCGCTCGTGATTGAAGGCCCGCCCACCAGCGAGGCCGGGCGCTGGCTCGCCGGGCGTCCGGTCGAGCTGCTCGGCTTCCGCGAGGACACGGCCGCGCTGATCGAGCCGCTCTCACGCCTGGGGGTGCGCACTCTGGGCGAGCTGACGAGGCTCGGGCGCGCGGAGCTGACAGACCGCTTCGGGGCGTCGGGCGCGCTCGCGCACAGGCTGGCCGGCGGCGAGGACAGCCCGCTGCGCCCGCGCCGCGTGGAGGAGCGCCTGGAGGAGTCGATGGAGGTGGGCGACGCGAGCTCCGGCGAAGCGCTGAAGCGTGTGCTGAGCGTGCTGGTCGACCGGCTGCTGGCCCGTTCCGAGCGCCGCGGGCGCACGCTGCGCGCCGCCACGCTCTCGGCGCACCTCATCGCCGGCGGCGGCTGGCGCGAGCGCGTGGTCTTCCGCCAGGCGCTGTGCGATCCCGAGCGCATCTGGCTGGCGCTGTCGGTGCGCCTGCTGTGGCTGCCCGCCCCGGCCGCCGTGCTGGCGCTGGCGGTCGAGCGCTTCGGGCCCCCCGCCAGCGAGCAGGGCGGCCTGTTCGAGCAGGAGGGCCCGGGCGGGCGTCCCGCCGTCAACCCCGCGCGTGCCGCGCGCCTGCGCGAGGCCATCGCGCAGGCGCGCGCGGTGGCGGGACAGGACGCGGCGCTGCGAGCGGTGTGCGTGGACCCGGACTCGCGCGTGCCCGAGCGGCGTGTAGTGCTCGCGCCGATCCCGGATTGACTGCTCGCTCATGGCTCGTGGGGCGGGTGGGATCCCGATCAATGCTCCCCGGCCCGCGCGCGTGCGCTTGGACCCAGCCCGCTCCGATGGGATGCCGGGCGAGGTGGACGGCGAAGTCGTCGAGTCGCTGCGCGAGTCGTGGCTGGTGGAGGACCGCTGGTGGACAGCCGAGCCGCTGCGACGCCGCTACTGGGAGCTGGTGGGCGAGCGGGGACGCAACGTGGTCGTCTTCCACGACCTGCGCTCGGGCCGCTGGTTCGTCCAAAGCTCACAGGGGTCGGGGAGATGACGCCTCCATACATCGAGCTGCACTGCCACTCCGCGTACTCGTTCCTGGACGGCGTGTCGCTGCCGCAGGAGCTGGCGCAGCGTGCGGGCGAGCTGGGCCACACGGCGCTCGCGCTGACCGACCACAACTCGCTCTCCGGCTCGATGGAGCTTGCGCAGGCTGCGGCCGACAGCGGGGTGCGGGCGATCCACGGCGCTGAGATCGACGTGGTCCTCGACGCCGCGCGCCCCGGCGAAGGTGCCACGAGCGGCGAGGTGGGCGGGACTCGCCACCTGACGCTGCTCGTACGCGACGAGCGCGGCTGGCGCAACCTCTGCCGGATCATCACGCTCGCGCACGCACACACCCGTGACTCAGCGTCGCGGCGCGAGCGCACCGAGCCGTGGGTGGACGTGCAGGCGGTGATTGACCACGCCGAGGGTCTCGTCTGCCTGACGGGCTGCGCTGGCCGATCTGTGATCGGTCACTCCGCGATCGCTCGCGGCGTCGACGACGAGCCGGCCGCCCGGCGGCTGCTCGACGCGTTCGGGCGGGAGAGCCTGTACGTGGAGCTGCAGCGCCCTTATGCCCGCCACGATCGCGCGCGCAACCGTGCGCTGGCCGCACACGCGCGGCGGCTTGGGGTCAGGTGCGTGGCCACCGGCAACGTCCACGCGCACGCGCCCGCCAGAGCTGAGCTACAGGACGCGTTCGTGGCGCTCGCCCACCACGCCACGCTCGACGCCAGCGAGCCGCTGCGGCGTGGCAACCACAGCCACGTGATGAGCATGCCACAGGCGATGGCTAGCCGTTTCGTCGATCATCCGGAGGCAGTCCGCGAGACGCTGGCGCTGGCCGAGCGGCTGACGTTCGATTTGAGCAAGGACCTCGGCTACCGCTATCCGGGGGCGGAGGACGACGGCTCCACGCGCCGTCTCGCGGAGCTCTGCCATGTGCGTCTGGACGAGCGCTACGGAGCGGATGGCGCCCACTCGTCCACAGGAGCGCGAGGCGCCTACGCGGAGGCCCACGCGCGCCTGGAAGAGGAGCTGCGCGTGATCGAGCAGCTCGGCCTGGCGGGCTTCTTCCTGCTCCACCACGACATGCTCGAGCTGGCACGCGAGGTCGCCGCGGAGGTTCGCGGATCAGGCGACTCGCCGCGCTCGCTGCTGGCGCCCGGCCGTGGGCGGGGCTCGTCGGTCTCCTCGATCGTGTGCTACCTGACAGGCCTTTCCCACATCGACCCGATCGCAGGCAGGCTGGCGCTGGGGCGCTTCCTGCACGAGGACCTGCACGGGCTGCCCGACATCGACCTGGACTTCCCCCGCGACATCCGCGAGCGGCTGATCCCGCGCGTGCACGAGCGCTACGGGTACGACCGTGCGGCGCTGGTGGCGGCCTTCCCCACGTTCCGCGCGCGCGGGGCGATCCGCGAGCTGGGCAAGGTGCTCGGCCTGCCCGCCGGCGAGATCGAGCGGGCGGCACGTGGAGCGGAGCCGTGGGGCAGAGATGCCGAGAGCATCGCCCCCGCGGGATCGCGCTCGCCTCGCTGGCGCTGGCTGGCGCGGCTGGTCGAGCAGGCCTACGGGCTGCCGCGGCACCTCTCCCAGCATTCGGGCGGGATGGTGATCGCGACGAGGCCGCTGATCGACTGCTGCCCGGTGGTGCCAGCGGCGATGGAGGGCAGGCAGATGGTGCAGTGGGACAAGGACTCGTGCGCGGACGCGGGCTTTTTGAAGATCGACCTGCTCGGCCTGGGGATGCTCTCGGCGGTGGAGCGCTGCGTGGATGAAATCGCGCGCGTGCGCGGTGAGCGCATCGACCTGTCGCGCATCCCGTTCGACGATCCGCAGACCTTCAAGGCGATCCGCACGGCCGACACGGTCGGCGTCTTTCAGATCGAGAGCCGCGCGCAGATGCAGTCGATCCGCCGCACGCAGCCGGAGAACCTCGACGACCTCGTCGTGCAGGTCGCGATCGTGCGGCCGGGGCCGATCCAGGGCGGGGCGATCAACCCGTACATCGAGCGGCGACGGCGCCTGCGCGAGGATCCGGAGTTCGCGATCCCCTACGAGCATCCATCGCTGGAGCCGGTCCTGCGCGAGACGCTCGGCACGATCATCTTCCAGGACCAGGTGATGCAGGTGGCCGAAGCGTTCGCTGGCTTCACCCCCGGCGAGGCCGACGGGCTGCGCCGGGCGATGAGCCGCAAGCGCTCGCACGACCTGCTCCAGCGCTACCGCGAGCGCTTCGTCGAGGGAGCGCTGCGCCATGCGGGCACGACCGGGTCGGTCGGCGAGCGGCGCCGGCCCGGTCGCGGCTCGGTCGCGCCGCCCGACCGACAGACGGCGGAGCGCGTGTGGGGCATGGTGGAGGGCTTCGCCGGCTTCGGCTTCCCGAAGGCGCACAGCGCCGCCTTCGGCCTGCTCGCCTACCAGTCGACCTGGCTGCGGGTCCACTACGGCGCGGAGTTCCTGTGTGCACTGCTGAACGAGCAGCCGATGGGCTTCTACGCCCCGGACAGCCTCGTCCACGAGGCCGAGAACCGCGGCATCGCCATCCACAAGCTCGACGTGAACGCCTCCCAGGTGCAGTGCGCGGTCGAGCGTGGCGGCGTGCGCCTGGGCCTGGGCTACATCAAGGACGTGCCCGGCGCCGAGATGCACGCGCTGGTGGCCGAGCGCGAGCGAAACGGGCCCTTCACGAGCCTCGGCGAGCTCGCCGGGCGCGTCGCCTGCAGGCGCGGATCACTCGAACAGCTGGCCTGGTCGGGCGCCTGCGACGGCCTCATTACCGAGTGCGACCGGCGCACGGCCCTGTGGCAGCTGGGGATGGCGGCGTCAGCGGAGACGGTTGGGCGCTCGGGCGCACGCGGTGGCTCGTCCGCCACCCCGGCGCAGGAGAGCACGCAGCTGGCGTTGCCCCTGGAGCTGCCAGCGGCGCCGCGCCTGCGCCCGCTAGGACGCTGGCAGCGGCTGATCGCCGACTACTCCACCAGCGGCGTGACGATCGGCGAGCACGCGCTGGCGATCCTGCGCGGGCGGCTGGAGGTGCCCCTGCTGGCCACGAGCGCGCAGCTCCCGCGGCTGCCGTCGGGCTGCCAGGTGGCGGTGGCCGGGCTGGTGATCGCCAGGCAGCGGCCGGGGACGGCGAAGGGGACGATGTTCCTGCTGTTCGAGGACGAGTTCGGCACCGTCAACCTGATCGTGCCGAAGGCTGTCTACGAGCGCCACCGCCATCTGGCGCGGGCGGAGCCGCTGCTGCTGGCCCGCGGCAGCCTGGAGCGCTCGCAGGAGGTGGTCAACGTGATCGTGCGCGAGCTGGCGGCGCTCGAGCGCTTCCTGCCTGGCGGTGTCGAGGAGGGCGAGGGCCGGGCAGCCGCAGCGCGCGTGCATCAGCTGCGCCGCAAGCCTCCGCAGCCGTCTGGGGCCGAGGAGGAGCAGGACGAGCGCGTCGAGGTGGGATCGAGCATTCGCGCAGTCGCGCCACCGATTCAGAGCTTTGCGATGGGGCGGCGCAGGTAGGCTCTCGCGGGTGCAGGGCCGAGCTTCGACGAGCGCACTCCGCCTGCCGCCACGGGCGGGCCCGCACGCGCCAGACGACACAGAAGACCCGCGCACGCGGTTGCGCGACGCGCTGCTCGTGGGCCTGGCGGGCGCGATCGCGCTGGGCGTGCTGAGCGCGCCGATCCGCAGGGAGCCGACGCCGCGCGGCGACGACCTGATCTACGAAGACATCGCCCGCCACCCGTTCGGCGTGCACACGTTTCCGTTCGGCTTCCGGCTGGGGCTCCCGCTGGCGGTCAACGGGCTGCCGTTCGGGCACACCTTCTCGTTCACGGCACTGGCGCTGCTCGCCGCGGGGGGAGCGGCGGCGTTCGCGTACCTGCTGATGCGCCAGCTGGGCGGGGAGCGGCGCGTGGCGGCGTCGCTGGCGCTGTTGATGTGCGTCTCGCCGCCGTTCCTGATCGTGATGCTGCGCCACGGGCGCAATCCGGACATCGCGACGGTGTTCTTCCTGATGGCGGCGAGTTATTTCGCCGTCCGGCGCGAGCGCTGGCGCCTCGCGGCGACGCTGGCGCTCGGCGTGGTCGTGCGCGAAGCGGTGCTGTTCGTGATCCCGCTGGCGTATGCGCTGTGGGCGGTCCGTCCGCTCGACCGCCGTGCGGCGCTCGACAGCCTGGCGGTGGCGGCGCCCGCGGTGGCGATCTACGCGGCGATCAGGCTCGGCATCCGCACGGTCGGCGAAACGCAGGTCCCGGGCTACGCGGGCTCGCTGGTGGCGGAGCGCTTTACGGTAATCAAGCTCGGGTTGCAGAGCGCGCTTCAAGAGGCGCGGCGCATGTTCACGGTGTACGGGCCGCTGTGGCTCGTCGCACCGCTGGCGCTGCGCGACATGCGCTTCGCGCGGCGCGGCCTCGTGCTGGTGGCGCTGGCGGTCGTGTCGATGACGTTCGCGCTCGACTGGGGACGCATGATCCTGCTGGCCGCGCCGGTGTTCTATCCCGCGTCGGCGTTCGTGCTGAGCCGGCGCCCGCGCTGGTGCTGGCCGGTGTTCGCGGCACTTGCGCTGCTGGCGATCGCTTACGCGGTGTACATGGACGTCTCGGGCGTAAAGAGCGGCATCATCGACAACGGGCCGCCGCCGTACCCGGTGCAGTAGCGAGCGCTCGCCAGCTCTCGCTACGCTGGGCGCATAGCGCGTCTTGCGGACACCGAGCTCGATGTCTTCCCGCTGTGCCTGGGCGGGAACGTGTTCGGCTGGTCGATCGACGAGCAGCGCTCGTTCGCGGTGCTCGACGCCTACGTGGCGGCGGGCGGCAACTTCATCGACACGGCGAACTCCTACGGGCGGCGCGGGCCAAACGGCGCGGGCGAGTCCGAGCGGATCATCGGCCGCTGGATTGCCGCGCGCGGCAACCGCGAGCAGCTCGTGATCGCCACGAAGGTCGGCATGTCCTCCGATCTGCCGGGGCTCTCGCGCGCGACGATCCGTCGCGGCATCGAGGGCTCGCTGGAGCGGCTGGGCATCGACACGGTCGACCTGTACTACGCGCACAGGGACGACACTGACACGCCGCTGCAGGAGACGCTGGGCGCGTTCGGCGAGCTGATCGAGGAGGGCAGGATCCGCTACGCGGCGGCCTCGAACTACAGCGCCGAGCGCCTGCAGGAGACGCTGCGGGTGGGCGAGGGCGCGGGCATGGCCTCCTACGTTGCGCTGCAGCCCCATTACAACCTGCTGGAGCGCGGCGAGTACGAGGGCGAGCTGCAGGCGGTGTGTGAGCGCGGCGGGCTCGCGTGCATGCCTTACTTCGGCCTCGCGCGTGGCTTCCTCACGGGCAAGTATCGGCGTGGCGGGCCGGAGATCGACAGCCCGCGGGCGGCGGGCGTGCAGGCGGCGTACTTCAACGAGCGTGGCTTCGCGGTGCTCGACGCGCTCGACGAGATCGCCGCGGCGCACGGGACGCCGGTCGCGGCGGTGGCGCTCGCGTGGCTGCTCGCGCAGCCGACGGTGCTCGCGCCGATCGCCAGCGCCACATCTCCGGAGCAGCTGGCGGAGCTGGTGGCGTGCGTCGAGCTGCAGCTCTCCCCCGGGGAGCTCGAGCGCCTGGACGTCGCCAGCGCCTGAGCGCCGCGAGTGCCTGAACGGCCGCGATCCCCTGACTCAGCGGTGCGCGAACGCGAGCAACTGGCCGTCGGGGTCGCGCACCGACAGCTCGTCGTCTGAGTCGCGCTCGAGTGTGGCCGGTACGTGGGCGTCGGCGAGGGCGTGCTCGAGCGCGTCGAGCGCGGGCTCGTCGCCCAGCTCGAACTCGATCTGACGCAGGCCGGGTGCGCTGTCGGGGGCGCCGGCGGCGCCGCGGCTCTGCCACGAGTTGAGCCCGACGTGATGGTGGTAGCCGCCGGCGGCGAGGAACGCCGCGGAGGGTAGCTGCGCCTGTTCCTCCAGGCCGAGCGCGTCGCGGTAGAACGCGGCGGCGCTGGGCACGTCTGAGACCTTCAGGTGCACGTGCCCGACGCCGGTGTCCGGCGCGATCGCGGGGGAGGGCTCGTCGAGCGACTGTGCGAGCAGGTCCTCGAGGTCGAGCGGCAGGGTGGTCATGTTCAAGCTGCGGCCGTCGCTGGCGCGCTCCCAGCGCTCGCGCGGTCGGTCGGCGTACAGCTCGATGCCGAGGCCGTCGGGGTCGCTGAGGTACAGCGCCTCGGAGACGCCGTGGTCGGAGGCGCCCTCGAACGGCCAGCGCGCGCCGGCGACGCGCCGCACGCTGTCGGCGAGCGCGGCGCGGCTGGGGTGCAGCCAGGCGACGTGGTAGAGGCCGGTGGCGCCGCAGGGCAGCGGCGTGGGGGCGGCGATGTCGCTGAGCACGAGCGCCGGGCGCTCGAAGTCGGGGCCGAGCCGCGCGACGTGCTCCTCGCGGGCGATCAGCGGCAGGCCGAGCACGCGCTCGTAGAAGTCGGCGCTGCGCGGCAGGTCGCTCACGGCCAGCGTGACCGAGCGGATGCGCAGGTTGGGGTCGATGGCGGTCATCCTCGTGTGTTGTACGTAGGCCGCATCACGATTCAGGGTAGCCTGATCGAAGATGGATTTCCGCAAGCTAGGCGCGAGTGACATCGATGTCTCGGAGATCAGCCTGGGATCGTGGCTGACGTACTCGGGCGGCGTCGAGCGCGAGCAGGCGCGCGCGTGCGTGGAGGCGGCGTTCGAGGAGGGCATCAACTTCTTCGACACGGCCAATGTGTACGGGCGCGGCGCCGCGGAGACGCTGCTCGGCGAGGTGCTCTCCGGCCACGAGCGCTCGTCATACGTGCTGGCGACGAAGCTGTACTTCCCGATGTCCGACACCGACCGCGGCCTGTCTGCGGCGCAGATCCACAAGCAGATCGACGCTTCGCTGGAGCGGCTGCAGACCGATTACGTGGACCTGTACCAGTGCCACCGTTATGACTCGCAGACGCCGCTGGAGGAGACGATGACGGCGCTCACAGAAGTCATGCACGCGGGCAAGGCGCGTCACATCGGCTTCAGCGAGTGGCCGGTCGCCAACGTCGAGCAGTCGCTGGCGCTGCCGGGCGTCGAGCGCTGGGTATCCAGCCAGCCGCAGTACTCGATGCTGTGGCGCGGGCCGGAGGCTGAGTTGATCCCGCTGTGCGAAGTCGAGGGGATCTCCCAGATCGTGTGGTCGCCGCTGGCGCAGGGGGTGCTGACGGGCAAGTACCGCCCCAGTGAGCCGCCGCCGGTGGACTCGCGCGCGGCGAGCGAGAGCATGGGCGGCTTCATCGACCGTCTGATCGAGCCGCGCGTGCTCGAGGCGGTTCAGCGCCTGGCGCCGATCGCCGCGGCAGCGGGGCTGACGATGGTCCAACTGGCGCTCGCGTGGGTGCTGCGCCAGCAGAACGTCGCCTCGGCGATCGTCGGCGCGAGCCGCCCGGAGCAGGTGCGCGCAAATGCGTCGGCGTCGGGCGTGAAGCTCAGCGCGGACACGCTCGCCGCGATCGACGACGCACTCGGCGACGTCCTCGTGCGCTGAGGACGTCGCCTGCGCCGCTGCTCAGCTCGCCTTGACGGCTGAGATGTCGATCAGGATCTTGACCTTGTCGCTGACGACGACGTTGCCCGAGCCGAGCGCCATGTTGAACTTCATCTCGTAGTCGGAGCGGTTGATCTGGGCGGTTGCGGAGAGGCCGACGCGCTCGTTGCCCTGTGGGTCGGTCTCGGTGCCCTCGAGCACGCCGACGAGTTTGAGCGGGTTGGTGACGCCGTGGATCGTGAAGTCGCCCTCGACCTCGAACTCATCCTCGTCGAGCGGACGCACGGCTGTGGACTTGAACGTGATCTGCGGGTGGTTCTCGACGTCGAAGAAGTCGGGCGAGCGCAGGTGCGCATCGCGCTGGGGCTCTCGCGTGTCGACGCTGGCGACGTTCACGCTGCCGGTGGCGTCGAGGCCGTCGGGCGTCACCTCGAGCGTGCCCTCGAAGTCGGTGAACTGTCCCTTGACGGTGGCGATGCCGAGGTGTTTGACCTGGAACTCGATGCTCGAGTGGATTGGATCGATCTTCCAGGTTCCGGTGGGGAGCGGGGTCTGCGCGGTGGTGGTCTCTGGCGTTGACATCGGAATCTCCTTTTCGCAGGTGACGCTGTCTCGATCGGGACAGGCTGCCTCCGACAGTAGCAAAAATACTTGCGCGTGCAACTATTTTTGCTGAGGCTAACGCGGCTCGACGACGAGCGTCTGAAAGGCGCGACCGACGGGGCCGTGCACGTCGTGGAGCACGCTCTCGGCGAGCCCGGTGCCGCCGCTGTGCAGCAGCGTGCGCGCGTTCACGCCGATCCACTCGCCGCGCGGCTGGCGCTGCAGGTGGATGGTGAGGTCCGCGTTGATGAACACGAAGCGCTCGAACGGCAGCGACGCGCCGACGCCGTTGCCGAAGTCGGCTGTCGCGGCGAGGCGCGTGAGCGCGGTCAGCTGCTCGCCTGCCAGCAGCGGGTGGCGCAGGCGCATCCACACGCGCGCGGGCCCGAGCGCGCGCGGGTCGTCGAGCCAGCGCATCTCCATGGCGCTGGCGGCGAAGCTCGACTCCTCGGAGTCGTTGAGCGAGAAGCGCACCAGCTTGCCGGCCTCCGGCGGGGGCAGCGTCTCCGCCGTGCGTGCGTCGGCGTCGGAGGCGTCCGAGGCGTCCGGGGCGTGCGGCAGCGCGGCGGCGGCGCCGACCTCGGCTGCGACCGGCTGCACCCGCAGCGCGCTCGCACGGCACACCACCTGCTCGGCATCTGCTCCCGCGTTGGCTCCGCCCGGCTCTGCCGGAAGTGCGGTCAGCTCGGCGGCGAGCTCCTGCACGCGCCGCCCAGGGCGCACGATGCGCGTGGTGAGGCGCAGCGGCGCGAGCGGAATCGGGCGCAGGAACTCGAAGCCCAGCCGCGCGATCGGCAGCGCGGAGCCGGGCTCAAGCCGCTCGAAGGCGGCGGCGATCAGCGCGGCGATCGAGCCGCCGTGCAGCGCACGCGGGTCCCACGGGCCGCGCGCATGCTCGGTCGGCCGTACCACCATGGCTATACAGTCTTTTTCGGAAGAGAACATGCCGCCGCCGTGCTGGGAGTCGCCATCGGCGACGAAGATGCTCACGAGCGCGCGGACTCCCAGGAGAAGCCGCGCACGGCGAAGTACAGCCCGAAGGCGCCCCACAGGGCGATGACGGCGAGCGCGTCGAGGTGGCCGCCGAGGCCAGCGCCGCCGACCATCGCGGCGGACAGCCCGTCGATGAGCGGCTTGAGCGGCAGCGCTTCGGCGATCGTGCGCACGAAGCCGGGTGCGCTGCTGGAGTCGAACACGTAGAAGGAGATGGCGACGACGGGCAAGAACACGGCGTTGACGTACGCGGCGGTGGACTCGAAATTGGGGATCACGTGCGCGAAGGCGACGCCGAGCGCGGCGAAGCACACGACGCCGAGGAGCACGAACACGATCAGCGCTTCCCAGTGCCGCGGCCAGCCGACGCCGAAGAACAGGCGGCCGGCGATGACGACGATGGCGATCTGCAGCGCGGTGTTGGTGACGGCGTTGGCGGCGACGCCGCCGAAGTAGGACGTTGTCGGCAGCGGCGTGCCGCGGATGCGCTTCAGCACGCCGCGCTCGCGCAGGAACACGATGTTGTAGGCGAGCGCGGTGAACGTGGTGGACATGACGCTCATGCCGGCGATCATCGGCACGAGCCGGTTGAGCTGGTGCTGGTTGCCGCTGAGCGCGGCGCCGGCGCCGGCGAGGAACAGCAGCGGCAGCACGAAGTTGAAGAACGCGGCGCTGGGGTTGCGCCAGAACATGCGACGCTCGAGGCGGTACTGACGCCACGACAGGACAAGCGGGTTGACGGCGTCGGACTTGACGGCGCCGGATGCTTCAGACATCCCGGTCCCCGGACGATGCGGCGGTCAGCTCCAGGTAGACGTCCTCGAGCGTGGGCCGCCCGACCGACAGCTCCTGCAGGCGCTGCCCGCGGGCGAGCGCTTCGCTGGTGAGCTCGTGCAGCAGCGTGGTGGGGTCGTCGGTGTCGCGCTCGATCAGCTCGCCGTCGTCGTTGCGGTAGGCGACGCGATAGTGAGCGGCGCCGGATGGGTGGTGGGGTGGGTGGGCCATCAATTCTTGCGGCGGCCCGATTGCGAGCACGCGCCCGTCCTTGACGATCGCGACGCGGTCGGCGAGTGCCTGCGCCTCCTCGAGATAGTGCGTGGTCAAGAGGATCGTCTTGCCGAGCGCGCGCAGCGAGCGCACGGTCTCCCAGGCCGCGCGGCGTGCCTCGGGGTCGAAGCCGGTGGTGGGCTCGTCGAGGAAGATCAGCTCGGGGTCGCCGACGAGCGCGAGCGCGAAGTCCAGTCGCCGCAGCTGCCCGCCGGAGAGCGTGCGGCTGCGCGCGTCGGCCTTCTCCCGCAGGCCGGCGAGCTCCAGCACCTCCTCGACGTCGCGCGGATTGGAATAGAAGCTCGCCCAGTGGCGCAGCGCCTCGCGCGGGGTGATGTGGCTGTAGATGCCGCCGGACTGCAGCACGATGCCGATCCGCCGGCGCAGCTCGATCGAGCGCAGCGCGGGGTCGTGGCCGAGCACGGAGACCTCGCCGCTGGTGCGCGTGCGATAGCCCTCGAGGATCTCCACGGTGGTCGTCTTGCCCGCGCCGTTGGGGCCGAGCAGCCCGAACACCTCGCCGCGCTGCACGGTGATGTCGATGCCGCGCACCGCCTCGTAGTCGCCGTAGCGCTTGCAGAGGGCGCGTACCTCGATGGCCGGATCGCCGACTGTCACCATTCGATCATCTCAGGAATGCATTCCGGGGGAGCGCATGCGCTCCCCCGCGGAGCCGCACATGTGCGGCTCCGTTCCGAGCCGTGCATGCACGGCTCGGCAGACCGGTACATGTACCGGTCTGACTGCTACCAGTGCACGCCGCGCGTGAGCGTCGCCATCGCGATCTGCTCGAAGGACACGTGCTCCTCGACGTCGGCGTGGCCCTTGGAGGCGGCGGAGTCGGGGAACACACGGTAGGCGAGGTGCAGGAGCCTGTCGACGGCGCTGGGCGAGAGCGTGTAGGCGACCTCGCCGAACTTGCCCATCCACGTGCCCATCTCCTTGGGGCGCGCGCGCAGCGCCTCGCAGATCATGTCGGCGGCCTCCTCGGGGCTGATCGCGGGGAACGCGTCGTACATCTTGGTGGGGGCGATCATGGGCGTGCGCACGAGCGGCATGTGGATGGTGGTGAAGGTGACGCCGTCGCCGATCACCTCCGAGGCGACGACGCGCGTGAACGCGTCGAGCGCGGCCTTCGAGGCGACATACGCGGAAAAACGCGGCGGGTTGGTCTGCACGCCGATGGAGGAGACGTTGACGATGTGCCCGGAGCCGCGTTCGCGCATGTGCGGCAACAGGCCGATGATCAACTTGACGGCACCGAAGTAGTTGAGCTGCATGGTGCGTTCGAAGTCGTGGAAGCGGTCGTAGCTGAGCGCGATCGAGCGGCGGATCGAGCGCCCGGCGTTGTTGACGAGCATGTCCACGTTGCGGTGGTCGGCGAGCACGCGCTCGAGCAGCCGTTCGATCGAGTCGATCTCGGAGATGTCCGCGGCGTACACGTACGCGGTGCCGCCGCCGGCGACGATCTCCGCGCGCACCTCCTCGAGCTTGTCGACGTTGCGCGCCACCAGTAGCGGCACGCCGCCCGCCTCGGCGACCTTCAGCGCGGTCGAGCGCCCGATCCCGGAGGAGGCGCCGGTGATCAGCACGTGCTTGCCGTCGAGCGCCTGTTTGAGCGTGGCGCCGCGGCGCAGCTGGTTGTCCATGTCGCGCTCCCAGTAGTCCCACAGGCGGCCCGCGTACTCCTGGAACGGCGGCGGCTGCTCCAGCGGCGAGCCGGCGAGCGCGCGGGCGGTCTCGCGCGTGTCGAAGCGCGGCACGAGCTCCATGTGCGCGAGCACCTCCTGGGGGATGCCGAGGTCGCGCAACGCCAGCGAGCGCGCCTGGCGCAGCGGCGGCAGCGCGAGCGCGAGCTTCAGCGGCCACTTGGGCAGCGTGTTGGTGATGCGTTTGTCGATGCTGACGGCGAAGCGCGGCGCGTGCGCGACGGCGGCGAGCTCGTTGATCACGTCTTCGACGCGCTGCGGACGCGGGTCGGTGAGATGGAAGGCGCGGCCGTCGAGCTCGGGCTCGTGCGCGATGTGCTCGAGCGCGCCGGCGACCCAGTCGACGGGCACGATGTTCGTGTAGCCGAGGTCGAGCCCCACGAGCGGCACCCACTCGGGCAGCAGCTGTCGCAGCCGCTGGATCGCCTTGAAGAAGTAGTACGGGCCGTCGATCTTGTCCATCTCGCCCGTCTGCGAGTCCCCGACGACGACTCCCGGCCGGTACACCCGCCACGGCACGTACGGCTGCTCGCGCACGATCCGCTCGGACTCGTACTTGGTGCGGTGATAGGGCGAGGGCAGCCGCTGGCCCTCGTCGAACATGTCCTCGCCGAACACGCCGTGATAGGTGCCGGCGACGGCGATCGAGGAGACGTGGTGCAGGCGCTTGGCGTCGATCGCCCGCGCGAGCTCGACAGCGTGCGTGGTGCCGCCGACGTTGACCGCCGTGTTGCGCTCCGCCGGCGCGGTCATGTCGTATACGGCGGCGAGGTGGAAGAAGTGATCGATCTCGCCGCGCAGCTCCGCCACCTGCTCCTTCTCCACGCCCAGCATCGGCCGGCGCAGGTCGCCGATCACCGGCTGGACGCGCTCTTTGGCTGAGGATCCCGCGAGCATGCTCCAGCGCGCGATCAGATCGTCCAACCGGCCGGTCGAGCCCTCGCGCACGAGCACGTACACCTTGCCCTGGCGCAGCTCGAGCAGCCGCTCCACCAGGCGGCGTCCGATGAAGCCCGTAGCGCCTGTGACGAAGTAGGCCATTGCCTAGCCGAGCATACCCTGCGGCGGGAGCTTGTGACAGGCGTTTTGGTTGCCATGTGCGTCTGTAGTCGGGCCGGGCTGCCCGTCTCGCGCAAGTGTGCCCGAACTGTGACAACTTGTGCACACAACGATACAATTACTGTATGGCTATTGCTCTATGCGCATATGTATGGGAGGCTGCATGACGGTGAGACGAACAACCATCAACCTGGACTCAGAGCTGGTCGCAGATGCGCGCGAGGTGCTCAAGACACGCAACACCACCGACACCGTTCACGACGCGCTGCGCGACGTGGTTCGCCGTGAGCGCTTGAAACGGCTCGGTGAATGGGACCTGGAGGGACTCACGTTGGAGGGCATCAAAGAGATGCGCCGCTCGCGTGTGGAAACCAAGCCATGGGGACGGCTCGCACAAGACGATGCGGCAACTGGCTGACACGACCGCATGGCACTTGTCGCGCCGGGTGCCCGAACTGCGCGGGCCGTTCGACCAGAAGACGGTCAGCGGGGAGATCGGCACCTGCCCGATAGTCACGCTAGAGCTGTTGCAGAGCGCTCGCAATGGTCGAGAGTTCGACGAGCGCAGATTGGAGATGGGCGAACTGCCGCAGTTCCCGATTGCGACGCGGGAGTGGGCGCGTGCGATCGACGTCTACCGCGAGCTCGCCCACCAGGGCGGGTCTCATCAGCGCAGCGTCGGACACGCGGACCTGCTGATCGCCGCCGCCGCCGAGTCCGTCGGGGTGGAGCTGCTGCACTACGACGAGGACTTCGAGCGCATCGCCGCGATCACCGGACAGCCAACGCGCTGGATCGTGCCCCGCGGCAGCCTGTAGGTCAAAAGTAGTCTGGGTCGGGCGATCAGGCGCCCATGCGCGGTCGTCGCGTCGCGCCGGCTCGCGCCTTGCGCTATGCCCCCGCGCCCACGCCTCCACGGCCCTCGCCGGCGGCGAAGCGCTGCGCGCCGCGCGCTCCGTCCTCGAACACCTCGGGCCCCGCCTTGGCCTCCAGCGCGAGCGCGTCGGCGAGAGGCATGCCGAAGCCCTCGATCGCGGCGCGGCGGTCGGCGAGCATCGTTCGCTGGGGAAAGCGCGCGAGCCCCTCGGCGAGCGCGAGCGCGCGCTCGAGATGGGCGCCGGCCGGCACCACCTCGGTCACCAGGCCGATCGACAGCGCCTCGTTCGCGTCGATCATGCGCCCGGTGAGGATCAGGTCGAGCGCGCGCCCGAGCCCGACGATGCGCGGCAGGCGCTGGGTGCCGCCGTCGATCAGCGGCACCCCCCAGCGGCGCTCGGGGTAGCCGAGCGTCGAGCCCTCGGTGGCGATGCGCAGGTCGCACCACAGCGCGATCTCCAGGCCGCCGGCGAGGCAGAAGCCTGAGATGGCGGCGATCGTCGGCTTGGACGGGGTCAGGCGCGTGAAGCCCATCGGCCCCTCCTCGCTCATCAGCCGTCCGGCCATCGTGGCAGTGGCCTTGAGGTCTGCGCCCGCGCAGAAGGAGACACCGCCGGCGCCCGTGAGCACGAGCACGCGCGCGTCGTCGTCATTCTCGAAGCGTAGATATGCCTCGTGCAGCGCCGCCGCGGTGTCGCCATCGACCGCGTTGCGCCGGTGCTGGCGGTCGATCGTGATCAGAGCCGCGGCGCCGACGCGCTCGTAGCGAACAGGCGCCGGCTCGGGCTCGCTCATCTACCGGCTCGGTGCTACCAGCCGCCGCGCCACTGGCCGTTGCCTAGGAACGCCTTGTGCGCGGCTTTGCGCGCTTCCTTGCGCCTCTCCAGGCGGCCCTGGAGCATGCTCATCACGAACACGAATAGCGGGAAGAAGATGATCAGGGCCAAGCCTGTGTAGGTGACGGCGACTTCGTTCGTCGGCCCGTAGAAGCCGCGGCCGTTGTTGTCCGCGGCGGCGATTGGCGCGAGCACGAGGGACGCGAGCAGCGCGAGCGAGAAGAGCGTTACGAGCAGGCGGGTGCGGGTGCGCATCGGTCGCGCGGATGCTACCGGAGACACAAACGGAGCGCCTACCATCAGCAGCCGATGGCGCTTCTGATCGCATCTGACATGCACAAGGACATGGCCGGCAAGCCGCTGCTGCGCGGCGTGTCGTTCAAGCTCGAGCGCCGCGAACGGATGACGATCGCGGGGCGCAACGGAGCGGGCAAGACGACGCTGCTGCGGATGCTCGCGGGCGAGACGTCGATCGATCGCGGCGAGCTGAGCGTCGCGAAGGGCATGCGCATCGCCCTGCACGACCAGCGACCGCCGCGTGAGCGCTCGGTGGCGCTGCGCGACTACCTGCTGTCGGGCTGCGCGGAGGAGCTGCAGATCGAGGCGGAGCTCGCGACGCTCGAGCAGAAGATGGCGGACGGCGCGAGCGACGAGGCGACGTTCGCGCGTTATGCCCGCGCGCAGGCGCGCCTGGAGGCGCGCGGCGGCTACCTGTGGCGCAACCGCGCGACGGCGATGGCGCACGGCCTCGGCTTCCGCGACGCGGATCTCGATCGCAACCTCGACACCTTCTCCGGCGGACAGCTCACGCGCGCGTCGCTGGCGCGCGCGCTGGCCACCGGCGCGGACGTGCTGCTGCTCGACGAGCCCACCAACCACCTGGACATCGAGTCGCTGGAGTGGCTCGAGCAGACGCTCGTGGACCTCGACGCGGCGGTGGTGCTCGTGGCGCACGACCGCTGGTTCCTGGAGGCGGTGGGCACGGCGGTGCTGGAGCTGGAGGCCGGCCGCTCGCGCTTCTTCGCGGGCACGTGGCATCAATGGCGGCGCGAACAGGCGGCGCGCGAGCTGGCGCTCGGCCGTGCGATCGACAAGCAGCAGGCGGAGATCGAGCGCATGGAGCGCTTCATCGAGCGCTTCCGCTACAAGGCGACGAAGGCCAAACAGGCGCAGTCGCGCGTGAAGAAGCTCGACAAGATCGAGCGCATCGAGCGCGATCCGCGCGACGGCAAGGGCCTGGAGTTCGCGTTCGCGGCGCCCGAGCGCAGCGGGCGCGTGATCTTCGAGCTGCTCGACGGCCGCATCGAGATCGGCGAAGGACACGACGGTAGGCCGATCGTGCTGCTCGATCACGTCGAGCTGTGGCTGGAACGCGGCGAGCACGTGTCGCTGGTGGGGCCCAACGGCACCGGCAAGACGACCCTGATCGAGACGCTCGCCGGCCGCCGCCCGCTGGCAGCGGGGAAGCTGAGCACCGGCCACAACGTGAAGGTCGGCTACCTGTCCCAGCACGCGGACGAGCTGGGTGCGGGCGGGCCCGCCGAGCAGAGCGTGGCGGACGCCGCGCAACGCGCCACGGGCCTCAGCCCGGGCAAGGCGCGCGCGCTGCTCGGGCGCTTCCTGTTCTCGGGCGAGGATGCGGACAAGCCGCTTAGCGGCCTGTCCGGCGGCGAGCGTCGGCGGCTGTCGCTCGCGGTGCTGGTCCAGTCCGGCGCCAACGTGCTGATCCTGGACGAGCCGACCAACCACCTCGACATCGAGAGCCGCGAGGCGCTCGAGGACGCGCTGCGCTCGTTTTCCGGCGCGATCCTGCTCGTCTCGCACGATCGCGCGCTGCTGGACGCGGTAGGCACGCGCACGGTCGCGGTGGAGGACCGCGCGCTGCACAGCTACGTGGGCGGCTGGCCGGAGTACGTGCGCGTTCGCGACGAGCGCCGGGCGGGCGGCGCGGGCACGTCGCGCGATTCACTGGCGCCGGCGGGCGACGTCGTCGGCGCGGGCTCCAACGGCGCGGGTTCGAACGGCGCGGCTGCGAGCGGGCGAGCGGACGCCGCGATGGGCGGGCTGGGGCCCACGGACGCCCTGCCGGCGAAGAGGGCCAAGCCGAAGTCGAAGGGCAAGGGCGTGTCGAAGAACCGCGCGAGCGCGCAGCAGAAGGCCGAGCGCGACGTGGAAGCGGCGGAGGCGACGCTGCGCGCGCTCGAAGCCGAGCTAACCGATCCGGCGGCGTGGTCCACTCGCTATGAGTCGGCGAAGTCCGAGGCGCGCCACACCGCAGCGACGCGCGCTGTCGAGGCCGCGTACGCGCGTCTGGAGGCGCTGGTCGATTGACGCCGCGGTGACGCCCACGCAGCCGCTGGCGAGCCTGTCGGGCGGCGCCCGCGCGGGAGCTAACCTCTCGGTGTGAGCGAACAGCTGAAGACCGCGCGCAACGTGACGATCATCCTCGTGATCGCCGCGGCGGTGTACTTCATTCCCGGCGGCGGGCGCGCGGCGAACACCTTCGAAGCGGCGCTGTGGGTGGCGTTCGGTGTGGGCATCGGCTACCTGGGGCTGCGCATGTACCGCGAACACCACGTCGCGCTGTACGGGCTCGGCGACCGCCACCGAGGACTGCTCTACGGGGCGGTGGCGCTCGGCTTCTTTCTGTGGGTGGTGCGCTCGCGCATGTGGTACTGGAACGGCTTCGGGGAGATCCTGTGGTTCGCGCTGGCGGGCGCGGTCGTGTACGCGCTGCTGGCCGTGTATCGCCACGCGCGCGCGTACTGAGCCGCGCATCGCGCGCGCCTATCCTCGGAGCGATGGCTGCGACTAGAGAACTGACGGGCGCTGAGGACGCCCGCGCGAGCCTCGCCGACCAGCGCCGCGCGCTGCCGGACCAGCCGGGCGTGTACCTGTTCAGGGACGCGCGCGGGCGCGTGATCTACGTGGGCAAGGCAAAGTCGGTGCGCAAGCGCGTGGCGTCGCACTTCTCCAAGGCGCAAGTGCCAAGCAGCCCGGGGCATGCGGAGATGGTCGCGAGCGTGGAGCAGATCGAGTGCGTGGTCGTGGCCACGGAGGCGGAGGCGCTGTTGGCGGAGCAGAGCTTCATCAAGCAGTACCGGCCGCGCTTCAACATCCGCCTGCGCGACGACAAGTCCTATCCGTTCATCGCGATCTCGCTCGACGAGCCATATCCGCGCGTGTACTTCACGCGCGAGCGCCACCGGCAGGGCCGCGCGTACTTCGGGCCGTACTCGAACGCCAAGCGCGTGCGCGCGACGCTCGAGGTGCTGGCGAAGGTGTTCATGTTCCGCTCGTGCACCGGTCCGGAGCCGGGCCGGCGCAGCGGCAGCCCGTGCCTGGATTACTACATCAAGCGTTGCGGGGCACCGTGCGTGGACTACGTGTCCAAAGAGGGGTACCGCGAGAGCATCGACGGGGTTATCGACTTCCTCAGCGGGCGCTTCTCGGCGATCGAGCGCGACCTCGAGGCGCGCATGCGCGCGGCGGCGGCGGAGGAGGAGTTCGAGCAGGCGACGCTCGAGCGCAACCGGCTGCAGGCGGTGCGCTCGCTGCTGGAGCGCCGGCGCGTGACGAGCGAGTCGGTGGGCACGTTCGACGCGATCGCGGTGGCGGTGGACGGCCGTGACGCGAACGCGCAGGTCTTTCAGGTGCGCGACGGCGTGCTGTCGGACCGCCAGTCCTTCTACCTCGCCAACGAGGCCGAGCGCGATCAGGCGGAGGTGGCGGAGGAGTTCATGCTCCAGTACTACGGGGGCTACACGTCGATCCCGGCGCTGCTGGTGGCGCAGCGCGGCGTGGACGAGCGCCCGGCGCTGGCGGACGCGCTGTCTCGCCGGCGCGGCGGTCCGGTGGAGCTGCGCGCGGCGGAGCGCGGCGAGAAGCGCCGGATCCTCGAGCTGGCCGAGCGCAACGCGCTGCTGGCGCTCGACCAGGAGCGGTTGCGCACCGAGCGACGGCGCCAGGGCCGGGTGGAGGCGCTCGAGGGGCTGCAGCAGGCGCTCGGCCTGGACGCTCCGCCGATCCGGATCGAGTGCTTCGACATCTCCAACCTCGGCGGCACGCACACGGTCGCCTCGATGGTCGTGTTCGAGGGCGGCGCGCCGAAGAAGTCTGACTACCGGCGCTTCAAGATTCGCGGCACCGAGGGAACGCCAGACGACTTCGCCTCGATGGCCGAGGTCCTCGAACGGCGCTTCGCGCAGTGGGAGCGCCAGGCGGACATATCGCCGCACGACCCGTCGTATGACCGGAGCTTCGCCTCGCTGCCGAACCTCGTGGTGATCGACGGTGGCAAGGGTCAGCTGGCGGCCGGGCTGGGGCCGTTGCGGGGCTTTCGCGAGCGCGGCGTGGCGGTTGTGTCGCTAGCCAAGCGCATCGAGGAGCTGTTCATCCCAGGGCGCCGCTCGCCGCTGGTGCTCGATCACTCGACGCCCGAGCTGCAGCTGCTGCAGCGCGTCCGCGACGAGGCGCACCGCTTCGCGATCACCCACCACCGCACACGTCGTGACAAGGCGATGACGAGCTCGCTGCTCGACGGGCTCCCTGGAATCGGCGCGGCGCGCAAGCGCGCGCTGCTGACGCACTTCGGCTCGCCCGAGGCGGTCGTGGCGGCGTCGGGCGAGGAACTGCAGTCGGTGCCGGGCCTGCCGGCGAAGGTAGGCAGAGACATACACGCATATCTCCACCGCGCGGGCTGACGCGGGCCGGCTCAGATAGGTACCTCGTTTCCAACGAGGTGACACGCGCGTCCGCCCGGCGCGGCACAATCACGGGCGATGGCGGTGATCAGGCCCCTGCGCCCGCTGCGCGCCACGGGCGGGAAACCCGGCAAGCCGGTGATCGAGTCGCGCCTGGAGGACTTCGTGGTGATCACGGGGTTCTCGGGCGCGGGCAAGTCGACGGCGATGAACGTGTTCGAGGACGCGGGCTACTTCTGCGTGGACAACCTGCCGCCGGAGATGATCCGCTCGCTGGTCGAGCTGTTCGTGCACAAGGGGTCGAAGGTCGAGCGTGCGGCGGTCGTCTCGGACGTGCGCGGGGGCGTGTACTTCGAGGCGCTGCGCGCGGTGGTCGACGACCTGGACGCGCTGGGGCTCTCCCACCACGTGCTGTTCCTGGAGGCGGCCGAGCAGACGCTGGTGACCCGCTACAAGGAGACGCGCCGGCGCCATCCGCTGGCGCCGGAGGGCAGCGTGGCGGCGGGCGTGGCGGCCGAGCGCGCGCTGCTGGAGCCGCTTCGCGGCCGCGCTGACCTGGTGATCGACACGACGGCGATGTCGGCGGCGATGTTGCGCGAGAAGATCGCGCAGGAGCTCCTGCCGCGACAGACGGTGGGGCGGCTGTCGGTGACGTTCATGAGCTTCGGCTTCAAGCACGGGCCGCCGCGCGAGGAGGATCTGGCGTTCGACGTGCGCTTCCTGGCCAATCCCCACTACGAGCCCGAGTTGCGGGAGCTGACGGGGCTGGATCGGGCGGTGGTCGAGTACATCGCGCGCGATGGGCGCCTTGATGAGCTTTATGCGCGGCTGGAGTCGCTGCTGGACTTCCTGTTGCCGCAGTATGTCGCCGAGGGCAAGGCGCACCTGGTAATCGCGATCGGCTGCACAGGCGGGCGCCACCGCTCGGTGGCGATCGCCGAGCACCTGGCGGAGCGCTATCGCGCCCAGGAGGACCTGGACGTGGCGGTCGCTCACCGGGACCTGGAGAAATTGACGGGCAGCGCCTGAGAACCGGTTGAAAACAAGTTCTCAGTCGAACTTGTGGCCACAAGCGCTTTACATTTCCGCGCACTCTGCTACATCAGAGGTTCCAACTGCCGAAAACATAGGATGAAGGGCGCTCTGTTACCGAGCGTTGGAGCAGCAGATGAGCTTTTTCCGTATCAGTGAGGATGCAAGCGGCTGGGACGACGAGGTGCTCGTGCTGGTCGCCCGCGGCGAGATCGACTTCGCGGCCAGCCCGCAGCTGAGGGAGCGCATCGCTGAGGACATGAGCGCGGGCAGGCGGCGGCTGGTGCTGGATCTCTCGAGGGTGACGTTCCTGGACTCGACCGCGATCGGAGTGCTGGTGGGAGCTGCGATGAGATTGCGCGAGCATGGCGGCGGTTCGCTGGCGGTAGTCTGTGGTGAGGAGAACAGGCACGTGCTGCGGACGTTCGACATGGCCGGGGTGACGAGCATGGTCGCGCTGTATCACTCGCACGAGGAAGCTCGGTCGGCGCTGGCGGTGGCGGTTGGCGTGCGCCGATCGTCTGAACAAGCCGTCACGGGTCGCGACTGATGCCGGCGCTGGGATCGTCGAGACGCGGGGGGATCGTGCTGGGAGCATCGCTGATCGGCGTGGGCGCGGCGTTGCTCATGGGCAGCCGCGCCGACGCTCAGGGCGCCCAGTCGCGCCTGCTCGGCGTCGTCTCGTCAGTCGTCTCGTCAACCACGTCGTCTGCCGCATCGCCGGCCGGCCTGTCGCTGCCGGGCATAAAAGTGTCGCTGCCCGTGTCGCTGCCGGGCGTGGGGGTGTCGCTCCCGGGCGTCGGCGTGACGGTACCGAGCGTCGGCGTGACGCTCCCGGGCGTCACCGTCTCAACCCCGGAAGTCCACGTATCGACGCCGGAAGTGAGCGCGTCGGGGTCCGGCGTGAGCGTGTCGACGCCCGGCGTCACCGTGTCGACCCCGGAAGCGAGCGCACCGAGGTCGAGCCCGCCGCCGACGAGCACGAGCCCGCCGACGAGCACGAGCCCGGCGGAATCGCCGAGCGGCGCGAGCACGCCGACGAGCCCGACGGGCGGAGGCGCCGGCGGCGGGTCTTCGAGCGGGCCGCCGTCGTCGACGGGGGGCGACCACGGCAACTCGACGGCGGTGGCGGCGTCGGTCGCCTCCACGAGCGCGGCGACGTCCGGTTCGACGCAGGCTGGAGACAGCTCCGGCAAGTCCTCGGCGGGCACAGGCGGCGGGCGGCCACGGGGACGGACGTCCTACTCGGGAGGAGGCCCCACGCACCCCGCCGCCGCCGCGACCGTGGCCACCGGTGGGACAGGCTCTCTGGCACACGCGTCCGTCGGTGCGAGCGGCCGCCGCACGGCCGGCGCGTCAGGCACGACCAGGCATGGCACGAGCAACCCCCTGGAAGCGATCGGCAGGCACATCCCGCTGCCGATACCGGTCCCCGACTGGAGCAAGCCGATCATTCTCGTGTTGCTCCTACTGGCGCTGTGGTTCGGGGTGCGCTCTCGCGTGACGGCGCGTCGCGCGCGGCGCCTGGAGGGGCAGCGCGCGACGCTGCTGCGTGATGTCGGCGCGATGCAGGCGGCGCTGGTACCGGAGATCCCGGCTCGCGTGGGAGGCCTGGTGGTGTCTGTGGCTTACCGTCCCGCGGAGGGTCCGGCCGCCGGCGGCGACTTCTACGACGTGTTCGTGCCCGAGCGCGGGAAGGTCGCGATCATCCTCGGCGATGTCGCCGGACATGGTCACCGGGCGCTGACGCAGGCGTCGCTGATGCGCTACACGCTGCGGGCGTACCTGCAGGCCGGACTGGAGCCCCGTGCGGCGCTGGCGCTGGCGGGGCGCGTTCTGGCCGACCGGACGATGGAGCACTACGCGACGGTCGCGGTCGCCGTCTATCACGCGGGCGAGGGCCGTCTGACGTACGCGAGCGCCGGCCATCCTCCGCCGATCATGCACGGCCTGCGGACGCGGCAGCCGGTCGCCATCTGCGCGTCTCCACCGATTGGCTGGACCGTGCCGACCGGACGCCGGCAGACGACAGTGTCGCTGCCGCTGGGCGCAGTGGCGTGCTTCTACAGCGACGGGCTGATCGAGGCCCGCTGCAAGGACGATCTGCTCGGGGAGGAGCGTCTAGGCGAGATCCTCGCCGAGCTCGGCCCCCGTCCCGACGCGGCGAAGCTGCTCGCGCGTGTGCGTGCGGCGGCGCTCGCGACACCGGACGACATGGCGGCGTGCGTGATCGTCCCGGAGATGGCGGGGATCGCCGCGCGCGCACACGTCGAGGAACTGGAGGCCGACGCGGAGGCGCTCGATGGAGGTCAGGCGCGCCGCTTCCTGGAGGTGTGCCAAGTCGCGACAGCTGACATCGAGCAGACCCTCATGCGCGCGGGCGACATCGCCGCTGTGTTCGGCACGGCCCTGCTGCGCGTCGAGCTCGACGCCACGACCGCCACGGTGATCGCCGCGCCTCCCGGCTCGGGGCCGCAGACGGCGATGTCCGATGGGCGCTCGCGTCCGGTGGGGCAGCTGTAGCCGCGCTGATAGCCTCCCCAACGCACGCCGGGCGATGGACCGAGCGGCGACCGGATGCGACGAGCTCCTCCGATCGGCCAGCGACTCCTGAGGCCCGGCATCGTTCATTTCGGTTTCAGGAGGCAGTGAATGGCGGTACGGGTGGGGATCAACGGATTCGGCCGGATCGGGCGAAACGTGTTCCGAGCCGCGAAGGCTCGCGGCGAGGCGTCGGGGGAGCAGATCGAGTGGGTGGCGGTGAACGACCTGACGGACTCCAAGACGTTGGCGCACCTACTCAAGTACGACTCGATCCTGGGGCCGTACCCTGGGGAGGTGCGGGCGAGCGACGAGCGCGCGCTAGAGGTGGACGGCAAACAGCTGCTGGTGCTGGCGGAGCGCGACCCGGCGGCGCTGCCGTGGGGCGAGCTGGGGGTCGACGTGGTTATCGAGTCGACGGGCCTGTTCACCGACCGCGACAGCGCGGCCAAGCACCTGGCGCAGGGGGCGAAGAAGGTGATCATCTCGGCGCCGGCGAGCGACCCGGACGCGACGGTGGTCTTGGGCGTGAACTTCGACGAGGTCTACGACCGCGACCGCCACGATGTGATCTCGAACGCGTCGTGCACGACGAACTGCCTGGCGCCGGTGGCGAAGGTGGTCAACGACACGGTCGGGATCAAGCACGGCCTGATGACGACGATCCACGCGTACACGGCCGACCAGCGCCTGCAGGACCTGCCGCACAAGGACCTGCGCCGGGCGCGCGCGGCGGCGATCAACCTGATCCCGGCCTCGACGGGCGCGGCGAAGGCGATCGGCCTGGTGATCCCGGAGCTGCAGGGCAAGCTGCATGGCTTCGCGGTGCGCGCGCCGGTCCCCACCGGCTCGGTGGTTGACCTGACGGTCGAGTGCCCGCGCGAGACGAGCGTGGAAGAGGTCAACGCGGCGCTGAAAGCCGCCGCGGAGAGCGGCCCGCTGGCGGGGATCATGCAGTACACGGAGGATCCGATCGTCTCGACGGACATCGTCTCCTCGCCGTTCTCCTCGATCGTGGACTCGCTGCTGACGGCGGTGGTGGACGGCACGATGTTGAAGGTGGTGGCGTGGTATGACAACGAGTGGGGGTACTCCAACCGCGTGGTAGACCTGGTGCAGAGGGTTCTGTGATGAGGAGCATCGACGACCTGGACGTGCACGGTAAGCGGGTGCTGGTGCGTGTGGACTTCAACGTGCCGTTGGGCACGGGCGGCGGTGCGGCGGCGGGCGGCGTCCCGCTAGTGAGCGACGACACGCGCATCGCCGCGGCGTTGGCGACGATCGAAGAGCTGCGCGACCGTGGCGCACGCCTCGTGCTGGTCTCTCATCTGGGCAGACCGGAAGGGACGCCTGTGCCGGAGCTGTCGTTGGCGCCGGTGGCGGATCGCCTGCGCGAGCTTACGGGCGCGAAGGTGACACTGGCGCCGGCGGTGGTGGGCGATGAGGTGACGGCGCTGGCGGAGGAGATGCGCGACGGAGAGATACTGGTGCTGGAGAACGTGCGCTTCGAGCCGGGAGAGACCACCAACGACCCGGAGCTGGCGAAGGAGCTGGCGGCGCTGGCGGATCTGTACGTGGATGACGCCTTCGGCGTGGCGCATCGCGCGCACGCGAGCAACGAGGGCATCACGCACCTGCTGCCGAGTGCGGCGGGACGGCTGCTCGAACGGGAGGTAAAGACGCTGACGGGGATCCTCGAGCATCCCGAGCACCCGTTCGTGGCGATCGTGGGTGGCTCCAAGGTGGCGGACAAGATCAAGGTGATCGAGCGCTTCCTGGCGGTGGCCGACGTGGTGATGATCGGCGGCGCGATGTGCTTCCCGTTCCTGTGCGCGCAGGGGCACACGGTGGGAACGTCGCTATGCGACGACGAGGATGTGGAGCACGCGCGCAGCGCGCTCGAGCGTGCCAGCGACACGCACTCGCCGCAGCCCGGCCGCGCGCGCCTGCTCGTGCCGAACGATCTCGTGATCGGCAAGCGCCTGGCGGCGGACGCGGAGCACCGGGTGCTCGATGGGGTGGAGGTGCCGGAGGGCTGGATGGGCCTGGACATCGGCCCCAAGACGGTGGAGCGCTACGCGAGCGTGATCGCGGGCGCGGGCACGGTCTTCTGGAACGGCCCGATGGGTGCGTTTGAGCTGGAGCCGTTCGCGGCGGGCACGCGTGCGGTGGCGGAGGCGGTGGCGAGCGCGCGGGGACTGACAGTGGTGGGTGGCGGCGACTCGGCGGCGGCGCTGGCGCAGTTCGGGCTGGAGCACGCGGTGGATCACCTGTCGACGGGCGGTGGCGCGACGCTCGAGCTGGTGGAGGGTCGCGTGCTCCCGGGCGTGCAGGCGCTGGACGGCGCGGGAGTGGCGTCTTAATGGCCTCCCAGCCGGCTCGTACGCCGCTGATCGCGGGCAACTGGAGGATGCACAAGACGGAGGAGCAGGCCGAGGATTACATCCAGGCGCTACTGCCGCGGGTGTCGGCGCTGGACGCCGTGGAGATGGCGATCTGCGTGCCGTTCACGGACCTGCGCGCGATGGTGGACAGCGCGCGCGGCTCGCGCGTGGAGGTGTACGCGCAGAACATGCACCAGGAGGCGCAGGGCGCTTACACGGGTGAGATCTCGGCGCCGATGCTGAGCGAGCTGGACGTGCGCGGGGTGGTGCTGGGGCATTCCGAGCGCAGGGCGATGTTCGGCGAGACGGACAGGGCGCTGGCGCTGAAGGTGGCGGCGGCGCTGGAGGCGGGCCTGGCGCCGATCCTGTGCGTGGGCGAGACGGAGGAGGAGCGCGACAACGACGAAACCGATCGCAAGCTGCGCCAGCAGGTAAAGGAGGATCTCGCCGGTGTGCCGGGCGAGCGCCTGGCGGAGGTGGTGATCGCGTACGAGCCGATCTGGGCGATCGGCACGGGCAGGGTTGCGACGGCGGAGCAGGCGCAGGAGGCGATCGCGTTCATCCGCGCGCTGGTGGGCGACCGCGACACGCAGGCGGCGCAGGCGGTGCGGATTCTGTACGGCGGCTCGGTCAAGCCGGAGAACGCGGCGGAGCTGCTGGCGCTGGCGGACGTGGACGGCGCGCTGGTGGGCGGCGCGTCGCTGGATGCGGAGTCGTTCGCGCAGATCGCGGCGGCTGGTGCATCGGCGGGGCGACCCGGCGGCGGCGGCCCGGTCGCGCGCACGCGATGAGCCTCCCGGCGGGCGCGGCCGGCCTGCCGGCGCCGTGCGCGTGCCTGATCGTGCTGGATGGGTGGGGATTGGCGGAGCCGGGGCCGGGCAACGCGGTGTCGCTGGCGCGCACGCCGGTGTTCGACGAGCTGTGGAGCTCCTACCCGCACACGACGCTGACGGCGTGCGGACGGGCGGTGGGCCTGCCGGAGGGGCAGATGGGCAACAGCGAGGTGGGGCACCTGAACCTGGGCGCGGGCGCGGTCGTGCGCCAGGACCTGGTGCGCATCGACGACGCGGTGGCCGACGGCTCGCTAGCTCAGAGCGAGATGCTGCGAGCGGCGTTCGCGGACGCCGAGCGCGTGCACCTGCTGGGGCTGGTGTCCGACGGCGGCGTGCACTCCTCGCTGGATCACGTGCGCGCGCTGATCGAGCTGGGGCGCGCGCTGGCGGTGAAGGACGTGGTGGTGCACGCGTTCACGGACGGGCGCGACACGCTGCCACACGCGGGCGCTGGCTACCTGCGAGAGCTCGACGGCACGCCTGGAGCGCGTGTGGGCTCGGTGGTAGGACGCTACTGGGCGATGGACCGCGACCGGCGCTGGGAGCGCACGCAGCGCGCGTACGACATGCTCGTGCACGGTAATGCGCCGTTCCGCGCCGACACTGGCGAGCAGGCGGCCCAGGACGCGTATCGCAGGGGCGAGACGGACGAGTTCATCGAGCCGACGCTGGTGGGCGCGGAGGCGCGGATCCGCCCGGGCGACAGCGTGATCGCGTTCAACTTCAGGCCGGACAGGATGCGCGAGCTGACGCGCGCGCTGGCGGACCCCGACTTCGGAGCGACCGGCGAGGATCTACCGGGCTGGACGGACCGCGGCGGCGCGCCGGCGATCGCGCGCTACACGACGCTGACGAGCTACGAGGAGGGCTGGCCGTACCCGGTGGTGTTCTCGCCGAAGCGACCGGCGAGCACGCTGTCGCGGGTGCTCGAGCAGGCGGGGGCGACGCAGCTGCACGTGGCGGAGACGGAGAAGTACCCGCACGTGACGTACTTCTTCAACGGCGGCGATGAGGCGCCGCTGCGCGGCGAGCGCCGCGAGCTGGTGCCCTCGCCGCGGGACGTGCCGACGTACGACCACAAGCCGCAGATGAGCGCGCACGAGGCGGCGGCGGCGTTCACGGGCGCGTGGCGCGATCTAGAGGATCCCCCGCGCTTTGGCATCATCAACTTCGCCAACGCGGACATGGTCGGGCACACAGGTGTGATCCCGGCGGCGGTCAAGGCGATCGAGACGGTGGACGAGTGCTTGGGCGAGGTTGTGGCGGCGGTGCACGAGCGCGGCGGCGTGTGCGTGGTGACGGCCGACCACGGCAACGCGGACCACATGCTCGAGCCGGACGGCAGCCCCAACACGGCGCACTCGCTGAACCCGGTGCCGCTGATTGTGACGAGCACCGGAGTGCGGCTTCGCGACCGGGCCGGCGCCGCCGCAGAGGGTGGCATCCTGGCGGACGTGGCGCCGACGGTGCTAGCGGCGCTGGGGATCGAGCAGCCGGCGCAGATGACGGGGCGCTCGTTGATCGAGGGAGGCTAGATTTGTCGCGCAAGCTATTGGCGAACTTCTTCATCGGCGCTGGCATAAACCACTTCGTGATGCCGCGCGCGTACGAGCAGATCGTGCCGCCGCAGCTGCGCGGCAACGCGAAGCAGATCGTGCAGGTCAGTGGCGTGGCGGAGATCGCGGGCGGCGTGGGAGTGCTGCTGCCGTGGACGCGACGCGCGTCGGGGCTGGGTCTGATCGCGCTGTTGGCGGCGGTGTTTCCGGCGAACGTGTACATGGCGCGCGAGCCCGAGCACTTCCGGCGGATCCCTCGCTGGGCGCTGTATGGGCGTCTGGCGCTGCAGCCGTTGATGATGCTGTGGGCTTGGCGGGCGACGCGACGATGAGATCGATCTGGCGAGCGGCGCGCCCGAGCGCTGCTATGTTCGATTGAGAAGGCTTGTCGTATAGGACCGCCATGTCGACCGTCACCGCCGTCAAGATCGCCGCCTCCGAGCAGGAGGCCCTCACGTTGGGGGAGCTGCGCGCCTGGCGCGGCCTGCTCAGGGCCCATGCGTGTCTGGCTAAGCGCTTGGACGCGGAGTTGGAGCAGGCGCACGGGCTGCCTATGACCTCGTATGAGGTGCTGTACCACCTGGAGGAGGCGACGGGCGGGCGCATGCGCATGTGCGAACTCGCGGAACAGGCGCAGCTGTCGCGCAGCGGCTTGACACGGCTTGTCGACCGACTGGAGCGCGAGGGCCTGCTCGAGCGCTGCTCGTGCGAACACGACGCTCGTGGCTCCTACGCGTGCCTGACGTCAGCCGGGCGCGAGCGCCTGGAAGCGGCGCGGGGGACGCACCTGGCGGTGGTCAGGGAGCACTTCTTCTCGCGCTTCTCCGAGAGCGAGCTGAGCCTGCTGGCGGACATGTGGGAGCGAATCGCTCCCTGCAGCGTCTGCTGAGGCTTAGACCTCGGTGCTCAGTCGCTGGGCGTTCGCGGCCCACGGCGCGCGTGGCGACGGTGCAGGACGAGCGCGCCGAGGATCGCGATCGCGACGGCGATGAGACCGTAGATGCCGAACGCTTCGAGCGCGTTGCCGGCGGAGGTCCCGAGCAGGTAGGCGATCAGCCCGACGGCGGTTGCCCAGGTGATGCCGCCGAGCGCGTTCCACAACGCGAACGAGCGCCAGTGCATGCGTGTGGCGCCGGCCAGCCACGACGCCCAGATGCGCAAGCCGAGCAGGAAGCGTCCGAAGAACACAGCCTTGGGCCCGTGGCGCTCGAAGAATGGCTCGCCCACGCGCAGCACCTCCTGACGCTGGCGGTAGAACGCGCCGGGGCGCTCGAGCAGCCAGCGTCCGCCCTTGCGCCCGATCACATAGCCGATGTTGTCGCCGACGATCGCGGCGGCGGCGGCGATGGCGATCACGAGGGCGATCTGCAGCTTGCCCTGGCTGGCGAGCACGGCGGCGGCGATCAGCGAGGTCTCGCCTGGGATCGGGACGCCGCTGGACTCGCTCATGACCAGCACGAACAACAGCGGATAGCCGGCGGTCTTGACGAGCTGGTTGACATCGAGGATGGCGGCGAGCACTACTGCGTGTTTTCGGAGACGAGCTTCTGGAGCGCGGCGGCGGTGCGCTGGACGTCGGAGTAGACGACGTTGCGCAACGCCACTTTGGCGGGCGAGGGCGCGGTGAGGATCACCGCGGCGACGACGGCGACGGCGAGCACGAGGATCGTGAGCAGCGCTAGGAGCAGGCGGCGTGAGCGGCGTTGGCTAGGCGCGGGAGCACGCCCGGCGGGCTGCGCGCGGGCGGCGGGCGCCCTGCTCGGGCCGGGACGCGGGCGGCGCGTGGCGACGGTGGAGGCGCCGGTGCGTGGGCGCGCGGCGCCGGCGAGCACGCTGGTGGCCTCGGTGGCGGGCGCGGCGCTGCGCCCGGCGGAGCGCTTGGTGCGCACGGCGACGGGCCGCTCGCCCGGTGCGATTCCCCTGGCGCCGTCGCTCAGCGCGTGGCGCATCTCCAGGGCGGTCTTGTAGCGGTCGCGCGGATCGAGCGCGAGCGCTCCGGCGACGGCGGCGGCGAGCTCGGGGCTGACGGCGGCGACGAGCGTGTCGAGCCTGGCTGGCTCCTCGCGCTGCTGCTTGAGCGCGAGCTCGGTCAGCGAGCTGGCTTCGTAGGGCAGGCGCCCGGAGATCAGCTGGTAGGTGACGACGCCGAGCGCGTACAGGTCGGCGCTCGGTCCGGCCTCCTCGCCGCGCGCCTGCTCGGGCGCTAGGTAGGCGGCAGTGCCGAGCACGGAGCCGACCTGGGTGATGCTCGACTGCTCGGTGGCCTTGGCGATGCCGAAGTCGGCGAGCTTGACCTCGCCTTCGCGCGCGCGCAGCAGGTTGCCGGGCTTGACGTCGCGGTGCACGACGCCGTGGCGATGGGCGTAATGCAGGCCCTCGCAGGCCTGTTCGATGATCGACAGCGCGTCGTGCACCTCGACCCAGCCCTGGTCGCGCAGGATTTCCGCGCAGGAGGAGCCCTCGATGTACTCCATGACGATGAAGTACTGGTCGGTGCGCTCGTCGCGGCCGGAGTCGAACACCTGCACGATGTTCGGATGCACGAGGCGCGCGGCTGCCTGCGCCTCGCGCTGGAAGCGCGAGACGAAGGCTGGGTCGTCGGCGAGATGCTCGGCAAGCAGCTTGACCGCCACCTGGCGCTCTAGGCGCATGTCCATGGCGAGATGCACGGTGGACATGCCGCCGAAGCCGAGCCGGCTCTCCAGGCGGTAGCGCCCGGCGATCTCAGCGGCGCTCATCGAGAGACCTCATTTGCCGCCTTCCTGTCCGCCGTTCCCGTTCCCGTGCCCGTTTCCATTGCCTAGGCCGTTGCCAGCACCGTCGCCTTCACTCGGAGCTTCGCCGGCGCCGGTGCCGCCCCCCGGCGCGCCGCCTCCAGGTGCTCCGCCGCTGCCCGGCGTGGCTTCGCCCGATTCTGCGGGCGTGCCGCCTCCGGGGCTGGTGGTGGTGGGGGTGGTGCTAGGGGCAGTGGTGGTCGGCGTGGTGGTGCTGGGCGTGGGCGTGGTGGTGGTGGTGCTGCTGCTGGTACTGGGCTGGGAGGTGGTGTTCGTGGGCGTAGTCTGCGCCAGCGGCTGTGCGCACAGGGCGAGCGCGCGAGCGCGCAGGTTGTCGATGCCCTGGCGCAGCGTGGCGCGCAGCCCGGAGTCGACGGAGGCGGGGAGCGCGGTGAAGTCCTGTTCGGTTTTGGCGAGCGCTGCTTCGGTCGTGGAGCACTTGCCGTTGGCGCTTTCGGCGTCGACGACGACCGTTTCGAAGTCGCCCTGCAGTGGGCCGGAGTCGGCGACGGGGATCAGCTTGCCGGCGGAGCTGCCGCAGGCGACGAGCAGGGCGGCGGCGACACCGAGCATGGCGGCGAGCGCGAGGCGCACGATCTGCGTCCGCGGCGCGGTGCGGCCGGGTGTGGCGCGCGGCGTCGACGGCGGGCGGCGCGGGCTCATTGGCCGTACTCGAGTCGCTCGGCGAGCGAGTCGGGCAGGCGCGCGGCGCGAATCGCGCCGGCGGCGCCGGCGACGTCGTAGTCGGCGCGGTGGAAGGACGCGGCCATGTCGTCGAGGTCGAGCAGCAGCCACGAGGCGCGCGGGTCGCCGTCGCGCGGCTGCCCGACGCTGCCGGGGTTGAGCAGCCATTCGCCCTCGGCGACGTCGAGCTGCGCGCGGTCGCGCCGCGGTTCGCCGGTGGCGAGCTCGCCGTCGCGCCGCTCGAACGAGAGCGCCACGTGGGAGTGCCCGATCAGGCAGATGCGCTGGTGCTGGGCGTCGAGGCACAGCTCGGCGAGCAGCACGGAAAGCACGTACTCCCACACGGGGTCGCGTGGGCTGGCGTGGTACAGGCCCACGGCTCCCTCCTGGCCCTGCGGGCGCAGACCTTCGAGGAAGGCGAGGTTCTCGGGCGCGATCACCTCGCGCGTCCACTGGGCGGCGAGGCTGGCGCCCTTTGAGAACTCGTCGAGCGGGATCTCGCCGGTCACGGCGAGGTCGTGGTTGCCGGCGAGGCACACGGCTGCGTGCTCGCGCGCGAGCTCGACGCACGCGTCGGGCTCGGCTCCGTAGCCGACGAGGTCGCCGAGGCACCACAGCTCGGAGGCGTCGCTGGCGGCAACGGCGTCAAGCGTCGCCTCGAAGGCGTGACGGTTGGCGTGTATGTCGGAGATGACGGCGACCTTCATCCTTGCAGGGTACGAACACCGCTTAACGGCACGGGTTCCACGATCGCTGACGCTGCAAGGGCACAGCCAGCCCACGCGCGCGGCGATGCGCGGCACGCGACGCTACTCAGCGTCGGAGCCGCCCTCGGTGCCGCCGTACTCGGGCAGGTTCTTGATGCCCTCGCGCGTGCGCCACTTGGAGTAGTTGTCCTCCATCGCGTCGATCAGCTCGCGCATGAAGCGCGGAGACAGGTTGACGCGCGATACGACCACACCCGGCACCTCGTCGGACTCGACCTCGTGATCGACGCGGGCGAACGTGACCGTGAACTCGTAGTCGGAGTGGCTGACGTTGGCGAAGTTGGCGTATACGCCCCCCATGATCTCGGGGGACAGGTGGATGTTTATGTGGCGCTCGGCGCCTGAGTCTTGGTCGTTCACGCAGCTAGTATCGCAATCCCCGAGAGCGAACCCAATGACAGAGCCTGGATGCCACCACGATCACCCCTCTCCGGAGAGTCTCCGGCGAGCGGTGCTCGCCGCGGCGGAGGATCTCGCGGGGGTTGCGTCGGGGAGTGGCGGGCGCACGCCGATCACGCTGGAGCGACCGCGGCGCGCGGAGTTCGGCGACTACTCGACGAACGCGGCGCTGCTGATGGCGCCCGGCGCGGGCGTTCCGCCGCGCGAGCTGGCGCAGCGTCTGGGGAGCGCCCTGCAGGCGCGGCTGGGGGCGGCGCTGGAGCGCTTCGAGGTCGCCGGCCCGGGCTTCGTCAATCTGTTCATGTCCGACTGGTGGCTGATCGCGGCGCTGGCGGGGGCGCTGGCGGCGGGCGAGTCGTTCGGGGCTGGGGGGGTGGATGAGCGCGAGCGCGTGCTGATCGAGTTCGTGTCGGCGAACCCGACCGGCCCGATGCACGTGGGCCATGCGCGCAATGCGGCGTACGGCGACGCGCTGGCGCGCATGCTCGCGCTGCAGGGACATGACGTGGAGCGGGAGTTCTACGTCAATGACGCGGGCTCGCAGGTGCGCAAGCTGGGCGTTTCGATTCAGGCGCTCGCGCGCGGCGAGGCGGTCCCCGAGGATGGCTATCAGGGGGCCTACGTCGCCGATCTGGCGGCAGGCGTGGCGAGTGCGTCGACGATGGATCCGGCGGAGCTCGGTCGCGCGGCGGTGGCGATCGTGATCGGCCAGCTCGCCGGGTCGCTGGAGGCCTTTCGCGTGAGCTTCGACTCGTGGGCGTACGAGAGCTCCCTGCACGAGGGCGATCCGAGCCCGGTGGCGCACACGCTGGCGATCCTCGAGCGTCAGGGGCACACCTACCGCGAGGAGGGTGCGCTGTGGCTGCGCACGACGGACTTCGGCGACGACAAGGACCGCGTGCTGGTGCGCTCGAGCGGCGAGCACACGTATTTCGCGTCTGACATCGCCTACCACCAGGACAAGCGCGAGCGCGGCTTCGAGCGCCAGATCGACGTGTGGGGCGCCGATCACCACGGCTACGTGCTGCGCATGAAGGCGGCGTACGAGGCGCTTGGCGGCGACCCGACGGAGCTCGAGCTGTTGATCATGCAGCTGGTGCACCTGATGAGCTCGGGCGAGCGCGCGCAGATGTCCAAGCGCGCGGGCGAGTTCGTGACGCTGGAGGACCTGGTGGCGGAGATCGGCGTGGACGCGGCGCGCTGGTACCTGCTGGCGCGCTCGCACGACACGACGGTCGACCTCGACCTGAACCTGGCGCGGGAACAGTCGAGCGAGAACGACGTGTACTACGTGCAGTACGCGCACGCGCGCATCGCGTCGATGCTGGCGAGGCTGGGACGGGAGCGGGTGGTGGCGGCGAGCGCAGCGGCGTCTGAGATCGAGCGTGAGCCGCTGCACGCGACCGAGCGGGCGCTCGTGGAGCAGCTGCTGGCGTTCCCGGCGGAGCTCACCGAGGCGGCGCAGCGGCGTGCTCCACACCGGATCGCTGCGTACGTGCTGGCGCTGGCGCAGACGTTCACGGCGTTCTATCGCGACTGCCACGTGGTGGGCGCGGAGCCCGAGCCGCTGGAGTCGTTCAGGATCGTCCTGTGCGTGGTGAGCATGCGCACGATCGCGCGTTGCTTGGACCTGCTGGGTGTGAGCGCGCCGGCGAAGATGTAGCGGCGGCGCGAGCGCACAGCGACGGCGTATGCACGCCACGAGCGCCGAGGACCGGCGGGTCAGTCGAACCTGGCGATGTCGGACTCGAGCTTGGCTGCGTCGGCGGCGTCGAGCGCGGGCGAGGAGCTCGTGGCGGCGCTCTGCGCGCGGGAGCGTCGCCGCCAGCCGGGAAGGAGCAGCAGGACGATCGCGACGAGGCCGAGCACGACAACGATCGGCACGAGATACACGGCGAGGTCGAAGCCGCTGGCGCTCGGTAGCCCGAGCACGGTGGGGCCGTACTGGGCGACGAGCGAGCGCTTGATTTCGGCTTCTCCCTCGCCGCGATTGATCAGGCTCTGGATGTATTCGCGCTCGCGGTCCGCCTGCGGCGCGTCGGACTCGTCGAGCGCGACTTTGCACGTCACGCACATGGCCTGACGCTCGATCGCCAACAGCGAGACGCGCGGAGCGACGCTGGCCACCGCCTGGGTGGGCGGCGCTGCGAGCGCGACGGCGGCGAGGAGCGCGAGCAGCAGCGCGAGGGCGGAGGACCTGGTCGCGTGCGGCGTGCGCGCGGGAGAGGTGGAGTCGGGTACGGTCATGTGCTGGCGGCGAGCGCGAGCGCGCGGTTGACGAAGCCCTGTTCGATCTCGCCGCGGTCGATCGCGACGACCTGTCCCTGGCGGTCGATGATGAAACTCTCGGGCACCTGATGCGTGCCGAAGGAGCTGGCGAATTCGCCGGTGGTGTCCCGCAGCACGGGGTAGGTGATGTGGAAGCGCCGCACGAAGCCTTCGGAGTCGGGCGAGGCGTCCTGATAGGTGATGCCGAGCACGGTCGCGCCGTGGCGTTCGAGGCCGCCCTGCGCGTGCTCGAGCATCGGTGCCTCGGTCTGGCACGGTTCGCACCACGAGGCCCAGAAGTTCAGCACGACGACCTTGCCGTGGAGCGACGCGAGCGTGCTGTGCGCGCTCGCGCCGAGCACGGGCAGCGCGCGCGTGGCATCGGGCGCGGCGGGGTGGCGGCCGTGCAGGACGAGTTCGTCGAGCGTGCGGTTGGGCGACTGCGTGGACACGCCGTACAGCAGCAGCGCGATCAGCGCGGCACCCGCGAGCGAGGCGAGGATCGGCACGAGGCGGCGTCTCACGAGCGACAAGGTTAGACCGGAGGCGCACAATGCGGGTCGATTGCGTGAGGCCGTAGAATCCGCGCAGCGCGGCGGTAGCTCAGTTGGTAGAGCGCAAGCTTCCCAAGCTTGAGGTCGCGGGTTCGACCCCCGTCCGCCGCTTACGAGTACCAGAGCGGTATTTTGGCTCTGGAAGCGGATTTTCGCCATGGCGTGTCCCACTGACTCCGATCCTCGCACCGGACCCAGGCGAGATGGCCAGGATCGATGTTCGCTTTGTATGGATAAACTTCTCGTTAATGCGAACACATGCTCCGTCGCTGCTGCCGCTTTTCCGGTCCGAGATGCAGCTTCGACTGCTCGCGCTCCTGCTGCTGCAGCCCGAGCGTTTGTGGACGCTGCACGAGCTTGCCGAGGCCGTCAACGCGCCCCAGTCATCTGTTCACCGCGAGCTCGGGAGAGCGGAGGCAGCGGGCATCGTGCGCCGGAATGCCGCGGCGCGCCCGCATCTGTTCTCCGCGGCGGGCGATGACGCGTTTTACGAGCCCTTGGCGAGTCTCTTGCGCCGATCGGTAGGCGTTGAGCTGCAGCTAGGTGAGGCCCTCAATCGCCCCGACGTGCACGCGGCAGCGATCTACGGCTCTTGGGTCGCCGGCGCTCGCAGGCCCGACAGCGACATCGACGTGCTCGTCGTTGGCGACGCAGACCTGGGATTGCTGCGCAAGCTCGTGCGGCCGATTGGCAAGAGCGCCGGGCGCAGCGTGGACCTCACTGTGCTCGGCGACGATGAGTTTCGTCGCCTGCTCGCTGAGCGCTCAAGCCTCACCCGGAGCGTCATGGAGGCCCCTATGACGCCGCTCGTTGGCGACTTGGCGAGCGTCGCCAGCCAATGACCGCCGCACGGGTCGAAAAGGTCTATGAGGACCGGATCGGTGCTCGTGCGTTCCTCGCGCAGGCCGACGGCTTCCTCGGCGAGGGCTCGAACCCAAAGCGGCGGTAGAGCGACGTGGCGCAGTCATCGAGTGCATCGATGGTGACTGCGCGTATGGCGAGATGGTCGGAGGCGCGTAGGACGCGCTGAAGCGCATCGAGCAGAAGGCTGCGGCCAAGGCCGGAAGCCATAAGCAGAGTGTACGGCATCCGTCCGGACAGATATTGGTGTGCGTTTGCTCGGGGGAGCGGATTCTCGCTCCGTGCTGTGCCGGAAAGCAAGAGGGCAGACACGGACCTACCGACTGCCCACGCCACCTGGGTCAGCTCACCCCGAGTAGTGATGGCAGTTCCTCCAGCGAGCGCAGCGTCTCCGCGCCGGCGGCTCGCAGCGCCTGCTCGTCGCTGTCGGCTACGTAGCCGAAGACTCGCATTCCGGCCGACACGGCCGCGGTGACGCCCGAGACGGAGTCCTCAACCACGACTGACCGAGACGGCTCGGCGTTCATGGCTGCCGCAGCGTGCAGGAACACGTCGGGGTACGGCTTGCCTCTCGGCACCGAGTAGGACGAGAACAGTGCGTCTGCGTCAAAGAGATCACGCAGCCCGGTCAGGCCCAGCGAGAGACGTATCTTCTTGAGCTTGGCCTGCGAGCCCACACAGATCGCAACGCCCGCGGCGCTGATCCGCTGCACCGCCTCGGCTGCGCCCGACACCGGTCTGAGCTCTCGGCGAAACGCCTCGTCGCGGTCGCGCTCGTAACGCTCGGGCCAATCGCCGGGCAGCTTGCGGCCGAGCTCCGCTTCGGCACGAGCGGCGATGTCCGCGAGTAGGAGGCCCTGAAAGTCGCGCCGCGTCTCCTGCAGCGTCATCGCGAGGCCCTCGCTCGACAATGCTCGAGTGAGCGCTTCGTTGGAGATCACCTCGCTGTCCACGAGCACGCCGTCGCAGTCGAAGATCACGAGATCGAGATCGCCGAGCCCGCTTTTCGTCATTGCGCTCCGGCCACAGCTGCCGCCATCGTGCCGATGCTTGCTCGTCGTGGAAAAGCGGCCGAAGTCAAGTGCGTGCGCTGTGCTTCGCCAGGCCGAGTGTGCCGTAGCAGACGTAAAGCTCCATCACTGCGAATCCTAGTCATTCCGGGCGCGAAGCTACCGTCGGGCCCGCTAGCGTCCGGATGGCCAGGTCCAACGACTCCACCACAGAGGAAAGGGGCTCGGATCACATCATGGCACCCGTTTGGCTGACGACCGTTGCCTGGATCTACCTCGGCATCGGCTTCCTCTGTGCGGGTGCGATCGCGTACGACATCGGGTTCAATTGCCGGCGTCAGGCGATGGGTGTGATGAACGCGGTCTACCCAATTACAGCGCTGTACTTCGGTCCGTTTGCGCTTGCGCTGTATCGGCGGTGGGGGCGTGCTGCGGTTCGGCAGACGGTGACGCCGAGTCGCACAGGCGCAGCGGCGATGCCAAGGATGGCGACGAGGCCACGATGGGCCACGATGGCGATCGAGGTGAGCCACTGCGGCGCGGGGTGCTCCCTGGGTGATCTGATCGCGGAGTGGACGATCTTCGCCGTGGCGCTCACGGTCGCTGGCCACACTCTGTTTGCCGAGTACATAGGCGACTACGTGCTCGCCCTCACGTTGGGCATCCTCTTCCAGTACTACGCGATCGCGCCGATGCGCGGTCTCGGAGTCAGAGATGGGCTCGAGGCTGCCGCGCGGGCGGATTTTGTCTCGCTCACCTTCTTCGAGATCGGGCTCTTCGGCTGGATGGCCCTGATGGCCCTCGTGTTCTTCCCGGCGCCGCATAATCTGATGCCCAATTCGGCCGCCTTTTGGCTCCTGATGCAGATCGGGATGATCGTCGGGTTCTTCACCGCTTGGCCAGCGAACGCCTGGCTGATCAAGCGCGGCATCAAGGTTCCGATGTGAATGGGCGTTTCGAGTAGGTGGGCGGGTCGGCGCGGCGGGCCGATCAGAACGCGACGGTCAGATCGCGCCATTGCTCTTGGGATGGCCAGCGTTCGAGCTGCCGCTCGATCCCAATGGCGATCGCGGCGAACTGGCTGTGGTCGAGCGTCCATATGAGGATTAGACCGGCGTGCGATCGCTGGGCTTCGGCCCATTCACGCGCGATTGGCGCGAAGTCGCGGCTGTTGCGCGTGATCAGCACACGTCCGTCGGATGCGGCGAGCTCGAGCACGTGTGGATCGGAGAGTCCCTCAAAGGCCGCGTCTTCGGCGAGCGCCAGCACGTCGTGGCCGTTCTTGCGCAGCTGCGCCGCTACTCCGCGCGGGGAGAGGTTGGCGTCAAGCAGCAGGCGCAAGCGTGACTACGCCGCGGGGGAGAGCTCGATAAAGGGGTAGAGCTCGTGCCACTCTGCGGCTGTGCGACGGTTCTGCGCTATCGCGTCCGCGATCTCCTCGGGGTAGCTGTCGCGGTAGGCGACGGCGAGGCGCGTCTGCCGTTCGGTGAGCTGGGTCTCCTCAGACAGTCGCTCGATCGAGCCGAAGTCATCGAGCATCTGAATGATCTCCCAGATGTCCAGGCCAGAGCCGATCACCCAGGGACGCCGGGCGGCATCCTCGCCGCGGAAGCCGATTCCAGCGAAGCGTCGCATACGGATCGCCTCGTCGGTCAAGGACTCGACGATCGCGCTCTTGGAGCGGTGCGTGCGTCGTGCCTCCTCCTCGACCATGCGGTCGGTGGGGCCGGTGAAGCGCACGCTGAACGGCGCGCCCTTCGGGGTCTTCTGAGTTGTCCCCGATGCCATGCCCCGAACGCTAGCACACACAAAACTTACGATGTAGGACGATGCCGGCTGAACTGCGTTCCCGGGCGCCGCCGGCAAGCCTCACCCTTCTGCTAAAACCAAAGCGTGGGAGAGAGTCTCCGACCCACATCGTTTGAGCGCGTGCGCGAGCTGCCGCTGGTCGGTCGCGTCGCCGACTGGGGTATGGGGCCCGTTGCGGCCTCGCCACGGACGCGCGCGGCGGGCGCGCGGATCGCGGGCCTGAAGGTGACGGAGTCGGTTTGTCCCTACTGCGCTGTCGGGTGCGGCCAGCTCGTGTACACACGCGGCGGCGAGCTGGTGGACATCGAGGGCAACCCCCGCTCGCCGATCAACCAGGGCACGCTGTGCCCGAAGGGCGCCTCCTCGCGCCAGCTGGTGCAGCAGCCGGGGAGGCTGACGAAGGTGCGATACCGCCGGCCCGGAGCTACCGAGTGGGAGGAGCTCGAGCTCGAGCGGGCGATGGACATGATCGCCGAGCGCGTGATCGCCGCGCGTGAGAACGGCTGGCAGGAGACCGACCGCCAGGGCTGGCGCGTCGACCGCACGCTCGGATTCGCGCACCTTGGCGGCGCGACACTCGACAACGAGGAGAACTACCTCATCAAGAAGCTGTTCACCGCGATGGGCGCAATCCAGATCGAGAATCAGGCACGTATATGACACAGCTCGACGGTCCCCGGTCTGGGGACCTCGTTCGGGCGGGGCGGCGCCACCAACTTCCAGCAAGACCTCCAGAACTCCGACTGCATCGTGATCGAGGGCTCGCAGATGGCCGAGGCGCACCCGGTCGGGTTCCGCTGGGTGATGAAGGCCAAGGAGCGGGGCGCGCGCGTCATCCACGTCGATCCTCGCTACTCGCGCACCAGCCAGCTCGCTGACCTGCACGTGCCGATTCGGGCCGGCACCGACGTCGCGTTCCTCGGCGGAGTGATCCGCCACGTGATCGAGACCGAGTCCTACTTCCGCGACTACGTCGTCGCCTACACGAACGCGTCGACGATCATCAACGATGGGTTCCGCGACACCGAGGATCTCGACGGCGTGTTCTCGGGTTTCGACCCGCAGACGGGGACGTACGACCCCACCTCGTGGATGTACGAGGGCGGCGAGCTCGCCGCGGCCGCCGGCGCGCGCGAGCACACGACGCAGGCGTTCAGCGAGAGCACCGGCGCGGGGATGCTGGTGGGCGAGGTCGAGCGCGACGAGACGCTCCAGCACCCCCGCTGCGTACTCCAGATCCTGCGCCGGCACTTCGCCCGCTACACGCCGGAGATGGTGGAGCGCATCTGCGGGATCTCGCGCGGGGCGTTCATGGCGGTCGCGGATGCGCTGATCGCCAACTCCGGGCGTGAGCGCACCAGCATGTTCTGCTACGCCAACGGGTGGACCCAACACGCCGAGGCTGTGCAGATGATCCGTACCGCTGCGATCCTCCAACTGCTGCTCGGCAACGTCGGCCGGCCGGGCGGGGGCATCATGGCGTTGCGCGGGCACGCCTCGATCCAGGGCTCGACCGACATTCCGACGCTGTACGACCTGCTGCCCGGCTACTTGCACATGCCGAGGGCGCGGGAGCGCCATCTGACACTCGAGGACTACATCGCCACCGGCCGCGCGGACCGCGGCTGGTGGACCTTCTTCGACACGTACATCGTCTCGCTGCTGAAGGCCTGGTTCGGTGCAGCCGCCACCGCCGAGAACGACTACGGCTTCGCGCGCTTCCCGAAGATCACCGCCAACCACTCGCATTTCGCGACGATGCTGCGCGCGTTGGACGGCGGCTTGGAGGGCCTGTTCGTGATGGGGCAGAACCCGGCGGTCGGCTCGCAGCACTCGGGCCTGCAGCGGCGTGCGCTGGCCAAGTTGAAATGGCTGGTCGTGCGCGACATGGCCGAGATCGAGACGGCCACCTTCTGGCGTGACTCGCCGGAGGTGCGCTCCGGGGAGCTGCGCACCGAGGACATCGACACGGAGGTGTTCCTGATGCCAGCCGCGTCACACATCGAGAAGGAGGGCACCTTCACCAACACGCAGCGCCTGGTCCAGTTCCGCGACAAGGCGCTCAACCCGCCACGCGACGCGCGCTCGGAGCTGTGGTTCATGCACCATCTGGCCAAGCGGGTGATGGCGTCCTACGCGGGGTCCCAGCGCGAGCGGGACTGGCCGATCGTGAACCTGAGCTGGGACTACCCGGAGTGCGGCGAGGTGCGCGAGCCCGATGTCGAGGCGGTGATCAATGAGATCAACGGCTATGACGTCGCGACCGGCAGGCCGCTGAGCTCGTTCACGGAGCTGCGCGGCGACGGATCGACTGCTTGCGGCTGCTGGATCTACTCGGGCATCTTCGCCGACGGGGTCAACCAGGCGCGCCGGCGCCGGCCCGGCGACATCACCGCTGCCGGTGGGCTCGTCTCACCCGAGTGGGCGTGGGCCTGGCCCGCCAACCGGCGCATCCTCTACAACCGCGCCAGCGCCGACCCGGACGGGAAGCCGTGGTCGGAGCGCAAGCGCTACGTCTGGTGGGACGAGCAGCAGGGCAAGTGGACCGGCTACGACGTTCCCGACTTTCCGGCGACCAAGCAGCCGGGCTACGAGCCGCCCAAGGACGCCCGCGGGATGGACGCGATCGGCGGCGCCGATCCGTTCATCATGATGGCTGACGGTCGCGGGTGGCTGTACGCGCCCAGCGGGCTCCTCGACGGGCCCCTGCCCGCCTATTACGAGCCGGTCGAGTCGCCCATGGCGAACCTGCTCTATCCGAGCATGAGCGCCAACCCGGCGACGATCCGCTGGAAGCGGCCCGAGAACCCATATCACCCGGCCGGCGACCCGCGCTACCCGGTGATCGCCACCACATTCCGGCTGACCGAGCACCACACGGCAGGAGGCATGAGCCGCACCGTTCCGTGGCTCGTGGAGTTGCAGCCGGAGATGTTCGCCGAGCTCGACCCGCAGCTCGCCGCCGAGCGGGGAATCGAGGACGGCGGCTGGATGACGATCGTCACCGAGCGAGCGGAGATCGAGGCGCGGGCGAAGGTCACCCACCGCATCCGGCCGATACGGGTGGACGGCCGCGTGACCCACCAGATAGGGCTGCCCTGGCACTGGGGCTACAGCGGCCTCTCGCAGGGTGACACGGCCAACGAGCTCGGCGTCCTCGCGGCCGACCCGAACGTCTCGATCCAGGAGTCCAAGGCGTTCACCTGCGACGTCCGCGCGGGCCGCAGGCGGGGCGCGAGCACCGAGCGGCTCGCCGGCGCCACGCTTCTGGGGCATCGCGTCCGGCCGGACGAGGACGACCCGATCGCGGAAAACCCGAAGCAGGTGGCCGGCACCCCGGAGGATGACCAGTGAGTACCAGCGCAGCGCAGACCGAGATCGCGATCCATCGCCCAGGCGCCGAGCGCATGGGGTTTTTCACCGACACGACGGTGTGTATCGGGTGCAAGGCCTGCGAGGTGGCGTGCAAGCAATGGAACGATCTGCCCGCCGACGGCTCGCGTTCCGGCAAGGGCATCTCCTACGACTACACCGGCGATCTCTCCGCCTCGAGCTGGCGCCACGTCAGATTTGTCGAGCTGCTCGAGCCCTCGCCGCAGCTGAGGGCGGAGGCCGAGGAGGCGCTGCGCGCGGGGGCTGCAGGAAACCTGCCGGCGATCCCAGCCGCCGGCGCCGGCGTATCCGCCGCCGTAGGCAGCCCCGACCTCGTGCAGATGGCCGAGGACGGTGGTGCTGTGGACGTAGCCGACGCTGTGCGCAAGATGGGGGACTGGGTGTTCATGTCGGACGTGTGCAAGCACTGCACCAACGCCGGCTGCCTCGATGCCTGCCCCACGGGTGCGCTGATCCGCACGGAGTTCGAGACCGTTGTGCTCCAGCCCGATGTCTGCAACGGCTGCGGCTATTGCGTACCTGCCTGTCCGTTCGGTGTGGTCGACCGCGATCCCGAGGACGGTCGTGCGGGCAAGTGCACGCTCTGCTATGACCGCCTGCAGGAGGGTCTCGAGCCGGCCTGCGCGAAGTCGTGCCCGACCGACTCGATCCAGTTCGGGCCCTACGAGGAACTGGTGGACATAGCCTCGCGCCGCGTCGCCACGCTGCATCAGCGCGGCATCGAGGATGCCTACCTGTATGGCGCGGGCGATCAGCCAGACGAGCAGCTCGCGGGCGGCCTTGGCGCGTTCTTCTTGCTGACCGAGCCGCCCGAGTCCTATGGGCTGCCCGCGCACGCGGACTCGCCTGTGCAGGAGAACGTGGTGCCGGCGACGCTCGCCGCGCTCGGCGCCGGCCTGCTGGCCAGCGCGGGGGCGGTCGTCGCGTTCGTTACGGCCGCCCGCCGCGCCCGACGCACGCCTGCGGGGAGGGCCTGGTGAGCGCCGAGGGTCGCTGGGAGGGAGCGCTTGAGCACGGCGGCGAGCCGGCGGAGCTGGCTCCCGAGCACGAGCCTCCGGACAGTGCGGCGGGGCGGGAGAGTGCCTGGGTGGCCGATCACGACACCGCCAGTCGCGACAGCCGCCCGGCGCTCGGAACGCGGGGCGGGCCCGGGCCCTGGGACGCGGCCGAGCCAGAGGCGCCCGTTGCGCTGGCGCGCGACGACTTCGGCGACGCCCGCTGGTCGTTCCTCTACAAAGCGCGCGACACCCGCTATGCCGTCGCAGAGCCCGCTCCTGGTCGCCTCGCGGCGGCCAACCGGCGGATGCGCGGCGCGCCGGTCCCCGACATCCACGGGCCGATCATCCACGCGCCGGTGTGGACGTGGGAGATCCCGCTCTACTTCTGGCTGGGCGGCATGGCGTCTGGCTCGGCGTTCGTCGCGCTGGGCTGCGACGCGGCCGGCGACCATCGCTCCGCGGCGATCGCACGAAGGGTCGCCCTCGGCGCCGTTGCGCCCGCGCCGCTGCTGCTGATCGGCGATCTCGGTCGACCAGAGCGGTTCCTGAACATGATGCGGATCTTCAAGCCGCGCTCGCCGATGAACATGGGCGCCTGGTGCCTGCTGGCATTCAGCGGCTCGAACGCGCTGGCGGTGGGAGCCGATCTTGCTGGGCGGCCGAAAGCCGCGCGCGCATTGGGCGGGTTGACCTCGCTGCTCGGTGGCTACCTCGGCTCCTACACCGGCGTGCTGCTCGCGTGCACCGCCGTTCCGGTCTGGAGCCGCAGCCGGCTGATCCTCGGGCCGGCATTCGTTGCCACCGCGACCGCGACGGGCGCCGCCGCGACCCGCCTGGTGCTCGTGGCGAGCGGCCTGCCGGCCGGCCATCCGACTGGCAGGGCACTTGGGACGCTCGAGACCGCTGCGATGCTCAGCGAGCTGTCGCTCTCCAGGCTGGGCGAGCGCCGGCTCGGTGACGCCGCCGAGGCGCTACAAGGTGGGGAAGCCGCGGTCTTCTTCCGCGCCGCCAAGAGTCTCGTCGCGCTTGGGCTGTCGCTACGGCTGCTCGCGCGACGCACAGGACGGCGCGAGCACGACATCGCGAGCCTGATGTATCTCGTCGCCGGACTGGCCTTCCGCTTCGCCTGGATCAAGGCAGGAAGGGCGTCGGCCACGCAGCACGAGGCCGTCGCCGCGATGGGTCGCGGCCGTCACACCCTCACAGCTGAACAAGAGCGTCCACGCGGCGCACGTAGGAGCTCCAAGCAGCGGACGCCATTGCGGCTGCACAGTGGGCTCGGCGCCTGGAGCGAGGCGACACGGCGTGCCAGTCTCGCGGTCGAGCGACTTCTCCGCTCCTGAATGGCCTATATCCAAGGACCAGCAGCTCGCAGACTCGACTACGGAAGAGAGGAATGATGCTTCCTTTTCACCTTGCGACGACCTTCAGCTTCCCGTCCTCGACCTCGGCGTTCGCGCCACTCGCCGTCGGCTTCTTCGGTCTCGGAACTGGATATCTGATCTACGGGCCGCAGGAGCTTTTCGGCTTCCCCAAGCGCGACAAGGCGGTGGATCTCGCGACCGGCATCTGGGGGATCTGGATGCCCGGCTTCATGCAGTTTCTGACGGGCGTGTATCTGTTCGTCGCGCTGCTCTGGTTTGGCACGCTGTCATCGAAGCCGCTTTATATGGCCGCGCTCGCGTTCACTGCCTACGGGGTTCACTGGTGGGCGATCGGGTTGGGACGGTCGTTCGGCGGCGACCCCAGGCCGAACGCGTTCATGTCGATCGCGTTCACGATCATCTCCGCGCTGGGCATCGTGGTGTTCTTCCACCACAGCGTCGACACCCCCGTCGGGGGACTGTTCATCGGCCTGACGCTCGTCTACATCAGTGACTTCTTCGCCAGTCTCGGATCGACGCTCGGCCTGCGAGCGCTCGGCTTCTTTCACCTCGCGGTCGGCGGCTGGCTGATGTACCTGACGTGGGCCACCGCGCTGAACTTCGCCGCTGGTTACAACCTGCCACTGTAGGTGCCGCGCCCGCGGCAACGCACCGCGGCGCCCCGCCCTCACATGAGGTTTGGCGTATGCAGATCGGAGATCAGACGTGCCTCGATCTCGTCGAACCCGGCGGAACGTAGACGTCGCCTGCGGTTTCGCTCCATCGTCCTCAGCAACGCGCGCACAGCGTCCGCGCCTTCCCCGAGCGCTCGTGGTTGCAGCGACACCGCGGCCATGATCGTGAGACCTTCTGTCAATAGCGGGCTCAGTGACATCTCGGTGAGCTTCGCAGCGCGCTGTTCGGCTGAGTGGATCAGCATCGCCCGACGCTCAGGGTCGCCGGCGAGCACGTGGCGCACGTGCGAGATACCGAAGTGCACATGCCGACGCTCGTCACGGTGGGCCAACCGCGCAGCGGTGGCTGTGGCGGCATCGGGTGCGTGTTGTTCGACGAACCGCAGAAGATCGAGGAACGTGCCCTCGCCGAGAACGTTCAGAAGCAGCGCCGCTGCGGTGAAGTCGTGCTCGGCGAGGAGACTGTGCAGCGAAAGCTCGGTCGATGCAAGGGCATATCCGCGATAGCCACCGATCAGCGCGCGCTTGGTGAAGACCTCGACGTGCCGAGCCTCGTCATGGATGTGGCTCGAGAGCCACATCACCAGCTCCGCATAGGAAGGATGCATCTGTGGCAAGAAGCCCGCGGGCACGTACAGCGCGGCGTACTCGTTCTGAGCGATGAACGTCATCACCTGTGCGACGGCGCGCTCGAGGTGCTCGGGCACGTCGCGGGCGGCTTGCCATGGAACGTCGCGCGAAGCGTCCCACTGCGCCGCGGACGCCTGCTCGGCGAGCTCGGCGACCTCCGGAGACCAGATCTGCTCGCGACGGTGAAAGCGCCAGTCAAAGCGTGGTGCGCCGCGCTCGGCGATAGCGGCGATCGGGACGAACCCGACCTCGCGAGGCACCATCGCTGGTACCCCGTCCGCACTGCGCATGTCAGCCGAGTGAAACTCCCCTCCAGCTCGTAGCGACGGCCGCTCGTGGCCCCCGACAGTGCCGTCTGCGAGCACACGCTCGCCGCGACCGCGGCGTATGCGCACGACAAACCCCGCTCCGCCGCTGTCGGTCTCGTCCACCACCTCGTGGCCGTGCAGCCGTGCCCAGCCGGGGAGCTCGAGCGCCGTTGCGCGCGAGACGACCGCCACGTCGAGGGGCTGATCTGGCTGCAGGCCGGCGAGAGTCGCCTCGAGCAGCACCTCGAGGCCGCCGCCGAGCTCCAACTGCTCCGCGTCGAGGCGGTGAACGTTCACACGTCCGCGGCCTCTCTCTCCATCGCCATGGCAAGTGACGTGTACCCGCGTCGGTCGCCTGGGAGCCAGCGCCGAACGCCCTCGAGCGTCATCGCCTGGCGCATCGACGGGTCATCGAAGCTCATTGCCAGCAACGCCGCCTGCCAGCGGGCCGCGAGCTGGCGGTCGAAGGACGGCAGAGCGGTGAAGTTGCAGTGGTAGTAGGTCGGCGAGCGCCAGGAGACTTCGAGCTCCGCGGCGGCGGGAAGTCCCTCCGTGCGGAAGCTCGCCCAGATCGCATCGCCGAGCGCTCCCGCATCGGCGCGACCCTCGGCGACCGCCTGCACCACCTTCAGCTCGGAGTCGCCGGTGTCGCCGTGCTTGCCGATGTCCACGTCGAGTCGCACGAGCTCGCCGAGCGAGCGCGCCGGCAGCCCCTGCTCGGCGAGGTAGTAGAGCGGGAGGATCGAGGCGTGCCCGGAATCGCGGCTGCCGAGCGCCAGTCGCCTGCCGGCGAGCTCGTGGACGCCATTGAAGCTCTCACCGCGGCGCGTGACGATCACCGTGGCGAACTCGGCGTCGATGTCGCGCATCCCGAGTATCTGACCTTCGCCGCCAAGCCGGCGCTCCAGCGCGACGAACGCGGTGTTCGTGTTCCAGCCGATGTCCACCGATCCGTCGAGCACGGCCTGCACGAGTCGCTCGTAGTTTGAGTACAGGAGGTAATCCGTCGGGATGCCTCGGTTGCGGAAGTACTCACGGAAGCTCTCCCAAACGGTGACCACGCGCGGGTGGTAGGCCACCGCGCCGACTGTGATCTCGCGTGTGTCGCTCATGGCACGGGAAGTCCGGTGACGGCTTTTCCGATCCACGTTCGCAGCACCGCGTTGGTGGGTGCCATCACTGCGCCCGCACGAGCGTCGCGGAGCAGGCGCTCGACCGGCAGCGCCGGCGTGTAGCCCTGTCCGCCGCACACTTCCAGTGCGCGCTGGGTGACCTCAGCCGCAGTGTCGGTCGCGGCGACCTTCGCCTCCATGATCGGCACGAGCGCGCCCTCATCGCCAGCGTCGCCCAGCCGTGCTGCCTCGTGTACGAGTAGGTGTGAGGTGCGTACGGCAATATCCATGTCGGCGATCAGGTGCTGGATGCCCTGTGCCTGCGCGAGCACGCTTCCGTCCGCGTAGCGCCTGCCGGCGGCGTGCGCGCTGGCTGCCTTCAGGGCGCCGGCCGCGATCCCAGCGTTCACCGCGGCGAGCCCCACCAGGAAGAAGGGCGCGACCACGGAGAAGACCAGGTTCGCGCCGGCGCCCCGCGAGCCGACGCGAGCCGCGTCATCGACCGCGACGTCGGTCAGCTCCAAGGCGATGCTCGAGTTGCCCGCCATGCCGAGGCCCTGCCACTCGCCGTCGAAGCGCACGCCGTCCGCTCCACGCTCGAGGATGAAGCAGTCCAACCCTTCCCCGACGCTGCTCTGCACGAGCACCAGGTAGACGTCAGCGTGGCCACCAGAGGTCACGAAGCTCTTGCGCCCGGAGATCCTCACGCCGCCGTTGCGTTGCACTGCGCGCAGCTCGGGCGCGTAGAAGTGGGCGCCCGTGCCACGCTCACTGAAGGCGAGCGTGCCTACGATGCGCCCGCTGGCCATCCCTTCCAGGTAACCGGGTGCTCGATCGCCGCCGCCGCCCGCGATCGTGGCGGCCGTCACCGCGTGCATCAGGTAGACCATCGCGGTCGACGCGCACGCCGATCCGAGCGCCTCGCACGCTTCGGCGAGAGCCAGCAGGCCGCCTCCAGCACCACCGTATTCCTTCGGGACCGCGATCCCCAGCCCACCAACGGCCGCGAGCGCGGCCATGCCGTCGGTCGGGAACCGACGGTCGCGGTCGACCTGCGCCGCTTGGGAGGCGATCTCCCCGGCAGCGAGGCTCCGTACGGCGTCCAAGACATCCTGCGGTTCACTCGACAAGAGTCGTCCTTTGACCGAACTCGAGTCTCGCGCTGCATGCCGTGCTTGTCAAGGCTTCGATTAATTTTGCGCACGCGCGGCCTATATTCCAAGCAGGATGGCTTCACATCTGACCGCGCTCTCAGCGGGTGCCGGATGCGGCTGTAAGCTCGCCGCGGCCGACATGCTGCCGATCGTGCGCGGCCTGCCTCTGCCACTGGACGAGCGGCTCCTGGTTGGATCGGCGAGCAGCGACGACGCCGCCGTGTTCCGCCTGCGCGAGGATCTCGCGCTCGTCCAGACGATCGACTTCTTCACGCCGCTCGTGGACGATCCATACGACTTCGGCCGCATCGCCGCCGCCAACGCGCTCTCCGACGTCTACGCGATGGGAGGAGCGCCGCTCACCGCGATGAACGTCGTCGCATTCCCGCTCGAGCAGCTCGGCGGTGAGACCTTGCGCGAGATCCTGCGCGGTGGACTTGATGTCATCACCAGCGCCGGGGCGGTGCTGGTGGGGGGCCATTCGATCAAGGACGCCGAGCCGAAGTACGGCCTGGCTGTCACCGGGGTCGTGGATCCCGCGCGCATGACAACCAACGCCGCCGGTCGACCGGGCGATGCGCTCGTGCTCACCAAGCCACTCGGCGTGGGTGCGATCGTCACTGCTCGCAAGCGCGAGCGCGCATCTGAGGAGCTGCTGCGCAGCGCGATCGAGGTGATGGTCACGCTCAACGATCGCGCGGCACAGGCAGCACTCGACGCTGGAGTGCGGGCGATGACCGACGTGACGGGCTTTGGGCTACTCGGACATCTCCACAATCTCTGTCGAGAGAGCGGACTCGCCGCCGAGCTGCAGGCCGAGAGCGTGCCGGTCATTCCCGGCGTCCAGGCGCTGCTGGAAGCCGACGACAGCGCCGTGTCGGGTGGAAGCAAGCGAAACGCCGAATGGGCTCAGAGCTTCACGACAATTGCCTCGCGCGTGCAACCGTGGCGCGCTCGCGTGCTGAGCGATGCCACCACCTCCGGGGGGTTGCTCGCCGCGGTGAATAGCGAGCTGGTGGATCGTCTTTCAGGGAGCGTCATCGGCCGACTGTGCGAGGGTGAAGCGGGCACGATCTCGGTGCGCTGAGCATGCTCCTCTTTCGTTTTCTCTCACTGTGGAGTGGCCCGGGGCCGGTGCCCCAAACGGCCTTCAAAGCCGTTGGCGGCGCGGGTTACGCGTCGAGAAGGTTCGACTCCTTCGCCGCTCCGTCGAGGGCCGTCGATCGTGGGTAGCGGTCCGCTCACGCTCGGCACGGCCGGTCACATCGACCACGGCAAGACGGCTCTTGTCCAAGCGTTGACCGGTGTCGACACCGACCGTCTCCCCGAGGAGAAGTCGCGCGGAATATCGATCGCGCTCGGCTATGCACCGCTGCACTTGCGCTCAGGCCGGTCGTTGTCGGTGATCGACGTGCCGGGCCACGAGCGTTTCGTGCGCACGATGGTCGCCGGCGCCACCGGAATCGACCTGTTGCTGATGGTCGTCGCGGCGGACGACGGTGTGATGCCACAGACCATCGAGCACGCCACGGTGCTCGACGCGCTCGGAGTGCGCTCGGGAGTGATCGCGGTCACCAAGACGGATCTCGCCGACCCACGCTCCGCCTTGCGAGAAGCGCGCGATCTGCTCCCGGGGTGCGAGCGCGCGGCCTGCTCGACGCGAACGGGGGAAGGCGTCGAGGACGTGCGTGGCGCGATCGATCGAGTCGCCGCGCGGCTCCTCAGCCGTGCAGCCGCCGGGCGTGGCCCGGTGCTTCACATCGACCGGAGCTTCAGCATCCGCGGCCAGGGGACGGTGGTAACCGGGACGCTGTGGTCAGGGGAGCTCGCTCAGGGTGACACGCTGGCGCTCCTACCAGCGGGAGAGCTCGTGCGCATTCGTGCGATCGAGGTCCACGGCGAGCCGATGGAGCATGCGGCTGCCGGCCAGCGAGTCGCCGTGAACCTCACCGGCGTTCGCATCCGAACGGTCGGTCGCGGCGATGTGCTCGCCGAGCCGGGCCTGCTGGCGCAGACCACTACGCTCGACTGCGCCCTGACGCTCGACCACGCCGAGCACAACGCCCGCGTGCGCGTGCACCACGGCACCCGCGAGGCGCCGGGGCGTCTCGCGGCGCTCGGCGAGAACCTATGGCAGGTGCGCCTGGAACGGCCGATTCTCGCGGCCGACGGCGATCGGATCGTGATCCGCAGGCCGTCTCCTCCCGGCACACTGGGAGGGGGGCTGATCATCGACGCGCACGCCCGACGACACGGTCCTCGCCCGGAGATCGTCGATCGGCTGCGACGTCGCCGAGACGGTCGGCCCGAGCCGACGCCCGAAAACCGAGACCTCGCGCCGCTGCCCGCCGCGGGCACGCGCGAGGAACGGCCCGACGTGGACGAGGCCGAGCTCGCGGCGCTCGTGCAGCGCCTGCTTGACAGCTGGCTACGTCCGCTGACGCCCGCGCAGCTGGGCACCGACAACGACGCGCTGAAGCTGCTGTGCAGGAACGGGACGGCAGTGCGCGTCAGCGGTGAGCTCTACATGCACACACACGCTCTCGCCAGCGCGCAGATCCGCGCGATTGAGGCGATCGAGTGCCACGGGGCGATCACGCTCGCCGGACTGCGCGACGAGCTCGAGATCTCGCGCAAGTCGGCCCAGGCCCTGCTCGAGCACTTCGACTCGACACACGTCACCCGCAGATTGCCGGACGACAGCCGCGTGCTGTCGAGACGCCTCGCGAAAGCCCGCGCATGAGCGCGTCCGCGTCCCGCGGGCCTGCGGCTGACGCGCGTGAGCGCCTGCGTCGACTTCCCTCGGTAGACCAGCTCGCGGAGTCCCTCGCGGTCAGCAACGGTGTGGCAGGGCCGTCGCCCATGGAGGCTGTCGCAGCAGCGCGAGCCGTGCTCGCCGAACGTCGCGCTGAGCTGCTTTCAGGCGACACCGACGAGATCGACCTCCACGCGCGCGCTCACCAGCGACTCGCATCGCGACCGCGGCGCGTCCTGAACGCCACCGGCGTGATCGTCCACACCAACCTTGGGCGTGCCGCGCTCGCGGATGCCGCCGCCGACGCGGTCGCGGCAGCCGCTCACGGCTACATGAACCTCGAGCTCGACCTGGTCAGCGGACGTCGTGCCAGTCGAGACGCACACCTCAATGACGTCCTCTGCGAGCTCACCGGAGCGGAGGCCGGGCTGGCCGTGAACAACGGAGCGGGAGCGGTGCTGCTGGCGGCCGCTGCGCTCGGGGGTCCGGGAAGATCGATCGTGGTCTCGCGCGGTCAGCTCGTGGAGATCGGCGGGGGGTTTCGGATCCCGGATGTCGTCGCTCAAGCGGGCGCGACCCTCGTGGAGGTTGGCACGACCAACCGAACGCGGATCGAGGACTACGAGGCGGCGCTCCAGGACTACGAGGCGGCGCTCCGGGACGGCGCGCTGATCCTGCGCGTCCACCCGTCGAACTTCCGCGCCATCGGCTTCGTCAGCGAAGCGAGCATCGAGGAGCTGTGCGCCCTCGGCGCTCCGGTCATCGACGACGTCGGCTCGGGAGCCCTGGCCGGCGGCATCGACGTCATCGACTCGGAGCCAGCCGTGGCACGCTCGGTGCGCGCCGGCGCCGCGCTTGTCTGCTTCAGCGCCGACAAGCTCCTCGGTGGACCGCAGGCCGGGATCGTGGTGGGCTCCCGCGCCGCTGTCGAGGTCTGTCGCAAGCATCCGTTGATGCGTGCCCTCAGGATCGGTCGTCTTCCGCTCGCCGGTCTCGCCGCGACGCTCGCGCTCTACCGCGACCCCCAGCGGGCGCTGCGTGAGATCCCGGTGCTCGCGATGCTCACGGTCGATCGGTCGGTGCTGCAGCGCCGCGCCACACGCCTGGCGAGCGAAACCGACGGCCAGGTCGTCGAGGCCGTCGCTCGCGTCGGCGGCGGAGCGCTGCCGCTGCTAGAGCTCGCCGGACCGGCCGTCGCGCTCGACTCGCGTTGCAACCCTGCAAGCCTGGCCGCACGGCTGCGCATCGGCGACCCGCCGCTGCTGGCGCGAATCGCCCACGATCGAGTCCTCGTCGACCCGCGCACGCTGCTCGACGACGAGCTCGAGATCGCCGCGCAAGCAGTGCGCCGTGGGGTCAGCCGGGAGTTGGGGGAGTCCGCGCCAGAGAGCCATCCGCCAAACGGTCGCGCCTTCAAGACGCCGCGCGACGCCGGCTCACGCGCATGAGCTCGCGCGTGAGCGTCTCGATCGAGCGCTCGAGCTGCTCGATGCTGGCCTGCTCGACGCGCTCGAGCCCGACCGCGCGGTTGACCCAGGCGTTGATCTCCTGGTGGCTGCGCCCGTCGCGGCGATGCAGTTCCGCCACCAGGCGGCTGCGTTCCATGCGCAGGCCGGCGCGCCGCTCGAACGCCGGGATCGCGACGGGCTCCGCGGCGGGCGGCGGTGGCTGGGGCGCGGGGGAGGGGGCTCGCTGGGGCGCACCGAACAACGTCATCTGGGCTGCGAACTCGGCGTTCAGCGGCACGAAGTCGGCCGCCGGCAATGGCTCGCTCGCGCGTCGCTCGGGCGGCTCCTCCAAGCCTTGCTCGTCCTCCTCGCGCTGCAGCGCGTGACGGAGCTCCGTTTCGATTTCGGAGGCGTGTGTACGCAGCGTCTGCTCTGCCGGTAGATACAGCCAGCTCGGCTCTGCCGGCCTGCCCGGGAGCGTGCGCACGAACCGCCCCACGATCTGGCGGAAGATCAAAGGCGTCTTCGCCGCGCTCGCGTACACGCCGACGCGCAGTCGCGGGATGTCGACGCCCTCGGAGACCATGTTCACCGCCACGATCCACGGATCGGCCGAGCTGCGGAAGTCGGCGAGCTTGCGCGCCGCCCGTGTCTCGGTGTGCAGCACCACCACCGGCGTACGACCCGTCACCTCGTGCAGGAGCTTTGCCACCTGGCGAGCGTGGACGGCGTCGGCGGCAACCGCCAGACCGCCCGCGTCGCGGTGACCCTCGCTGCGCAGCGCGCGCAGCTTGGCGTCGGCCTCGCGGATGATGCGCGGCAGGCCGTCGGGCAGCTCGGTGGAGATCGCCGTGCGGTAGCGGCGTGAGGCCTCGCGTGCGGTCAGGACCGTCTCGAAGGAGGACTCGACCACGTCCTCGCCGCTGCGCCAGGACAGGCTCCCGTCGAACGTCACGAATGCCACGGGACGACACACGCCGTCGGCGACCGCTTCGGCGTATGTGTAGGAGACGTCGGGCACGACCAGGCCATCGTCGTCGTAGCGAACGCCGGGAATCGGCGTCGCGTCGGAGCGAAACGGCGTGCCAGAGAGCAACAGCCAGCGTGGCGCCGAGGCAAACGCACGCTGGAAGCTCGCGCCCCAGGCGAGGTCCTCGCCGAGGTGGTGCGCCTCGTCGACCACCACCAGCGTGTCCGTGGAGACCTTCGCCGCCCAATGACCCGGATCGCTTGCCACCCGCGCGTATGTGACCGCCACACCGTCGAAGTCCCGTGTCGGGTTCGGTCCAGGGGCGTCCGGCTGCAACTGCACTCCGAGGACTGCCGCCGCGGCGGCCCACTGGCGCGTCAGCGGCGTGGTCGGGCAGAGCACCACCACGCGCCTCACCAGCCGCCGCGACAGCAGTTCGCGGGCGAGCTCGAGCGCAGGGCGTGTCTTGCCCGCTCCGGGCGCGGCGGAGATCAGGAACGGGCCCTCCTGCCAGCTCGCGAGCTGGTCGAGCGCACGGTGCTGCCATGCGCGCAGAGATGTCGAGGAGGAGCGCGTCAAAGAGCCCGGCATCCTGCGGCACCGCACGGACGGATCGATCTACGCACGTATCCGCACAAGCTGAGGAGCCGAGTGTCTGCCTGCGTCTATCACCCGGTCGCGAGCGCCTGCTCGGCGCTCCATTTGCTCAGGAACTCCCATGCGTCGGATGGCGCGAGCGGCCGCGCGAACAGGAAGCCCTGCCCGCTGTCGCACCGCTCGCCCTGCAGCAGACTCAGCTCGTTCGTGCGCTCGATGCCCTCGGCGAGGGTCTCGATCGAGAGCGCCTTGCCAAGTTGCACGAGCGTGCGAATGATCGTCTCGCCCTCCTGGTTATGGGTCATCTGCGCGATGAACGAACGGTCAATCTTGAGCGCGTCGACGGACAGCCGCTGCAGGTGAGCCATCGAGGAATAGCCGGTTCCGAAGTCATCGATCGCGACGCGCACCCCCAGCTGCTTGACCGTGGCGAGGCGGGCGACCGTCTGCTCGAGGTCGCGCATCAGCGCCGTCTCGGTGATCTCGATCGTCAACAGGCCCGGCTCGAGGTCCGTCTCCTGGAGCGTGCGTTCGACGTCCGTGACGAACTCGTCGGTATCGAGCTGTCGTGCCGACACGTTGACCGACACCCCGATCGGGTGGCCGGCGTCGCGCCACTGCACCGCCTGACCGCAGGCTTCGCGCAGGACCCAGCGGCCGATCTCGACGATCAGCCCGGTCTCCTCCAGGAGCGGGATGAAGTCATTCGGCTGTACCAGCCCGCGGGTCGGGCTGTTCCAGCGGATCAGCGCCTCCATGCCCGTGGGGCTCATGTCGCTCAGGCTGAACGTCGGTTGGTAGACGAGGAAGAACTCCTCGTTCTCAAGCGCCACGCGCAGGTCCATCTCGAGTTCCATGCGCGATTGGACAGCGGTCTGCATGCCGGCTTGGAAGAGCACGTAGCGGTGACGCCCGTCCCACTTGGCCTCGTACATCGCGACGTCCGCGTCGCGCAACAGCTCGTCAGCCGATTCTCTGTCGCCCACGGCGATGCCGATGCTCGCGGTCAGCGTCAGCGACGTCTGGCTGATCCCCGCGAGCTTGAACGGCTGATCGAGCGCTTCGAGCAGGCGCTCGGCGATCAGCTCCGGCCCGGACGCGAACGACAGCTCGCTGGCGATCACCACGAACTCGTCGCCGCCCAGCCGGCCGACCGCGTCGGTCTCCCGCACCACGGCGGTCAGTCGTGAGGAGACCGCCTGCAACAGTTCATCGCCCGCGGCGTGCCCGAGCGAGTCGTTGATGGCCTTGAAGTTGTCGAGATCGATGAACAGCGCGGCGAGCGGTGTCTTGTCGCGGCGGGCGCGCATCATCAGCTGCTCGACGCGGTCGAGGATCAGGGTCCGGTTCGGCAGCCCCGTCAGCGCGTCGTGGGTGGCGAGGAACGCGAGCTCACGCTGGCGGTGCTCGAGCTCCTCGTCTGCGGCCTGGCGCTCGGACTCGAAGGACTCGCACATGCGCACGAGCGTGACGTTGAGGCTGCGCTGCAGCATCGCCAGCGCCTCCTCGAGCACGGCCGGGCCGATCGCGAGATCGTGGGCGCACCCGCACAGGACCTCGTGGGCGGCGTCGCGCCAGCGCAGGCAGCGCTTGGTCACCTCGTGCAACGGCGCGGCGCGCTGCGAGGCCAGTTGGCCGAAGATCTGCCACGCCTCCTGTCCGACCTCGCGCGCGGTGTCGACGCCCTCGCCGGACATCCAGCGCGCGACCGCGACGGTGGACACGGCGCCGACGCGAGCAAAGCGCTCCTCGACCCCCGCGTCCAGCTGGCGGCTCGAGTCCCGGGTGCGCAGGAGCATCGCGTCGACCACGTCGTCGGTGCGCGCGTTGAGCGCCTGCCCGAGGCGGCGCAGCTCCTCGACGCATGAGATTGAGCTCGTGCTTGACATCTCGCTCGGATCGGCAGCGCGCGGCGCTGTCTTTATCGCTTGTCGGGTTGGCCGCTTGCGTCTGCAGAAGCCAATGTGACTAGGCGCTGTAGGAGGCCGGTGCGGGCGGGTCGTCGCGGGTGGCGTCGATGAGTTCCAGCAGCGCGCTCGCGCTCGTTCCGCCGAGAACGCGCAGGCGATGCAGACGGTACGGGTCATCGCCCGGATGCGTCCAGCCGGGAACCACCGTTGTCGACCCGCTGAAGCCGGCCGCCTTGACTGCGGCGACGACCGTCGGGTCGTAGTGGCCGGACGGGTAGCAGAACCAGTTGACGGGCACGTGGTAGCGCTGCTGGAGGGTCTGGCGCGCAACCGCGACCTGTTGATGGAGCGCTTCTGCGTCCAGCGTGATCAGGTCGGCATGGCTGATCCCCTGGGTGTCGAGCTCCCAGCCCGCCGTGAGCAGACCGCGAATCTGTTCGGAGCCGAGGCCGCCCTGCGAGGGTGGCAGCCCGGTCAGCTGGAGGTTCTCGTCGCCGACCCAGCCGAGCCGGCGCAGCACCGGCAGCGCCTGCGTGTACTGCGAGTTGTAGCCGTTGTCAAAGCTGATCACGATCGGTTTGCCCGACCCCAGTGGCACGCCGCGGCGCCAGTATTCCTGCACCTGATCGAGTGTCACCGCATGCCAGCCGGCGCTCTTCAGCGCCTGCATCTGTTCGGCGAACTCTTCAGGTTCGACGTACAGTCCGGGGAACGGCGTGCCGGGGGGCGGCGCGGCGATCACGTGGTACATGAGGATCGGGAGCGGCTGCGTGCCGGGAGGGCCGGTGCGAGCGGCGGCGCTCGTGCTCGGGCGCGTGCCCGCGTGCCGGTTGGCGCTACCGGCGTGGGCCACGGGAATGGCGGCGCGTGGGCTCCCGCTCGACCCGCTCGCGAGCACGACGATCGCGATCACGGCCACCGTGGCTGCCACGATCATCCCGGCGGCCATACGTCGCCGGCGGATCAGCCGCCGGTGGGCGTCACGGCGCGCGTGCAGAGCGTCGATCTCCATTTCAGTCGCCTCTCAGGCTCGACGGTAGCGTCTGCCCCGGCGGCGGCGGATCGTTGCGCAGCAGTTCCGGGACCGTCACCAGGTGAAAGCCGCGCGCGCGCAGATCGCGGATGATCGTCGGCAGCGCGGCGATCGTCTGCGTGCGCGTACCCCCGGCGTCGTGCATGAGGATGATCGCGCCGGGGCGGGCGCCCGCGAGCGCCCGCTGGACGATCACCGGCACGCCGGGCTGCAGGTAGTCGTCGGTGTCGACCGACCACAGCACCATCAGCAGGTGCATCGCGCGCAGCTCGCGCATCGTCGTCGCGTCGTAGGAGCCGTACGGTGGACGGAACAGCACCGGACGCGGCCCGCCGAGCACTTCGATGTGGAGAATCTGTTCGAACAGCTCTTCGTGCTGGGCGTGCGCGGACAGCGTGGCCATTTCCGGGTGGGTCTCGGTGTGGTCGCCGATCACGTCGCCGTCGCGCAGCTCGCGCACGGTGGACGCGCTGAAGTACCGCAGCATCTCGCCGATCTCGAAGAACGTCGCGTGCACGTGCAAGCGCTCGAGCACGCTCAGCACGCCCGGCGTGTACGGTCCGGGGCCGTCGTCGAACGTCAACGCGATGTCGCGCCCGCGATAGCCGCCCTCTTTGACGAACGGTGTGTACGCGAGCGTCGCCTTCACCGCGGCGCTCGGGCTCTCTTCGGGGGCGCGCACGGCCGGCGGTCGCGTCGGGCGTGCGCCCGCGTGCGCCTTGGCGCCCGACGCCGCGCGCGGGGCGTGCGATGACGATTCGGATCCAGGCGCTATGGCTACGGCCAGCAGGAGCAGCGCCACGAGCAGCGCGGCGGCCGCACCGCGGCGGCGGCGGATTCGTGTCCGACTCGCGGGCATCGGCAGATGCTAGACGCCGCCCCCGCCGGCTCGAGACAGATGATGCAGCGCCCGGCTATTCCGATTCGGGCCCGACCTGCTCGATGAACGCGGCCAGCGCGTCAACCTGCCCAGGCTCGCTGTCCAGATGCAGGCGCGCCAGCGCGGCGAGCATCGGGGCGGGGTCATAGCCCTTGATCAGCGTGCGGCGGGGGTCGAGCAGCGCTTCGTGCAGGAAGCGTTCGTCCACCAGTACCGTGCGCCCGTCGCTCAGCGTCACGTGGTGACCGGCGAGGCTGGCGAAGCTCGGGGCGATCGGCTTGCCCTTCGCGGACAGGTGGCACGCGGCGCATCCGTCGGCGACGACCAGACGGGCGCCCTGTGCGACCAACTGCTCCTGGTGGCTGAACGGTTCGGTGACATAGGCGGGCACGCTCGATGTGCGCGAGCTCGCGCCGCTCGAGCTCCCGGCGCCGCCGCACCCCGAGAGCGCCAGCAGGAGCACGCCTGCGAGTGTGATCCTGGTCGCGGCCATCGCGACAGTGTCGCTAAGCAGGCCTGCCGCCGCGCTATTCTGAGTGGGAGCCTCGAGGATGAGCACGAGCCAGATCGCAGAGCCGAGCGTCGCCGTCGCGCCGGCCAACGGCCACCGCGAGGTCGTCGAGCTGGACGTCTCGGGCATGACGTGCGGGTCGTGCGCCGCGCGCGTGCAACGTGCACTGTCGCGTCAGAGCGGGGTCACCGAGGCGCTCGTCAACTACGCCACGGGGCGCGCAACGGTCGAGTTGGAGCAGCACGCGCTGGACGCCGAGCAGCTGATCGCCGTGGTCGAGCGTGCGGGCTATGGCGCCGCGCCGGTGGCGCCGAGCGCGACCGAGCAGGCGCGGACGTTCGTGGAGCTGGAACACAGCGAGGCGCGCGAGCAGGCAGGCCTCGTGCGACGGATCGCCATCGCGGCGCCGCTCGCGATCGCGATTGCGGCGCTCACCTACACGCAGCCGCACGACACGACCGCGCGCTGGGTCACGGCCGCGCTCGCGGTGCCCGTGCAGTTCTGGTGCGGGCTGCCGTTCCTGCGCTCGGCGTGGGCGCGCGCGCGCCAGCGGGCGACCAACATGGACACGCTGATCGCGCTGTCGACGCTCGCGAGCTTCGTCTATTCGACGGTCATGCTGCTCACCGCCAGCCCGGTGTACGAGCACGGCGTCCCCGTCGGCAAGTTCAACATGGCGCTCGACTACGACATGGGCGCGACGATCATCGCCGCGCTGCTGATCGCGCGCTGGTGCGAGGCCAAGGCGCGCAGCAGCTCCGGGCGCGCGGTGCGCGAGCTGGCGCAGCTCGGCGCGACGCAGGCACGGCTCGTCGACCCCGACGATCCGGATGCGCCCGAGCGCGTGGTGGGCGTCGAGCAGGTGCGCCGCGGCGATGTCTTTCGTGTGCGTCCGGGCGACAGCGTCCCGGTCGACGGGATCGTGATCGCGGGCGCCTCCGCGGTCGACGAGTCGATGCTCACCGGCGAGTCGCTGCCGGTGGAGAAGCAGGCAGGCGCGCTTTTGACCGGCGCGACGCTCAACGTCGACGGCGTGCTGCTGGCTCGCGCGAGTGCGGTCGGCGCCGACACCGCGCTCTCGCAGCTGGTCGCGCTGGTCGAGCGCGCGCAGGCATCCAAGCCCAAGATCCAACGTCTGGCCGACGAGATCGCGCGCGTGTTCGTGCCGGTCGTGCTCGTGCTCGCCGCGCTCACCGCGCTCGTGTGGGTGATCACCGGCGACGGCCTGGCGGGTATGTTCGCCTCGATGCACCTGCAGCGCGGCATGGACGCGACGATCGCCGTGCTGATCGTCGCGTGCCCGTGCGCGCTCGGGCTCGCCACGCCCGTGGCGATCCTCGTCGGCACTGGCCGCGGCGCGCGGCTGGGGCTGCTGATCCGCAGCGCCGAGGTGCTCGAGCGCAGCCAGCATCTCGACACGATCGTGCTCGACAAGACCGGCACCGTCACAACCGGCGAGCTGTCGCTCGCGGACATCTGGAGCGCGCCGGGCGAGGAGCAAGACCGTGTGCTCGCGCTCGCGGCCTCCGCGGAGGCCGGCTCCGAGCATCCGGTGGCGCTGGCGGTCGTCGCCGCCGCGCGCGAGCGCGGCCTGGAGCTCACGCGCGCGCAGGAGTTCCGCTCGATCCCCGGTCGCGGCGTGCGCGCCGTGCTGGATGGCCGCGGCGTGTGGGTCGGACGCCCGAGCTCGCCCGGCGGCTCATCCGAGCTGACGTCGGTGCTCGCGGAGTGGGAGGCGAGCGGCCGCACGGCCGTCGTGATCGAGAGCGATCAGCGGATCGTCGGTGCGGTGGCGCTGGCGGACACGATCAAGCCGGAGGCGCGCGCGGCGATCGCGGGACTGCGCAGCATGGGCATCGACGTCGAGCTGCTCACCGGCGACAACCAACGGGCCGCGACCGCGGTCGCCGCGGCCGTGGGCATCGAGCACGTGCTCGCGGGCGTCAGCCCGAGCGGAAAGCTCGAGCAGATCGAGCGCCTGCAGAGCGAAGGCCACCGCGTTGGCATGGTCGGCGACGGCGTCAACGACGCCGCCGCGCTCGCGCGCGCGGACCTCGGCATCGCGATGGGCACCGGCGTCGGCGCGGCGATCGAGGCGGCCGACATCAGCGTGCTGTCCGGCGACCTGCGCGGGGTCGCGCGTGCGCTGCGCCTGGCGCGCGAGACCTACACGATCGTGCTGCAGAACCTCGGCTGGGCCTTCGGCTACAACCTGATCGCGCTGCCGCTCGCGATGACGGGGCTGCTCAGCCCGGCGCTCGCCGCGGTGGCGATGGGGCTGTCGAGCATCACCGTCGTCGCCAACAGCCTGCGCCTGCGGCGCTTCGGTCGCCCCGGTCGCCCCACGCCCGTGCGCGGCGCCCGCCAGCGGCTCGCGAGCATCGCGACCGCCGCCACGATCCCGGCCGCGCTGCTCGGCGGCCTGGTGCTCGCCGCGCCCGACTCCTTCGCCGTGCCGCGCACCGCCTCGATCACGCTGCACGAGCCCGCCGGCGAGACGCTCGAGATCGAAGCCCTGCCGCTGCGTCCCGGCAACGTGAACCTGCATCTCTACCTCCAGGGCAGGACGAGCGCCCGAATCGGCTATCGCTCGATCTCGATGAGCGCTGTCTCACAGACAGGCACGCACGCCAAGGTCACCTATTACAACGCCGGCACCGGCCACGAGATCGCCGAAGTCCCCCTCACGCGCGGCATCTGGGACATCCACGTCGCCGGCGTCGACGGCGCCGGGCGCCCCCTGGGCGGCTCCTTCGCCGTCCCGATCAACTGATCAAGGAGGGACCGCGCATGTGCGGGTCCCTAGCAGGGCCGCATGCGGCCCTGCTGACGTGCCGCATGCGGCACGTCACGGCCGGCGCATGCGCCGGCCGGACCACGGTGCATGCACCGTGGTCGACATCGACTACATCGCCAGTTGCATCGCGGCGAACATGTAGGCCATGCCGAGCGTCATCGCGAACATCGACGCGCGCAGGTCGCGGAAGCACACCAGCGGCTCGGCCGCGGCCATCGCGACCGCGCCGCCCGGCGTGACCGCGAAGCTGCCCTTCAGCAGCGTCCTGTGATCGACCTCGCGCATCCGGTCAGTGACCCACAGCAGCGACTGCGCGAAGAAATACGCCACCAGCAGCCACGTGAGCGGCGCCTGGAAGCCACTCGGCGACCACATGTACGCCATCGCGCCGAGGTCGAGCGCCATCACCAGCCAGAGCACGTTGATCGGACGGCCGTCGAGCGCCTGGGCGATCATCCACGCGAGCACCGCGAGCGCGCCGTTGGCGAACGCCAGCTGCCAGAAGCCGGCGGGGATGTCGAAGTGGTCGATCGACGCGGGCGCGAACATGAACGCCATCCCGAGCGCCATCAGCACGTGCCCCGAGTGCCAGACCCGCCGTTGACCGTGCGTGTCGCGCAGGTGACGGGTGTGGATGACGACGATCGCGATGAACGCGAGCGTCCAGATCACCGCTAGCCACGCGGGGAGGATGTTGGTCGTTCCGTGAGCGGCGCTCATCGACATGCCGCCGATCGACGTCGAGTGAGCGCCACCATGGCTCATGCTCATGTTCATGCTGCCCATGAGTCGCGAATGTACCACGGACATCGACTCCGATAACGGTGCTCCGGGCTGCTAGCACCACCCCGTTGGCGGGTCTGGTATGACTGCGCGATGAGCAGCGTTCGCTCTGTGCCGGCCGCTTTCGCAGCCCGCGTCGATCGGCGGCGGATGGGAGCCGTCATCTCCAACCGCCACGTCACCACGCGCGGCATACAGATCGCCCTCGGCGTGTTGTGGCTGCTCGACGGGCTGTTCCAGTTCAAGAGCTTCATGTACACGCACGGCATCGTCACCCAGGTGTTCGCGCCGGCGGCGGAAAGGCAGTGGTCGATCGTCGGCGGCCCGATGAAAGCGTTCGACAGCTTCTTCGGACACGACCTGACCCTGTGGAACACGCTCGCCGGTGAGATCCAGGTCGCGATCGGGCTCGGTCTGATCCTCAGCAGGAAGAGCGTGAGGACTGCGCTGCTCGTGTCGTTCGGGTGGGCGCTCGTCGTGTGGTGGTTCGGCGAGGGCTTCGGCGGGCTCACGTCGAACACGATGCCCGCGCCGCTGATGGGGGCGCCGGGGGCGGTGATCATCTACGCGATCATCGGCCTGCTGGTGTGGCCCACAGACCGGGAGACGGGGCGCTCGCCGGCCGACCGCGGGCCGCTGCGCGACCGCGGCGGGCTGATCGCCTGGTCGGCGCTGTGGGCGCTGTCGGCGGGCCTGTGGCTGGCGAACGTCAACCGCGCAAAGGGCGCGACGCACAACATGATCATGGGGATGGCGGCTGCCTCGCCGCACTGGCTGGCGAAGCTCCAGGGCTCGGTCGCCGGCCACACGCAGGGTCACGGAGCGACAATCGCGGTCGTGCTCGCGATGCTCTCGGTGGCGGTGGCTATCGGCGTGTGGACGCCGCTGCGCTGGCCGGCGTTGGCGGTCGGGATCGTGCTGTCGCTCGCCTACTGGGTGCTCGGGCAGGATCTCGGCGGTCCGTTCTGGGCGGAAGGGGCGACCGATTTCAACTCGGGACCGCTGTTCGTGCTGCTCGCGTTCGCCCTGTTCCCGGTGGCGCAGCTCGCCGGCGCTGCGCGGCGCTCGCCGGCTGAGGAGATCGCTCAGGTCGAGGTGACGGGGGTGGCTTGAGCTCTCGGGCGCGCTACGCGCGCTCGGCGAGCTCGTAGCCGGCCTCATGCACGGCGGCGCGGACGGCCTCGCCATCGATGGCGCTGCCTGTCACGACGACCTCGCCGCTCGCGAGGTCGACATCCACGCCGCTCACGCCGGGAAGCTCGCCGACCGTCTCGCTGACGGCGGCGACGCAGTGCCCGCAGGACATGCCCGCGACGTTGTACGTGCGCTGCTCGACCTCTGCCATCGCGGCTCGACTTTACCGAAGCGCCGTGGCGTGCCCGTGCGCGGCGACCGTCACGCGCGTGCCCGCCGGCAGCGCCTGCTCGCCGTGCACGCGCGCCAGCAGCAGCGTCTCGGCGGCGCCGTCCGGCTGCTCTGGGCGGATCTGCAGCAGCGCGTCGTGGCCGTAATAGCGGCAATGCTGCACCCGGCCCGTGATCCGCGCGCCGGGCTCCTCCGCGCCCGCGCCCGCATTCGCGCCCGCGCCGAGCGCGCGCACCTCGAGCTGCTCGGGGCGGATCATCACCACCCCCGCTGGCGCCTCTCCGTCCAGCGGCTGGTCGCGCAGCTCCAGCGCGCCGAGTGCCGTCATCGCGGTGCCGTGCGCGAACTCCGCGTCGAGCACGTTGACGGCGCCGAGAAAGCGCGCGAGGCGCTCGTCGACGGGACGCTCGTACAACTCCGCCGGCGCGCCGTGCTGGATGATCGCGCCATCGCGCAGGATCGCCACGCTGTCGGCCAGCGACAGCGCCTCCTCCTGGTCGTGGGTGACGAGCACGGTCGTCACGCCCTGCTCGCGCAGCAGCGCGTGCACCTCCTCGCGCACCCGCGTGCGCAGTGACGCGTCGAGCGAGGAGAACGGCTCGTCCAGCAGCAGCGCCTGCGGCCGGCGCGCCAGAGCGCGGGCGAGCGCCACCCGCTGCTGCTCGCCGCCGGAGAGCTCGTGCGGCAGGCGGGCGGCGAGCTGCGCGATCCCGACCATCTCCAGCAGCTCGGCCACCGCTGCGCCTTTGCGCTCGCGGCGCGCGAGCCCGAAGCCGACGTTCTGCTCGACGCTCAGGTGGGGGAAGAGCGCGCCCTCCTGGGCCACGTAGCCGATGCTGCGCTTCTCCGGCGGAAGGTAGGTGCGCCCGTCCTCGAGCGTGCGGCCGCCGAGCTCGACCGCTCCCCGCTCGGCGCGCTCGAAGCCCGCGATCACCCGCAGCAGCGTCGTCTTGCCACAGCCGGAGAGCCCGAGCACGGCCGTCAGCGACCCCGCGGGCACCTCGAGGCTCACGCCCTGGAGCACAGGCGTGCCCGCGTAGCCCTTCCACAGCTCGCTGACCGTGAGGCTGCTCATCGCGCGCGCTCCCAACGCGAGAGCGTGCTCATGCGACGGCTGAGCAGGTACGCGGGGACCGCCGAGATCGCGACCATCAGCGCCGCGTACGGCGCCGCCGCGCCGTAGGAGAGTTCCGATGTGTAAGCCCAGAACTGGGTCGCCAGCGTGTTCACACCCGTCGGGTGCAGCAGCAGCGTCGCCGTCAGCTCGGTGGCCGAGGAGATGAACACCAGCGCGAAGGCAGCGCCGAGGCCGGGGGCGAGCAGCGGCAGCGTCACGCGCCACCAGACCGCCGTCGGACGGCTGCCGAGCGAGCGCCCAATCTCCTCCAGGCGCGGCGAGGCTTGGCCCATCGCCGAGCGCACGCCGACTAGGGCGAGCGGCAGGAACAGGATCGAGTAGGCGACGATCAGCTCGAGCGCGCTCTGGTAGAGCGCGAATGCGTAGCGGACGGAGAACGCCACCAGGCCGAGTGCGATCACGAGACCGGGGAGCGCCATCGGTAGGAAGGCAACGCGCTCGAGCAGCACCGTCACGCGGTTGCGATGGCGGATCGCGAGCGCGCTGACGGGCACGGCCAGCGCCGTTGCGAGCGCTGCCGCGGCGGCGCTGTACTCGACCGTGTGACCCACCGTGGCGAGGATCGAAGCCGACGGCAGCGTGGTGGAGCTGCCGCGCGCCATCCAGTACACGAGCGAGCCGAGCGGCACGCCGAGCGCCAGGCCGCCGAGTGTCGCGAGCGCCGCGAGCACCGGCGCGGTCAGACGCCCGAGCGCGACCCTGCGGGCGCCCCGTCGCGCGCCGGGGCCGCCGCGGGCCGTTCCGCCGCCGCCGCGGCCCGTGAGCCAGTGCTCGGCGCCGAGTGCCGTGACGCTTAGCGCAACCAGCACGAGCGCCAGCACGGCCGCGGCCACCGCGTCGAATCCGAGCTTGTACTCGGTGAAGATCGCGACCGTGAAGGTCTGGTACTGGACGATTGGGAAGGCGCCGTACTCGGCGAGCAGCGCGAGCGTCACGAGCAGGCATCCCCCGAGCACAGCGGGCCAGATCTGACGCAGCGTCACCCGCCGGAACGCCTGCCACGGTCCTAGCCCGAGGCTACGCGCCGCCTCCTCCAGCCCGGCGTCGAGATTGGCCAGCGCGCCGGCGACCGGCAGGTACACGAGCGGATACAGCGACAGCGTCATGACCATCACCGCCGCCAGGTAACCGTGCAGCGCCGGATCGATCGAGACCCAGCCGAAGCCCACGACGAAGTCAGGGACGCCGAGCGGCAGCACGAGCGCAACCGCCCACAGACGCCGTGCGGGCAGCGTCGTGCGCTCGACGGCCCACGCGGCCGCCACGCCGAGGACGGCGCACAGCGCGGTGCACGCGAGCGTTAGGCGCACCGTGTTCCACAGCAGCACCGCCACCGAGTGGCGCAGCAGCAGATGCCGCGCTTCGCTCCAGCCGGACTGTTGCGCCTGGACGACCAGGAACACGAGTGGCACCAGCACAAGCGCCGCCGCGATCCCGGCGCAGGCGACGCTCACGAGCGGCCAGCGCCGCCGCCCCGACCATCCGCGCGTCCAGCGGCCGGTGCTAGGTGCGGTGTGCGCGACGCTGCTCATCGTGCTCCTACAGCAGTCCCAGCTTCTGCTCGAGCGCGAGCGCCTGGCTGCCGTCGCCGAGCTCGGCCGGCGTCAGCGGCGCGGGCCGCAGCTGCGCGAACGGACGCATGCCAGGGGCGGGCGCAACCCCCGAGCGCAGCGGATACTCGTAGCTGTTGCTGTGTGCGATCGTCTCCTGGCCGGCGCTGCTCACGAGGAACGCCAGAAACGCCTGCGCGTCCGCCTTGTGCGTGCTGGAGCGCAGCACGGCGGCGCCTGAGACGTCCACGAGGTCGCCGGGGTCGCCGGGGTCGTAGTAGTGCAGCGCCGAGTGCATGCCGCCCGCGCCCAGCTCCGCGCGCAGTCGAAACCAGTAGTAGTGGTCGATCGGGCCGACGGCGCTCTCGCCGTTGTTGACCTGCGCGACGACCGTCTCGTTGTCGGGGTAGAGCCTGCTGTTGGCCCGCAGGCCTTCGAGCCATCTTTCAGCCGCCGCGGGCCCGTCGAGCCGGATCACCGCTGTTACCAGCGGCTGGAAATCGGTCTCGGACGGCGCGAAGCCGACCTTGCCCTTCCACTGTGGCTGGGCGAGGTCGAGGATCGAGCCGGGCAGCTGGGCGGGCTTGACCTGCGAGGTGTTGTAGACGAGCGCCGACACGCGCGCGGACACGCCGACCCAGTCGCCCTGGCTCGAGTCGTAGCGGTTGGGGACAGCCGCGAGCGTCGAGGGCGAGACCGTGGCGAGCCGGCCCTGCGCGCGCAGCCGTTCCAGGACCGGCGTGTTCTCCGTGTAGAAGACGTCGGCGGGGGAGTTGGCGCCCTCCTGCAGGATCTGGTTGCCCAGTTCGGCCTCGTCGCCCGTGCGCACGTCGACCGTGATCCCCGTCTTTCGCTCGAACGCCTGCACCAAGGCGGCGGTCGTCTGCGCATGCTGGCCGCTGTACACGGTGATGCTCGCGCCTCCGGGCGACGAGGACCCGCAGGCGCTCAGCGTGAGCGCGACGGAAGCAAGAACGGCGGCGAGGATAAAGGGCGTGCGACGGCTCATCTGGTAAATCCGAGCTGTGCGGTCGGGATGATGGCAAAACCGTACCACAGCTAGTTAGGGTTGCCTAACTGTTCTGACGCCCACCCAGCCACGCGCCTGTTCGCCGCCGGATACGTGAGAATCACGGGTAATGCATGTGACCGCCAAGGCCGACTACGCGGTACGCGCCGTCGTCGAGCTCGCCGACACCGCTCAGGACTCGCCCCGCAAGGTCGACGAAGTCGCGCAGGCGCAGAGCATCCCCGTGTCGTTCCTGGAGAACATCCTCACGCAGCTGCGCTCGTCGGGGATCGTCCGCAGTCAGCGCGGCCCCGAGGGGGGCTACTGGCTCGCGCACCCGGCGGACGAGGTCAACCTCGCGCAGATCATCCGTGCCGTCGAGGGGCCGCTGGTCGGTGTGCGCGGCCAGCGCCCGGAGGAGGTCGAGTACGTGGGGTCGGCCGAGAGCCTGCAGCAGGTGTGGATCGCGCTGCGCGCCAACCTGCGGGCGGTGCTCGAGCGCGTGACCGTCGCCGACGTGGCCGCCGGCAGGCTGCCGAAAGAGGTGCTCGCGCTCACGCGCGGCGAGGAAGCCTGGCAGACGCGCTAGCTCTCAGGTACCCTGTCAAGGGTCGCGGACCACGCCTGTCAAGGGTCTCGGCAGTGCCACCATCCCGTACAACAGGCGCCACCCGGAAACCCCCAAAGGAGATCGCGTCCGATGTCAGCCCCGCCCACAGCCGTTTCGTCTGCCCCGATTGCCCCGGCCACCGCAGCCGCGGAGGCCGCCGTCGAGGCAATCGCCGGCGCCGCCGGCCAGGACGTCACGTTCTCGCTCGCGCTGACGCAGGACCAGAAGGACATCCGCGACTGGGTACACGGCTTCGCCGCCGACGTCGTGCGCCCGGCTGCGCACGAGTGGGACGAGAAGGAGCAGACCCCATGGCCGATCATCGAAGAGGCCGCCAAGATCGGGCTCTACGGTTTCGAGGGGCTCGCGCAGTTCTTCGCGGACCCGACCGGTCTGACGCTGCCGATCGTCAACGAGGAGCTGTTCTGGGGAGATGCCGGGATCGGCATGTCGATCATGGGCACCGCGCTCGCGGTGGCGGCGATCTTCGGCCAGGGCTCGGGCGAGCAGATCGGGGAATGGATCCCGCGCTGCTTCGGCACTCCCGACGACCTCAAGGTCGCTGCGTTCTGCGCCTCGGAGCCGAACGCCGGATCGGACGTCTCGGGCGTGCGCACCAGCGCGAAGTTCGACGAGGCCGCCGGCGAGTGGGTGCTCAACGGCCAGAAGGCATGGGCCACCAACGGCGGGATCTCCGACGTGCACGTGGTGATCGCGTCGGTCGATCGCGAGCTCGGCTCCAAAGGCCACGCCGCCTTCGTCGTGCCCATGAGCGAAGCCAGCGGCATATCGCAGGGCACCAAGGTCTCAAAGCACGGGCTGCGCGCATCGCACACCGCCGACGTGTTCCTCGATGACTGTCGCGTGCCCGCGGGCCACGTGCTCGGCGGCAAGGACAAGCTCGACGAGCGTCTGGCGCGCGTGCGCGAGGGCAAGAAGGGCAACTCGCAGGCGGCGATGCAGACGTTCGAGTCCTCGCGCCCGACCGTCGGTGCGCAGGCGCTCGGGATCGCGCGCGCCGCCTACGAATACGCGCTCGAGTACGCCAAGGAGCGCGAGCAGTTCGGCCGCAAGATCATCGAGAACCAGTCGATCGCGTTCACGCTGGCGCGCATGAAGCTCGAGATCGACGCCGCGCGGCTGCTCGTGTGGCGCGCCTCGTGGATGGGCCGCTCGGGTGTCAAATTCGAGAACGCCGAGGGCTCGATGAGCAAGCTCAAGGCCGGCGAGGTCGCCGTGTGGGTGACCGAGCGCGCAATCCAGATCCTCGGCGGCAACGGCTACACGCGCGAGTTCCCCGTCGAGCGCTGGCACCGCGACGCCAAGATCTACGACATCTTCGAGGGCACCGCCGAGATCCAGCAGCTGGTGATCGCGCGCGCGATCTCGGGGATGCACATCAAGTAGCTCTGGGACTGGGTTTTTGGGGTGGTGCGGCTCGTGCTGTGGCGTCGCTGAGGCCGAGAGCAGCGGCGCCCGAAAAGGCGGCTCGCGCCAGTTCTCGCGCCAGTCATGCAAGATCTGGGTCGTGTCCGGTGTCGCGTAGCGCGTCGAGCAGGTCGCCGGTCGTGAAGACCTCGATGCCGGCGTCGGTGTGGTCCTTGTCTTGCGTCCAGACTGGGAGCTCCAGCTTGAGCGCGAGCGCGACGGTCGGCCAGTCGTCGGGGTCGCGGTCTGCGATGCGCTTCTCGGCCTCCTCACGATGGTCGTCGTACTCGCTTGCGGCCTGCCAGTCGATCGGCATGACCTGGAGCGCTGCGAACAGCAGCGCCGGGTCGAGGCCGCGCTTGGATGCAAGGCGGGGAATGTGCCGGGCTATCTCTGCGGCGACGGCCTCTGCGGCGACGCATCGAGGTCCATGCGAGGAGGCGATCACCAGGCGGGCACGGCCGCCGATGAGGGCCGAGAGGACGACGTTCGCGTCAGCTACGACTGCGGGAGGCAGCGAAATCGCCGAGCACCTCTTGCTCGTTCACGTCCTTGGCCTTCAGCGTCGCGCCGATCTGCTCGGACAGGCGCAGGAACACCTCGCGGCGAACCTCGACCGGCAGCTCGGGCGTATCCCACGGGAGGAAGAACCCGGCGGGGGTCCCTTCGCGTGTCACGAGGACCACGTCATCGGAGCGAAACATCTCCGATGCGTGATCGCGGAAGTCACGGACCGTCACGACCTTCATGTGGGCACCTTGGTGGTCACATGTTGATTGTAGCGCTCTGCTCACGGGCGAGTTCGAGTTGTTGTGGGAGCTTCGCCCAGGGGTGAGCGCGAGGTGAGGTCGCTCTGGTCCAAGTCACCCCACAGTACGATCCTTCGCAACGTGGGGGATAGGTCGATCCGGCTCGCCGACGTTCCCGTACCGAAAGTCTGGGTCGCGTTCTGGCGCAGTTGGGCCTTCCCGGTCTACCTGCTGCTCGTGTGGTGCGGGATGCGTCGGAACAGCGGCAAGGCTATTGCCGCGTCCAAGCAACTAGGGGAAACGGCTGCGCAGGTCGTCATTGAGGCGCAGAACGGGTCCCGCAGACTACGGACGCTGACTTACGTGCTAGCGGGGCTCACGCTGGTCAACACCGGCTTTGTCGTCTACTCGGCGGTCAAGTGATCGCTCAAGCCGTCAAGCTCTCCGGAAAGCGGGTCGATGAACAGGCATGACTCCGCTTGGCAGTATCGAGCAGAAGCACGGACTGGACGAGTCCGAGGACGGGTCGCCCCCGGACGGCCCGGATGGTCCAAACGGACCAAGCGGGAGCGGACCTAAACGGCGCTGGATAGCGTCGCCGGTAGTCATCGTCGCTCTAGTCGTAGCGGGGATCGCGTGGGGTATCCCGATTGCGCAAGGATTCCATTTCGGCTGCAACGTGTTCGCTGGCGACATCTATCGGGAGTCTCGGTTGGGCATCCAAATGTGCAGGGCCGAAAACACGGGCTGAAAAGGAAGCCAAGGTCAAGCAGCAACAAGAAGCGGAACAGCAGGCTCGAACGGAAAAGGAAAACAGCGAAAAGGCTGCACGCGAAAAGACCGAACAGACCGAACACGAAGAACAGAAGACCAAAGAAGCAGAACGCCCCGGCCTAGAAGCGGCGGCATCGAGCCTGAGAGCCGAAGCGGCAAGCTGGCGTCAGAAGCAGCACCGAGAAGAAGGCGTGAAGAAGCACGACGAATCAGAATCTGAACGCCTCAGCAATGACGCAAGTCAGGCAGAAGGTGAAGCATCGGACAAACTCAGCGAACAGTCCGATAACTACAGCGAGTCTGCCGATACCGCATCGGGAAACGTCGGCAGCGACAAGACCGAAGCGGAAAGCAAGGAATCAGAAGCCGAAGCAGACTCCAAAAAGGCGTCCGAAGCCTGACGCTAGTAGATCAGCCTCCAACGCTTGAACGCCTTCACGTCGGCGGCGCTGAGTTTGTACCACTCACCGCGCATTAGCTTGTCCTCAAAGCGCTTGTGCCAGTATGCCTCGACGCCCACTTGATCGTCCGTCTTGATCGTGTGGACTAGGGTCGGCTCCACTGAGGCTGTAACTCCAAGCTCTGGCATACGCCGGTCCACTAGGTTGGTGCGGCCGATCTTGTACTCGCCTCGATGGCCCTTGGCGAGATAGACGAAACCGTAGCCCGTGCTCACGGATGGGTCGGTACCGGCAGACGCGTTCCCTTCGGCGGGCGGCAGGATCGCGACCACATCGACGTACTCGGGCTTGTCGGCACAGTAGGCCGCTAGCTTCGATATGAACTGCGCCCTGTTGCCAAGCCTTTCGATGACCCTATGGCTCGGGAAGGTGTGGTCGCTGTGTGCCTTCACCCGTCTGTCGCGGTCGCTCGGATACTTCCCTAGCTCACGGGTTAGCTCGATGATCTTCTCAAACAGGGTTGGGTCGTCGTACCCTACGAGTTTCTGGTTTGGCTCAAAGCCCGCCTCGCGTTGTGCGTCACTGATTTTCGGCCAGAAGCGACCCCAATCGGATGGCTTTATGCCGGTGGCAGTCTCAAGTGCCCTAGCGCCGAGAGGCTTGCCACCGTTCTCTACGGCAGTACGCCTGATTTCATCCAATATCTCCGCTCTCTCCATCGCCGCGGAGCATATCGGGCGTGCTGGTCACTTCCCCGTCACGACTCCGAGTAGGTTCGGTGGCGTCGGGGTACGTGCCACTCCTCTTTAGGAGGTACTGCCGACGTCATAACGACGCGTCCTGCGACGTCAGCGTCCGCGATCTGATGCGCGATCGACGGATCGTGTCGGCTGGACGAGCGAACGTGCAAGACGCAGCGGTCGCGACAGCCCAAGCTCGAACCCGAGGTCCCGGCGGGGGTGGGACATCTCCCGGTAGGCCAGTGAGGGTGTTCGTGCTCTGCTTGACCGCATGTGCTGGGCCAGGCGCGTGATGCGCTGGGGGTCTTGTCCTTCGGTGCCGAGGTCGTCGCGGGCGATGAACCAGTCGGTGCCGTGGCGGGCACGGGTGGCCTCGACGTAGGCAACTCGCCCTGGTCGTCCAGCTGCCAACCCCAGGCTTTGCGGGTGCGTTCTCTCATCGACGTGTCATTGAAGGGCCTGTGTCCCGTCGGGGTCGCGCGAAACCGCCACTCGATCCGATCACGCTGCACGAGTGCCGGCATACCTTCGCGTCGCTGATGATCGCCGCCGGGGTCAATGCGAAGGCCCTCTCGACGTTCATGGGCCACGCCGGCATCCAGATCACGCTCGACCTCTACGGCCACCTGATGCCCGGCAACGAGAGCGAAGCGGCCGCCCAGCTCGACACCTACCTCGATCGCGAGGGCAGCCGGGCGCCGATCGCGCGGGTGGCGTCGTGAGCGCGCGCCAGTCTCGCGCCAGTCGTGTCCTGATTGGGCCGGATTGGACCGGATTCCACCGGGGTCGATTCCGCATGGATAAGCCAAAACGGCTCTGCGAAGCCACCGCCGACTGATCTAAGACATCTTCGAGGGCACCGCCGAGATCCAGCAGCTCGTGATCGCGCGCGCGATCTCGGGGATGCACATCAAGTAGCCGCAGCCGCGCCGCGTGGCGGCCCACGGCAGGGGTTGACAGCAGCGTAGCGCAGCGACTAGCGTGTTCCACGCGACGGAACCGCGCGACGGGGGCTGGCCGGCTTCCACCAGACGTGCACGGAAGCGACTCGCCGGTTCGTGGGGCTTCGTCCGAACAGGACCCTGGAGGGGGTCAGATGCTCGAGGGCCACACGGCCCGGGGGCTTTACGACGAACGGAGACAGACATGAGTGGAAGGATTCCCGCGAGGCCCACGGTGCTCGCTGTTGCGATGCTCGCGGTAAGCGCGTCGATGGCCTTCGCCGCGAGTGCGGCGAGCGCCGAAGTGGTGTACGACAACATCCCGAGCCCGCTGCCGGGCAACTTCGCGTCGATCGGCTTTGCCGCGACGTCCACGACGCAGTTCGGCGGCGAGATCGAAGTCGCCGGAACCGCGCGCAAGAACCCGACGGTCACCGTCGTGATGAGCGACTGGACATGTGAAAGCGGCAGCTGGAACGCCGACAACTGCTCCTCGCCGAAGAACAAGTCGTTCAGAGAGCCTGTGACGATCTCCGTGTACGAAGTCGGAGAACTCTCGACTCCGATCGCGACGAAGACCAAGAGCTACAAGATCCCCTACCGGCCGTCCGCCGAACCGGTGCACTGCTCGGGAGAATTCGCGGGCACGTGGTACGACGAAACCTCGAAAGAATGCTTCAACGGCTACGCCTTCCCGATCAGCCTCAAGCTGAAGCTGCAAAGGGTGCCCAAGAAAGCGATCGTCACGGTCTCCTACCCGACGACGAGCGTGCCATCTGAGTCGCTCAACGTCGCCATCAGCGAACCTGGCGAAAAAACGCTGTCGCTCGGCGCCGACCCGACGAAGGAACTGTTCCTGCACTCGACCTGGAACGAAATGTATTGCGAAGGAGCCACCGACGTAGGCACGTTCGGAGGTTCTCAGGGCGAATGCTGGGCGGGCGACCAGCCGGTGTTTGCCCTCAGCGCCAGCTAGACAAGCTCACGGTTTCAGAACAGCGCCGGGCAGGTGCCTACCAGGCCTGCTCGGCGCCGCAGTGCGGGCAGCTGACGCTCGTCGAGACATTGGCGCTGAACAGGCAGCCGCACGCGCAGTTGTAGGAGGCGCTGTCAAGCGGACCGCCGGCCTCGCGCACACGCTGGACCGCCGGGTCGCACGGCCGGTGCACCTCGACCTGCTCGCGGAGGACCTCGCTCGGACGAGCGCCTCGACGTGCTCGGTGGCGGCGCGGGTGGCGTGGCTCACGTAGGGGGTGCGGGAGGCTCGGTCTCATCATGCGCTACCCCCTATGACGTCATACACGCGCAAAGGTTTCGCTTTGCACGAGAGATTTCCTGCGGATCGGGCCGGTCAGGCGCGTCGGCGGCGCCCGCGCTCCTCGCTGAGCGCCGGCGCGAGTGCAGGGGTCGTTTGCGATACTTGGCGGCGATGAACCCCGCGCGCAAGCGAACGGTGCGCCTCGTCGTGGCGCTGAGCGCCGCCGTGATGCTGGCGAGCGCGTTGATCTACACGAGCTTCAGCGCAGCCAGCCCGGCGCTCACGCCCAGCCAACTCGTCCGCGAGGCCCAGCCGGGCCGCAGCTACCAGCTGACCGGGACGGTCGTGGGCGGCTCGGTGCGCCGCGACGGGGAAGTCTTGGACTTCAGCGTCGAGGACCGCGCCGGCGGGACCGCGATCCCGTTGTCCTATACCGGGGTCGTCCCCGACCCGTTCCACGAAGGCCGCGAGGTGATCGTCACCGTCGAGAAACAGGGGACGGCGTTCGTCGGCGAACGCAACTCGCTGATCACGAAGTGCCCGTCCAAGTACAAGACCGCTCCGCCGAGCGAGAACCAGAACGCCTAGTGTCGCTGCGCACGGCGGACAAGACGGTCCTGGAACCTAGACGCTGATGGCTGGCCTGGGATTCGCGTGCCTGGTGCTCGCGCTGCTCGTGTGCGCGTACGGCATCGGCGCGTCGCTGTACGGCGTGCGCAGCGGGCGCGTGGAGTTCTCGGAATCGGGTCGGCGTTCGGTGTATGCGCTCGCCGGCATCCTGACCGCCGCGTTCATCGTGCTCGAGCTGGCGTTCCTGCGCAACGACTTCGCGTTCAACACGGTCGCTGACACGTCCAGCCGCACTACTCCCGCGCTCTACCGGGCCGCGGCGGTGTGGTCCTCCCAGGAAGGCTCGTTGCTGCTGTGGGCGTGGCTGATGTCGATGTGGTCGAGTCTCGCGCTGTTTCTGACGCGCAAGCACCTGCGCGACGTCGCCGCCTATGCGACGGCGATCCTGCTCGGCTTCGGCGGCTTCTTCGTGGCGCTGATGGTCTTCTACGCCAACCCGTTCGCCACCACCCACCCGGTTCCGCCGGAAGGCGTGGGGCTCGACCCGCTGCTGCGCTTCCCGACGATGATGATCCACCCGCCGATGCTGTACTCGGGCTACACGCTGTGCACGATCCCGTTCGCGTTCGGGATGGGCGCGCTGCTGGCGCGCAGGGTGGACGCGGACTGGATCAAAGCGATCCGTCGCTTCGCGTTCGCCGCATGGCTGTTCCTCGGCGCCGGCATCTTGCTGGGGGCGCTGTGGTCCTACTCGGAGCTCGGATGGGGGGGCTACTGGGGCTGGGACGCCGTCGAGAACGCATCGCTGATGCCATGGCTGACCGGCACCGCGTTCCTGCACTCGCTGATGATCCAGGAGAAGCGGGGCATGCTGAAGGTGTGGAACGTGTCGCTCGCGCTCGCCACCGGGACGCTCGCGATCATGGGCACGTTCCTGGTGCGCAGCGGGATCCTCACCTCGATCCACGCCTTCGGCGGCCACACGCTCGGCATACCGTTCGTGTGCCTGATCGGGGGGATGATCGCCGGCTCTATCTACCTGGTGGTCTCGCGTCGGGGCATGTTGCGCTCCGAGCACCGGCTGGACTCTTGGCTGTCACGCGAGGCGATCTTCCTGGGGAACAACCTGGTGCTCGTGGCGCTGTGCTTCGTGATCTTTTGGGGCACCTACTTCCCGTTGATCTCAGAGGCGCTCACCGGTCAGGAAGCCTCGGTGGGCCCGCCGTGGTTCGACCGCTACACGGTGCCGCTGGCGCTGATCCTGGTGCTGCTCAGCGGCATCGGGCCGGTGATCGCGTGGCGGCGCGCGACGTTCGCCAACGCGAGACGCAACTTCCTCGTGCCGATCGCGTGCGCGCTCGGCACGTTGCTGGTGCTGGAGTTCGCCGGCATCAGCCAGAAGGCGCTGGCGATCACGATGTTCTGCCTAGCGGCGTTCGTGTTCGGCAGCGTCGGGCAGGAGTTCTTCCGCGGCACCCGCGCGCGGCACGCGATGGCCGGCGAGCCGGCGCCCGTGGCGCTGCTGGCGCTGGTGCGCCGCAACCGTCGCCGCTACGGCGGCTACATCGTGCACATCGGCATCGCCGTGCTGTTCGTCGCCGTGGCTGCCTCCTCTTCCTTCGAGCACTCCACCCAGCTCGGCCTCTCGCCGGGGCAGTCCACGCGCGTAGGCGCCTATACCGTCCGCTACGTCAAGCCGACGGCGACGATCACGCCGAAATACGACCAGGCGCACACCGGCTCGACGCTCAGCCTCGGCGCGGTCCTCGACGTCACCAAGAACGGGCGCCACGTCGCCACGCTGAACCCCAGCGAGGGCTTCTACGCCTCCGACGAAGCCAGTCAGGGCACGGTCGGCAGCCTGATCGGCGGTCAGCCGGTCAGCCACGTCGCGATGGACGCGAGCCTCACCCGCAACATCTGGAGCGCGATCGAACCCGACATCGAAACCCCCGCGTTGAAGCGCATCATCACGGTCGGCAACCGCACGCTGCCGCCGGAAGATGGGCTCGTCGCCGTCGCCTACATGGCGCGCGCGTACCTGAAGAACCCGCCCGAGGCGCGCTTCAACTTCCTCGTCTCGCCGCTGGTGATGTGGATCTGGATCGGCGGCCTGATCGGCTTCGGCGGCGGCCTGATCGCGCTGTGGCCGACGGGCGGGTGGGCAGCTTTTTCATTGCGTCGCCGCGTCGGTGCGCGATCGCGCGCACGCGCCGTGCGGGGCCTGGCACGCGTCTGACGCGCGCGCGGGTGCCTGGGCTCAAAGCTCCCACGACATGGCCTTCCTGATCGCGATCCTCACGCTCGGACTCGTTGGGCTCGTCGTGCTGGTGGTCAGCGCGCCGTTGCGCCGCGCGCGCGTCGCCGAGCGCTCGACCGCGGGCCTCGACGTGCGCTCCGCTCCCGGAGACGTGCCAGCGGTACCCGGCGGCTACACGCGCGACGAGCTCGACGCGGCGCGCGAGGCGAAGTACCGCGAGATCCGCGACGCCGAGCTCGACTTCCGCACCGGCAAGCTCTCGCGCGAGGACTACCAGGCGATCGACGCGGACCTGCGAGCGGAGGCGATTGAGATCCTCAACCGGATCGAGCGCCAGGCGGACGCTCCGTCAGGGGCGGCGAACGGCTCCGCCGACGCGCCCGCGGGCTAGAACGTCAGGCCCAGGGGCGCGTGAGTAGCACGCCGGCGTTCAGGAAGAACAGCACCGAGAAGAAGATCGTCCAGCGGTTGAGGTTGCGCTCGACGAGCGAGCCGCCCCCGAGCGGGCCGGTTCCGCTGCCCACGCCAAAGGCGCCCGATAGCCCCGAATCCTTGCCGGAGTGCATCAGGATCAGGAAGATCGTGATCACCGCGATCGCGACCTGCAGGACTGAAAGGATCGTTTCCACGCCGCATAGGGTACCGCCTCGCGCGCCAAACGGGCCACATGGAGGCGCCTCGTCGATAGCGGGCTGAAGCGTCTCGCCACTGCAGGCCAAAGTGCAGGTGACGCGGTACGCCCATCGCGCCCGTATCATCCGCGCCCAGAACCCGACGCTGCGGGGTAGGTGTCGTTACGGTCCACCGGCCCACGCCCGACATGGAATCCGAGCGCGCCACCATTTGTCAGCTTGATTACGAATCCTTTACGGATTCGTGGTTGGCTGCCGATAAGAATGCCGGTGGGCGTACCCCGCATCTGTGGGTCTGCTGCGCCGACCACACAAATGGGACGTCCACCGAGATGATCGAACACCGCGTATGACGCCTGCGAACAGAGCCCGCCGCAGGGCATTGCGCGCGGTGCTGGCCGCTCTCGCCGGCAGCGGTCTGTCCGCGGCCGGCCTCGGCGGCCCGCTTGCGGGGGCGGCGCTGGGGGAAACAGACACGGCGACGACGCCCGCCGCCGAATCCGGCGGCTCGCAGGGAACCGAAACCGGTCAGTCCTCGACGACCACTGGCCCGCAAACGACGACGCCGTCGGAAACCACGACGCCGACGACGCCCACCACCACCGCTCCGGCCACGACCGCGCCGAGCGCGACGACGCCCGCTACGACCACGAGCTCGCCGACCGAAACCGCCCCCAGCGGCGGCTCGGCCCCCGGCACGGCTGCACCCTCCGACGCGCCGGCCCCGACGGTGGTGCTCAAACGCAAACAGAAGGTCACCTCCGGCGAATCCTCCGGTGCGGGTCAGACAACGACCACCACGACGACGAACGCGAGCACGAAGGGCGCCAAGTCCACCAAGAAGGGCCAGAAGGCCACGGGGCCGAACAACGTGGCGGCCTCGCCGCAGGTCGTCGCCGCCGAGGCTGGCGCGCTGGCGGCGCTGCTGGCCTCCTCAGAAGCATCTGTCCAGTCGCTGTCCTTCTACCGCATACCGCTGTTCCTACTGCCGATCTACAAGGCGGCCGCCGTCCAGTACGGCGTGCCGTGGCAGATTCTCGCTGCGATCAACGAAATCGAGACCGACTACGGCAGCGACCAGTCGGTCTCCTCCGCGGGCGCCGTCGGCTGGATGCAGTTCATGCCCAGCACGTGGCTGCAGTACGGCGTCGACGCGCTCAACGCCGGCTACGCGGACCCCTACAACCCGGTTGACGCCGTGTTCGCCGCCGCGCGCTACCTGCGCGCTGCCGGCGCCGCGACCAACCTGCGTGCGGCGATCCTCGCGTACAACCACTCCGAAGAATACGTCGAATCGGTGCTGCTGCGGGCGAAGCTGATCTCCACGTATCCGAAGGCCGTGATCGCCACGCTCACCGGCTTGGTCGACGGGCGCCTGCCCGTGAGCGGCAAGCATGTCGCCTGGGAAGCGATCACGGTCGCGTCGTCGCCGTCGAGCGCGACCGCCGGCGCCACGGCGCTCGCGGGCAAGGCCGCCAGCCCGACCGGCGCGGCGGCGTCCGGCGCCGCCAGCGCGTCCGCCCCGAATGCCGCCACGCCCGGCTCCTCCGCGCCGCCCACGCCGGCGGCGGCCGCAGCCGCCGCGACAGCGCACGGCGCCCAGGCGTCCAACGCCGCCGGCCCCCCGCTGCAGCTGGTCGATCTGATCAGCGCGCCCAACGCGTCGGTGCTCGCCGTGCAGGACGGGCGCATCATGAAGCTCGGCGACTCGCGCAAGCTGGGCAAGTACATCGTGCTGCGCGACGTCTACGGCGACGTGTTCACATACGCCGGCCTCGGCAGCATCGCCCCCAACTACGTGCAGCCCAAGCAGCCGACCGTCAAGACCAAGTCACCCGTCGTGGAAGCGGCCAGCACGCACGACGCCGCGCCGTCACAGGCCGCCACCGCGGGAACGCAATCGCCGCTGACGCTCAAAGTCAAGGCGCCGGCGACGCCAAGCCCGGCGAGCAAGGGCCAGGCCTCCGTGCAGTCCTCTGCGCAGGAAGCGACACCACCAGGCATGGACAAGGTCCGCCTGTTCGCCCACCCTGGCAACCCCGACGCGCGCGCAGCCGCCGTGGCGAGCGCTGCCAGGAAGGCCAAGGCCGCAGGCGCCGGTCAGCGCACGCCGCTGCGCACCGGAGCGGTCGTCGCCTCGGGCACGATCCTGGGGCGCGTGAGCATGCCGCCCGGGGCGCGCGACGGCCACATGCGCTTCGCCGTTCAGCCCGCCGGCGACCCGGACACGGTCAACCCGGGCCCGATCCTGTCGAACTGGGCACAGCTGCAGAGCGCGCTGCACCCCCAGGGGGCGAAGGCGGCGAACGCACTGCTCGGGGCTACCGCCAGCGACGTCTTCCTGCTCTCCCAGGCGCAGCTCGAGCGGGCGGTGCTGTCGGACCCGGGAGTCGCGCTCGACACGTGCGGACGCCACGAAGTCGCCTCGGGTCGGGTCGACAAGCGCGTGCTCGCCGTGCTCGCGTTCCTCTCGCGCAGCGGACTCGAGCCGACCGTCAGCGCGCTGCGCTGCAACGGCGCCTACTCGGGCGAGCAGGTCGACATCTCGGCGATCAACGGCACTGCGATCGCCGGGCACCAAGGGCCTGAAACGATCACGGACCTCACGATCCGCGCGCTGCTGACGCTTCCGGCGGGCTTCGTGCCGCACCAGATCGACAGCCTCATGCGCTACCCCGGCGAGCCGAGCACGCACGCATCGACCTCCTTCCGGAGCCGCATCCACCTCGTGTTTAGCCCGCCCGCTGCCACGACGACGCTGAACCCGGCCGCCGCGGCCACGCAGGCGCACTCGGCGAGCTCGGGCCGCACCGCCCCGGCGCCTGTCGTCACGACGAGCGCGCTCAGCTCTGCGCAGTGGAGTCAGCTGATGGGGCGCGTCGGTGCACTGCCGATGCCGACGATCGCCGGCAAGCCGAGCTCCGCCGCGGTGCCCGACCCGAAGCGCCGGTAGCCGACGCGCCGGTAGGCGCCCGGGACCGCGCGTGCGCGTGGCGGCCCCGGTGCCTGCCATCGTCAGGCAGCGCTCGGGTTAGCCGCCGGCTGCGGCGCCCGGGCTTCCGCCGAATGCACCGCGCAGGTCACTGCGGCACTTGGTCTCGGCGGTCGCGAACGCGGCTGTAGTGGTGTTGATCCCCTTGGTGTTGAAGATCGAGCCTTTGCCGGAGGTATTGGGTTCACCGATTTTGACGCCGTTTTCGCGCATGCACGCGGCGAACTTGCTCAGCGCTTTCTTCGCTTCCGGAGTGTCGAAGCGAGCGCCGAGTTTGCCGAGTTTTCCACGGCCGCCTGCGAAGCCGCCGCCGCATTGCTTCAGGATCGCTTCGTACTGCGCTCGGCTCACGCCCGCTGGGAGCGTAGCTCCTGAACCGAGGCCTCCGGCTCCGGGCCCCTGGCCGGGTTTGCGCTGAGGCAGAGTGATGCCGTTCTTTTTCAGGCATTCACGCAGCGCCAGGAACCGGCCCGGGTTGGCAGCGCCGGGTAGTTTGCCGGGGGCCGACGTCGTGGGTGTGGTGGTGGCCGCCGCGCTTGCGCTCGTGGTCGTGGTCGAGGAGGAGCTTTTCGAGGAACCTCCGCATGCCGCCAGCAGCACGCTGGCGAGCGCTAGGAGAACGATGGCGACGGTCGTAGGAGTGCGTTTGCGTCTGTTGCTGAGTTGAGGCATTGAGCTCCTTGTCGATTTACGTGCTCGCGCACACTGCGCATTTGCAGCGGGAACGGTACGCGAAGATGGTGCGCTCTCTCACTAAGCCCTCGCTAAGCGGCCTCAGCCGCCGAACAGCGACGCTTCGCCGCCGCCCCCGCGTTTGGAGGCGCCGCGGCCGCCCAGGCCGCCGAGCAGCGCCCTGAGACCGCCGCCCGACCCGACGCTGATCGCTTCGGCGTTGACGGCGCCGTTGGCGCCGGTGGCGCCGGTCACGGTCACCGTTTCGCCCGGATGGATGCCCGCGACGTCCGCTTTAACGGTCTTCGTCACGCTCGTGCCCGCCGACGTCGTGACCTTAACCGTGTTGCCTTCGGCGTTGGTCACATACAGCGTTTTGCCCGCCACGTACGCGACCGTCCCGGCGGTCGGCCTGCCAGCGCCCGATCCGAGCAAGCCGCCGGAGCCGCCGCTGGCGCCTGTACTGGCGCCCGCGCCGGCATTCGACGTGCCCCCGCGCAGCGCGGCGAAGCGCGAGCCGAGGCTCGCTGCCGTCCCGGCGCTCGACGAGCTCGAGGAGCTCTGCCCCTTCTCCACGAGCACGCCGCCGATGAACCCGCACGCGATCAGCAGCACGCTCAGCAGGGCGAGGACGGGTCGCCCGCCCGCCCCGAGCAAGCGCCGGCGCGGACGGCGAGGCAGCTCCTCGGGGTCCTCGAGCCAGTCGTCCTGCTCGTCGGTTCTCACGGGTTCGTACTGCTGAGGCATCGTGGGCTCCTGGTGTGGGGGAGGTTGATCACTCAAAGCGCAGCGCTTCGATCGGTCGTAGGCGCGCCGCGCGCGCGGCGGGATAGGTGCCGAAGAACAGCCCTGACAGCGCCGCGGCGCCGAACGCGAGGAAGATCGAGTACGTGGCGATTTCCGGCTGGACTCCAGCGATCTTGAACTGGCTACCGATCACGCCTACGAGCACCCCGGTGACGCCGCCGAAGAGCGATACGAGGACGGCCTCGGTGAGGAACTGCGTGAGGATGTCCGAGCGCCTGGCGCCGACGGCCTTGCGGATCCCGATCTCGCGCGTGCGCTCGGTGACGCTCACGAGCATGATGTTCATCACGCCGATCCCGCCGACGAGCAGCGAGATCGCGGCGACCTCTCCCAGCAGCGTCGTAAACACGCTGCTGGTGGAGCTGGAGGTTTCCAGCAGTGATCCCTGGTTGAGCACGGTGAAGCCCGGTTCGGCGGTGTTCTTGATCTTGTGGCGTTCCTCGAGGATCGTCGTGACCTCGGCTTCGGCGGGGTTGAGCGAGGATTCGGACTTCGCCTGGACGGTGATCGAGCCGATTGGCCCGGTGCCCGTGAGCGAGTCCTGCACGGTCGTGATGGGCGCCATCACGACGTCGTCCTCGTTGGTGGTGCCGTTTGTGCCCTTTTTGGCTAGCACCCCGACGACTTCGTAGTTGCTGCCGTTGACCTTGATGTTCTGCCCCACGGCGCTCGAGCCGGCGAACAGTTCCTGCACCACTTCCTGGCCGATGACGGCGACCCGCCTGTGCTTGTTGACGTCTTCGGAGGTGAACGAGGCGCCTTCGGCGAGCCTGTATGAGTGCGCGGTCAGGTAGGACGGCGTCGTGCCGACGAACGACGACGGTTCGAAGCTGGTGGCGCCATAGACGAGCGTTACACCAGTGGCGTTGACGACGGGTGAGGCGCTCTTTACGTCCGGCGCGAGGTCCGGGTTCTGCAGCGCTTCGGCGTCGGCCTTGGTCAAGGAGACTGTCGCCGCGGTGCTCGCGCGCGGGCCGCCGCGAAAGCCGCCGGCGCCCTGCACCACGAGCACGTTCGTGCCGAGGCTCTGGATCGTCGACTGGACGGCCTTGGAGGAGCCGTTGCCGACAGCAATCAGAATGATCACTGACGCGACCCCGATCGTCATGCCGAGGATCGTCAGGCCCGAGCGCAGCTTGTTGGCCGTGATCCCGCTCCACGCGATCCGCAGCATCTCCGGGCCGATCATGCCTGTGCCTCAATGGCGCGGGCCTGGAGCGGAGGGTGAGCGGACTTCTGGCTGCGCAGCGCCGGCGGCGGGTCGTCCACGCCGAGCGTCCGCCGGTCTTCGACGACCTGTCCGTCGCTCAGGCGGATCACGCGCTTGCTCTGTTCGGCGACGTCGGGCTCGTGGGTGATCAGGACGACGGTGCGTCCTTCCGCGTTCAGGCGCGCGAAGATCCCCAGCACGTCCTCGGTCGAGCGCGAGTCGAGGTTCCCGGTCGGCTCGTCGGCGAGAATCAGCGAGGGGTTGGTGACGATCGCTCGCGCGACCGCGACGCGCTGCTGCTGGCCACCCGAGAGCTCCGACGGCTGATGCTCGAGGCGGTGGCCCATCCCGACCGAGCGCAACGCCCGTTCGGCGCGCTTTCGCCGCGCCGCGCCTCGCAGCCCGGCATAGGCGAGCGGCAGCTCGACGTTGACGAGCGCGCTCGTGCGTGCGACGAGGTTGAAGCTCTGGAAGACGAAGCCGATCTTGCGGTTGCGCAGGTCGGAGAGGTCGTCCTCGTCCATCTCGCTGACATCGACTCCGTCGATCTCATAGCGCCCGCTCGTCGGTATGTCCAGACAGCCGAGGATGTTCATCAGCGTGCTCTTGCCGCTGCCGGAGCTGCCCATGATCGCCACGAGGTCGCCGGTGTCGATCTGCAACGAGACGTTGCGCAGCGCGCGCACACGGATCTGGCCGAGGTCGAACGTCTTGGTGACGTCGTGCACGTCGATCACGGCATGGCGCATCAACCGCCGCTCCTGAGGAAGGCCCCACCGCCACCGCCACCGAGGCCGCCACCCAGGCCGCCGCCGATGCCTCCGCGTCCGGCGAGCCTGGAGACGACGTTGGTGGCGCTCGAGCTAGCGGTGCTCGCGGCCGGCAGCACGACCGTTTCACCCGCTTTCAGGCCGCTGAGGATGATCGTCGAGCTGTTCCCCGCGAGTCCCGTCACGACGCGCTGGCGCACCTGCTTGCCGCCACGCTTGACGGTGACCTCGCCCGCGGAGATCGCGCTGGTGGGGACGTTGATGCCTTCGGCCTGCGCGACGACGACTTCGGCGGTGGCGCTCATCCCAGGCTTGAGGCCCGATTCCATCTGGTCGAGCCGGAACGTGACGTCGTAGCTGACCGCGCCGCTGCTGCTCGTCGCGAGGATCGCGACTTCGCTGACGTGCGCCGCGAGCTTGCGGCCTTCGAGGGCTTCGACCGTCACGGTCGCGATCTGGCCGGCCTTGACGTGTCCAATTTCCGATTCGCTCAATGGAACGACCAGCTGCATCGAGCTGAGATCGCTCAGCACCGCGAACGCGGAGCCCGAAGAGGAGCCCGCGGAGCCGGTGGAGCTGCTCGACGCCCCCGCCGCGCCGGTCGCGGAGCGCCCCGCGGCCGTGGCGCCCGTCGTCGCGGTGCTGCTCGACGCGCCGGTTGAGCTGGCGGAGCTCGACGACGCCCTGGTCGTCCCAACGCCGGAGACGACTTCGCCGACCTGGCCGGCGAGCGAGACGATCGTGCCGGCCTCCGGTGCGTACAGGCTCGTGTCGTGGACGGCCTGTTCGTCGCTCTGCACTGTCAGCCTGTCGCTCTTGACGGCTGCTCGCGCGGATGCCAGGTTCGCTTCGCGCGTGGCCGGGCTGATCGTCGCTTTGGACGAGGACGTACCCGAGGTCGTTTCTTTCGGAGCGTTTTCGTGGGCGGGTTCGGTGCTCGTGCGGGTCTTGCTCGTCGTGCTCGTCTTGGGGGTTGCGGGCGAAGTGCTGGCCGGTGTGGTGGTGGTCGGCGTGCTGGCGGTCGAGATCGTTCGTGTGGGCGTCGTCGTAGCCGGCGTGGTGGTGGTGGTGTCGGTGGCAGCGCTCGGCACGACGTAGGCGGCCGTGCTCGCGGTGGGAGCATTGCCCGCGGCGCTCGAGCTTTCGCCGTCGGTTTCTTCCTCCTTGGTGAGGTTCGCTTCGGCGGACTGCAGACCGGCCTTGGCCTGTTCGAGCGTGACTTCGGTGCTCTGCGGGTCGAGCGTCGCGAGCAGTTGGCCCTGCGCGACCTGCTGGCCCTGCGTCACATAGATGTGGGTGACCGTGCCGCTGGTCTTGAAGCCGAGGTTGAGCTGGCTGATCGCCTGCAGGTTGCCGCTGCCAGATACGGTCGACTGGACGACGCCCTGGGCGACGGTCGCCGTGCGCGTCACGCTCGCCTGGCTGCTCGACGCCGGCCCGACGAGCAGCACGGCAGCGAGGATCGCACCGGCGCAGAGAGCCCCCAGTGCGTAGACGAGCCAGGATGCTCTGGTGCGCTCGGTCATCGTTAATGTAGATAGTCGGCACGAGCCGTAAGAGCGGGCGAAGAAAGCTCGCAAGCGCGGCTAAATTCTGTGAAACCGCGCTGGCGTTCATTTTCTCGCCGCCCGTCCGGTGGCGCCCGCGGGCTCTGCGATCATCCGCGCAGATGGCGAGCTACGGAGGGATCGACCTCGGGGGGACCAAGATCCAGGCGGCGATCGTCGACGAGGACAACAACGTCGTCGGCTCGGCGCGGCGGCCGACGCCGACGAGCGGCGGTCCGGCGGACGTCGCCGCGGAGATGGCTACGGCGCTGCGCGACGCCGCCAAGGCTGCTGAGATCGACTCGGCGTCACTCGCTGGAATCGGCGTGGGCTCGCCCGGCACGATCGACGAGGGGATTGTCACCAGCGCCCGCAACCTGCCCGGCTGGGAAGGCTCCTTCCCGCTGGCGAGCACGCTCGAAAGCGCGCTCGGGTGCAGGGTTAGGGTCGGAAACGATGTGCAGGTCGCGACCGACGCGGAGTTCAAACTCGGGGCAGGTCGCCTGTACGGTTCGCTGTTGGGCGTCTTCTGGGGAACCGGGGTGGGCGGCGGGCTGATCCTCGACGGCAAGCCATGGACGGGGCGTGGGGGCGCGGGCGAGATCGGACATGTTGTGGTGGAGATCGACGGAGCGCGTTGCACGTGCGGACGCAAGGGCTGCATGGAGGCCTACGCCGGCCGCGGCGCGATGGAAGGCTACGTGCGCCACCTGCACGAGCAGAAGGGGCGAAAGACCGATTTGTTCAAGCTGGCGAACGAGCACGGGCGCCTGCGCCTGACGAGCGGCATCTGGGCGCGCGCGCTCGAGCAGGGCGACAAGCTCGCGACCCACACGATCGATCGCGCGGTCGTAGCGCTCGGCGCGGGCGTCGCGTCGGTTGTCAACGTGCTCGACGTCGAGGGCGTGGTGATCGGCGGTGGGCTGGGGATCAGGCTCGGCCATCCATACGCCAAGCGCATCACCGAGGCGATGCAGCCACATCTGTTCCACGATTCGCACCCGCCGCACGTACACGTGGCGGCGCTCGGCGACCTAGGCGGGGCGATCGGGGCATCGCTTCTGGTCCGCGACGAGGCGTAACGTTATGAATGAATTGCCACAACCGGTCGTGCATCTCTCATCGGTGTTGCGCAGCCCGCTACTGGACAGGGCGGGCGAGCGCCTGGGACGGGTGGAGGATCTCATCGTCCGCCTGGCCGACGGCGGCTATCCGCCGGTGACCGGGTTGAAGGCGAGGATCGGCGGGCGCGAGCTGTTCGTCCCCGTCGACAGGATCGCGTCGCTGGAGCCCGGCGCGGTGCGCCTGTCCGCGGAGAAGCTCAGCCTCGGCAGGTTCGAGCGACGGGCGGGCGAGGTGCTGCTCGCGGGCGACGTGCTCGGCCGCAAGCTCGTGTACGTGGAGGCCGATCCGCCTCGACTCGTGACCGCCCACGAGATCGAGCTGGCGTGCATCGAGGGCTGGTGGCGCGTCGTGGGGGTCGATCACAACACGCGCGCACAGCTGCGCCGGGCGCTGCCGCGCCGCCTACGCGGTCTGGTAGGCAACCGGCCGTTCCTCGACTGGTCTGACATGGAGCCGTTCGTGGGGCACGTGCCCACCTCGCGCCTGCGTTTCTCCCACCGCAAGCTCGCCAACCTGCACCCCGCCGAGATCGCCGACCTCGTGGAGGCGGCCTCGCACGACGAGGGCGAGGAGATCATCGAGGCGGTGGCTCAGGACCGCGAGCTCGAGGCAGACGTCTTCGAGGAGCTCGACGAGCATCACCAGCTGGAGTTCATTCGCGAGCGTCCGGACACGCAGGCGGCGGCGGTGGTGGCGCGCATGGCGCCTGATGACGCCGCGGACCTGATCGTCGAGATCGACCAGGAGCGCCGGGGACGGATCCTCGCGCTGTTGCCCGCGACCCAGCGACGCCAGATCGAAGCGCTGCTCGGCTACAACCCGTCTACCGCCGGCGGGCTGATGAGCCCAGACTTCATCAGCCTCGCGACGACAGACACGGTCGAGGACGCGCTCGCGAAGGTGCGTGCGAGCAAGCTCGGCGCGGGGACGCTCACGACGGTGTACCTGCTCGATGGCGAGGGCGGCCTGCGTGGCCTGGTGTTCGTGGTGAGCCTGCTGCGCGCGCAGCCGGTGCAGGCGCTCGAGGAGATCGCCGAGCGCGAGCCCGTTTGGGTGACGACGGACGCCGATCTGCCCGAGGTGGCGCGGATGATGACCGACTACAACCTCGTGATGCTGCCGGTGCTCGATGAGAACGAGCGGATGGTCGGCGTGGTGACCGTCGATGATGTGCTCGAGCTGACGCTTCCGAGCGGCTGGAGACGGCGCTTCGGGCTCGTACGCGACTGAGCTCGCGTTGCTAGGCTGAGCTTCGAAAGCCCAGCACACGGCGCATAGAAAGGAGGCCGGCATGGATCGAGAACAGCCACGAAGTACCCAGCCGGCCGCGCGCCTGTCGGGCCTAGCACTTCTGGCCTGATCGCTGTCCCGGGACTCCCGTCTCCGAGGCGCGCGCCGAGGTGCGGTCGTGCACGCGCCGAGACGTGACCCGAGTCCCCGCGAGCGAAGGAAGGAGGTAACCCGAGATGGCCGATGAGACGACGCTGAGCACCGTCGAGCGTCAGCCCGAGGGCGTGCCTCCAGTCCTCGACGAGGCGCACATCGGCGACATTCGCGGGGCGCTGGGAACGATCCGCATGCACGATACGGGCGAGCGTCACGGCTGGCGCTCGCGCGCGATGGCGCTGCTGGCGATCATGGGTCCCGGTCTGATCGTGATGGTCGGCGACAACGACGCTGGCGGTGTCTCCACGTACGCGCAGGCGGGGCAGAACTACGGCACGAGCCTGCTGTGGGTGCTGCTGTTGCTGATCCCGGTGCTGATCGTCAACCAGGAGATGGTCATCCGCCTGGGCGCGGTCACCGGCGTCGGCCACGCGCGCTTGATCTTCGAGCGCTTCGGCAAGTTCTGGGGCGCATTCTCGGTGGGCGACCTGTTCCTGTTGAACTTCCTGACGATCGTCACCGAGTTCATCGGTGTGAGCCTCGCGCTCGGATACTTCGGTGTGAGCAGGTACATCGCGGTGCCACTCGCGGCGGTGGCGCTCGTGGGGATCACCTCAACGGGCAGCTTTCGCAGCTGGGAGCGCTTCATGTACGTGTTCGTCGTCGCGAACTTCCTGGTGATTCCGCTGCTGGTCCTCGCCCATCCAAGCGTGGGCAATATCGCTCACCACACGTTCGTGCCGAGCATCTATGGCGGCGCGAGCTCGACAGCGGTGCTGCTGATCATCGCGATCGTCGGCACGACGGTGGCTCCGTGGCAGTTGTTCTTCCAGCAGTCGAACATCATCGACAAGCGGATCACTCCGCGCTGGATCAACTACGAGCGCGCTGACACGGTGATCGGTGCGTTCGTAGTGGTTATCGGCGCCGGTGCGCTGATCGCGGTGACCGCGTTCGCGTTCATGGGCAGCTCGGACTTCGGTCGCTTCTCCGACGCCGGCGCGGTGGCCAGCGAGCTCTCCCGCCAGCTCGGCTCTGAGGCGGGCACGTTCTTTGCGATCGTGCTGCTCAACGCCTCGCTGATCGGGGCGGCGGCGGTCACGCTCGCGACCTCCTACGCGTTCGGCGATGTGTTCGGCGCCAAGCACTCGCTCAATCGCGGTCCGCTCGACGCGAAGCTGTTCTACGGGAGCTTTACCCTGATGGTGATGGTGGCCGCGGGGATCGTGCTGATCCCCGGGGCGCCGCTGGGCCTGATCACGACCTCGGTGCAGGCGCTCGCGGGAGTGCTGTTGCCCAGTGCGACCGTGTTTCTGCTGCTGCTGTGCAACGACCGCGAGGTGCTCGGGCCGTGGGCCAACGCCACGTGGTTGAACGCGGTGGCAAGCTTGATCATCGGCGTGCTCGTCGAGCTGTCCCTGATCCTGATGGCGAGCACGCTGTTCCCGAGCGTCAATGTGACGCACCTGTTTCTCTATCTGACGCTCGTGCTGGCCGCGAGCCTGGCGGCGATCGTGCTCTATGCGTTGCGCAGGCGGCCGCGCGGCGTGGTGGAGGTGACGAAGGTGTCCAAGGACAGGCGCAACACGTGGACGATGCCGCCGCTGGCGCTGCTCGAGCGCCCCGTGTGGTCGCCCGGCCGCAAGGCAGGCATGCTGCTGCTGCGCGGCTATCTCGTCGTGGCGGTGCTGCTGCTCGTGATCAAGACGGTCCAGCTCGGGCATTGAGCGTTGCCGCGCGTGCGCGCGGCGCGATCTATGTTGGACTGTGGTGCTGGCGTTCTGGATATCGATCGCGCTGCTGTCGCTCGCGCAAGGCGCTCTCGTGGCGCTCCCCGGGGTTCTCGCCTGGAGGCCGCCGGCGCGCCTGAGCAGTCGGCGCTGGGCGATCGTGCCGCCGCTGTCGGTGATCGCGTTCGTGTTCGGCGCGCGCGCGGCTGAAAGCGCGAGCGCGCAAGCACTGACCTATCTCGCGCTGTGCGCGGTGCCGGTGCTCGCGGCGCTCGCGCTCGGCTGGCTCTTGTGGGATGCCCGTCCACCGCTTGCCAGGCGGGTGCTGCGCGCGCTGCTCGTGGCGCCGCTGTTCGCTTTGGCGTGGGTCGACCGCGGCGGCCTCGCGGGGGAGGCTGCCGCGCTTGTGCTATCGGCGCTCAGCTGCGCCGCGCTCGGCGTGCTGCTCGCGAGAGTGACGCCGCCGCGCTGGCTCGCGGCGGGGGTCGTGGCGATGGCGATCGCCGACACGACGCTCGTCGTCTCCGATCTGCTGCAGCGGCCCAACAACGCGCTCAACGCCGCGCGCCCGGTGGCCAATCTCCCACAGCTGCAGAGCGCGGTGTTCGGCTCGGCGGTAATGGGCTACGGCGACCTGTTCATCGCGGGCGTGCTCGGGGGGCTGCTCGCGGCCACCGTCGCCCGCCGCGCGCAGCTGCTCGCGGCGGCGCTGACCGCGCTGCTCGCGCTGGGCTTCGACCTGCTGTTCTTCTTCCTCGACGAGCTCCCGGCGACCGTTCCCGTCGCGCTTGCGCTGATCGTGACGGTGCTCAGCCGCCGCTTGAGATCCGCTCCCGAGCGTGGATCTCGGCCGGCTCGACCGAGCGCGCTGTCGCCGCCGTCGCGTCCCCATCCGCGAAGCCCGGCCGCGCGGTGATCGCCCTCGCGGTGATCTCCACCGCCTCGGGCGCTACCACCTTGCGTTCGGAGGCCGCGCCGGCCTGCTCGATCTTGCGCACCTGCGGGATGACGCGGTGCTCGAAGGAGCCGATCGCCTCGTTGTAGGCGCCGACCGCCGAGTCGAGCTGGCGTCCGACCTTCGCGAACGGCTCGACGAAGCGCCCGAGGCGGCTGTGCAGCTCGCGCGCGGAGTCGGCGATCTCGCGCGCGGACTGCGCGATCAGCTCCTGGCGCCAGCCGTAGTGGACCGCCCACAGCAGCCCGATCAGGGTGGTGGGCGTCGCCATCAGCACCTGCTGCTGCACGCCGTACTCGATCAGCGCCGGGTCCTGTGCGAGCGCCGCCTGGTAGATGCCGTCAGAGGGCACGAACATCACGACGAACTCCGGCGTCGAGTCGAATTGACGCTGATAGCCCTTCGATGCGAGCTTGGCGATGTGCTCGCGCGTCTGTCGCGCATGACGCGCGCTGTGCAGCTCACGGTTGTCATCATCGCTCGCCTCGAGGGCTGACAGATAAGCATCGAGCGGGACCTTGGAGTCCACGACGACGAGCTTGCCGCCGGGCAGGCGCACGAGCATGTCCGGTCGCAGGGTGCCCTCGCCGGTCTGGATGGTGCTCTGCTCGACGAAGTCGCAATGGGAGACCATCCCCGCCATCTCGACCACGTTGCGCAGTTGGATCTCCCCCCACGAGCCGCGCGTGGTGGGCCGCTTCAACGCCGAGACGAGGTTGCCAGTCTCCTGACGCAGCGTCCCGACGCCGTCTCCGAGCTGGCGGATCATCTGCGCGAGCTCTCCCTGGGCCTGCCTGCGCTCGCGCTCGAGGCGCCCGATCTCGTCCTCCATGCGGCCCAGCTTCTCCTGGACGGGCTTGACGATGCCCTTGATCTCCTCGGCGCGGCGGGCCATCTCGCCGCTTGCACGCTCCTCCTCGGCGCGACGCGCGTCGGCGACGCGCTGCGCCAGCGAGTCGCCGGTCTGCGCGAGCACGTCCACCGAGATCGCCGTCAGCTCCTCGCGCGTGCGCGCACGATCGCGCCGCATCAGGACCGCGGCGCAAGCCGCTCCCAACAGCACTCCGACGATCAGCAGCACGATGCTCATAGCCCAAAGAAGATGTCAGCCGCTTCGGACGCGAGCGCTCCGTGGCGCTCGGAGCGGGCTCGCACATGTCCGCCCGAGGCTCCGGCGCGCCGATCACAGCCGCGGGGGAGAGGCGGCTCTACGCTTGACATTTGGAGCCTCCGCGGCTACCTTGGCTGGGTTCGCTGCGCGGGGGGACCCCTGTGGAGCGCTCCACAGTGAGGGAAATATCAAGAGATGGGGCTGAGAGAGATGGGGCCTGCGCTGCGGGCTCGTGCCGCAGGAGGGGTCGCGCCGATGGCGCTGCCTGTTCTGCTGCCGGTCCCGCTGTCAACTAGGAGGATGACTGATGCAAGCCATGAATGGCTCAGGTGGGTTCAGCGTCCGACGTCTGTGTCGTCTGCTCGGATGCGTTGCCGCACTGGCCGCGCTCTCTGCGATGACGATGCCGTCGATCGCGGCCGCAAAAACACCCAAGATCAAGAAGACGTACGTCGCGCTCGGGGATTCGCTGGCGTTCGGCTACTCCCAGCAGCTTTTCAACGAAAACGAAAAAACGTTTGAGAACCCGGCAGGGTTCGAACACGGCTACGCGAGCGACTACTACAACGAATACGTCAACGTCAGCGGCAAATACGGGTACGTCAACTACGCCTGTCCGGGTGAGACGACCGGCTCGCTGATCGGAAACGGTCCGCTGCTGGCGAAAATCCAGGCGGCAGTGCCCGGAGTCACCGGCGAAGCGGCGTGCGCGTATCACTTCGCGGACCACCTGCCGATGCACAACGAATACAGCGGCTCGCAGCTCGAAAGCGCGATCGCGACGATCAACGCGGACAAGGCTGCCGGCAAACCGGTGAAGGTGATCACGCTCGACATCGGCGCCAACGACCAGCTCCACGACGTCGCCAGGATCGAAAAAGAAGTCAAAGAAAAAATCACCAAACGGGTGACCGCGCTGGCAGAAGCTCAGGCTACAGGCGAAATCGCCGGCAAAGTCAAAGCGGCAGGTGAAAAAGAGGTCCAGGAATACGTCATCGAACAGGTGATTCCGCAGGCCTACGTCGAAAGCGGCGGAGGTATACCGCCGGCGTTTGAAGAAGACATCGCCAAAGACGCCGCCGCATACGCTGCGTCGCACGTGGCGGAAGACACGTCGCGTTTGTTCGCCGACGAGGCGGCATACGAGTCCGCGCACGGAGCCGAACTCGCCGCCGAAGGCTTGAAACTCGGCGAGGAAGACGCTGCCAAATACGTCGCCGAACACGGTGCCGAACTGGCGGCCGAAGGCAATAAACTCGCCGACGAACTGATCGCAGCCGGCGCGGGTGAACTCGACAAACAGATCATCACCAACGTCAGTGGCATCATCGCCGCGTTGAACAACCCGGCGATCGACGGCAGTGAACTCAAGAGTGCGAAGATCATCTTCGAGGGCACGTACGACTCCTACGGCAACGACTACGGCACGGGCGAACTGCTGCCCGGATCGAACGCCTTGGTGTCGGCTCTAAACGGAGCCGAGAAAGGCGCCTTCGCGAGAAGGCCGCTGAAGGCGTGCTACGTAGACGCGCACAGCCTGTTCAACACGCAAACAGAGCCGTCGGAAACAGAACACATGGAGGAGTGGACCAACATGGCCAACTTCACCAAATTCGAAGGCAAATCCAACGGGCCGGACATTCACGCGACCCCGCTCGGCTACAAAGTGATGGCAAAACAGATCAGCGAAACCTGCGCGTTCTAAGCGTCGGGTCAGCCCTCTCCTAGGCGAGGGCGAAGGCAAACAGGGGGCGCCCGGTCTACTCGACCGGGCGCCCCCTTTGCGTCTCATAGCGTCGAGCGGCCTCTTCGAGCACGACGAGCATCGCCGGCGCCGCCGCCACCAGGCGCGCACTCGCTGGAATCGCGGCGATCACCTGTCGCACCGGAGGCGTGGGGGAGAGCGCGCGGATGACGATGTCCTCGCGCACCACCGACAGCGCCAGCTCCGGGATCAGCGCCACGCCGACCCCCGCCGCCACGAGCCCCTGGACGGTCTGGTAGTCGTCGCTCTCGAACGCCACGTTCGGCTCGAAGCCGGCCGCGTGGCAACTGCGCACGACGTGGCGCGCGCACGGGCTCGAGCTCGAGGTCTGCACCCACGCTTCGCCGGCGAGGTCAGCCAGACGCAGACGCTCCTTTCCCGCCAGCGGATGCTCGCGTGGCAGCGCCAGGTACATTGGGTCCTCGAGCAGCGGCGTGCCGGCGATGTCCTCCGACAGGAGCGTCTCGCCGGCGAACTCGAACAGCAGCGCGAGGTCGAGCTCGCCGGCGCGCAGGCGCGCGACGATCGCCTCGGGCTCGCCCTCGGCGAGCGTCAGCTCGACATCGGGGTAGGAGGCGCGAAACGTGGCGATCGCGAGCGGCATCAGCGTTGCGCCGGCGGTCGGGAAGGAGGCCACCCGCAACCGTCCACCGCGCAGGCCGGCGATCGCCGACAGCGATGCTTCGGCGGCGTCCAGGCGCGCGAGGATGCCCTCGGCGTGGCCGACGAGCGTCTGTCCGGCGGCGGTCAGGCTGACGCCGCGCGGATGGCGCTCGAGCAGCGCCATGCCGGCTTCGGACTCGAGCGCCGCGATCTGCTGGGAGACCGCCGACTGGGTGTAGGAGAGCTCGGAGGCGGCGGCCGAGAGCGAGCCGCGGTAGGCGACCTCCTTGAGGACTCTCAACCGAACGACATTAAGCATTAGCAATACTAATAGCAGAGATCATGACAATCACTAGTACTGATGGCAGGAGCGTGCCAAACTGAGACGAAAGCCAACAAATCGGAACCCACTTGCCGGCCGTCCGGCCGACGACCTGAAGGAGATAGTCATGTCAGCCAAGATCATCGTTTCCTACGACGGCACCGCCAACGAGGAGGACGCCATCACGCTGGGCCGCCTGCTCGCCGGCGCCGGCGCGGAGGTGTCGCTCGCGTATGTGCGTCACAACCCAGAGACCGACAGCGTTCGCGAGGAGATCGCGCAGGCCGAGGCGCAGAGCGTGCTCGACCAGGGCGTCGAGCTGCTCGGCACGCCCGACGCGCAGCGCCACGTCGTCACCGACCGCTCTACGCCTCAGGGGCTCGCCGCGCTCGCCGAGCGCGAGGGCGCTGAGGTGATCGTGTTCTGCTCGGACTCGCACACCGCCAAGGGCCACGTGGCGGTCGGCAACTCCGCCGAGCGTCTGCTCGAGGGCGGGCGCACCGCGATCGCGATCGCGCCGGTCGACCTCGCCGAGCGCGTCGCAGACTCTGGCATCCAGCGCATCGTCGCCGTCGGTGACGCCGACGGCGGCGCCCGCCAGACCGCCGAGGCGCTGGCGCGCGGGCTCGGCGCGAGCGTCGAGCCGGTCGCCAACGAGCAGGCCGACCTGCTCGTGATCGACTCGCGCGCGGACGCCGCGCAGGGCAGCGTCTCGCTCAGCTCCTCCGCCTCGCACCTGATCGAGACGGCCACGTGCCCGGTCCTGGTTGTGCCGCGCGGCGTCACGCTCGCGTTCGATTCCGCCGTGCACGCACCGGCAGCCGCGTAGCCGCCAGCTCTCTACGGCTCGCGCGAGCGTGGGGCCGCGACTAGCGAATCGTCCGGCCCCGCGCTCGCGCGAGCAGGTAGCGGGCGAGCGCGGCGAGGAAGTCGAGTGAGCCGCCCGCGAGGTGCCCCGCCGGGCCGGTCCACAGCCACGCCTGCGCCCGCCGGCGCGAGGGGGGGCGTGAGCCGGGCCGCATGTGACGGCACGGTATCGTGGCGGTGGTGCCAGCGACCCTGAAGACCACCGTCACCGAGCTCGGGGACTCGCGTGTGCGCCTGCAGGTGGAAGTTCCCGCCGGCGAGGTCGAGGGCCGTGTGGAGCGCAAGGCGCGCCAGCTCGGGCGCGAGCTGAAGCTCCCGGGCTTTCGCCGCGGGAAGGTGCCCGCGCCGCTGGTGATCCAGCGCATCGGCCGCGAGGTCGTGCTCGAGGAGGCGGTGCGCGACACGCTCTCGAGCTGGTACTCCGACGCGATCGAGAGCGCCGGCATCGTGCCCGTCGGCGATCCACAGCTCGATCTCGGCGATCTGCCCCCGCAGGGTGAGTCGCTCGAGTTCTCGATCGAGATCGGCGTGCTTCCGAAAGCCGAGCTCGGGGAATACAAGGGCCTGGAGGTCGGCCGTCGCGAGCCCGAGGTCGCAGACGATCAGATCCAGCAGGAGATCGACGCGATGCGCGAGCGCCTGGCACGCCTGCAGACCGCGGAGCGCCCCGCCGCCGCCGGCGACTTCGTCGTCGTCGACTACGTCGGTTCGGTCGCGCGCGAGGCGCCCGACGGCGAGGGTCCTGATGCTGACGGGTCGGAGATCGGCCAACGCTTCGAGCCATTCGCCGGCGGCGAAGGCCGCGACCAGCTGGTCGAGCTCGGCGCCGGCAACCTGATCCCGGGCTTCGAGGAGGGACTGCTCGGCGCGGTCGCGGGGGAGACCCGCACGGTCGCGCTGACGTTCCCGGCCGACTACGGCAGCCAGGAGCTCGCCGGACGCGAGACGTCGTTCGAGATCACGGTCAAGGAGGTCAAGCTCAAGGAGCTCCCGGAGGTGGACGACGACTTCGCCGTCGACGCCGGCTTCGACGATCTGAAGGAGCTGCGCGAGGACATCCGCAAGCGCCTGCTCGAGCTCGATGAGCAGCGGATCGAGACGGAGTTCCGCCAGGCCGCGCTCGACGCGGCCGTCGCCGCCGCCCGCGTGCCCGTGACGCCCGAGCTCGTCACCGCGCGGGCGCGCGAGATGTGGGAGCGGATGCTGCACTCGCTCTCGCACCGCGGCATCTCGCGCGAGGCCTACCTGCAGATTGTGGGTGGGCGCCAGGAGGCGGACGTCCTCGCCGAGATGGAGCCCGAAGCCGAGCTCGCGCTGCGCCGCGAGGCGGTGATCACGGCGGTCGTCGCCGCCGAGGGCGTCGACCCCCCCGAGGAGGACCTGCTGGAGGCGCTTGCCCCGATCGCCGAACGCGAAGGAGCCGAGCCGCGGAAGCTGCTCGAGCAGCTGCGCGGCGCCGGACGCCTGGATGAGGTGCGCGAGGACCTGGCCGCGCGTGAGGCGATCGGGCTGATCGCCGCCGCCGCCAAGCCGATCCCGCTAGCGCAGGCGCAGGCCCGCGAGCAGCTGTGGACGCCGGGCAAGGAAGGCGACGGTGCGCCGGGCGCGGCGAAGGAGCCGGCAGCGGCGCCCGCCAAGTTGTGGACCCCAACCGATCGATGATCGGCCCTGGATCGGCGATCGGCCAGCTAGCCTCTAGAGGAATCTGGTCGGCGAGGCGAAACAAAGGCGAGGACATGCGCCGGGAGCGAGAAATATGAGCCCACTTGTACCGATGGTCGTCGAGCAGACCTCACGCGGTGAGCGTGCGTTCGACATCTACAGCCGCCTGCTCAACGAGCGGATCATCTTCCTCGGCACACCCGTCGACGACCAGATCGCCAACCTGATCGTCGCGCAGCTCTTGCACCTCGAGTCCGAGGACCCCGAAAAGGACGTGTCGCTGTACATCAACTCCCCGGGCGGCTCGGTGTACGCGGGCCTCGCGATCTACGACACGATGCAGTTCATCAAGCCGGACGTGCAGACGATCTGCGTCGGCATCGCGATGTCGATGGGCGCGCTGCTGCTCGCCGGCGGCGCGGAGGGCAAGCGCATGGCGCTGCCCAACGCCAAGATCCTGATCCACCAGGTCTCCTCGAGCTTCCAGGGGCAGGCGACGGACATCGAGATCCACGCCAAGGAGATCATCGACGTGCGCCGCCGGCTCGATGAGATCATCGCCAAGCACACGCACAAAGAGCTAGAGCAGGTGCGCACCGACACCGAGCGCGACTACTTCATGAGCTCGGAAGAGGCGAAGGAGTATGGCATTATCGATCGAGTGATCTCCGAGCACTAAAAGGCGCCCGCTGAGCGGCGCGAGGCTGTGTCCTCGCTCGCTTGCGTGCGAAGCACGCGGCGCTCACTGCGTCCGTGCCTCGCTTGCTCAGCGACCGCCTTTTCCGTTAGCAACTTGGGAGAGCGGTAAAGGGATATGGCCAGACCGACAGATTCAAACGAGCAGCTGTTGTGCAGCTTCTGCGGCAAGTCCCAGCGGCAGGTCAAGAAGCTGATCGCCGGCCCCGGCGTGTACATCTGCGACGAGTGCATCGATCTCTGCAACGAGATCATCGACGAGGAGCTCTCGGCGCCGCCGGCGTTCGACATCGAGAGCCTGCCCAAGCCGCGCGAGATCTACGAGGTGCTCGACGAGTACGTCGTCGGGCAGGACCCGTCCAAGCGCACGCTGTCGGTGGCCGTCTACAACCACTACAAGCGCGTGCAGATGATGATGTCCGGCGACACGGACATCGAGCTGCAGAAGTCGAACATCCTGCTGCTCGGCCCCACCGGCTGCGGCAAGACGCTGCTCGCGCAGACGCTCGCGCGCATCCTCAACGTGCCCTTCGCGATCGCCGACGCGACCGCGCTGACCGAGGCTGGGTATGTGGGCGAGGACGTCGAGAACATCCTGCTGAAGCTGATCCAGGCCGCCGACTACGACGTCAAGAAGGCCGAAACGGGGATCATCTACATCGACGAGGTCGACAAGATCGCGCGCAAGGCCGACAACCCGTCGATCACGCGCGACGTCTCCGGCGAGGGCGTCCAGCAGGCGCTGTTGAAGATCCTCGAGGGCACCCAGGCCTCGGTGCCGCCGCAGGGCGGGCGCAAGCATCCCCACCAGGAGTTCCTGACGATCGACACGACCAACGTGCTGTTCGTGTGCGGTGGTGCGTTCGCCAACCTCGACAAGGTGATCGAGCGGCGCATCGGGCACAAAGGCGTCGGCTTCGCCGCCGCGATCGAGGCCAAGGCCGAGCGCGACACGGGCGAGATCTTCGAGCACTGCCTACCCGAGGACCTGATCGAGTACGGGCTGATCCCCGAGTTCATCGGCCGTCTGCCGGTGATGTCCGCCGTGCACCAGCTCACGCGCGAGGATCTCGTGTCGATCCTCGTCGAGCCGCGCAACGCGCTCGTCAAGCAGTTCCAGCGCTTCTTCGCCTTCGACGGGATCGAGCTTGTCTTCTCCGAGGACTCGCTCGTGGCCGTTGCCGAGAAGGGCCTCGAACGCGAAACCGGCGCGCGCGGGCTGCGCTCGATCATCGAGGAAATCCTGCTCGAGGTGCAGTTCGAGCTGCCCTCTCGCCGCGACGTCAAGAAGTGTGTCGTCACCAAGGAGACCGTCGAGAAGGGCCTCACGCCGACGCTCGTCACCGAAGCGGCGCCGGAGGAAGACGAAGACTCCTCGCTGCGCGAGGAGTCCGCCTAGCAGTAGCCGAGCTCGCGCGGCCTGACGCCGCCGGGCGCGAGCGCTACCATCGCGGCTATGTCCAGGCGAGCCGCCGCCAGCAGATCCAAACGCGACCGGCTGCGGGCCGTGCCGTGGATCGCGCTCGCGCAGGCGGGCGTCGCGATCGGCCGGCGCTGGCGATCACTGTCGGCGAAGGAGCGCGCGCGGCTGATACGGCTCGCGCGCGAGTCTCGCGGACGGCCCGGCAGCCTCAGCCCGAAGCAGCGCATTGAACTTGGTCGGCTCGTGCACAAGCTCGACCTCAAGGGCATCGCGCGCGAGCTGGGACCGCTCGCTCGCCGTGGGCGGGGCCGTCGCGGGCGTCGCTGCCGCTGCAAGTGATCCGGACCGAGGCACAGGCCGAGCGCGAGTTGCGCTCGCTCGAGCTGTTCGGGATGCGCTTCGGCCTTGACCGGATGCGCCGCATGATGACCGTCCTCGGCTCTCCCGAGCGCAGCTTCGACGCGATCCATGTGCTCGGTACGAACGGCAAGTCCTCGACCACGCGCATGACCGCCGCGATCCTCCAGCGCCACGGCCTGCGCACGGGCGCGTACCTCTCGCCGCACCTGGTCTCCTACCGCGAGCGGATCCTTCTCGACGGGCGCGAGCTCGACACCGACGACTTCACCGCGGCGGTCGCCCGCGCCTCGTGGGCCGCCGAACGCGTCAACCGCACGCTCGCGCAGGACGACCACGTGACGCAGTTCGAACTCCTGACCGCCGCCGCCCTGTGGGAGATGGCCCGCCAGCAGGTCGAGGTCGCGGTCATCGAGGCTGGGCTCGGCGGTCGCTATGACGCTACGAGCGTGATCGACGCACCGATCACGGTGCTCACGAACGTCGGTCTCGAGCACACGCGCTGGCTGGGGCCGACGATCAACGACATCGCCGAGGAGAAGCTCGCGGTGGTGCGCGCGCAGGGCACGCTCGTGCTCGGTGACGGGCTGGCGGCCCCCGCGCTGGCGGTCGCCGAACGCGTCGCGGGCGAACGCGATGCGCGCATCCTGCGGCCGAGCCCGATGCCCGCCGGCGCCGCGCTGCGAGCGCGCGGCGCCTTCCAGCGCGCCAACTTCGCGCTCGCGCGCGCCGCCGCTGAGGCCTACCTGCAGGACGCGGGGATTACCGTGCGCGAGCAGGCCGTCGCGGACGCCGCCTGCTCAACCGAGGTCCCCGGACGCCTGCAGCTGCTGAGCCGCGAGCCGCCGACCGTGCTCGATGGCGCGCACAACCCCCACGCGATCGCCGCGCTGATCGAGTCGCTGCCCGAAGTATTGGATGCCTGCCCACCCGCTCCGGTCGCGCTGGTGCTCGGCGTGCTCGAGGACAAGGACGCGGCCGCGATGCTCGCTGCGCTGCTTGCGCACGTAGAGCGCGCGTGGTTCACCGCGCCGCCGAGCGCCCGCGCGCTCTCGCCCGCGGCGTTGCAGTCGCTCGCGCGCCAGCTCGGCTTCGACGCGGTCTCTTGTGAGCCGCAGCCCTCGCGCGCGCTCGAGCAGGCGCGCGAGTGGGCCTCTCAACACGACGGCGCGGTGCTCGCCACGGGCTCGGTGTACCTCGTCGGAGACCTGCTCGGCGCGCTCGAGCGCGACGGCGCGGCTCACGGCGAGACGATCGCGCGGAGCTCCGCGCGATGAACGATCGGGGCCCGTCGGTGCTCACGATGATCGGCGGCGTCGCGCTGTTGGTGGCGCTTGTGATCCTCGTGTTCTTCGCCGCTGGTTACGGCTTCGGCCGGCTGTTTCTCTAAACTCAGCCGGCCGTGCGGACTCTGGCATATTTCGGCATCGAAAGCAGCGGCTTGAGTCTGGCCGTCGATCTGTTGATCCTGTTCGTCGCCGTCCTGTACCTGTCGTTGATCTACTGGACCTATGCAGACGCGCGCCGGCGGATCGTCGACCCGATGCTCGTCGCCTGCGCCACGGCGGCGTCGCTGTTCCCGTTCGTCGGCACGATCATCTACCTGGTCCTGCGCCCGCCCGAGTACCTCGAGGACGTGCGCGAGCGCGAACTGGAGACACAGGCCGCACAGGCGCGCCTGCACCAGCTCGACGAGACGCTGTGTCCCCACTGCAGCTACCGCATCGAGCCGGACTTCATCCGCTGCCCGAGCTGCCTGCGCAAGCTCAAGGAGCGCTGCACGAGCTGCTCGCGACCGCTCGACCGGGCGTGGACGATCTGTCCCTACTGCGAGGCCGACGTCCCCGGCCTGTCCGGCACGCGCTCACGCCGGCGCCGAACCGCCGAGAGCGAGCCCGACAGCGACGTCGGCGAGCTCGACGTGCCTGCGGTTAGCGCCGACGGGCCACCACGCTCACGTAGGCGCCGCGCCGCGTCGAGCGGGCGCGACAGCGACCTGAGCGAGCTCGACGTGGCGGCGGCGAGCGGGGAGGGAGCAACCGAGGTGGTTGAGCCGGCATTGGCCTCCGAGCCGGCGCCCGCCCGCCCGCGTCGCCCCGCTCCTCCCGGCGGGCGCTCGCGACCGAGCTCCTGAGCAGCGCACCTTCAAGACCAACCACGGCCTACCAAAGGAACCAATGGACCGAACGCTGATCCTAATCAAGCCCGACGCCTTCGCACGAGGCCTGACCGGCGAGATCGTCGCCCGCTTCGAGCGCAAGGGCCTGCGCATCGCCGCGCTTCGTCACATGACGGTCTCGCGGGAGCTGGCCGAGCTCCACTACGCCGAGCACGCGGAGCGGCCGTTCTTCGGCGAGTTGGTCGACTTCATCACCTCCGGTGCGATCGTCGCGATGGTGCTCGAGGGGATCGACGCTGTCAAGGCGGCGCGCCAGCTGATCGGCGCGACCAATCCGCTGGGGGCCGCCCCGGGCTCGATTCGCGGCGACTTCGCGGTCGAGATGGGCGCCAACATGGTGCACGGCTCGGATTCGCCGGAGTCGGCTGCGCGCGAGGCGGCCCTGTTCTTCCCGGATCTCGACCGCTAATCGCCGTCGCCGAGCCGCTCCCGCTTGTGCTCGCCTCGCGCTCGCCCCAGCGGCGGGTGCTGCTCGAGCGCCTGGGCGTCCCCTTCACGATCAGGGTCTCCGACACGAGCGAGCTCGAGCAGGGCGAGGACCCCGCGGCGCTGGCCGTCGAGAACGCGCTGCGCAAGGCGCACGCGGTGGTGCGTCCGGGAGTGCCGGAGGCTGTGCTCGGGTGCGACACGATCGTGGTTCTCGACGGTGTGATCTACGGCAAGCCGCCCGATGCCGCAGCGGCCCGCGAGACGGTGGCGGCGCTCGCGGGACGCACGCACGAGGTCATCAGTGGGCTGGCGTTGCTGCTGGGAGGAGAGCGCACGGGGAGCGTCGAGCGGACCGCGGTGGCGCGCACGCGCGTGACGTTTCGCCAGATCGACCGAGAGCTGCTCGACTGGTATGTGGGCACCGGGGAGTGGCGCGGACGCTCGGGCGGCTATGCGATCCAGGGCCACGGCGCGAAGCTCGCGCTCGCGCTGGACGGGGAAGTGGAGAACGTCGTCGGCCTGCCGCTGGCAGCGCTTCGGGATCTGTACCCCGAGCTCTTGCAGGACGCCTGAGCGTTGCAAATCCACTGCCAGCTCTGGCGGGCGCCCAGGTCGGTTCGCTAGACTCCCCCGCGGGTACGCCCCGATGAGCGCCGGCCATCGAACGCTTCGCTGGCCGATCTTCGATCGGTAGCGGCGCTGGACCGGATACGAGCGTGCCCCTTCTCTCTGTATGGGCATCTTCAGCTATCTGACAGGCTTCGGCGGCCGCGACATGGCGGTCGACCTTGGAACCGCCAACACGCTCGTGTACGTGCGTGGGCGTGGCATCGTGCTATCGGAGCCGAGCGTCGTCGCGATCGACTCGCGCACCGGCGAAGTGCATGCGGTGGGCATCGAGGCCAAGCGCATGCTCGGGCGCACGCCAGGCACGATCCAGGCGATCCGTCCGCTCAAGGACGGTGTGATCGCGGACTTCGACGTGACCGAGCAGATGCTCAGGCACTTCATCCAGAAGGTCCACCAGAACCGCTGGGCGCACCCGCGCGTGGTCGTGTGCGTGCCCTCGGGCGTGACCGGTGTGGAGAAGCGAGCCGTCGAGGAGGCGTGCCTGTCGGCGGGCGCGCGCACCGCCTACCTGATCGAGGAGCCGATGGCGGCAGCGATCGGAGCGGGCCTGCCGGTCGGCGAGCCGACGGGCTCGATGGTCGTGGACATCGGCGGCGGCACCTCCGAGGTCGCGGTGATCTCGCTCGGCGGGATCGTCGTCTCGCAGTCGATCCGCGTCGGCGGCGATGAGATGGACGAGGCGATCATCAACTACGCCAAGAAGGAGTACAAGCTGCTGATCGGCCAGCAGACGGCCGAGGAGCTGAAGCTCGAGATCGGCTCCGCCTGTCCGATGGCCGAGGAGCTGCAGGCGGAGATCCGCGGGCGCGACATGGTGGCGGGTCTTCCCAAGACCGTCGTGCTGACCAGCGAGGAGATTCGCCAGGCGCTGGCGGAGCCGCTGACGCAGATCATCGACGCGGTCAAGGAGACGCTCGATCGCACGCCGCCTGAGCTCGCCTCGGACATCATGGACCGCGGCATCATGCTCGCCGGCGGCGGCTCGCTGCTGCAGGGGCTCGACGAGCGCCTGCGCGAGGAGACGCAGATGCCCGCGCACCTGGCCGAGTCGCCCCTGACATGCGTCGCCGTCGGCTCGGGACGCTCGCTCGAGGAGTTCGAGGCGATCCACCGCTCAAACCGCACCTCGCGCAACCGGCGCCGCCGGTGAGGAGTGGCGGAGCGGTGCTCGCCGGGGACCCCAACCCGCCCATGCCGCCCGCGTCGTGGGTAGTCTGTGGCCTGCAAGCTTCGGAAGGTAAAACTCGGTGCACGACAAGACGGTTCGGCGTCGACGAGCGGTGCTTGCGCTGCTCGTCGTGCTCTCCCTACTGCTTCTGACCGCCTACTTCGGCGAGGCTCCCAACGGACGGCTGCACGGCGTGCAGCGCGACTTCCTGACCGTCGTCTCGCCGATCCAGGACGGCGCCAACAAGGCGCTGAAGCCGATTCGCGACCTGTTCAGCTGGTTCGGCAACACGCTGCACGCCAAAAGCCAGCTCGCGCAGGCGCAGAAGCAGACCGAGCAGCTTCGCCGCGAGCTGGTCGCCGATCAAGGCGAAAAACGCTCCTACCACCAGCTGAGCTCGCTGCTGCACCTCGACCAGCTGGGCGTCAGCGACTACCAGCCTGTGACGGCCAGCGTGGTCGGCAAAAACCCCGACCTGTGGTACTCGACGGTCGACATCAACAAGGGCGAATCGGCGGGCATCCACGTCAATGACCCGGTCATCGACGCCGAAGGCCTCGTGGGCCGCGTCGCGACGGTCGTCTCCGACGGCGCCGAGGTCGACCTGATCACCGACAGCTCGATGGGGGTCTCGGCGCGCATCGGCACGAGCACCGCGACCGGGCTGCTGCAGCCCAAAGTCGGCGAACCGAACGACCTGTTGCTGCGCTACCTGCCCGCCAACTACCGGCCCAACACGGGCGAATACGTCGTCACGTCGGGCACCGTCTCGAGCGAAGAATCGCTGTACCCGCCGGGCCTTTTGATCGGGCGGGTCAGCTCGGTCAACGAAGAAAGCGCGTTCGAGTCCGTCAACGTGCAGCCGATCGCCAACCTGCACAGCCTCGACATCGTGCAGGTGCTGACCGCGAGAGCGGGAAGCCAGCCGGCGAACCTCAGCCGGCTCGCGGCGAGCCTGCCGGCGGCACAGACGACGGGCACGGCCGGCGAACAGCTCGCCTCGACGCAGGTGGGCGGATGAACGGCGCCGCGTCCGGCTCGCTGGCGTTGCGGCTCGCGGGGTTCGCGTTCATCGTCGTCTTCTTTCAGATCGGCATCGTCTCCGAGCTCCCGGTGTTCGGTGTCAGCGCCGACCTGTGCTCGCTGCTGGTGGCGTTCGTCGGGCTGATGTGCGGCTCGAGCGCCGGCGCGGCGACAGGCTTCGCGGTCGGGCTGCTCGTCGACCTGGCCTTGCTGCAGACGCTCGGCCTGAGCTCGCTGGTGTTCACGCTGATCGGCTTCTGGTGCGGGCGGCTGCGCGAGCTGCGTGACCCGCAGGGACCGTTCACGCCGCTCGTGGTCGGAGCGACCGCGTCGGCGGTCGCGCTGTTCGGCTACTCGCTGATGGAGTTCATGCTCGGGGTCGACGCGCCGGTCAGCTTCGAGCTGCTGCGCCAGATCGTGCTCGGCGTGCTCGTCAACACGATCGTCGCGCTGCCGATGTGGGCGCTCACGCGCCGCGTGCTCGAGGGCGCCTTGCCCGAGGATCCGCGCCGCCGCCGGCGCCGGCGTTCCTACACGACCGGCGGTCTGAGCCCGCTGATCAAACCATGAGCGCGATCGAGCCGGTCAAACCGCGCGACCCGCGCGTCCCCGTCTCACCCCAGCTCGCGTTGCGCGTGGCGATCATCGGCGGGGTGGCGATGGTGATGTTCGGCGTGATCTTCTTCCGCCTTTGGTATCTGCAGGTCCTCTCCGGCGAACAGTACGTCGCGCAGGCCAACGCGAACGGCGCACGCCACCTTCCGATCGCCGCGCCCCGCGGGCAGATCCTCGATCGTGAAGGTCAGCCGATCGTGGGCAGCACCGTCACCAACGCGGTGCAGATCGTGCCCGACGCGCTACCGCCGGGGCTCTCGACGCAGGTGCAGGAATACCAGGCCAGCCTCGCCAAGGCCGAAGTCGCGCGCCGCGCGGCGGTCACCCGCCTCGCGGGCTACGAGGCCGCGCTGGGCCGTGTTCGGCGCCCGACGTCTGCGCAGCGGCTCGAACTCCGGCGGTTGCGCCGCGCCACCCTGCCGCCGCTGGTGGCGGTGCCGCCGCTGCCACGCTCGGCCGCGAGGCTTGAGCAGCTCTTCAGGCGCCTCGGCCACGTGATCCGGCTGAGTGCCCGCACGATTGACGAACGCGTCGTGGAGGGCATAACGGTCACGCCGTACGCGCACGTGACGATCAAGACCGATGCGGGGCGCGGAGCGTTGACGGTCCTCGGCGAGCGTTCCGCTGAATTCCCCGGCGTTGCGCAGGAACCGGTCTCGATTCGCGAATATCCCGACGGTGAAATGGCAGCCCAACTCGTCGGCTACGTCGGGCAGCTGAACGAATCGGAGCTGAAGCTGCGGGCTTTCCACGGCGTGGAACAGGGCACTATCGTCGGCCAGGCGGGCCTCGAGTACTACTACGACCACTACCTGCGCGGCGTCCCCGGCGAGCAGCGGATCGCGGTCAACGCCGAAGGCCAGCCCGTTCCGAGCAAGCTCTTGCCGATCGCGCCGCATGCGGGGCACACGCTGCAGACGACGCTCGACCTCGGGCTGCAGAAGGCGAGCGAAAATGCAATGAAGGAAGGCATGGAACACGCTCGCGCGGGAGGGAAACCGGCGATCGCGGGCGCGTTCGTGGCGCTGGACCCGCTCAACGGCGAAGTGCTCGCGATGGGCTCCTCGCCGAGCTTCGATCCCAACAAGTTCGCCAAACCGCTCACGCCGGCCGAATACAGCGCGCTCACCGGCCGCAACGGCGAAGAACCCGGCCGCCTCACCGATCTGGCCGACGAAGGCGCGTATCCGACCGGCTCGACGTTCAAGCCGATCACCGCGATGGCGGCGCTCGAAGCCGGGGTGATCACGCCGAGCGAGGGTCTCGGCGCGGGCCAATGCATATTCGTCTCGAGCGAGCCGTTCTGCAACGCCGGGCACGCCGAATACGGAAACGCGACGCTCGTGGAAGCGCTGAAGGAGTCCTCGGACACCTACTTCTTCACCGTCGGCAAGCTGGCAAACGAACACGGCGGCGAAGTGATCCAACGCAAGGCGCGCGAACTGGGAGTGGGCGAGCCGACGGGGATCGACCTGCCGAGCGAGTTCGCGGGCGTGATCCCCAGCCGCAAGTGGCTGGCCGAACAGAACGCGCTCGAATCCAAATGCGAGCAGGCCCGCCACGGGCGCCGCTGCTACATCGTGGGCGAACCGGAACAGCCATGGACCGTCGGCTACAACATGGACTTGGCGGTCGGGCAGGGAGAGCTGCTGACCGACCCGCTGCAGATGGCTGTCGCCTACTCGACGCTCGCCAACGCCTACCGCAACGGCGGCAACGGCACCGTCGTGACGCCGCATATCGGCAAACAGATCGACGAACCGACCGGCAGCCTGCTGCAGACGCTCAAGTTCCCCAGCCGCCACGTGCACCTCAACTACGAAGACCTCAGCCTCGTGATGGAAGGCATCCACCAGGCGGCCACCGCTCAGGGCGGCACCTCGACGCAGGTGTGGACCGGCTGGAACCAGGCCGAAGATCCCGTATACGGGAAGACGGGCACGGCCGAACGCGCGGGGCACGTGGAACAGTCGTGGTACATGTGCTATCTCGGCAACGCGCAGCGCCCGATCGTGATCGCGGTGACCGTCGAGGAAGGCGGCTTCGGCGCCGAAACCGCCGCCCCGATCGCGCGTCTGATCGCCTCGCAGTGGTACGGGAAGCCGAAGAAGTTCGTCCCCGGCAGCTCCGCGACACGTTGAGCCCGCTCAGCCCGATCACCGCTCCCGACGAGGCTCCGGCCGCGCCCGCGCGCACGCTGCGCCTGCCGCTGGACCCGCTGCTCACGCTCGCGGTCATCGGCCTCGGCGTCGGCTCGCTGATCACGCTGAAAGCGGCCACGCGCAACCTGATTCCCAGCGACCCGCACTACTACGTCGATCGCCAGGCGGTCTATCTGGCGCTCGGCTTCGTGGCGATGCTCGGCCTCTCGCGCCTGGACTATTCGATCCTGCGCCGCTACAAGAACGTGATCTACGCGGCGCTGATGCTGAGCATCCTCGCGGTGCTGGGGCTCGGGCACGGGGCAAACGGGGCGGTGCGCTCGATCAACTTCCCGCTGTTCTCTTTCCAGGCCTCCGAGGTCGGAAAGATCCTGCTGATCCTCGCGCTGTCGGCGTTCATCGTCGATCGCGCACGGCAGTTGCGCGAGCGCGACACGACGGTGCGCGTGCTGATCGCCGCGCTCGTGCCGGCGATGTTCGTGATCGCCCAGCCGGACCTCGGCTCGGGCCTCGTGTACATGACGATCGCGTGCATGCTGCTGTTCGTCGCCGGTACTTCCTGGCGGCACCTCGCCGCGCTCGCGGCGCTCGTGTGCGTGGCGATCGCGTTCGTGCTCGTCGCCGGCCCCGCCGTCGGGGTTCACGTGCTGAAGCCCTACCAGACAGAAAGGCTCACCGCCTTCCTGCACCCGTCCTCGACGGTGCAGAAGGAAGGCACTGAATCGACCGACCCCCGCTATCAGCAGGAAGAGTCGAAGATCGCGATCGGCTCGGGCGGCAAGACCGGCCGGGGCGCGCAGGCCAACCAGGTTCCCTACGGCTTCGTGCCCGAGAGCGACACCGACTTCGTGTTCGCCGCGCTCGGCGAAAAGTACGGGTTCCTCGGCGCGGGCCTCGTGCTGGCGTTGTATGCGCTGCTGATCTCGCGCACGCTGCGGGTGCTCGTGATGGCCAAGGACCTGTTCGGCTCGCTGATCGCCGCCGGCGTAGCAGCTATGCTCATGTTCCAGGTCTTCGTAAACGTAGGGATGACAATTGGGATCATGCCCATCACCGGTGTAACGCTTCCGCTCATGAGCTACGGCGGTTCGTCGGTGATCGCCACCCTGCTCGGCATCGGCCTGCTCCAATCGATCTATGTCCAGGCGCGCTCCTCGTCAGCACTGAAGGGCCGCGTACTGCGCTACTAGACATCGTGATTGCCGAGCTTCCCCAATCAGACCTGCAGCGCCACCTCGCGCGGGGTTCTTCACAGCGGGCGCTCCGGGTGCGCGCAGAGACGCCGCCCCGGCGTCGGCCTGCCCGATGCTCGGCCTGTTTCCATACCGAAAGACTGGACCAAATTGAAAAAGCAAGTGCTTGTCAGCGTCGATCGCGCGGAGACGCGCGTGGCGCTTCTGGAGGCGAGCGGAACGCCCGCCGCCTCGCGCTCGTCCTCCGCGGCGCGCAAAGCCGCCAGCAGCCGCAAGCGCGGCGGCGGCCCGGAGGCCGGCTATCGCGTCGCTGAGCTCTACATAGAGCGCCGCGGCGGACGCTCGATCGTCGGCAACATCTACAAGGGCAAGGTCGACAACGTGCTGCCCGGCCTCGAGGCGGCGTTCGTGGACATCGGCCTCGAGAAGAACGGCTTCCTGCACGTCGACGAGATCGTGCTGCCCGGCGTCGAGACCCCCAGGCGCGGGCGCGGGGGAGGCGGCGGGCGCAAGATCGCTGATCTGCTGAAACCGGGACAGGAGATCGTCGTGCAGGTCGTCAAGGACCCGCTGAAGACGAAGGGCGCGCGCCTGTCGATGGAGCTGACGATCGCGGGGCGCTACATGGTGTACGCGCCCACCGGCGAGGGCGTCGGCGTTTCACGGCGTCTGGAGGACAAGGAGCGCGAACGGCTGCGCCGCCAGACCTCCGGCCTCACGCTCGACGGTGGCGGCGTGATCGTGCGCACGGCCGCGCACGGCGCCAAGCGCGAAGACTTCGAGCGCGAGCTCAAGTACCTGAACAAGCTGCACGAGGTGCTCGTCAAACGCGTCGAGGACACGATCGCCCCCGACCTGGTCTTCCAGGAGGCCGATCTGTCGGTGCGCGTCGTGCGCGACATCTTCTCCGCGCACTTCGAGCGCGCGATCGTCGATGATGAGCAGCAGTACCACCGGCTGGTGTCGTTCTTCACGCGCACCGCCCCAGAGCTCGTGGAGCGGGTGGAGCTGTGGCAGGAGAAGGAGCCGCTGTTCGAGGCCTACGCCGTCGACAAGGCGATCGAAGGGGTGCTCTCGCGGCGCGTGGACCTGCCCAGCGGCGGCTACCTGATCATCGACTACGGCGAGGCGCTGACCGTGATCGACGTCAACTCCGGCAGCTTCATCGGCCGCGGCAAGGGTGCGGGGCTCGAGGACACGATCACCAAGACCAACCTCGAGGCCGCCGAGGAGGTGGTCAACCAGCTGCGGCTGCGCGACATCGGCGGCATCATCGTGATCGACTTCATAGACATGGCTCGCGCGCGCAACCGCGACGCGGTCATGAAGACGCTGCGCAAGACGCTCGACGAGGACCGCACGAAGACGTTCACCGCGGAGATCTCAAAGCTGGGGCTCGTGGAGATGACGCGCCAGAACGTCACCGAGGGCGTGCGCGAGATCATGAGCCGCCCCTGTCCGACGTGCGAGGGCGAGGGCGTGATCCGCTCGGAGGAAACGATCGCGATCGAGTTCGAGCGCAGGCTGCGCGACGTCGCGATCGAACATCCGGACGTCGAGGCGTTCCTCGTGCAGATCAACCCGCGTGTCAGCACCGAGTTCACCGGCCACTCCTCGCGCGTGCTGCACGCGCTCGAGGCGGACACGGGCAAGTCGTTCCTGTTCGAGGGCTCCGAAGGGCTGACGCTGGATCACTTCGCGATCACTTTCATGGGCACGCGCGAGGAGGTCGAGGAGCGCGCGCTGCCGTTCCGCCAGGGCGATGAGGTGCTCGTCGAGATCGTCGAGCCGCACATGTACGACGTCGACGACGCGGTCGCGAAAATCGACGGCTACATCATCTCGATCGCCGGCGCGTCCGCGTTCGTGGGCGAGAAGCGGATGGTGCGCATCGACCAGGTCGGCCGCACCGCGGCCAGCGCGCTGCTGCTGGACGAGTCCGGCGAGGTCGTCGTCGCGCCCACGCGCGCGGCCGCCGAGCAGCGTGCCAACGGGCGCAGCAGGCGTCGCTCGACAGCCGCGGGCGCAGGCACCGGCAGTGGCGAGCCGCGTGGGCGGCGCCATCGCGCGCCGGTCGACAGCGAGGACGCGGAGGCGCGGCGCGAAGCCGGTCTCAGCGAGTCCTCGACGGCGATCGACTCGGAGCCCGAGCAGGAGATCGCCGCCGGCGCGCTTGACAGCGCCGATGCACCCGAGGACGGGGCCGCCGAGGATGGCCTACAATCCAAACCTCGGCGTCGTGGCCGCAGGGGCGGACGGCGCCGTTCGGCTGCCAAGGCCAAGACCCCCGAGTAGGCGGGACACGCCGACCGGCGCGCGCGCCGGTCGAGGCGTCCGCTCAAAGCTAGAGGAAATCGAGAACACAAAGACATGTACGCGATCGTGAAGACAGGCGGCAAGCAGTACCGCGTCGAGCGTGGCCAGACGCTGCTCGTCGAGCGCCTGCCCGCGGCCGAGGGCGCCGACGTCGCGCTCGAGCCGATGCTCTACCGCTCCGACGAGGCCGTCTTCGACGCGGCGGGCCTCGCCAACGTGAAGGTCACCGCCAAGGTGATCGCGCACGTGCGCGGCGAGAAGCTGCGCGTGTTCAAGTTCAAGCCCAAGCGCGGCTACAAGCGGCGCACCGGCCACCGCCAGGAGCTCACCCAGATCGAGGTCACCGAGATCAGCGCCGGCGCGAAGAAAGCGGCGGCCAAAGCGGTCAAAGCCAAGGCGGATGAGGCGCCGGGCGAGACGCCCAACCCGAGCAAGGAGAAGGCTGCAGATGGCTCATAAGAAGGGGCTCGGCTCGAGCCGCAACGGTCGTGACTCAAACGCCCAGCGACTGGGCGTCAAGACGTTCGCCGGTCAGACGGTGACCGGCGGCGAGATCATCGTGCGCCAGCGCGGCACCCGCTTCAAGCCGGGCGCCGGCGTGGGCATCGGCAAAGACGACACGCTGTTCGCGCGCGCGGCCGGCACCGTGCAGTTCACCAGCGGCTGGCGCGGTCGCGTCGTGAGCGTGCTGGCGGACGCGACCGGGCCGTCGCCGACCGACCAGGGCTGAGCGCACGCACGTCTGACCGTGTCCGTCCGTGGCGGCCGCTGCTGTCACGATGGACCGCATGCTCCACGATCGCGCAAGAATCTACGTCCAGGCCGGCGCCGGCGGCGACGGCTGCATGAGCTTCCGCCGCGAAGCGCACGTGCCGCGCGGCGGTCCCGACGGCGGCGACGGCGGCCGCGGTGGCGACGTGCTGGTCGTATGCGACGACTCGCTGCGCGACCTGCAGAGCTTCAAGCGCAAGAGCCACTACCGCGCCGGACGCGGAGGCCACGGCTCGGGCTCGCAGCGACACGGCGCCGAAGGGCAGACGCTCACGATCAGGGTGCCACCCGGCACGCAGATCGCGGGCGCACACGGCGCCGACCCACAGGATGGGCCGGAGTCGGGCTCAGAGGCGGCAGATCTGGTCGGGCGCCGCTGGGAGCTGCTGGCCGACGGCCAGACGGCGACGATCGCGGGCGGTGGCGGCGGCGGCAAGGGCAACAAGCGCTTCGCCACGCCGACCCGTCAGGCGCCGCGCTTCGCCGAGCGCGGGCTCGTCGGCGAGGAAGGCTGGCTCGAGCTGACGCTCAAGCTGCTCGCCGACGTGGGGCTCGTGGGGCTGCCCAACGCGGGCAAGTCCTCGCTGCTGGCGCGTCTCACGCGCGCCGCGCCGAAGGTCGCCAGCTATCCGTTCACGACGCTCTCACCGGTGCTCGGCGTGCTCGAAGGCGACGAGCGCCAGCTGATCGTCGCGGACATCCCGGGCCTGATCGAAGGCGCCAGCGACGGCGCCGGCCTCGGGCACGATTTCCTCGCGCACGTCGAGCGCACACGCCTACTGGTGCACGTGCTCGACCTCGCGCCCGAGCTGTCGATGGGCGAGCACGCGGATGCCGAGCACAACCACGCGACGATCGAGCATGAGCTGGCCGCGCACGACGAGCGCCTCGCGCGGCTGCCGCGCGTGCTCGCGTTGTCAAAGGCCGACCTGCTGAGCGCCGAGCAGGTGCAGGTCGCGGTGGGGGAGTGGCAGCGCCGGCTCGGCCCTGACGTGCCCGTGCTCGCCACCTCGAGCGCCACCGGCGCGGGCGTGCGAGAGCTGGGGGAGCTGCTGCTGCGCAGCGTGCCCGATGCGGCCGCCGCGTCCGTCGCTGGGGCAGACGCGCGCGCCCTCGCCGGCGAGCACGAGCTCGCCGAGCACATGGTGTTCCGTCCGAGAGGCGCCGCGGGCTTCCACGTCGAGCGGCTGGCCGAGGGCGCGTTCGCCGTCCGGGGCAGTGGCATCGAGCGCCTGCTCCAACGCTTCGACGTCGACAACGAAGATGCGATGGCCTACCTCGAGGGGCGGCTGCGCAGGATCGGCGTGCTCGGCGCGCTCGAGGCCGAGGGCTTCCAGCCCGGAGACGAGATCGAGATCGCGGGCGTCACGTTCGAGCTCGACCCCCATGAAGCCCCGTAGGCGCACGCGCGTGGACCCGGACGCGGCGCACTGACCGTCTACGCTCCGTGGCGCCGATGAGACGCGTGGTCATCAAGCTCGGATCGAGCGTGGTCGCGGACAGCGAGGGCACGCCGCGCATGGACGTGCTCGCGGGCGTGTGCGACCAGCTCGCCGCGCTGCACCGCGCGGGCGCGGAGGTGATCGTCGTCACCAGCGGCGCGATCGCGCGCGGCATGCAGGTGATGGGGCTGCCCCAGCGCCCGAGCACGGTCGGCGCACTGCAGGCCGCCAGTGCGGTCGGCCAGGGCAAGCTGTACCGGATCTATGACGAGCTGCTGCGCGAGCGCGAGGTGACGAGCGCGCAGGTGCTGCTGACGTTCTTCGACATGAGCGCACGCACGCACTATCTCAACGCGCGCCAGACGCTGAGCACGCTGCTGGAGTGGCGGGTGCTGCCGGTGATCAACGAGAACGACACCACCGCCACCGACGAGATCTCCTTCGGCGACAACGACTTCCTCGCCGCGCAGGTGGCCGTGCTGATCGCCGCCGACGAGCTGATCCTGCTAACCGACATCGACGGTCTGTACACAGCCGACCCGCGCCTGCACCCCGACGCGCGCATCGTCGCCGAGGTGAGCGACTTCGCTGCGCTCGACGATCTCGAGATCGGCCACACCACTTCGCCGCTCGGCTCCGGCGGGATGCGCTCGAAGGTCGTCGCCGCCGAGATGGCCACCGCCGCGGGGATCCCCACCGTGATCTGCAACGGGGTTCGCTTCGCTGCGCTCGCGGCTGCGCTGGCGGGCGAGCGCGAGGGCACGCGCTTCGCCGCCCGCGAGGCGCGCTACTCGAGCTTCAAGCTGTGGCTGAAGTACGCCAAGCCCTCGCGCGGCACGCTCGTGATCGACGCCGGCGCCGTCCGCGCCGTGCGCGAGGGCAGCGCCAGCCTGCTGCCCGTCGGCGTGGTCGACGTGCTCGGCGACTTCGACGCCGGCGACGCCGTCGACATCGCCGCGCAGCCCGAGCCCGAGCCCGAGTCCGAGTCCGACGGCGACGGCGACGGCGGCGGCGGCCATGCGCGAGGGCGCATCTTGGCGAAGGGGATCTGCAGCTACTCCGCCGATGAGCTGCGGCGCGTCATCGGCCTGAAGTCCGACGCCGTGCGCGAGATCCTGCCGCGCGCGAGCGACGAGGCCGTGCACCGCGACTACCTGGTCATGGACTGAACGCCGGCGGGCGCGGGGTGCGCCGGCGAGCGCGTGTGGTGTGTGCTCTTGAAAAGACTGTATAGCGATGGTCATACAGACTTTTTAATTTAAGCGAGGACCGGGCGTGGGCTCCCGCGCGCGGTGAGGCCGCGTTCGGTGGACCTGTCGATAGAGCCCCTGTTGCCCTGTCGTACTCTTGTACGCAATGGCGATCGCCGTCTCATCGGTAGCCGACACGTGCCGCGCGGCCAAGCGCGCGGCACGCGCGCTCGCGCAGACCGACACCGCCGTCAAGGACGCCGCGCTGGAGGCGATTGCCGACGCGCTGGAGAGCAGGATCGAGGAGCTGCTCGCGGGCAACGCGCGCGACATGCAGCTCGCGCGCGAGGCGGACATCGGCGACGCGCTGCTTGACCGGCTGCGCCTGGATGAGGCGCGCGTTGGCGCGATCGCACGCGCCGTACGCCAGATCGCCGCGTTGGCCGATCCAGTCGGCGAGGTGATCGACGGGCGGCGCCTGCCCAACGGGCTGGACGTGCGCAAGGTGCGCGTGCCGCTGGGCGTCGTCGCGGTCGTCTACGAGGCGCGGCCCAACGTCACCATCGATGCCGCCGCGCTGTGCCTGAAGGCCGGCAACGCGATCGTGCTGCGCGGCTCCTCCTCGGCGACGCACTCCAACGCCGCGCTCGCGCAGATCGCCGCCGAGGCGGCGGTCGCGTCGGGGCTGCCCGACGGCTGCGTGAGCCTCGTCAGCGGCGGCGGGCATGAGGAGCTCGCCGAGCTCGCCACGCAGAAGGACACCGTCGATCTGATCATCCCGCGCGGCGGCGAGGGCCTCAAGCACGCGCTGCAGTCCGTCGCCACCGTGCCCGTCATCTACGCCGCCTCCGGCAACTGCCACGTGTACGTCGACGCCAGCGCCGACCTCGAGCAGGCGCAGGCGATCGTGCTCAACGCCAAGACCCAGCGTCCGGGCGTGTGCAACGCCGCCGAGACGCTGCTCGTGCACGAGCGCGCCGCCGCTGAGTTCCTGCCGCGCATCCTGAGCGCGTTCGCCGCCGCCGGAGTTCTGGTTCGCGCGGACGAACGAGCCCACAACGCCATCGCCGACCCTCGCGCGATCCCAGATCTAAAAATCGAAGACGCCACCGAGGAGGACTGGGCGAGCGAGTACCTCGCGCCGATCATCGCAGTGCGCGTCGTCGACTCTCTGGACGACGCGATCGAGCACATCGGCCGCTATGGCAGCGGACACTCCGAGGCGATCGTCACACGCGACACCACCGCCGCGCGCGCGTTCGGGCTCGGCGTCGACGCCGCGTGCGTGTACGTCAACGCCTCCACGCGCTTTACCGACGGGGGAGAGTTCGGCATGGGCGCGGAGATCGGCAACTCGACGCAGAAGCTGCACGCTCGCGGGCCGATCGGGCTGCGCGAGCTGTGCACGTTCAAGTACCTCGTCGAAGGCGACGGGCACGTCCGCACGTGAACGCTCGCCGACCCGCCCCGCGAGCGCTCGGCATCCTCGGCGGGACGTTCAATCCGCCCCATCTGGGGCATCTCGCCGTCGCCCGCCACGCGCTCGACGAGCTCGCGCTCGAGCGCGTGCTGCTCGTTCCCACCCACACCGCCCCGCACAAGGCTGGCGACGAGGGCGGCTCCGACGGGCAGGGTGGGCGCGATCCGGGCCCGGAGCACCGGCTGCGCATGTGCCAGCTCGCGGTCGCAGGCGTCGATGGGCTCGCCGTTTGCGACGTCGAGGTCGGGCGCGGCGGGCTGTCCTATACCGTGGATACCTTGCGTTCCATACATGCCAGCCACCCCGACGCCGAGCTGACGCTGATCGTGGGCGCCGACACAGCCGCCACCCTCGGCTCCTGGCGTGAAGCCGCGCAGCTCTTGCAGATGGCCTCGCTCGCCGTCGCCGCGCGCGCCGGCGCCGCACGCCAGCCGGTGCCGGTAGACGCGAAGGTGCGCTTCCTGGAGATGCCCCCGATCTCGGTGTCCTCGTCGCTCGCGCGCCAGCGTGTCGCGCGCGGGGAGCCCGTCGAGGAGCTCGTCGGGCCCGCGGTCGCCCGCTACATCGACGAGCACCACCTGTACCGCGCAGGCGCCGAGGTGCTCGCATGATGGAAGGCGAGCAGCTCGTCAGCGAGATCGCGCGCTATGCCGCCGACAAGAAGGCCATCGACGTGGTCGAGCTCGACCTGCGCGGCGTGCTCGGCTACACCGACTACTTCCTCGTGTGCTCCGGCAACACCTCCCGCCAGGCGAAAGCGATCCACGACGGCATCCACGAGGGGCTCAAGCGCGAGCACGACACGATGCCGCGCAGGGTCGAGGGCTCCGCGCAGGCTGGCTGGATCCTGATGGACTACCTCGACGTCGTCGTGCACATCTTTACGCCCGAGACGCGCGAGTTCTACCGGCTGGAGCAGCTGTGGGGCGAGGCGCCCGCCCGTGCCGCCGCCGGCGGCGCGCGCGTAGCAGGCGAGGGAGCCACCTAATCGGAGACGCCCCGCGCGCGGCTCGGGGTTGCTACGTGCGGCTGGACGAAATCGGGTTGACTGGCCGTACGGCCAGGCGTTAGGGTCGGCTCGATAGCGCCGCTGAGGGCGGCGCGGGGAGAGAGGGGAATCATCTATGCATCGCTCGATCACCGATCGAAGCAACAGCCAAGTCCTGCTCGTCGTCGCAGTGCTGATGACTGCGGCGCTCGCGTACAGCCTCAGCTCGCTCGCGGGCATCGCACGCGCGGAAGGACCCGGCAGCGGCACGCCGTACACGGTCAGCGTCGGCGACTCGTACATATCCGGTGAGGCCGGCCGCTGGGCTGGCAACACCAACGAAAGCTCGTCCAAGATCGACGCGCTCGGGTCCACCGCGTATGACGACAACTCCGCCGGCAACGGTGAACTGATCGAAGGCTGCCACCGCTCCAAGTCAGCCGAGGTCAACATCGGCGGGGGCGTCGACGGTGAGAACCTCGCGTGCTCGGGAGCCAAGACGTCCAGCTTCAGCACCGAAGGCCTATTCAAGCCTGGGCTCGACTTCTACAACTCAGGCGGTCACGAAGGGCAGGCGCTGATGCTCCAGCACTTCGCCGCGGCGCACAACGTCAAGCTCGTCGCGATCTCGATCGGCGGCAACAACTTCAACTTCGCCAGCGTCGTGCAGACGTGCGTCGAGGACTGGCTGCTCTCGCCCGAATGGTGGCCCGACTACTGCAGCGAAGAAAGCTCCGTGACGAACAACTTCAACTCGAGCAACGTCACCAAGGTGAAGGGTGAAATCGAGACCGCGGTCAAGAACATCGCCACCGCGATGACCAACGCGGGCTACTCGAGCTCGCAGTACACGATCCTCGTGCAGGACTACCCCTCACCGATTCCCAACGGCTCGGAATTCCGCTACTCACAAAGCGGCTACACGCGCCAGACGGTCGGCGGCTGCGGCTTCTGGAACAAAGACGCCAACTACGCCAACGCGACCATGCTGCCGACGATCGACAGCGCCGTGTTCAGCGCCGCGGAAGCGACCGGGCTGTCGAACATCAAGACCATGCAGCTCTCCGCCGCGTTCAACGGGCGCAGGCTCTGTGAAAAAGGCGTCGGCCTGCTCGAGGAAGAGGGCCTGTCCAACTGGAAAGCAGCCGAAGCAGTCAACAAGACCGAGTGGGTCAACCAGATCCGCACCGTCAGTGCGATCTTCCCGCCGTATGAGATTCAGGAAGACCTGCACCCGAACTACTGGGCGCAGCTGGCCTTGCGCAACTGCCTGACCCAGGCCTACAACAGCGGCGCGCCCAAGGGCGGAACGTGCACCATCTCCGCCAAAGGGCTCAACTCGGCCGGCGAGCCGAACATGTCGCTGCACTAAGCGGCTGCGAATATGGGCCGGTGAGCATGAGCGCACCGGCCCATAGCCGTGTCCAGCGCGTCAGCGCGGTGATGCGCGAAGGCGAGCGCGTGACTCCGCTGGAGCTGTTCTTCGATCTCGTGTTCGTGCTCGCGCTCACGCAGTGCACCACCCTGATCGCCCACACTCCCACGTGGGAAGGGATGCTCAAGGGCCTGCTCGCGCTCGGCGTGCTGTGGTGGTCGTGGACGGGCTACGCGTGGCTGACGAGCGTCGTCGATCCCGAGGAGGGCATCGTTCGCCTGGTGATGTTCGCCGCGATGGCCGCGTTCCTCGTCGCCGCGCTGTGCGTCCCCGGCGCATTCGGCTCGGAGGCGCTGCTGTTCGCGTGCGCCTACGCGGCCGTGCGCGCCGCCCACATCGTGCTGTTCATGATCGCCAGCCGCCAGGACGCAGGCCTGCGCCACTCGGTGCTGGGGCTCGCCGGCTCGACCGCGATCGGCGTCGGCCTGTTGATCCTCGCCGCGTTCACCGGCGGCGCGCTGCAGCTGGGGCTGTGGAGCCTCGCGCTGGTGCTCGACTTCGGCGGCCCGTTCCTGTTCGGGGCCGACGGCTGGAAGCTCGTGCCCGGACACTTCGCCGAGCGCCACGGCGCGATCGTGATCATCGCCCTCGGCGAGTCGGTCGTGGCGGTCGGCATCGGCGCGAGGCCCACCATCGCCGCGGGCGTCGTGGTCGCGGCGGTGCTCAGCGTGGTGATCGCCGCCGCGCTGTGGTGGGCGTACTTCGACGTCGTCGCGATCGTCGCCGCCAGGCGTCTCGCGAGCGCCGCCGAAGGGCGTGAGCGCAACGAGATCGCCCGCGACTCCTACTCGTATCTGCACTTCCCCATGGTAGCCGGTATCGCGCTGATCGCCGTCGGCATCAAGCGCGCGCTGCCGGCGGTCGGAGAGCCGCTCACGCTGGTCCCTGCGGTCGCCATGCTCGGCGGCGCGGCGATGTACTTCCTCGCCCACGTGGCGTTCAGGCTGCGCAATATGGGCACGCTGAGCGGACGCCGGCTGGTGTGCGGGGCCGCCCTGCTCGCGCTGATACCCGCGGGCGCCACGCTGCCGGCGCTCGCGACGATCGCGATCCTCGCCGCGGCGCTCGTCGCGCTCACCGCCTACGAGGCGCTGCGCTACGCCGACGTGCGCGAGCGGGTGCGCCATCAACCGGCGGGCGGCGGCGTGCCCACGTAGCACTCCGCCAGCTGGGCCGCCGGGGCCGGCTCGCCACGGACGAACACGAGCACGACAGCCTGGGTCGCCAGCGCCAGTGCGCTCGCAAGCGCGAACGCCGCGCCCGTGTCCAGGCGGTGGAGCGCGAGCGAAAGCGTGAAGCAGAACAGCGCGAACGCGCCGAAGCCGCCGAGCAGCCCTCGCAGCAGCCGCAGCAGCTCATCCGTTCCGCGCTGGGCGTGGGTGAACGTCGCGAGCACCGTCGCGATGATCGGAAACGGCGCCAGCAGCCCGCTGAGCTGCGGCCCTAGCCAACCGGCGATCGCCGTCAGGCTCAACACCAGCGCCAGCGCGCATGCCGCCCGCACTGGCAGATCCCACGCGGGCGGCGTCGCGTGAACCCGCGGATCCACGCCGGGGCGGGGGAGAGCCGCGAGCCCGATCCCCAGCGCGAGCGCCGCCAGGCCGAGCTCCGCGCCCAAAGGCAGCGACAGGGTACTGAAGGCGAGCGTCGCGATCGCAAACGCCGCCCAGCCGCAGAGAAGGCTAACTGCCCAGGACACGCGGCCTGCGAGGCGTCCGTACACGACCACGAACGCGATCAGCGAGACCAGTCCCAGCAGCGTCCCCGCGGCGGCGCCCGCCGCGAACTCGCGACCGTGCGCGAGCGCGTAAGCGATCAGGATCGGACCCGCCACCACCGGCAAGCCCGCGATCAGGCCGCCGATCCGCGGCCCGAAGCGGCGGGCGACGAGCGACGCGCCCACGACGAAGCTGGGGGCGAGCAGGACCTTGACCGCGAGCAGCATCACCCGCTGATGATTACGCAGGCCGGCGCGCCCTGCCGCGCCCAGCCGCGCTTAGCTGAGCTCGCTGAACAGCGCCAGCTCGCCAGCGAGCTGTTCGTATAGGCGCCGACGCAGCCGCGTGTGGATCTGGGAGATGCGGCTCTCGGAGACCCCCAGCCGCTTGCCGACTTCGCGCAGCGTGCGCTCCTCGACGTACAGCATCACGGCCACTTCGCGCTCCTGCTTGGACAGCCGTGCGAACGCCTTGCGAAAGCGCGCCTTCGCTTCGCCACGCTCGGCCTGTGCGACCGGGTCGTAATCGCGGTCGGAGCTCACCAGCGTGTCGATCTGTTCGATCGTGACGCTCTCGTCCGAGCGTACCGCGCGGTTCAGAGAGCCGACCTCCGCGACCGCCGCCTGGTCGAGCCGACTCGACAGTTCACCGGGCGTCATGCCGACCTCTGCCGCGAGCTCGTCGCGGCTGGGGTGACGCTCGTGCGTGGCGAGGAAGCTCTCACGGGCGGTGTTGATCGCGCGCTCGTCGCGGCGCAGCGAGCGCGGCGCCCAGTCGTGGCGGCGCAGCTCGTCGAGCACCGCGCCGTGGATGCGCGTCCACGCGTACTGCTCGAGCGTGGCGCCCTTGTCCGGGTCGTAGCGCTCGATCGAACGGATCAGCGCCTCCACACCGCACGACAGGAAGTCCTCGACATCGCAGTGGGCCGGCACCTCGCGCACCTTGCGATAGACGATGTAGCGGACCATCGGCATGAACGTGAAGACCAGCCGATCGCGCAGCTGCAGATCTCCACAACGGCGATACTCCGTCCACGTCGCCAGCACCTCAGGTGCTGGGGGCCTGACACTCTGCTTCGCGACTATTTCCATGGTCGTGCTCCGGGTTTCGAGGGAACTGAGGAGGGTGCTATGGGGGTCTGCCGTGGGTGTTCAGCCGCCCGCTACAGCGCTTCGCTCGCGTCCGAGCGTGGCCCGCAAACTGGGCCTCGCGAGGCTGTGCGGTGCGACCATGGCCCCCTATCGGCGGGAGGTGCGCGGCTACTTGAGATTTGCACGACGACTTCGTCAGACGCAGGTGACGTTCACTCGTTCCACCAGACGTCTTCGTCGGTTGCGGCCTGCTCGATCTGCTCGAGTGCGAGGTCGGTCTGGCGGTCGTCAACCATCGCCTGCAGCGCCTGGCCGATCGTGGGCGCCCAAACGCGGCGGGCGACGGCGACGTGGTCGGGCTCGTCGTACTGGGTCCACTCGAGCTCGACGAGCGGCACGCGCGAGGGGGGCGCGTCGGCGGGGACTGGGGCGCCCCAGCCGTACAGAGTGATCTGAGCCTGCCAGCCGTAGGGGCACAGCTCGCCCATCACCGCCAGCGCCTGCCATTGGTCGGCGACAGGCTTGGGGCGGCGCTGGCGGCGGCGCAGGTACACGCCGATCGCCACGCACGCGAGCGTCATCGCCGCGATCAACGGCACGATCACGAACGTTTCATACAGCGGCGCGTAGGTGCTGCCACCGCGGTAGCTGGCGATCACCTGAGCGACGTCCGCTGCGCTCATGGCATCCCAGGCAACCCGCTCGAACCGGCTCGAGTAAGCAGATGCCATCCGCCCGCTCTCATCGCACTCTCACAGTAGCCGCCTCGACGCGCGCGACGCGCCGATCGGCGCTGGCGCTCGAACGCTTGCGCAATAGAGACACGCGCTGTAGCTTCTGTGCATGCGCGGAGCGCTGCTGCTCGCCTCGCTGGCGCTGCTCTGTGGATTCGCCTCGGCGCGCGCGTTGGCGCGACATCCGCCGCGTATCGATCCGCTGCTGCAGCAGGGTGAAAAGCTCACCGGCGCGGGGGAGGCCGGCGAAGGCCTGTTCGGCGCGAGCGTCTCGCTTTCCGCCGACGGCGACACGGCGCTCGTTGGCGCGCCGTCCGAGGATGGCGGCGTGGGCGCCGCGTGGGTGTTCACGCGCTCGGGCTCGACGTGGAGCCAGCAGGGCGAAAGGCTCACCGGCGCGGGGGAGATTGGACGCGCGGCGTTCGGCACCGGCGTGGCACTTTCCGCCAATGGCGACACAGCCGTGATTGGCGCCCCGTCCGACGCCGGCGGCGCGGGCGCCGCGTGGGTTTTCACCCGCTCGGGCTCCACCTGGACGCAGCTCGGCGAGAAGCTGACCGGCGGCGGGGACAGCGGCGCCGGCGCGTTCGGCCGGAGCGTCGCGCTGTCCAGTGACGGCGCCACCGCGGCGATCGGCGCTCCGTACGACGCGGGCCACGTCGGCGCGGCGTGGGTGTTCGCGCGCTCGGGCTCGACGTGGACGCAGCAGGGTGAGAAGCTCACCGGCGCGGGGGAGGCCGGCGACGGCCTGCTCGGCTCGGGCGTCGCGCTGTCCGCGGGCGGCGAAACGGCGTTGGTCGGCGGTGAAGCGGACGCCGGTGGCGTGGGCGCCGCGTGGGTGTTCACGCGCGCGGGCTCCACGTGGAGCCAACAGGGCGAAAAGCTCACCGGCGCGGGCGAGGCGGGCAACGGCAGGCTCGGCTACAGCGTGGCGCTGTCCACCGGCGGCGAAACGGCGTTGGTCGGCGGTGAAGCGGACGCCGGTGGCGTGGGCGCCGCGTGGGTGTTCACGCGCACCGGGGCGATATGGAGTCAGCAGGGCGAAAAGCTCACCGGCCACACGGGGGTGGATAGAGCGTTCTTCGGCTACAGCGTCGCGCTGTCGGCCGACGGCGACACCGCGCTCGTCGGCGGTCACGATTACAACGACGTCGGAGCCGTGTGGGCGTTCGCGCGCTCGGGCTCGATGTGGAGGCAGACGCAGCAGCTCGCAGGGGGCGGCGAGGCCGGCTTCGGCGCGTTTGGCTCGAGCGTCGCACTGTCCGCCGACGGGGGCACAGCGCTGGTCGGCGGGCAGGGCGATGAGGACTTCACGGGCGCCGCGTGGGTGTTCGCGAGCAGACCCGCGCCGATCGTCAGCGGCGTGCATCGTCGCCGCGGGCCTCAGGGCGGCGGCGTGCCGGTGACGATCACCGGTGCCAACTTCGTGTCCGTCACGGGCGTCAGCTTCGGCTCCGACAGCGCCGCCAGCTTCAGCGTCGACTCCGCCACATCCATCACCGCGATCCCTCCAGCCGAGCCGGCCGGCAGGGTCAACGTGACGGTCACGACCACCAACGGCACCAGCGCACTGTCGGGGAAGGATCGCTACCGCTTCACGCTGAACGCTTCGGCTCGGCGCACGCCGGCTCCAGCGCCGTGACCGAGATGGTTGACGACGTCCGGTCGTGGTCTACCTGACGAGGGGAGCGGTCGATACGAAGGGAGCCGAAGATGAAGGCGGTCATATACAACGGACCACGCGACGTGGCTGTGAGCGAGGTGAAGGACCCGACGATCGAACGCGGGACCGACGCGATCGTGAGGATCACTCGGACGAACATCTGCGGCTCTGACCTGCACATGTACGAGGGCCGCACCGACTTCGAGCGGGGCCGCGTCTTCGGGCACGAGAATCTCGGCGTAGTCCTCGCCATCGGTGACGCGGTGGACCGCATCAAGGTGGGCGACTGGGTGTGCCTTCCCTTCAACGTCGCCTGCGGGCACTGCGTCAACTGCGAGCGAGGTCTTACGAACTACTGCCTCACCGCCCAGCCGATCGAGAACATGGCGGGGGCCGCGTATGGGTTCGCCGACATGGGCCCGTATGAAGGCGGCCAGGCCGAGCTCCTGCGCGTCCCGTGGGCGGACTTCAACTGCCTTCGCCTTCCCGAGGACGCGGAGGAGAAGCAGGACGACTACGTGATGATCTCCGACATCTTTCCCACCGGCTGGCACGCCACCGAGCTCGCCGGCGTGCGGGCGGGCGAGTCGGTGGTGATCTACGGCAGCGGTCCCGTCGGCCTGATGGCGGCCTACTCCGCCACGATCAAGGGCGCCTGCAAGGTCATGCTGGTCGATCGGCACCCCGATCGTCTGCGGCTGGCCGAGTCGATTGGTGCGCTGCCGATCGACGACTCCAGGGAATCGCCCGTCGAGCGCGTGCTCGAGGAGACCAACGGCCTCGGCGCGCACCGCGGCTGCGAGTGCGTCGGCTACCAGGCGCATGACCCCCAGGGCCACGAGCACCCCAACCTCACGCTCAACAATCTCGTCAAGTCCGTGCGCTCCACTGGCGGTATCGGTGTGGTCGGAGTGTTCGTCCCAGAGGACCCCGGAGCGTCCGATCCCCTGGCGAAGGAGGGCGAGGTGATCTTCGACTACGGCCTGTTCTGGTTCAAGGGACAGAGCATGGGCAGCGGGCAGTGCCCCGTGAAGCGCTACAACCGCCAGCTGCGAAACCTCGTGCACTCCGGCAGGGCGGAACCGTCTTTCATCGTCTCCCACCGCCTGTCGCTGGACGACGCGCCTGACGCATACGCGCACTTCGACGCGCGTGACGAAGGCTGGACGAAGGTGATCCTGGAGCCGGCCGGGGTGTGACGCGCTTCGTGCCGGGCCAGCAGTTGTAGTGAGGAGACGCGAGGTCAGCCCCCAGCTGTCAGTTACGCGCAATCTGCTGTGATACTCGGGCATGATCGCGTTCGTGACCGCCGGTAGCGGATTCCTGCTTGCGGTGCTGTGGTTCGACCTGATGTTCGACGTGCAGGTGCTCGGGCACGAGGCTGGCGAGCTGTCCGAGGACGTGCTTGCGTCCGTCTCCAGCTACTACCGGCGAGTGACGACGGCCGCTCGCCCAATGAATCAGCTGATCGCTGTGGTGATGCTGGCGACGCTCGCGTCGATCGTCGCTGAGATCCTCGACGGCGACACGTCGAGCTGGGTTGCGTGGGCATCGCTTGCTCTTGCCGCCGGCGCGATCCTAACCGCCGCCCTACGCACCGTCCCAAGCGCGGTCCGCCTCGGTACCAGGCGAGACAGTGTCGATCGACAGAGCGCGCTCGCGAGGTCGATCCTCCATCAGCATCTGGGCTGCATCGCGGCGATTTCGGCCGTGCTCGTGCTTCAGCTCGCGTCGAGCTGATCCGCTATCGGCCGCACAGTCCTGCTCCTCGGCCTTCCACGCACGCGGCAGTATCTCCAGGTGCCCGCCGGCCGACGAAGTGACTGAATTAATTGTGGTTGATGACCTCCGGTCGTGGTCTAGCTGACGAGAGAGCGGTCGATACGAAGGAAGCCGAAGATGAAAGCGGTCTTATTTAACTGACCACGCAACGTGGCGGTGACCGAGGTGAATGACCTGACGATCGAACGCTGGATCGACGTGATCGTCGGTACGTAGCGACGAACATCTGACCTGCACGTGTACGAGCAGGGACGCGCCTGATTCTGCTCAGGGAAGGGAACGTGCCAACTAGTACAAAGGAGAAACGAATGTGCCATATATTCCGGCATCGGCTCGCCCGGGCGCTCGCCGCTGTCGTTGCGGCGAGTGGGACGATCGCGCTTGCGCTGCCGGCGGTGAACGCAAGCGCTGGACCCCTGCCGGTTGAGCAGCTCCTGATCAGCGCGTCGAAAGAAGAGGCCGCCGCCTATCTCGAATACTATGGCTACGCGGCTGGGGCCGACAAAGCCCAACTCGCTGACGAGGCCAACGTTTGGCGCACTGTTGGAGACGTCGAGCATCAGGACCACTACACCCACGAGGTGACGCTCGCGAGCCTGTACAGCGAAACCAACAATGCCGCCAATCTGGAAACCGCGATCACGCAGGCGAAGCAAGTGGCTCACAACGACTTCGTGCGAGCCGCTCAGGACCCATCGTCGCAAGCTGCCCGCCTGCTTCGCGCAATCGCCTTTGAGGAGTACCAAGACGCTGGGCTGCTGACCAGAGCTTTGAACGCCCTGCAGAGTGGTGGCTCAATTCCGAGCGCGCCGCCTGTCAAGGAAGTTGGAGTGCAGGTCTCGCCGCGGCCGAGCTACTCGGGCACTTTTTACGAGGAACTCACCGCGGGTTCGGGCTCCGCGCTCCAGGATTCGGCGTGGCTCTGGGCTGAGTACCAGTTCATGGGCAAGACTGCAGTCGATACCGGTAAAGCTAGGCTTGCCGCCCTGTTGTCCGGGCTCGAGAAGCAGGAGATAAGCCAGAACTGGGTGCTGATCTCAAACGTCGCCGGTTTCGTCAACGGTGTAGCGATGAACCTCGAACACTCGATCACCGACGAGCAGGGCGCGATCGAAGTGTACACGCGGGACGCCAAGGAAGCCGAAGAAGATGGCAATCCCTCCGTCGCCAGCACGTTCCTCAGCATCAGGGGCGACGAGGAAGGACACCATCAGACGTTCACCACCGAGCTCGAAGAACTCAGCTCCACAGGATATGGACATCACTGGTAGCTGATCGCGCCCTGTGCTGAAAATCCATGGTGTGACCGCCGAGCGCGGTCGCACGCCGGTGTCGTCACCGGCGGGAAGCCCCGCCAAGTGCGGGGCTTCCCCCTGGTTCACTAAGGCGAGCGCTTGCCGCGCGAGCAGGCGTTGGAGGCCATGGTCAGAGTTTTGCGAGCGACGTTGCTGTCATCAGCGCCTGGATCGTGGCGGTGACTCGGTTGGCCACAGCCGACGGATCGGAGGAGTCGAGCTTGCCTTCGAGGTGCAAGAACGCGAGGCCGTGGACCAACGCCCAGATCGCGGTCGCCAACGCCTCGGTGTCGGCTTGCGGGAAGGTTCGCACGACGATCTCGCGGAGGTACAGCGTTACCGCCGCGGTGGCGGCGATGCGCTCGTCGTTGTCTCGGTCGCAGGGTTCTCCGAACATCATCCGGAACAGGGCGGGCCGCTCCAGCGCGAACTGCACGTAAGCGACCGCCACGCTGGTCAGTTGCTCGGTCGTGGAGGGCGATGGGTGTGCGGCGGCCAGCCGTTCAGCGAGCTCGCGATAGCCGACCGCCGCGACAGCCGAGACGAGCGCCTCGCGGTCCGCGTAATGGCGATAGGGGGCTGCTGGCGAGACGCCGGCGCGACGTGCGACAGCGCGCAGCGACAGCGCGGTCTCGCCGCTTTCTTCGAGCAGCTCCATCGCGGCGCTGACACACGCTGCGCGAAGATCGCCGTGGTGGTAGGTCGTCTTGGATGCGGGCATCGCGTACATCGATGTTGACAGCGTTTACTCGACTCATGTAATGTGAGCATCGTAAACATTCGAGTCGAGCGAGAGGTGCTGTTGATGCCGAGTGAGCTGTTCTCTGCCTTGGTGCTGCGGTCGGGAAGCACGCTGCGCAACCGAGTCGCGAAGGCGGCGATGGAGGAGGGAATGGCCGGCGATGCGCAACTCCCAGACGAACGGCTCATATCGCTCTACCGCCGCTGGGGTGCAGGCGGCGCGGGCCTGCTGATCACCGGGAACGTGATGGTTCACGCCGAGGCGTTGACCGGGCCCGGTGGGATCGTGCTCGATGACCGCGCCCCGCTTGACCCGTTCGTTCACTGGGCGCAGGCCGGCAAGGCTGGCGGCGCGGCGATGTGGATGCAGCTCAGTCACCCCGGCCGGCAGGTGCAGGCGAAGATGCCGGGGGTGGTGTGGGCGCCGTCGCCGGTCGCGATCGAGCTGGGAAAGCACAGCAAGCGCTTCGGTCGGCCGGTGGCGATGACCGAGGAGCAGATCGGCGCGACCGTGGAGCGCTTCGCGACGGCTGCCGGTCTCGCCGAGCGTGCCGGCTTCGATGGTGTCGAGGTCCATGCCGCCCACGGCTATCTGATCTCGCAGTTCCTCTCGCCGCTGGTGAACCGGCGCAGCGATGAGTGGGGCGGGAGCCTGGAGAACCGCGCACGGCTGCTGCTCGATGTCGTGCGCGCGATCCGCGCGGCCGTGTCCTCGTCGTTCGCGGTAGCGGTGAAGCTGAACTCCGCGGACTTCCAACGCGGCGGGTTCGACGCCGAGGACGCTGCGCGGGTGATCGAGATGCTCGAGCCCCTTGGGGTCGACTTGGTTGAGCTTTCCGGCGGCAGCTATGAGAGCCCTGCGATGTCCGGCCGCCCAGCGGACGGTCGCACCGCGGCACGCGAGGCGTACTTCCTCGAGCTCGCCGCCCAGCTCGCCAAGACCAGCCCGCTGCCGCTGATGCTGACCGGTGGCATCACCCGCCGCGAGACCGCCGAGCAGGTGCTCGCGAGCGGCGTCGCGTTGGTCGGCATGGCGAGCGCGATGGCGATCACCCCCGACCTCTGCAGCCGCTGGCAGGAGGGCCGTGAGGCTACCGAGCACCTAGCGCCCGTCACGTGGTCTGACAAGACGCTTGCCTCCGCCGCCGGCATGGCGCTCGCCCGCCACCAGATGCGTCGCATCACGCGCCGCAAGGACCCCACCGGCAAGACACACCCTGTCTACGCGCTCGTGTGCGATCAGCGCGCGCAACGGCGTGCGCTCGGCCGCTATCGGGAGTGGCTGCAGACCAGGGCATGACATCCTCCTGGTCGTGGATCGCGACCGAGATCGCTCGTAGTCGGCCCTTGCGGACGCGGCTTCGCGTGCTAAAACGGCAATGACCGGGATATGACAAAGAGGTCGCTCCCACGTACTCTGGATGGTGATCGCTGATGCGCCAGGGCCCGCTTGCCGGCCGGTATCCCGCGGTCGCGGCGATGGTGATGTTCGCGCTGATTCCCTACTTGGCGCTGTCCGCCGCGCTCGAGCCGCTGACGCCGATCATCGCCAAGCAGCTGCACACGAGCCTGCAGACGATGAGCCTCAGCTCCGGTATCGCCAACGCCGCGTATGCCGCCGGCACCGTGCTTGCCGTCCAGCTTGCCCAGCACCTGCCGCAGCGAAGGATGCTGATCGTGTACGCGACGCTGCTCGTGATCGGGTCGGTGCTGGCGGCGGCGGCGCAGGATCCGGAGATGTACATCGTGGGCCACGTGCTCCAGGGCCTTTGCACGAGCCTGCTGCTCATCTCCGCCGTGCCGCCGCTGGCGATCGGCTACCCAGCGAGCAAGCTGCACACGACGGCGATGATCATGAACCTGTGCATCTTCGGGGCGGTTGCGCTCGGCCCGGCGATCGGCGGCCTGCAGGCCCAGTCTCAGGCCTGGCGGCCGCTGTTCTGGATCATCGCCGCGATCGCGGCCAGCGCGCTGGCCTTGGCGGTACTGACGTTCGACGATGCGCCGCCTGCCAATCCGGACTCGCCCAGCGATCTACCGGCGCTCGCGCTGGCAGCCGTCGGCTGCACGGCGGCGTTCTTCGGCGCCTCAGAGCTGCTGACCCACCCCTTCCTCGACGGCCTGACGATCGCGCCGCTGCTCGGCGGTCTCGCGACGATCGTCGTGCTGATCGTCTACCAGTTCCGCGCCAAGCGGCCGCTGTTGACGATCCGCACGATGTTGACCAGCACGATGCCGGTCGCGGGCATCGTGGTGGCGCTCTTCGCGGCGGCGGCCTCGGTATCGGCGACCGCGCTGACCGCGGGGGTGCTGGTCGGACGCTACACACCGCTTCACATAGGCCTGCTCTACCTGCCAGAGGTAGCCGGCGCGGTGATCACCGCGATCCTGCTCGGCGTGCTCATCACGAGGCGTGCGATCCACTATCTCCCGCTGACCGGGATGGTGTTCCTCGCGGCCGGGATCGCGGTCTTCCGCATCGACGTGCCCTCGAGCGAAGCGGCCACGCTGATCGGCTCGGGGCTGACGGGCGTCGGTCTCGGCGCGACCGTCGCGCCCGCGCTGTTCGTGGCGGGCTTCTCGCTGCCCTCGGCCAGCCTTCAGCGTGTGTTCGCGATCGTCGAGCTGATGCGCGCAGTGGCGGCGTTCATGATCGCGCCGATCTTCGCCCATTACGCCGCGACCGTCGGCGGCAGCCTCGATGCCGGCACAGGCAACGCGCTGTGGATCGGCCTCGGGCTCGCTCTCGGCGGCGCGGTGATCGGCGTCACGATCTACGCGCTCGGCGGCGCGCGCCCGCAGACGCCCGACATCGAGCGCTTCGTGGCGGGCGAGTGCCCTGCTTGGAGCTCGCCGCCGCTGCTGGCGAGAGTTCGTCCCAGCTTGACCTCCGCACAGCCCGCGACCGGGAGCGCCAGCTGACATGGCTTCGACCGGCGCACATGCCACAACGCCCGCCCCGCCGATTGGCCCGGTCCTGTTCGCCTACGACGGCTGCGAGCTCGCGACGCTCGCGATCGAACAGGCCGGTCGCCAGCTTGCGCCCGGACGTGACGCGCTGGTCGTCTGCGTTTGGCAGCCGGGTGACGTCGGATTTCTGCCCATCGGCGATGAGCACTTCAACGCCGCCGAGGCCACAGAGGTACGGAAAGCCGCGGAGGAGACTGCGGCGCACGGAGCTTCTCTGGCGGAGAAGGCGGGGTTCCGAGCGCAGAGCATCGCGATCCATGCAGCGCCGACCTGGAAGGGAATCGTCGAGGTTGCCAACGAGCACGAAGCGAGCCTCATCGTGCTCGGACCCCACCGCCGTCGCGGGCTCGCGGGGCATCTGCTCGGCAGCGTCACCGCCGCCGTGGCCGCGCACACAGAGTCCTCGTTGCTGATCGTGCATTCCTGACACTGGCCAGTGCGGGGCGGCCGATGGGCATCGGCTACAGGGGTCGCTCGATCCCCAGCACCCCTGCAACGGCACGTGCGGCCAGGAGCTCGTCGTGAGGCGCGTGCCCGGCGAGTGCGATCACGGCTCCCTCGAGCGCGCCCAGCAGCGCCGGCGCCACCGCCCGCGCGGGTGGTCCCGGTGGAATCGAGCCGGCTTTGCGTCCGGCGTTGATGAGCGTGACGCAGCGCTTGACGCCGGCCTCCCAGATCCGCTCGGTCTTGCGCGCCACGGGATGGTCCTGGCCGGCGAACTCCAAGCGCAGCGCCATCACGACGCGGGCGATGTCACGCCGGCAGAAGATCGCGTGACCGCGCGCCAGCGCCAGCAGCTCGGCGACCGGGTCGGGCTGTTGCTCGGCAGGCTCGCTGACCTCGCGCATCCAGCTGTCGTTGACCCACTCGATCACCGCCAGCGCCAGATCCTCCTTGTCCTTGAACTGGTGATACAGCGCGCCGCGCGTATAGCCGGCTTCGCGCGCGACCTCCTCGAGCATGAGGTTGCCGTAGCCGTAGCGCGAGAGACCGCGCGCGGCGGATTCGAGCAACGCGCTGCGCGAGCGCGCACGGCGCTCAGCCTGAGTAGGGCGTCCAGGGGCTGACAGCGTCGGTGCTGCTGTCGGGCTCATCGACCCTGCGAAGCTCGGCAGTTACATACATGCATGAACGTATGATAACGTACTCGGGAGCAGGCTATGCCCACTGCAAGACTCCCAAATAGCGAGCACACGTCGCGGCCCTGGCGGATCCACGAGATCGCGCCTGATTTCAAGCTCGAAGACGTGTGGGAACTGCCGGGGCGAGGCTTACCGAGCGAATTCCCTCGTCTCGTGCAGATGTTCACATCCCTCGACCCGGCACGGGGCTCCTCCCGCGTCATGCGCGCGCTCTGGGCCACCCGATGGACGGTCGGGAGGCTGTTCGGCTGGGATGACCCCGACAGCGGCTTGGGCTCCAGGGTCGCGACGCTGCGCGACCGGCTACCCCCCGATCTGGTTCGCTGCGGACGCGGCCCCGACTTCACTGCGCTCCCGTTCACGCCGCTTTATCTGACCGACTACGAGTACGCCGCGGAGATCGCAAACGGGACGATGCACGGCGTCATGCACATCGGCGGGGTTGAGGAGGAGGACGGTTTCTTCCGCGCCCGGATGGCGGTCTTGGTGAAGACGAACGGGCGCTTCGGCGACATCTACATGGCTGCGATCAGGCCCTTCCGCCATCTGATCGTCTACCCGGTGATGATGCGAGAAGGGCGGGAAATGTGGGAGCGCATCGGCGGTGGCGACGACGGTGCGGCGCGCGACGGCGACGGCTCGCGGCTTTGAAACAGAAGTTGGAGCCATTCGACTGAAGAAGTCGGGGGTTGCGTTTCAGGGCGTGCGTACCTGGGTAGCTAGGGGTTCATTCCAATGGTGCCGGACCAAGGGCCGGACCGGAATCAGGGACGGAGAATCCATGGCGAGCGGGGGTGAGAGTTGCGGCCTGCAAATCAAATCAGCGGAGATCGTCAGGTGGTGAGTCCGGCACAGGATCGCCGATCGGTGCGTGGATCTGCGCTCCGGCGCCGTGTGCGCATCAGCGTGGTCCTTGGGCTCGCGACATTCTCGCTGTGGCTGCTAACGGCTGCGAGCGCATCCGCCTTCACCGTGCAGGGGAGCGTCGAACAGGTCGACGTCACCGGTCTGGCCGCGAGCGCGCAGATGTCACTGCTGAACCAGAGTGGCGTGACGGTGTACACGCAGGAAGCCGACTCGCAGGGAGGCCTGCTGTTCCGGAACGTTACGCCCGGGACGAACTACACGGTTCGCGTGACCTCGACGGGCGAAACGTCGGGTCCGATCACCGTCCACACGGGCGCCTCGGCGCCGTGGGACCCGAGCATCTACAACCAGGAAATCCCCGACAACGGCTACACGTACCTGACCACGCGTGACGGCACCCAGCTGGCGATCGACGTCCACACGCCGAGCAGCCCGGCGGGCGAGCCCGGCGTGCCGTCGATGTTCCACTTCCCGACGCTGCCGATACCGGGTGTGCCGTCGCTGAGCTACACGCCTCCGTATCCGACGCTGATCGAGTACTCGGGCTACGGGTATGCCAACCCGGCTGGCCCGGAAAACGGGATCGCCGTACTCGCCAACCTGATGGGCTTCGCCGTGGTCGACGTGAACATGCGCGGGACCGGCTGCTCGGGCGGCGCGTTTGACTTCTTTGAACCGCTGCAGAACCTCGACGGCTACGACGTGATCGAAACGATCGCCCACCAGCCGTGGGTGCTCGGCAACAAGGTCGGCATGCTCGGCATCTCATACGGCGCGATCAGCCAGCTGTTCACCGCGCAGACCGAGCCGGCCGGACTGGATGCGATCGCGCCGCTGTCCACGATCGACGCGACAGCGTCGACGCTGTATCCAGGCGGCATCCTCAACACGGGATTCGCGGTGGCGTGGGCCGAACAGCGCCAGCAGAACGCCGAACCGGCCAGCCCCGGCCACGGTCAGGCATGGGCGAACAAGCGGATCGAAGAAGGCGATCAGACGTGCAAGGCCAACCAGGCCCTGCACGGCGAGGCGGCCAACCTGATGGACAAGATCAAAGCGAACTCGACATACAACCCGCCGGTCGCCGATCCGCTCGACCCGGTCACGTTCGTCAACAAGATCAACGTGCCGACGTTCATGGCCTGCCAATGGGAGGACGAGCAGACCGGCGGGCACTGCGCCGACCTGGCCGAGCACTTCACCGGCACGAACCGCAAGTGGTTCACCTTCACCAACGGCGCCCACGTGGACTCGCTCGATCCGTACACGTTCGACCGGCTGTACGACTTCTTGGAGCTGTACGTCGCGCACCATGCGCCGATCGTCAACGCGACGGTCGTGCATGCCGCTGCGCCGGTCATCTACCAGGAAGCGCTGGGGCTCCCCAAAACAGACCTCGTCACGCTTCCGTCCGATCCTATCCAGGAGAAGCTGACCTACGGATCCGCGCTGTCCGCCTTCGAAGCGCTCCCGGGGATCAGGGTGTTGTTCGACAACGGCGCAGGGACCTCGCCGCTCGGCACCACGACGCCCGGTGACCCATATCCAGGGTTCGAACAGTCGTTCTCCAAGTTTCCGATCCCCAGCACCGGGGCTCGGTCCTGGTATCTCGGGCCGAACGGCACGCTGAGCGAACAGCCGCCGAGCGCCGAAGGGGTCGACTCCTACACATCCGATGCGAGCGCCACGCCGCTGACGGATTTCGGGGCCAACACGGGTTCCGGCGGTCTGTGGGGCAACGCATCACAGTGGGAATGGAACTGGGTGCAGCCCGTGGCCGGGTCTGCCGTGTCATATGTGTCGGCACCGCTCACGAGCGACACCACCGCGATCGGTGGCGGTGCCGTCCAACTGTGGGTCAAGTCCTCCACCCCGGACGTCGATTTTCAGGCGACGGTCAGCGAGGTGCGCCCCGACGGCAACGAAACCTTCGTCCAGGACGGCTGGATCCGGGCGAGCGAGCGCAAGCTCGCCACCACCTCGGAAAACATGTTCAAGCAGCAGCCCACCGAGCTCCAGCCGATCCCGACATTCCTTGCATCCGATGTGGAACCGATGCCTGCGGGTCAGTTCGTTCCGGTCACCATCCCGCTGTACTTCGAGGGTCACGCCTACCGAGCCGGCTCGCGCATCAGGGTCACGATCGCCGCGCCGAACGGCACACAGCCGGTGTGGTCGTTCAGCGAAACACAGCCGGCGGGCACGACCGCAACGGAGTCGATCGCCTCTTCGCCGAGCATGCCTTCGAGCCTCACCCTCCCAATCGTGCCGGGAGTCAGCGTGCCGACGGGGTTGCCCGCGTGCCCGAGTCTGCGCAACGAGCCCTGCCGCCCCTACGCGCCATTCGTGAACGACGGCTCCTGACCGCGGCCCAAGGCCGGACGCCTGGCGTTGGTGCGTGCGGCTGTCTCGGGTCCCAAGCCCTGGGACGGTGATGCTGGACGCGCGCCACGCCGAAGGGCGGACGAGCGCCTTCGGCGCCATACACCCGCCAAACATCGGCCTGTCTATAAGGGGTTGGCAACGCGCGACGCGCGTCCAATTACATCGAACAGGAGGTCCTTCCATGTCGCATCTCTGGCCGGTCCGGTTGGTGGGCGCTCTGCTTGCGGTCGCGGCCGAGTCAGCGCTCACGACCGTCGGCATCGCTCTCGCGCAGGGCGGGCAGCACCATGCCAAGCACGGCCGTAGCCACCACGCCGCCAAAGCCAGCGCCAGGGGACCGGGCAGCGCGTGTCCGGCGCCTTCCAAGCCAACCTCCGCTCAGCAATCCGGTGCTGTGGCTGTGCCGGGGTCGGTGGCCGCAGAGGAAGCGCGCGCCCAAAAGGAAGCGCTCGCCGGAAAAACGCCTGCTGAAAAGGTAGGCCCGCTGAAAAGGAAGGACCCGCCGACGAAAACCAGACGCCAGCCGAAAAGGCAGCGCGCACCGAAAAGGAAAGGCTCGTCGCCGCGAACCCGCCGTGCGTAGTGGGGTCGGGGGCCGTCGCAGAGAGAGGCTCACGGGACGCCGCGCTGCGCGGTTGACGCGCTCGCCGCATCCGACACTTGCCTGGCCCGGGATTGACCGGGCCAGGCAAGCCTACGATTGTTTTTATGCGTGTTCTGATCGTTGAGGATGAGAGTGACATGGCGGCGGCGCTGGTGCGCGGGCTGCGCCGCGAGGGGCTTGCGGTAGACGCGGCCGAGGACGGCCAGGAAGCGCTCCTGAAGGCGACCCTCGCAAGCTATGACGTCGTTGTGCTCGATCGCGACCTCCCCTTGGTCCACGGCGATGAGGTGTGCCGGCGGCTGAACGCGCTGGACTCACCGCCGGCGGTGCTGATGCTGACCGCCGCGGGCGAGGTGGGAGATCGCGTGGCGGGGCTTGCCGTGGGGGCTGATGACTATCTCGGCAAGCCGTTCTCCTTCGCGGAGCTCACCGCCCGGGTTCTTGCGCTCGGGCGGCGCGTGCACCGCCCGCGCCCGCCGGTCCTGTGCGTCGCCGACATCGAGCTTGACACCGCGCGCCGGCAAGCGCGGCGAGGCATGCGGGAGCTGCACCTGAGCGCGAAGGAGTTCGGCGTGCTTGAAGCGCTGATCGTGGCGGACGGAGCACTGCTGAGCACGGAGAAGCTGCTTACGCGCGTGTGGGATGAGAACGCCGACCCGTTCACCGCGGCGGTGCGCGTCACGATGTCCTCGCTGCGACGCAAGCTCGGCAAGCCGCCGCTGATCGAGACGCTCCCCGGCGCCGGCTACCGGATTGCAGACGGCGCGTGAGCCGTTTCAGCCTTCGCCTGCGCCTGGCCCTCCTGATCGGCCTCATGCTGTTGGTCTGCGGAGGCGCGCTGCTCGCGATCAGCTACGGGCTCGTCAGCTCCAACCTAAACGCTCCGCTTGAAGGCGCCCTGCCGTCCGAACCAAGTGCGATCGGCAACCGCATTCGCGTCGGGAGGCTTTCGTCGACGCGTGCGGCCAAGGAAATAGCCGCCCCCAAGCGTGCGGCGCAGTCCACGCCAAAGTCCGCCAGTGAAACTCCCAGCGGGGCTTCGCAGGCGCGTGCCAAGGAAGCAGTCGCAAAGGCGGCCCAGACGGCGCTCACGAATCGGACGCTCGGTCAGCTCGTAACGCAGTACCTGGCGGTCCTCGCCGGCATCGTGCTGGTCGCGGTCGCCCTGGGATGGCTGCTGGCGGGGCGGCTGCTGCGCTCGGTACGCCGGATCACCTCGGTGGCCGGGCGCGTCACCGGCAGAAACCTCAGCGAGCGGATCGGCCTGGGGGGACCCCGCGACGAGCTGCGCGAGTTGGCGGATGCGTTCGACGGGATGCTCGCGCGGCTCGACGGAGTGTTCAGGGCACAGCGACGCTTTGTCGCGGACGCATCGCACGAGTTGCGCACACCACTGGCGGCGATGCGAGCCGAGGTTGAGGTGCTGGCGGCAGACCCGCACGCGACTGCCACGGACGTTGAGGCGGCGACGCTGGTACTCCAGCGTCAACTCGCCCGCAGCGAGGAGCTGATCGAGGCGCTGCTGGCGCTGGCCCGTAGCGAGCCCGAGCTGCTCATGCTGGAGGTCGTTGACCTCGCGCAGCTAGCTTGCGAAGCATTCGAAGATGCGGGCGCCCGCATGGCGGATTGCCGGCTGCGCATCGACCATCAGCTCGCGCCGGCCGTCGTGCACGGCGACCGGCGACTGCTGACGCTGCTGGTGAGCAACCTGCTCGACAACGCAATCAAGCACAACCACGACGGCGGCTGGATCAGCCTTCGGGGCACGGTCGATGCGGATAGCGCGCTGCTGGCAGTCGCCAACAGCGGCCAAGTCGTGGCCGCCGAGGAGGTGCAGGAGCTCGCACAGGCTTTTCGGCGTGGCGGCAGGGCACGCGTTGGTGACGGGCATGGACTCGGGCTGGCGATCGTCGCGGCAGTCACCCACGCTCACCAGGGCGAGCTGACGATCATGGCCCTTGAGGAGGGCGGCTTGCGCGTCGAGATCAGCCTCCCGCTTGCAGTCGATGACGTGCTCGACGCTCCCGCAGCGTCGAGCACAAACGGCGCGATGGCGCTCGGCGCTGGTAAATAGGACAGCCCGCGCGCTTCGTCCTGCGTCCACCGCCGGCCTTGCATAGGCAGGTCTGCTCAGTGGAGTTCGATTTCGCTGGTGGAGAAGGTGCCGGTCTTGATCGGCTTGATCTTGCCTTTCTTGCCCTGCGGCACTCCGCACGGCGGGAACGTCTCGTAGACCGACGCGGCGTTCATCGGTGTCACCGTGGAGAATGGGCCGCCCTTTAGCGAGCCGGTGATCCCGGTCAGTGACGCTTCCGAGATCGGCACCGTGAGGGTTCCTGTCGAGGTGCCTTCGTTTTCGCTCCAGGTGATGGTGAGCTTGCCGGCCGTCGTCGTTGGTGTGGTCGTCGACTGCTGCAGGTAGGAGCACGTGACCGCTTCGGTGGTCTTCTCCTTGAGCGAGTAGCTCCCCGATTCCGGCACGTTCGGACCTTCGCATCCGGCAAGGCTGCCGCTGATCGTGATCGTCTGCACGCGCGGCTTTTCGCTCAGCCCCGGTGACAGCTTGATCGTGCCATCGTTGACCGTGCAGGTGTCGTAGGTCTTGTGTTCCTTTTCGACTTCGCCGTCGGAGTTCGGCGTCTTGACTTCGACGGGCGCGCTGGTTTCGCTCGTGCCTTCAGCGTCGGTGCTCGTGACCGTCACGACGTACTTCGTGTTCGGTTCCACGGGGCCGAGATGGGCTTCGCGGAAGTAGTTGCTCGAGGTCGTGTTCGTCACCACCGGCGCGCTCGAGCCGACCGGCGTGGCGGTGACCGTCGAGTATTTGACGAGCGCTTCGGTTTCCGGAGCCTCGGTCCAGCCGACGTTCATGAGCAGATATTCCGTGGAGCCGCTTTCAGCCAGCGACACGCTCACGCCGACGTTGGTAGGCGGCGCGGGCGGCTGCAGCGGCGGGCTTCCCTTTTCGAGGTACGCCGCGGAGCCCACGTTGTAGAGCCTGTCGCCGTACGCGTCGGTCGCGGGTTTGGATTCGAGGCCTCCCGACACGGCGCCGTACGATCGCGTTTCGCCGAACCAGGTCCATTCGACGCTCGCGGTCCCGGTGTAAGTCGTCGAGTGCCCGCCGCCGCCCTTACCGCTGCCGCCGCAGGTCGTCTTCAGATGCACACTGCCGACCGGGTAGCCGTGCGAGCTGAAACCCGTCTCATAGACTTCCTGCTGGATTCCTCCGCACCAGTGGCCGAGGACCGCGAACGCCGGCCCTTCGCCCATATAGAGCCGCAGCGTTTCGGCTGCCGACGCCGCGCCCGCGAGCGCTCCACTTACGATCGCCACAGTGGCGAAGCCCAAGACCGCCTTGCGCAGCATCCGCGAACCCCCCTTTTTCTCTGTTTGGGCCGCCTAGCCCGTCACACCGACCGAGGCGGATGATGACCACCGACAATTAGACACGCTACCGGCTTAGAGATCACGTCGGCGTGCGAGTGTCATCGACGGGGCCCCCGGCGCGGCCGCGCCATAGACTCGCCGATGATGACCGCGCAGCGGAAGCGGTGGGAGGGCGTCGAGGCGGCGACCGGACTACTGGAGCGGGACACCGAGCTAGAGCAGTTGGTTGCCACGTTGCGGGCGACGGGCGACGGGACTGGCGGCCTGGTGCTGCTCGAGGGCGCTGCCGGTCTCGGCAAGTCGCGGCTGCTTGAGGTCGCCTGTGAGGTAGCGGTCGGCTCGGGGATGTTGCTGTTGCACGCCCGCGGGGAGGAGCTCGAGACGGCACTGCCGTGGTCCCTCGCAAGAGCGTTGCTCGATCCAGTGGCTGCCCAGCCGCAGTGGGAGGGAGCGCGAGCGCTGCTCAACGGCGCAGCGGGCGGCTTGGTTAAAGGCCCGTCAGGAGAGCGATGGGCCGCCGTCGACGCCGGGGGTGAGGAGTCGATCCTGAGGGTGGCGCATGCGCTGTTCTGGATGGTGGCGGGCCTGGCTGAAGAGCGGCCGCTCGCGCTGGTGATCGATGACGCTCATTGGGCCGACGACGCTTCCGCGCGGTTCGTCGCTTACCTTGCATCCCGTCTGAAGCGACTGCCCGCCGCGGTGCTGCTCGCGCGACGCCCGCGTGAGCCCGGCAGGGACCCCGGTGTGCTCGATCAGATCGCGCGTCATCCTGACACGCAGCACGTAGAGCTTGCGCCTCTCAGCCATGCGGCGGTGGGCGCTCTGACGCAAGAGGCGCTGGGCGACGCTGAGCCGGACCTCGTCACGGCGTGCTTGGATGCGACCGCGGGCAACCCCTTTTATCTACACGAGTTGCTGCGCGAGCTGTCTCGGCGCAGCGACGCCGGTGGCGCGATCGACGCCGCGACGGTTGGCACGGTGGCGCCCGCGGAAGTCGCTCGCAACGTGCTCGTGCGTCTTGGGCCGCGGGACACCGCGCCCGCAAGGCTCGCGCGGGCTGTGGCGGTCTTCGGCGAGCGAGCGCCGCTCGCGCAGGCCGCCGAGCTCGCCGATCTCGAGATCGATGCCGCGTCCCGTGCGCTCGACGATCTAGCGGGTGTTGCGATCCTGGAGAGAGGGGAGCCGCTGAGCTTCGCGCATCCGCTCGTCGTCCGCGTCGTCTACGACGATCTCGCAGCGGGCGAGCGGAGCGAGCTGCACCTGCGCGCGGCGCACATGCTCGCGCGCGACGGCTTCGAGCCTCAACGCGTGGCCATGCACCTGCTCGCGGGAGGACGTCGCGGAGATCCCTGGGCCGTGGACGCGCTCTGCGCCGCGGCGAGAAGCGCCCAGGCCCAAGGCGCGAGCGAGGCCGCCGCTGACTATCTCGCGCGGGCGCTCGAGGAGCCGCCGGCACCGGAGCAGCGAGCGTGGCTGCTGAGCGAGCTCGGGCGCGTTGAGGCGACGCTGGGGCGCGCGAGCGCGGCAGAACGCCTGCTGGCGGCGCTGGACATTGCGACAGACGCGCAAGAGCGCGCGCGGCTGCTGTTCGAGCTGGGGCGCGCGCTGACGGTGGCCGGCGAGCTGATGCGAGCGGCAGACTCGTTCGAGGCTGGCATTGCGGAGCTCGACGATCCCTCCAGCGAGCTCGGCCGTGAACTGCGCGCCGCCTGGTGGATGGCGGCCAGGACCGACACCAGGCTGCGCGCGCGCGTCGCGGCGGCGGGCGAGCCCGACCTCATCGCCGACGGGCAGGAGCCGACACCCGGGCAGCGCCAGCTGCTCGCACAGCTCGCACTGCAGCGCGCGTTCGAGGGTCGCCCGCCGGCGCATCTGCGGGCGTTGGCGGAGCGAGCGTGGGGTGACGGTGCGCTGCTCGCCGCCGAGGGCAGCGACGGAGTGACCTGGTCGCTCGTCACCGGCGCGCTGATGGCCGCTGACGAGCTGGAGCGCGAGCTCGAGATCTGCGAGGAAGTGGTGACGGACGCGCGCCGGCGCGGCTCGCCGATGGCATACGCGACCCTGTGCTACTGCCGCGGCTGGCCGCTGCTCTGGCGCGGCCAGGTCGACGAAGCGCTCGCCGACTTCCAGACGACGATGGCCGCCCGTGCTGACGGATGGGCTACGTTCGTAGGCGCGGCCGCCGCGGGCTTGGCGCTCGCTCTTGTGGAGAGCGGCGCGGTCGCAGAGGCGCGCTCGACGCTGGCGCTGCTCGATGACACGAGGCCCGAGCTCGAACGCTCGCTGGAATACATGCTGGTGCTGATAGCGCACGGGCGGGTGCAGGCCGCGGAAGGCCGCCCCGCAGAGGCGCTCGAATCGTCTCTGCGGGTGGGCGAGATGCTCCGCGCCGTAGGTTTCGACGCTCCCAACCTGTTCCCGTGGCATGCCGATGCGGTCTTCTCCGCGGTGCTGGCCGGCGAGCCTCGGCGTGCCCGAGAGCTCGCGCCAGATGCGCTCGCGGACGCCCGCCGGTGCGGCGTTCCGAATGCGATCGCCCGGGCGCTGCGTGCGAGAGCTGCAACCGAGCGCGGCGGGCACGCGATCGAGACGCTGCGCGAGGCCGTCGCGGTGCTGGCGGATTCGCCGCCGCGCCTGGAGCGAGCCCACGTCTTGGTGGACCTCGGCGCTGCTCTACGGCGAGGGCATCGTCGCGCAGACGCCGTCGAGCCGCTGAGCCAGGGGCTGCGACTCGCCGGCGGCGGCGGCGCACGCGCGCTCGTCGAGCGCGCCCAGACAGAGCTCGCCGCCGCCGGCTTCGGACCGGCACGCGATCGAACTGGGGTCGAAGCGGACACGCTCACGCCGAGCGAGCGGCGTGTCGCTCAACTCGCCGCCGATGGCCACAGCAACCGCGAGATCGCGCAGATGCTGTTCGTGACCGTCAAGACGGTCGAGTACCACCTCGCCAACACCTACCGCAAGCTCGACATCAGGCGCCGAGGTCAACTGGCTGGGCACCTCAGGGAGTCTTGAATTATTTCTTGACCTTCTGCTTGGCCGTCGGGGGCTTCGATCTGGTCAGCTCGAGCGTCTGCGCGTAGGACTTGGGCTTGGCGCGGCCGACCTTCAGCACGACCGTCATCGTCGCCCGCAGGGTCTTGATGTGCTTCAGGTCCTTGCGTCCGATCTTGGTGAGCGGGATCCGCAGAGTCGTCGCCCTGTTGGCCGCCAGCGAGAATGATAGGTGGCCGAGCACCGTCTGGCTGCGAGCGGCGTCGGCGCCCCGGCGCGCGACGCCGGCGGCCCGCCCACCCATGGTGAGGGTGATCGTGCCGGTGCAATGCAGACGGCACTTGAGGATCGTTGTCACCTTTTCGCCGCTGATGACGGCATAGACGGGCAGCAGGACCGGCAGCGAGGAGAGGATCGCGCAGTTGCGCGAGCACGGGCTCGAGGGCCCGCCGCCGCCACTTGGCGCGGGAGTCGTCCCGCCGGCGCCCGCGACTCCGCCCGCGCCGGGGCTGCCGGGCGTGAGGACCGTGTCCGTCGACACGTTGGCCTGGGAGGATGCGTCGGCCTGGAAGACGACGTAGCTCGGGCCGCCGATGCCGCCACCGCCCGCACCGCCGCCGCCGCCTGCCCCGCCCGCGCCGCCGTTGCCACCAGCGCCGATCTTGCCCGATGCGTAGGTATTGCCCTTGCCGCCGCCGCCGCCCGCGCCGCCGTTGCCGCCCGCGCCGCCGGTGCCGCCATTGCCTCCGTTGCCCGCGACGATCGTGCTGCCCAGCTCGATCGTGACGGTCGAAGCGCCGTTCAGATAGACGCCAAAGGACCCGCCGCCGCCCTGCCCGCCTTTGCCACCTTCACCGCCGCCACCACCGGCGCCTCCGCCACCGCCGCCGTCGCCACCGCCGTTGACGAAGCCGGTGTCATCGCCCGAGCCGCCGCCACCCCCGCCACCGCCACCGCCCGAGTTCCCCGGCGCTCCGCTGGCGCCGGCGCTCGGTTCATAGGCTTCGCCGGGGCTCACCGCTGTCTCGTTCGCCCCGCCTGCACCCGGGCCACCGGCGGAGCCCGCGGAGCCAGGCGACCCGTTGCGGGCTTCCTCGCCCAGCACGTTCGCCGCGTACGGTCCGACCTGTCCGCCAGTGCCGCCCGCGCTCGTGCTGGGGAGGAGGCTCCCGGAGCCAGGTTCTCCGAAGTACGTCGCGACGGCCCTGTAGAAGGTGTAGGGGGCGGGGACAGGCGCGCCCGGTATCGGCTTGCCGCAGTTTGGGTCGTAGTTAGATTCGCCCGGGTGTTCGCCACAATCGACCAAGCCGGCGATGCCTTCTCCGCCGGGCAGGTAGAACGGGGTGAAGCTGTGGTCCTTGCCCGTGCCGCCCCAGCCGCCGTCGCCAGCGCTCGGTAGGCTGCGGTTCGGTTCGGGGGGCTGTTCGCCGCTGACGTACTGTTCGACGACGGTTGCGTAGCGGTTGCCGTTCGGGCCGAGGCCGCCGTGACCTCCGACCCCGGAGCCGTTGACGAAGAAGTTTTCGGCGACGTTTTCGGGCGTCTGGCCGTTGCCGCCTTCCTCGCCCGCACCTCCCGCCGGACCGGTGCCGCCGTTCGCGCCCGTGGCTCCGTTTTCGCCGAAGCCCGAGCGGATCGTCACGTTCGCGAGGGTCGCGGTCGAGCCGTGGATCATGCGCACCCCGTAGCCCGAGCCGCCGGGTTCGGGGGCCCGCCCGGACTCGATGATCAGCTGCTGGAGCAGGATGTTCGTCGCGTTTTCGAGCACCACGGGCTGCGGTGCGTGGTAGATGAACGTCGGGTTCAGCGGTTCGGCGACCGGCTTGAAGGTGCTCGGGTTGAGGTTGCCGTAGATCGAGACGTTTTCCACGCGGCCGATCGTGACGGCTTCTACGTAGTTGCCTTCTGAGACGAGGATCTGTGAGACGACGGAACCTTCCCGTTCATGCCTGAATTCGGCGATCAGGTTGAGCGCCTGGTCGATCGTCCTCAGCGGTGCGCCGGGGCTCGTGCCCCCGTTGGCGTCGCTGCCGACCTCGGAGGAGACGTACAGGGCGATGGTGCCGGGCGGTGGCGGGGGTGGGCCGAGTTCCACGAGTGCGGCCGCGGTTTCGGTTTTGCTGACGTGCACGATGCACGGGTTGGCCGCCGTGCCTGTGCAGGGGCCGCTGGTCCATTCGTGCAGCTGAACGCTGCGCGTCTGCCCGAGGGTCAGTTCCACCGTGTCGCCTTCCGGCGCCGTGCAGGTCGCGCCCGAGCACGAGCTCGAGGGGTCGGCGTCGGTGGCCTGGATCGCCACATAGGCGGGCGTGGCGGTGGCGGAGATGTGAAAGAGAGGCACGAACTTCGCCGTCTCGGTGGTTTTGGCGGTTTCGAGTTTCGTGAGGGCGCAGCTCGCGGAAGTGCGATAGCCGGCGTGACACGGTTCGCTGAGCCATTCGACGAAGCGGTATTCGCTTGCGGGAACCGCCGTCAAGGTCGCGTTGGTGCCCGTCGGGATCGTGCACTGCTCGCCCGCGCACCTGCTGGCTTTGCTAGCCGGCGCGACTGTGACCGAGCCGCCTTGGGCGGGGCTCGCCGCCCCTTCCACCGTCACCGGGAAGGCCGACCCGTACTCGACGGCGCCGGCGTCGCAGGCGCTGCTCGAGCGCAGGAAATCACGCTGGTCGAGTTCGGGGCAGTGGGCCGCCTGACCGATGCCGATCGCCTGGCTTTTGCTCGTCAGGTTGTCGGTCGCGGTACGCCCGCCGCTGTTGGTCAGTTCGGGACGCCCTGCGACGCTCTGCAGTTCGGGTTTGCCGGACGTCTTGTCGCCGCTGCCCGACAGCGCGCAGGATGCGTCGTCGGCGATCGTCCCGGCGCTTTCGTGTGTGGGCGATCCGGCGCAATCGCCGCCTTTGTCGAGCGCGATGATCGAGTTGAAGACCGCATCCTGGCCGGTGATTTCGTTGACGTACACGCCGCCGCCGACTTCGGCTTCGCCGCCGGCGAGCGTGACGTTGTCGAGCAGCAGTTCGATCGCCCCGTCGTAGATGCCGCCGCCGTGGCTTTCGGAGCCGAGTTGGGCGTGGGCGACGTTGTCGACGATCGTGCTGTTTTCGATCGTAGTGCCGGCGCTGCCGAATTCCGTCGCCACGTCGATCGCGCCGCCGTCGCCGGAGCCGCCGGAGACTTCGTTGCGTGTGATCGTGCTGCTCTTGACGGTCAGCTGGCCGGAGGTGAAGATCGCTCCGCCTTCGCTGTTGGCGACGTTGCTTTCGATCAGGCTGTGGGAGACGACGAGCGAGTTTTTCCCTTCTACGAAGATGCCGCCGCCCTCGCCGTTGCCTTCGCCGGGGAAGCTAACGCCGGTGCGCCCGCCGGTGACAGTCAACAGCAGCAGTTCGGTCGTGCCGCCGCCGCCGAGCTTGCCGACACGCATGATCTCGCTTTTGTCTTCCGCGGTAATCATGGTTTTGCCGGCCTGGACCCCGTTGCCGATGATCCTCTCGGTGGCTCCTGTTGCGGGTTCGACGTATAGAGGGCCGTGGGTGAGCTTGTAAGTGCCTTCGGGCAGGATCACGGTGCTGGCGCCGCTGATGGCATTGGCGGCTTCGACCGCCTCACGCAGCGAGCACGCTTTAGCGGTGCAAGTACCGGTCCCCGGTTCGGTGTCCGCCGTCGAGGTGGCTTCGAAAGTGGTCGCCGCGCTGGCCGACGCCGAGGCGACGAGCGCAAGCGATGCCGCGGCCAGGCAGGCACAGAGCAGCCTCGTCGCTCGCCACCGCAACGACGCGCGCCGCCGCCCATCCCCCCACACGAACCCACCCAGGACGTCCATTCGAGGAGTCATACACCGTAAACCGCTCGGCCGACCTAGGGAAAACACCGGGATTTGGGCCGGCGTCACTTCTGCGGGTGTGCCAGCGGCTACGGCTCGTGCCTGGGCGCTCGCCCACGAACGTGCTCGGCTGGCGCATGATCGACGATCGCCCCGACACGATGACGCTCCAGGCTCGCTCCGCCCTGATCACCGGGCACAACGTCGTGATTGTTCAGGAGTCCACGGTGCTATGGACCACTCTCGTCCGTTACGAACAACCCATCGCACGCCCGATCTGGAGACTCGTCGAGCTCGTACACCGAATCGTGCTGCCATACACCCTCATCCACGCCAGGAAGGTGCGGCAGCGTGACCGCGGCCCACAGGACCAGAAGCTGATAGGGCTGCCCTGAAGACTTCCTTCCCTCGCGGACGAATCCACCCTATCCACCTAGGGATGACCACTGATGCGATGATGCGCTACCATCATTTTGTGCGGACAACCTTGAACATCGATGAGGATGTCGTCGTGGTTGCGCGGCAACTCGCCGTGGGGGAGCACCGCTCGCTCGGCTCCGTTATCTCCGAGCTTGCCCGTCGAGGGCTGACCCCCGCTCGGGTTGAGGCTGAGGACGGACTGCCAGTCATCCGTGTACCGGCAGGTACGCCGCCGATCACGCCAGAGATGGTGCGGCGAGCGCTCGACGAGGATTGAGCTTTCCCGTGGCGCTGCTGGACGTCAACGCGCTTGTCGCGCTGACTTGGGACTCGCACGTGCACCATGCGGCGATGCGCGCATGGTTCAAGGCGAACGGCTCCGCGGGATGGGCGACGTGTCCGATCACAGAGAGCGGCTTCGTACGGGTGTCGTCCAATCCGATCGTGCTGCCAAGTGCGATTGGCGTCGCTGCGGCACGAGGGGTGCTCTCGACATTGCGCGCACACCCGGACCATCGCTTCCTCACTGATGACGTCTCGATGGGCGACAGTGACGTGCCGTCGATCGCTGGCTATCGGCAGGTGACCGACGCGCACCTAGTGACACTTGCCCGTCGCCGCGGGGTGCGCCTGGTCACGTTCGACTCGAGCATCCTCGCCATGGGCGACGAAAATGACGTCGAGGTATTGACCACACTTTGAAAGGATCCGACGGCCGGTGACTCTCGATACCGCAGTATGGCCGGTACTCGTAGGCGTCGTACAAGTGCCGTACTATGGGGGTATGGCTACCCGGACTAGACGGATCGAGATGCGCGCCGACCCAGCCAGCGAGGAGCGGATCTCGCGCGCAGCCCAGGCACGAGAGCTCTCGGTCTCGGCGTTTGTCTTGGCAGCGGCGACGCGTGAGGCCGATCGCGTGCTGGGCAGGGCTGACCGGACGCTGATCCCGGCTGGTCAGTTCGACGCGCTGGTCGCTGCGCTTGACCAGGGCGATCCGGCTCCTCGTTTGGAACGAGCCGCTCGCGGCGCGCGCCTATACCGGCGCGCGTGAGCGATTGGACCTCCCAGGCGCTCGGCGACGATCACGACCTCGCACAGTTGGACTGCGGGCGCGATGAGCTTGATCGATGGCTGCTCCACGAAGCATTGCGTGCACAGGCGGCCGGTATCGCCCACACGACCGTGTGGACCAGGCGCGACGATCTGGTGGTCGTCGCGTTCTCTGCGATCGCCCCGACCCAATTCATGCGCACCGACTTGCCATCGCGCTCACTCAGCGCTGGCTACAGCGCGATCCCCGGATACCTCATCGCGCGGCTCGCGCTTAACCAAGCGCTGCACGGGCAAGGCTTGGGCACGCACCTACTACTCGACGCGCTCGAGCGGATAGCCTCTGCTGCGATGAACGCCGGCGGACGGCTGATTGCCGTGGAAGCCCTCGATGACGCCGCACACCGCTTTTACCGCCACCACGATTTCCAGCCGGTTCAACGCTCACGCCGGCTAGTGATGAAGATCGCAACCGCCCGCGCAGCCCTCGACCGCGGAGTATCGCCTTCGGCATGATCTCGCCTCGTGAGCGAAGAGGTTGAGCTAGCGAACCAGCCTCCATCCTGCCGGCGGTTCGACCACCGTCAGGATCTATGGAGCTAGTCGGGCTCGAACCGACGACCTTCTGGCTGCCAGCCAGACGCTCTCCCAGCTGAGCTATAGCCCCGTATTCAACTCAGGAAGTGTAGCCGTCCGGACTCCGTCGGTCTCGGCTCGGCACCCGCCCAACCAGGCCTACCCCCGCGGCATGAACTCCGGTACGTCGAGATCGTCGTTGGAGCCGCCTGCATCGCTGCCCCCAGCACCGCCGTCCCCACCGCCACCCCGGCCATTCGATCGACGCCGCCCCCGCGCCTGCGACCCATCGCCTGCCTCCGGTTCAGCCCCGTTGGTGAGCTGGTCGAGGCGTGCGGTCATGCCGCCGTGGGTCAGGCGCACGTCGCGAATCAGGCGCTCGGCGTTGTTGCGAAGTGAAGTGGACAGCTCGCGCAGGTTGCGCGAGATCTCGGTGCCCTCGCTGAGGATGTCGCGTGCGACCACGTGCGCGTCGCTGGTGATCTCGCGGGCTTCCTCGCGTGCCTTCGCCTTGATCTCCTTCGCCTGCTCCTGCGCCTCGCCACGCACGCGCTCGAGCTCCTCGCGCGCGGCCGCGAACAGGCCCTCCGCGCGCTCGCGCGCCTCCTGCTCGATGCGCTCGCCCTCGCTGCGCGCGGCCTCGAGCGAGCGTTCGGACTCCTGCTGCGTAGTTGCGCGCAACTGCTCGGACTCCGCCCGCGCGGACGCGCGCACGCGCTCTGACTCCTGATGGGCCGTCGTCCACACCTGCTCGGACTCCCTGCGCGTGTCCTCCAGCAGCCGCTCGGACTGCTCGCGCGCCTGCTCCAGCGTGCCCGTGCCCTCCTCACGCGCCTGCTCGAGCCCGCGCGCCGCCTCCTCGCGCGTGCGCTCCGCCTCGCCCGTCAGCTCCGCCGCGGCCGACTGGGCGGCGCTGGTGGTCGTCTCGACCTGCTCGCGCGCGTTGGCCAGCAGCTCCTCCGCCTCCTCCTCTGCGGCCTGCACGCGGTTCTCCGCCGCGCGGTCGGCTTCCTCGATCCGCTCGCGGGCGCGCACCTCCGCCTGCTCGCGCAGCTCGCGCGCG
>DASZFY010000050.1:0-22087 GCA_035939335.1 Solirubrobacteraceae bacterium | reverse complement strand
CGCCGGCCGGCGCATGCGCCGGCCGGAACAGACTTGGAGGGCGACGATCTCGCGCTGGCGCGCAAGACGCACTGGGCGATCGACAAGGTCAGCGGCGACCTGCGCCGCTTCGCCTTCAACACCGCCATCGCCGCTGTGATGGAGCTGCTGAACGACGTGTCGCGGCTGCGCGAGTCGGTGGCGCCGGACACGCTGCGCTTCGCGCTCGCGAGCGCCGCTTCGCTGCTGTTCCCGTTCGCGCCGCACGTCAGCGCCGACGTGTACGACCTCCTCACGGGGGAGCGCGTGTGGGAGCAGCCGTGGCCGCAGGCCGAGGAGGCGCTGCTCGAGCGCGACGAGTACGAGCTGGTGTGCCAGGTCAACGGCAAGGTTCGCGACCGCGTGCAGGCGAGCAGCGACGCCGGCCCGCAGGAGCTGAAGGACCTGTGCCGGGCGGCGCCCAACGTGATGGCGCACGTGGACGGCAAGGAGATCGTCAAGGAGATAGTCGTGCCGGGCAAGCTCGTCAATCTAGTCGTCCGATAGGCGGCGCGCTACGGCGTCCTCGGTCGCTCGCGTGCGTAGCACGCCACGCTCCCTGCGTCCTTGTATCGCTTGCCTCTCGAACGACTAACGCGATGTCCTTCCACTATGCCTAGACTCGCGAGATGGCAAGCCTGAAGCCCGTCTACCTGATCCACGGCGACGACCACGGCGCGGTGGCCGAGCGGCGGGCGGGGCTGCGGGCGCTGATCGAGCGTGAGCAGGGCGGCCAGGCGAGCGTGGAGGTGCTCGAAGGCGACGCGGGGACACCCGCCGCGGTGGCGGAGGCGCTGGCCGCGATGACGCTCGCGCTCGGGCAGCGCGTGATCCTCGTCGAAGGCGTCGAGCGCTGGCGCGAGCAGGACGTCGAGAAGCACCTGTCCGGCGTGCTCGGCGACATGCCGCCCGACACCACGCTCGCGCTGTTCGCGCGCGAGGAAGGGCGCGCGAAGGTGCCCGCGGCGCTGCACCGGCTTGTCGAGCGCGCCGGCGGGCAGGTGGGGGCGCAGATGACCGTCAAGCGGTGGGAGCTGGCCAAGTGGGCGCTCGAGCAGGCGTCGCGTCTCGGCGTCTCACTCGACGCAGCCGCCGCTAAGGCGCTCGTCGCCCAGGTGGGCGAGCGCCAGCAGCGCCTGCTGCGCGAGCTCGAGAAGCTGGCGCTCGAAGGCGACTCCTCGCAGGCGATCACCGTGCAGGACATCGAGCGTCGCGCGGCGCACTCGACCGAGTGGCGCGCGTACGCGCTGGCCGACGCGCTCGTCGGCGCGGACGGCCGCGAGGCGACGCTCTCCTACCTGCGCCTGCGCCAGCAGGGCGAGCGCCTGTCGGGGCTCACCTATCTGATGGCACAGCGCCTGCGCGACGCGCTGGGCGTCGCGCTGCGCCTGCAGGCGGGCGAGTCGGTAGCCGAGGTAAAGCGCGGGCTGCCCATGCCCGCGCGCGCCGCCGATCGCTTCGTCGCGGACGTCGCCCGCACCGACGTCGAGCGCCTGCGCGCCGCGCTGGCGGCGCTCGCCGACCTCGAGCTCGACACGCGCGGAGGCGCACCGCTCGCGAGCAGCCGCACGGCGCTCGCGGGGCTCGACGAGGACACGCTAGCGCTGCGCGCGATCGAGGCGATCACGGCCTAGAGTGGTCATTGTCGCCGGCGCGGACGCGCGGCGGGGCGTCTACTTGGGCGCGAGCGTGCGGGCGGCGCGGGACTTCTTGCGTGCGCCGGTGTTCTTGTGCATCGCGCCGCGCTTGACGGCCTTGTCGATCGTGCTGACCAGCTCGCGGTGGGCGGCGTCAGCGGCCGGCTGATCGTCGCCGGCGACCAGCTCCTCCAAGCGGCGGAAGTAGGTCTTGATCGTGGACGTGTAGCGGCGGTTCTCCAGACGCTCGCGCTCGGAGCGCAGGATTCGCTTCTTCTGTGAGTGGATGTTGGCCATGATTGAAAGGCGCAAGGCACGAAGAACAAACCGGGGCGCGCCGCGCAGCGCCGTACTATAGCGGCCTCAAGTGTCAGCCAGCGCCGAAGTCTTCGCCGAGGAGCCGCCTGCGCCCCCGCCCTCCGGCGGCGGCGGCTTGGCTCGTAACACCGCGATCTTCGCGTTCTTCACGGGCTTCTCGCGGATCGTTGGGCTGCTGCGCGAAATCGTCTTCGCGGCGTACTTCGGCACCCACGGCTTCGCGTCGGCGTACTCGATCGCGTCGCAGGTGCCCAACTTCGTCGCCAACCTGTTCGCGCAGTCGGCGCTGTCGGCGGCGTTCGTGCCGGTGTTCACCGACCTCTTGCAGAAGGGGCGCCGCGTCGAGGCGATGCGCCTGGCCTCGACGCTGTTCTGGATCCTGCTGATCGGCGCGGGTGCGATCACGGCGCTGTTCGCGCTCGCGGCAGGGGAGGTGATGCCGCTGTTCATCGGCTCCAAGCTCGCTGCACAGACACACCTGGTCGTGGGCCTGTCGCAGGTGATGTTCCCGATCGTGCTGCTGCTTGCGCTGAATGGCCTGCTCGTGGGGATCCTGCAGTCCTACGATCACTTCACGATCCCCGCGCTGTCGCCGGCGGTGTGGAACGTCGTGATCATCGTGCTGCTCGTCGTGCTCGCGCCGCAGTTCCACGGCGAAGACCGCGTCTACGCATACGCGATCGGCATCCTCGCGGCCACCGGTGTGCAGCTGGCGATGGCGTTCGGCGCGCTCGGGCGCATCGACTTTCGCCTGCGGGTACACATCGACTGGCACGACCCGCGCGTCGGACAGGTGTTCGTGCTGATGCTGCCGGTGGCGCTGGGACTGGGGATCCTGAACCTCGATCAGCTGATCAACACGGTCTTCGGCGGCAAAGTCTCAGCCGAAGCGCCGCGCGCGATCGACAACGCGTTCCGCGTGTACATGCTGCCGCAGGGCGTGTTCAGCGTGGCGGTCAGCACCGTGCTGTTCCCGACGCTGTCCCGTATGGCCTCTAAACGCGACCCCGCCGCGATGCGCCGCGCGATCGGCAGCGGCATGCGCCAAATCAATCTGCTGCTGATCCCCTCGGCGGCGTTCATGCTCGTGCTCGCGACGCCGATCGTGCGTGTCTTGTTCCAGCGCCACGAATTCAATGCTCAGTCCACTCACGTCGTGTCGATCGCGCTGTTCTGGTTCGCCTTCAGCCTCCCTTTCGGGGGCCTCAACCTGCTGCTGACGCGTGCGTTCTTCGCGGTCCAGCGCCCGTGGATCCCCACGAGCCTTGCGGCGATCAACGTCGTCGTCGACATCATCGTCAGCGTCGCCCTGTACAAGCCGCTCGGGATCGCGGGGCTGATCATCGGCACGATCAGCGCCAACGTCGTCATGTTCGCGCTCCAGTTCTGGCGTCTGCGCACGGGCCTCAACGGTCGCTTGGAAGGAGCGCAGACGATGATGATCACGGCGCGCATCCTGATCGCGTCAGCGTTGCTCGCGGGCGTCTCATGGGGCGTGTGGAGGTTGCTCGACAGCTTGCTTGGAGTCTCGCTGCCCGCACAGATCATCAGCGTGGGAGGTGCCGCCGCGGTCGGCCTGTTCGTCTACGTGCGCGCGGTGCTGATCATGCGCATCCCCGAGGCCCATCAGGTCAGCGGCATGATCCGTGGGCGCCTCGGCAGAGCCTGAGCCACGCCCTGGATGTGCGTTGCCTCCGGTTCGCCTAGAACCCGCGGAATTAACTCTGTATAGCCATCGTTATACAGCAAACGTTTGAGCAAACAAACCTGACGCTCACCCCCCAGCCCACCGAATCTGCGAGCAGAGGCCGGGTGAACCGAAGCCCACCCGGCTTGCGCCCGAACAGAGATCGCCGCTTACTACATACGTCCCAGGACTGTGTGTTTCGCCTGGGCGGCTTAACACTCCCGACACCTGGACAGGCCGCCGGCCCGAAGGCTGGCGCGTTGCCGCGGCTGAATGAATCCTTGTCGGGTTGGCGATCCGCCGGAGCATCAACGCTAGCGGGTCTTGGCGCGTGCCCGCGCCGCGCAGCGGGACGCACCCCCGCGCGGCGTGCCCGCCGCCGCGTCGGCTCGCGCGCCATCTACGCTGTAGCGACCCATGGACCAGGCGCACATCCGCAACTTCTCGATCATCGCGCACATCGACCACGGCAAGTCGACGCTGGCTGACCGCATCCTCGAGCTGACGCACACGGTGGCTGCGCGCGACATGCGCGCGCAGCTGCTGGACTCGATGGACCTGGAGCGCGAGCGCGGGATTACGATCAAGGCGCAGGCGGTGCGCGTGTTCTTCACGGCGCGCGACGGCGAGACCTACCAGCTGCACCTGATCGACACGCCGGGGCACGTGGACTTCACGTACGAGGTGTCGCGCTCGCTGGCGGCGTGCGAGGGCGCGCTGCTGGTGGTGGACGCGGCGCAGGGGGTGGAGGCGCAGACGGTGGCGAACACGTACCTGGCGGTGGAATCGGGGCTGGAGCTGATCCCGTGCCTGAACAAGATCGACCTGCCGGGCGCGGAGCCGGAGCGCGTGGCGGGCGAGGTGAGCGAGCTGATCGGCGAGCCGCCGGAGTCGATCCTGAAGATCAGCGGCAAGACGGGCGAAGGCGTGGGGGAGGTGCTGGAGGAGCTGGTGGCGCGCGTGCCGCCGCCGCAGGGCGACCCGGACGGTCCGCCGCGGGCGCTGATCTTCGACTCGGAGTTCGACCAGTACCGCGGCGTGATCGCGTACATCAGGGTGGTGGACGGCGTGTTTCGCAAGGGCGAGGCGATCCGCGCGATGGCGACGGGCACGGAGGCGGACATCGACGACATCGGCTTCTTCAGCCCGCAGATGATGCCGACGGACCAGCTGGCGGCGGGCGAGGTGGGCTACCTGATCACGGGCTTGAAGGACGTGACGCTGCTGCGCGTGGGAGACACGCTGACGACGCGCGCGAAGGCCGGCGGCTCGGCCGCGCGCAGCCACCGAGGCGAGGCGAGCGAGCCGCTGCCGGGCTACCGCGAGGTCAAGCCGATGGTGTTCTGCGGCCTGTTCCCGATCGACTCGGACGACTACGCGGACCTGCGCGACGCGCTGGAGAAGCTGGTGCTGAACGACGCGGCGCTGTCGTGGGAGCCGGAGACCTCGGACGCGCTGGGCTTCGGCTTCCGCTGCGGCTTCCTGGGCCTGCTGCACATGGACATCGTGCGCGAGCGCCTGGAGCGCGAGTACGACCTGGAGCTGCTGGCGACGATGCCGTCGGTGGAGTTCGACGTGACGCTGACCAACGGCGAGGAGCTGGAGGTGCACAACCCGTCGGACATGCCCGATCCGGGCACGATCGAGGAGATCCGCGAGCCGTTCATCACGGCGTCGGTGATCGCGCCGAAAGAGTTCGTGGGCGCGGTGATGGGGCTGTGCCAGGAGCGCCGCGGGGAGCACACGGGCATGCACTACCTGTCTCCGGAGCGCGTGCAGATGACGTACGAGCTGCCGCTGGCGGAAATCGTGCTGGACTTCTTCGACCAGCTGAAGTCGCGCACGAAAGGCTATGCGTCGCTGGACTACGAGATCAGCGGCATGAAGCCGTCGGACCTGGTCAAGCTGGACGTGCTGCTGGCGGGCGACACGGTGGACGCGCTGTCGATGGTGGTGCACCGCGAGAAGGCTTATGAGATGGGGCGCACGCTGACGGAGAAGCTGCGCAAGCGGATCCCGCGCCAGCAGTACGACGTGCCGATCCAGGCGGCGATCGGCGCGCACGTGATCGCGCGCGAGACGGTGAAGGCGTTCCGCAAGGACGTGATCGCGGGCTGCTACGGCGGCGACATCACGCGCAAGAAAAAGCTGCTGGAGAAACAGCGGGAGGGCAAGAAACGGATGAAGCAGGTCGGCCGCGTTGAGGTCCCGCAGGAGGCGTTCCTGGCTGTGCTCGAGCTGGGAGAGGATTAGGTGGGCGCCTCCGGCGCCCGCGCGGATCGCGCGGCGTCAGGGCAGCGGCGTGGCGAGCGACCGACGCGCGTGCTGTTCGTGTGCCTGGGCAACATCTGCAGGTCGCCGACGGCGGAGGGCGTGATGCGCTCGCTGGTGAACGACGCGGGGCTGCGCGACAGCATCCAGCTCGAATCGGCGGGCACGGGCGCGTGGCACGTGGGCAGCCCTCCGGACAGGCGCGCGAGCGAGGCGGCGCGGGCGCGCGGCGTCGAGCTGGAGGGCCACGCGCGGCAGATCAGGGCGGAGGACTTCGAGCAGTTCGATCTGCTGCTGGCGATGGATGGCGAGAACCTGCGCGAGCTCCAGCGGCAGGCACCCGGCGATGACGAGCGCGCGAAGGTGCGGCTGCTGCGCGAGTTCGACCCGGCGAGCGAGGGCGCGGGCGACCTGGACGTGCCGGACCCGTACTACGGTGGGGCGAACGGCTTCGACGAGGTGTTCGAGCTCGTGCACGCGGCGTGCGCGGGTCTGCTGGAGCAGCTGCGAGCGTGACGCTCCCGCCCGGCGCGGTCGAGCGCGTGGCGCGGCGCTACGCGGACTGACGCTGCGGGGCGTGCCGGGCTGTCACGGCGAGCGCGGGCGGTCGGAGTGGGGGATGTGCGTGCGGAAACAGCCTCGGCCCGGCAGCGCCTGTTCCTGCTGACGCGGGTGGTGATCAAGCGTCACTACCGGCTCGAGCTGACGCTGACTGAGGTCGCACGCGGCCTCGGAAGCTCGCCGCGGCAGCTGCAGCGCGCGTACGAGCAGTTCGGCGGGATGACGTTCAGCGAGGACCTGCTGGCACGGCGGATGGCGGTGGCTGCGGAGCTGCTGGTCGAGCAGCGCTCGATCCCGGTCACGGACGTGGCGCGCCTGGTGGGCTATACCCATGCGGCGCACTTCGCTCGCGCGTTTCGCCGCCGCTATGGAATGGCCCCGGCGCGCTTTCGCGAGGCGGCGCGTCAGGCGGAGGAGCGCTCGTAGGCGATCTCCGCGTCGACGGTCTCGGCGCCGGGCAGCGACAGGCGCATGAGCGTGCCGCCGCCGGGCGCGGACTCGGCGGTGATGCTGCCACCCTGCTGCAGAGCGACCTGGCGCACGATCGCGAGGCCGAGCCCCGAGCCGGGCCTGCCGCGCGCCTCGGCGCCGCGGTAGAAGCGGTCGAACACGTGTGGTAGGTCTTCGGCGGAGATGCCCGGTCCGTGATCGCGCACCGACAGCTCTCCCGCCTGCAGGCGCACCTCGACGGACTCGCCGCGCGGGCTGTACTTGACGGCGTTGTCGATCAGGTTGCCGACGGCGCGCTCCAGGCGCGCGGGGACGCCTGTGACGAGCGTCGGCTGGAGCTCCGCCAGCAGCGGGGTGTCGGGCGCGCGCCGGCGTGTCCGCTCGAGCACCTCGCGGGCGAGCAGGTCCAGTCGCAGCTCCTCGACGTCCGCGCGCGGTTCCTCGCCCCGTGCGAGATCGATCAGGTCGTTCATCAGCAGCGTCAGCTCCTCGATCTGTTCGACGACGTCGTCGAGCAGCCGGCGGCTGTCCTCGGGGTCCATGTCCTGGCCCTGCTGCTGCAGGATCTCGATGTTGGTGCGCAGGCTTGTCACGGGCGTGCGCAGCTCGTGCGAGGCGTCGGCGACGAGCTGGCGTTGCGCGTGCACGGAGGCGTCGAGCGCGTTCATGGAGCGCTCGAGCGCGTCGAGCATCGCGTTGAAGCTCCCGGCGAGGCGGCCGAGCTCGTCTCCGCCAGAGGGTTCGATCCGTCCGCTGAGGTCCTGCGTGAGCGCAACGTGCTCGGTGGCCTTGGTGAGGCGCTTGAGCGGCTGCACGGCGGCGCCGGCGACGAGCCGCCCGAGCAGTGCGGCGAGCGCGACGCCGCCGACGACGAGCAGCACGAGGATCAGGCGCAGGCGGGTGAGCAGGCTGTTGATTTCGCTCAGCGGCAGCGCGAGCTGCACGGCGCGTCCGCTGCCGAACGGCTCGGAAAGCACGCGCAGGTGGATCCCTTTGATTTCGGCTTCGCTGAAGAACGGCGCGCCGCCGTGCGCGGCGAGCGCGCGCGTACGCGCGTCCACCGGCAGCGTCACTCCGCCGACGGACTGCGCGGTGATGTGTCCGTTGGCGTTGACCATCTGCTGGTAGCCGCGAACCTGCGCGGGGCTGGGGGAGAGCCTGCCGAACACGTATGCATGCGGGGGCGCTTTTCCGCTGAGCAGGCGCTGGAGCGGGCGGGCCTCGCGCGCGCGCTGGCTGAGCTGGGTGTCGATCTGCCCGTGCAGCTGGTTGGAGGTGAGCACGTAGGTGAGGATCGCGGCGAGCACGACGGCGATCGCCACGGCGGCGGCTGACACGAGCGTGATGCGACGGCGGAAGCTCATGCTGGCGTGCGCAGCACGTAGCCGACACCGCGCACGGTGTGCAGCAGCCGCGGCTCCTCGCCGACCTCGGTCTTGCGCCGCAGGTAGCCCATGTACACGCCGAGTGAGTTGGAGCTCGACCCGAAGTCATAGCCCCACACGCTCTCGAAGATCGTCGAGCGCGTGAGCACCTGACGCGGGTGGCGCAGGAACAGCTCGAGCAGCAGAAACTCGGTGCGCGTGAGCTGTAGCGGCCGCTCGCCGCGCCATGCCTCGTGGGCGCGCAGGTCGAGTCGCAGGTCGGCGAAGGCGAGCGTCGGCTCGTCACTGTCGCCTTCGCCGCTGCGGCGCAGCAGCGCTCGCACGCGCGCGAGCAGCTCTCGCAGCGCGAACGGCTTGACGAGATAGTCGTCAGCGCCGGCGTCGAGGCCGGCGACACGGTCGTCGACCTCACCGCGCGCGGTGAGCATCAGCACGGGTGTGCTGTCGCCGCCCTCGCGCAGGCGCTTGCACACCTCCAGCCCGTCCATGCGCGGCATGGCGATGTCGAGGATGACCGCGTCGTAAGGCGCGGCGCCGAGTCGCTCGAGTGCCTCGACTCCATCGCTCGCCCTGGCGACGTCGTAGTGTTCGAGCGTGAGGGCTCGCGACAGCGCGTTCTGGACGGCGGGCTCGTCGTCGACGACCAGTATTCGCGCTTGCTCGGCCATGATCTAAGCGTCCCTCGCGTGCCACCCGCGGCCGGCGTCCGAGTTGGACGGTTAATGGGCAAGTATGAGGCTAGCGTGACGGATATCTGGGATCGCAGCTGAAGGAAACGCGAAGAGAATGCTAAGAGCCGACCGGGGAGCAGAAGGCATCGCTGAGCAGCAGACGCCCTCGCGTGACGGTGCGGACATGTTCGCAACCCAGTCGCGCAAGCTGCGAAACAGCATCGTCAGCCTGGCGATCTTCTTCGCGCTCGTGGCGGCGCTGCTGATCGGGGTTCCAGGGCTGGACGCGGCGGCGGATCAAATCGAGCACGCGAACGTCCCGTGGATCCTCGCGGGGGTCGGGCTGGAGGTGCTCTCGTGCGTGGGCTATGTGGTGCTGTTCGAGCTGGTCTTCGCCAGGCTCGGGCGCAGCCTCAGCTCGCGCCTGTCGCTGGCGGAGCTCGCGGTCAACTCGGTGGTGTCGGTGAGCGGCCTCGCGGGAATCGCGCTGGGCGCGTGGGTGCTGCGCTCGAAGGGCGTGTCTGTCGAGCGGATCGCGAAGCGCTCGGTGCTGATCTTCGTGCTGACGAGCGCGGTGAACGTGGGGGCGGTGCTGGTGATCGGGCTGCTGATGTGGCTGGGCGTGGTTCCCGGCTCGCGCGATCCGCTGCTGACACTGCTGCCGGCGGCGGCGGCGCTGGCGGCGATCGTGGGAACGCTGGCGGCGGCGGCATGGGCGCGGCGCGCGGCGGCTGCGCGCAAGCTGGAGCGCGGCCGCGTGGCGGTGGCGCTGACGGCGGTGAGCGGTGGCGTGTACGACGCTTTGGGCCTGATCCGGGCGCACGACTGGAGGCTGCTCGGCGCGGTCGGCTACTGGCTGTTCGACAACCTGGTGCTGTACGCGTGCCTGGCGGCGTTCGGCCACGCGCCGTCCTTGTGGGTGGTGGCGATGGCGTATCTGGTGGGCATGCTGGCCAACTCCGTGCCGGTGCCGGGCGGCTTCGTGGCGGTGGAAGGCGGCCTGGTGGGAATGCTGCTGGCGTTCGGCACGCGCCCGGCGGCGGTGGTGATCGCGGCGGTGGTGATCTACCGCGCGATCTCGCTGTGGCTTCCCGCGGTGATCGGCTCGGTCGCGTTCCTCAGCCTGCGCCGCGATATCGGCAAGCCGCTCGCGCCCGCGCTGCCCGGCTAGCGCGGATCCGCGCCGCCGAACCGGCGCTGCGCCTCGGCTAGCCGCTCGGGGCTATTTGCCGGTGACTTCCTTGGTGTACGCCTGCTGGGCTGCGGTCGTTTGGCAGACGTGTCGCGGCAGGTTGGCCATCACCTGCGCGAGGCTCGCGTCGAGCGGTCCGGACAGGCCGGGGCAGTAGACGGGCGGGGGCAGGTCGCCGGTGGCGGAACCGGGCGCGTTGAGCGGACGCAGCCGTTCGCTCGCTTGCAGAGCGTAAGCGTAGTCGTGGGAGAAGATGTCGATGGCGACCCTGCCGGTGTAGATCTCGATCGAGCGGCCTTCGTCGTACACGGTGGCGGGCACGCCGCGCACGAGCGTGTTGCGCTGCGGCCCGAGCGTGGCGTTTGAGTGCAGCACGTAGACGACGGTCGTGACCTGCACGGGCAGCAGGCAGCTGCCGCCGCCGAAGATGCCCTTGCTCTGCACGCAGTCGCCGTAGTAGACGCTGTCGCCGACCTTGGGGATGTAGCTGTTGAGCCCGTCGACCGCGGCGAGCGGGTGGCCGTCGAAGCTCGGGCCGACCCAGTAGATCGTGTAGAAGGGGAAGGTCTGGGCTTCGGCGAGATCGCCGGAGGCGACCGGCGGCGGATGGCTGGTGCCGCAGCCGCCGAGCGCGAGCGCGGCGCAGACGGCGGCGAGCACGAGGGCGGCGCGCACGAGAGCGGCCCGCGCGATGCGGGGCGCTCGCTCGTCGGGGAGGGTGGAGGTCACGGGCGTCATTATCTTGGCGTGGACACGAGAAGCACCGGTGCTCCCGATCCGCACGACGCTACTTCGGGGTCGCCCGACTGTTCACAGTCCTGCGATCACGCCGAGATCTCGGCGGATGTGCAGGGGTCCGGTGGGGTAGCACGCCGGGCCCCGACCAATCTTCGCACCGAGCGCCGTGGCGCCGCGCCGGCAGCTCGCGCGCAGGTCGCTCTACTGACGTTCACCGCGGCGCTGATCGCGGTGTGGCTGGCGGTCGATCCGCGTACGCCGGACCTCGCGGCGCAGGTCTACCGCGTGGGGCTGTTCAACCAGCTCGGCCTGGCGGTGTGGGACGAGCACTGGTACCTCGGCCACAGCCTTCCGGGCTACAGCCTGCTGTACCCGCCGCTGGCGTCGCTGCTGGGGATTCGCGCGCTGGGGGCGCTGTGCGTGCTCGCCTCGACGGCGCTGTTTGCGCGGCTGGCAACATCGGTGTACGGCGAGGCGGCGCGCTGGGGTGCTCCGCTATTCGCGGTGGCGGCGCTGGGGGACGTATGGATCGGACGCATGACGTTCGCGCTGGGAGTGTCGCTCGCGCTGGCGGCGGGGCTTGCGCTGATGCGCGAGCGCTGGCTGTGGGCTGGGCTACTAGCGGCGCTGTGCGCGGCGGCGAGCCCCGTGGCGGCGGTGCTGTTGGCGCTGGCGGCGCTGTCGGTGGCGCTCGCGCGGCGCACTGCGCGGCTGCTGGTCGTGGCGGCGGTCCCCGGCGCGGTGGTGGTGCTGGCGCTGGCTGCGCTGTTCCCGGAAGGCGGCTATGAGCCCTACCCGATCCTGTCGTTCGCGGCGACGATGGCGGTGGTGCTGGCGTTCGTGGTTGCGCTGCCGCGGGCGGCGCGCGTGCTGCGGCTCGGCGCGTGGCTGTACCTGGCGGCGTGCGTGGCGTGCCTGCTGGTGAACTCGCCGATGGGCAGCAACATCGAGCGCTATGCGGTGCTGCTGGCGGGCCCGCTGCTGCTGTGCGCGCGGCTGGCGGATCCTGCGCGGTCTGACGGACGCGCGAGGCGCGCGGGGCATGCGCAGCCGGCGGCGCGCGCGGGGCATGGGCGGCGCAGGGGCGCGTCGGTCTGGCGGCGCGTCTCGCCGCTGGGCGCGGCGGCGCTGAGTGTGATCATGGTGTGGGTGGTGTGGGGGCCGGTGCGCGAGACGCTGGCGGTGGCGGGCAGCGAAGCGACGAGCGCGGCGTACTACGTGCCGGTGGAGCGCTTCCTGGACGAGCACGCGGGCGGCCCGGTGCGCGTGGAGGTGCCGCTGACGCGCTCGCACTGGGAGGCGGCGCTGCTCGCGCCGACGGTGTCGCTGGCGCGCGGCTGGGAGAAGCAGTTGGAAATGCGCTACGACGGCGTGCTGCTCGCGCACGGGCTGACGGCGGCGAGCTACGAGCGCTGGCTGCACGAACAGGCGGTCTCCTACGTGGCGCTGCCGGACGTGGCGCTGGACCCGTCGAGCGCGCAGGAGGGCACGCTGATCCGTCGCGGGCTGCCGTATCTGCGCGAGGTGTTCGCGAGCGCGCACTGGCGCATCTTCCGCGTGCTGGGCGCGACGCCGCTCGCGTCGGGCCCAGGGCGGCTGACGTCGCTGGGGCACGACTCGTTCGCGCTGCTCGCGAGCGCGCCGGGCAGGTTCGTAGTGCGCGTGCACTTCACGCGCTATTGGACGCTCACAAGCGGGAGCGGCTGCGTGGCGCAAGCGCCGGGAGGCTGGACGGCGGTGAGCGTGCGCGCGACGGGCACGACGGTCGTGACGGCGAGCTTCTCGCTGTCGCGCGCGTTCAGCTCGGGCGGCTCGTGCTCGTCGGGCGCCTCGCACGCGAACGCTGCCCGCGCCGGTGCGAGCTCGGGTGCCGCCGCGGGGTCGCCCGCTCAGGCACCCGCGTCGGGGCACGCGAACGGCGCGCCGGCGTCCTACCGCTGGCTGGTGGCGACCGAAGGCGCGCCGCCGTCGATCGCTGCGGAGAACCGCGCGCGGGGAACGCGCGCGTGGCGCCTTCCCGGCCCGGCGCATGAGCTGGGGGGCGCGGCGCGCGGGGCGATCGTTGGCTACGTGGCCGAGCAGGCGATCGCGCCGGGAGAAGCGCAGAGCGTGTACGTGAGCGCGCCGCGTGCTCGCACGGTGACTGTGCGCGTGTACCGCATGGGCTGGTACGGCGGGCTCGGCGGCAGGCTGGTGCTGGCGAGCGCGCGGCTGCCGGCGCGCAGCCAGCCGCCGTGCGCACATCGCCTCCGCACGGGCCTGACGGAGTGTCGCTGGCATGCGACGCTCAGCTTCCCGATTCCGAGCGCGCTGGCGAGCGGCGTGTACATCGTCAAGCTGCGCGCGTCGACGGGTGCGGAAAGCGACTGCATGTTCGTGCTGCACTCGCGCCTGCCACCGCGGCTGCTTGTGGAGATACCGACGGCGACGTACGAGGCGTACAACGCGTGGGGTGGGGACAGTCTGTATCCGGGAGGGAGCGAGCGCGTTGGGCTGACGGGCACGACGCAGGGCGTGGAAGTGTCGTATGACCGACCGTATGACAGCCAGACCGGCGCGGGGCAGTTCTTCGACCGCGACGTCGCGATGGTGCGCTTCCTGGAGCGCTACGGCTACCCGGTGGGCTACACGACGATCGAGTCGATCGACGGCGACCCGGCTCAGGTTTTGGGACCAACCCACCCGCAGGCGCTGATCGATGTGGGGCACTCGGAGTACTGGTCGCAGGGCGACGAGCGCGCGTTCGAACGCGCGCGCGACGGCGGCACGAGCCTGCTGTTCATCAGCTCGGACACGATGGCGTGGCGGGTGCGCTTCGCGCGCGCGAGTGCCGCGTCGAGCCAGGCGGGCGAGCGCGACCACCGGATCGTGTCGTACAAGGAGTTCGCGGCTGTGGACCCCGACCGCGCGGATCCGACGGGGCTGTTCCCACGCGGCGGCGCGCAGTTGGTGGGCAGCGCGTACAACGGCTGCATCACCCCGCGCGTGGAAGTGCGGGGGCCGCCGGTGTATGGCTACTACGCATGGCGGCCATCGCCGAGCCTTAGCCCAGGCTGGCTGTTCGCGGGCACGGGCGTTACGGCGGCGACGAGCATCCAGGGGATCGTGGGCTACGAGCTCGACGAGCGCACGCCGGCGACGCCCGCGGGCACGGTGCTGGTGGGCACGGGGACTGGCGTGCCGTGTGGCTTGGAGACCGAGCCCTCGCCGGTCCGCGGCAGCATCGCTGAGACGACGCTGTACACGGCGCGCTCGGGCGCGCTGGTGTTCGCGACGGGCACGCTCGGCTGGGAGTACGCGCTCTCGCCGGTCCCGCAGGCCTCGCCGGAGGTGCCACGGGCGCCCGACGCGCGTGTGGTGGCGATGACGCGCAACCTGCTCGCACGCGTGCTCGGAGAAAGGCGCTAGCGGGGCGCGAGCGCGTACAGGCCGGTGTCGCCTGTGAGGTACACGTCGGTGCCGTCGCTGATCACGGGATCGAACGCGCCGGTGTTCTTTTCGAAGAGCATGCGGCCGGTGGAGATGCCGAGGCCGTAGGTGCGGTGCGTGCCGAGGTCGGAGAAGTACACGATCCGGCCGACGATGGTGGCCGACCCGGAGATGCGCCCGTGGGCGTCGAACCGCCAGTCGATCTGCCCGGTGCGGGCGTTGAGCGCGTAGAACGTGCCGTCGTAGGAGCCGGCATAGACTGTCGGCCCGAGACCAGGGGCGTTGCTGACCGCTGGCGAGGCGTAAACGTAATCTCCCGTCTGCACGGCCCAGTCGAGCGCGCCGGTGGCCGCGTCGTAGGCGTAGATGCGCCCATCTGTGTTGCCGAGGAACACGCGGCCGTAGACGACGGCGGGGGTCGAGTAGAAGGTGCCGCTGCCGAGCAGCGCGCCTTCGGACTGGCTGATCCACAGCCGGCGCCCGGTCTGCTCGGATACGGCCTGCAGCCGTCCGGAGTAGTCGCCGAAGTACAGGACGCCGCCCGACAGCGAGGGGCTGGCCTTGACGGCGCCGCCGGCTTGATATGTCCAGATGACCGCGCCGGTGCGGTCGTCGAGCGCGTACACGAGCCCGGCCTGGGAGCCGAAGAACAGGCGTCCGTGGTCGATCAGCGGCGAGGACTCGCTGGGGCTGGACAGGGAGCGAAGCCAGCGGATGGCGCCGTTGGCGCTGTTGAGCGCGACCACGCGCCCGGGCTTGTCAGGATGCCCGCTGGAGAGGATGGTGACGTAGACGGTGTTGGCGGTGACCGCGGGCGCTGAGGCGGATGTCTGGCCGAGACGGCGCGACCAGATGACGTGGCCTGTGCGCGTGTCGATGGCGTCGAGCACGGCATCGTCGCCGAGCTGGTAGAGGCGTTCGCCGTAGATCACAGGCGGGAACTCGAGCAGCGCGCTGCCGCCGTGCACCCAGATCTGCTTGAACGGAGGCCGCACGCGCGGGGATGCTGGGAAGAAGCGAGTGTGGTTGGGGGTGTAGCCGTACAGCGGCCAGGTGAAGCGGTCGGGCGGACGGGGTGGCAGCGTGGGCGTGGGCTGCGCGACGAAGCGAGCATGCGGGTGGTAGATGCTGCCGGTGCGGTTGTGCTCGTACAGGTACGCGCCGAGGGCGACCGCGGCGAGCAGCACGACGAGCGTGGCGAACGCGGCGCGCACGCGTGTAGACCCGGGGAGCTGCTTGCGTTTGCGGTCGCTCACGGCCTCGAGCGGTTGGTCAGGCTGCGAGCTTGCGCGAGGGGGCGCCGGCAGCCGCGCTCACAGCCGCGCCCTCCTCCAGCGCGATGCTCGTGGCGGCGGTGGCGCCGTCGCTGCGTTGCCGCCGCTGCTGGTGGCGGGTGGCGGTGGCTTTCACGCGACGGATGCGGCGGATGCGCATACGCGCGGCGGGACGCCGCGCGTAGCGGGCGGCCACGCTGGCGAGCGTCAGCGCGAGCAGCCACACCCAGCCGACCGCAAGCGGTGGCAGCGTGAGCCCGGAGACGAGCGCGAGCACGTCGTGATTGCTGTTCAGCGACCAGTTCCACAGCATGTAATCGGCGACGGTGAGTCCGGAAACGAACACCAGCGGCCTGTGGGACACGCACCAAACCCTAGAGGTGTTCGGGGACGGACGACGCAGCGGCGCCTATGATCGCTCGCCATGGAGAGCGTGGGAGAGAGCTCGGAGGTGTTCGCGCGGGGCCTGCTGAGCGGCCGTGTGGCGCTCGTCACCGGCGGCGGAACGGGCCTCGGCAGGGCCAGCGCGCTGGAGCTGGTCCGCTGCGGCGCGCGCGTGACGATCGCGGGGCGCCGCGGCGAGGTGCTCGAGCAGGCGGCGCGGGAGATCAACGAATCGGTGGCTGCCAGCGCCGACTGGGTGGCGGGCGACGTGCGCGAGCGCGATCAGGCTGAGCGGATGGTGCAGACGGTGCTCGAGCGTCATGGGCGCCTGGACGTGCTCGTGAACAACGCCGGTGGCCAGTTCTTCAGCCCGGCGGAGCTGATCGTGGCGAAGGGCTGGCGGGCAGTGTGGCGGCTGAACGTGGAAGGCGGGCTGAACATGGCGCAGGCGGCGTTCGAGCTTGCGTTCGACCGGGCGGGCGCGGGCACGGTGGTGAACGTGACGCTGTCTCCGCACAACGGCATGCCGGGGATGGCGCACTCGGGCTCGGCGCGCGCGACGGTGGAGGCGCTGACGCGCGAACTGTCAGGCCGCTGGGAGCAGACGGGCGTGACCGTGACGGCGGTCGCGGCGGGGCACTTCGACACGGAGGTGCTGGCCAAGTACCCCGCGAGCGTGCGCGCGGGCGCGGCGCGCACGGTGCCGCTGCAGCGGTTGGGCACGGTGGCCGAGCACGCGTGGCTGATCGCGCTGCTCGCCTCGCCGCTGGGCCGCGCGTTCAACGGCTCGACGATCACGCTCGACGGCGCCCGCGACAACTGGTGCGGGCCATGGCCGCCTGCTGGCCTGGCGGACGAGTCAGGCGAGGTGCCTAGCGAGGAGCGGCGGTAGGCCGAAAGCCGACGGCCGGCGAAAGCCGAAGGCCCGCCAGTGACGGGTGCAGCCGGCCTTTGAAGGGGCGACGAAGCGGCGGACGGGGATCGAACCCGCATCATCGCCTTGGAAGGGCGAGGCTCTACCATTGAGCTACCACCGCACGCGCGAACCCGCCCCGCAGGGCGGTTCGTCGCCGATGACAGTTTGCACAAACGACCTCGCACTTGCGGATCTCGTCGAGGACCGACTCCCATCTGTGATCGCGCACGCCTTTGGCGATGTTGAAGCTCTTGTCGCCGAGATGGTCGAACTCGAGCACCAGCGGATCGGTCTCGCCGCAATCGACGCACGGTTGGCGGCGAAAGAACGCCACAAGCTCTGACGCGCGCTCCTCGGCGATGTTTCGCTTGCGGCGGAGCGCGTTCGCGATGTATCGCTCGCGGTGTGCGCGGTAGTGTTCGCGTTTGTACGCGGCTCGGCAGGGCCGGCAGTAGTTATCGCGCTGGCCGCGGGCCTTGCGGCGCCAGGCGAAGTCCGAGACGGGCTTGTGTTGTCCGCAGGATCCGCAGGTTCTGATGTCGGATGGCACGAACGTATGTTCCCACGCCTGGGGGACGGAGCCCTGGCGAACCGAGGACCGTAGAATGGGTAAAGGCCACGGGGAGTGGCGCAGTCTGGTAGCGCACCCGGCTGGGGGCCGGGCGGTCGCAGGTTCAAATCCTGTCTCCCCGACTAACAAAAGTCCTGCAAATCGCCTGTTTTGGAAGTCAGCGATATATCGCTAAAATCACGACGGGGAACAAACGGGGAACAAAAATCTCCGGGACTTGCACGCGAGCCCGGATGAGGTAGCCGCCCTCGTACGATTTTGGGCGGGTTGCGGATGGTCTGGTGGTCGGGGTTGTGGTCCAGGCGGTCGTGGGTTCGAGCCCCATCGCTCACCCCTCAAGAATAGCCTGCAAATCAGCTGTTTTGAGCAGGTTGGCTGGCTGGCCAAATCAAGGCTAGGGTACCAATGGGGTACCAAACTCTTGGCGCTACCCACGCTGTGCTTCGCGGCCGAGAGGGCTCGACTGCGCGGGTGCTCCACTGAAGCCGGGTGGGATGCGCCCGGCCGGCGGCGAGTTCGGCGAGCAGGCCTGCGGTAGATTCGCCGCGTGCCGGCCACGGATCGGATCAGAGGATGAAACTCGTCGGCTACTCATGCCGACACCCTGATCCGCCCCTCCGTGCCGCCTTCTTGCCGTTGAGCGAGCTGACCGTACTGCTCGGACCCCAACGACTCCGGCAAGTCGAGTCTCCTGCAGGCGATCGAGCGTGACCTCGACGGCGGCTACTTCGACGAAGTCGACGAGGAGCGCGCCAAGCTCAGTAGCGGCGTCTTCGAGGCAGAGGCTTCCGAGAACGAGCTAGGCATGATCTCCGCAAACGCCGCCAGAACTCGCGAGGAGCAAGCAAGCGAGTATGGCCCACGAGGACGTGGACGCCGGCCGCCGTAGCTGCTTGCTGGCAGAACGCCCGAAACGCCTGGGCCTCGTAGGACGCCGTTCGCCTGCGTTCGCGGCTGTTCGATGGGCTCGGTGACCGCAAAGTGGCCGAAGAGGCAGCTTGCGGCCGCAAGGCGCCGCACAGCGCATCGTTTTGTCAGCCATCCAATCACCTCTTTGATTCGCCGCATGGGAGTCGAGTTCGCGAGCGCACTCGCGCAACGCTCCATGCTGGCGCTCGCAACGGATCGTCGTGCATCGTGGTTCAGTGCCCGCGCCGGAGGCTCGTGCCCAGCGACCCAGGGCGCCGGGTGCCTCTCAAGGCCGGACGCGGCCCTGCGACTCATGTCCGGCGCGCGCGAGGTCGATAGAAGGAAACGCAGCGACCCTGTGCGCAATCGCGCACATCGATCGACAAACAATGCGCATTCGTCCTCCCCGCATCAAGCTCGCCCTCAGCCCGCCAGGCCGCGCCGGACAAGGCCGGGTCGTTGTCCATCTCCGCTCAGATGACTACAGCGCAGCGCTGAGTGACCCGTTGGTGCGCGCGACGCTGGCCCGAGTCAGCAGCGAGAAACGTGGGAACAGCGAAGTAGGCCAGCAGCGAGATCGGCGCTAGTTGACAGGATTGACCGGGAAGTACAGCGTGCCGGGCAGGTCGGGATCCCCGACAGGTCGAAACGAGTACCGGGCCCGCCACATCTCTGCGACAGAATTGTTCGCAGGTTCGATGAAGATCGCTCGCACCAACGGGTCATCAAGCGCAACCCCGAGCGCGTGCTCGAACAGAAAGTGCCCAAAGCCAGGAGCAGTGGTCCGGGACCTGACGATCGACGAGAGAAGCAGACCCGGCTGTCGCAGGAGGTGCAAGACCCGACGTGGGAGCGTGCCCAACGACCATTTGTCGTGGACGAACCTGATCCTCCACTCCCGGAGCGAGTAGAACCCGAGAAGGTCATCGCCGAGGCACATCGCATAGGTGTCTGCGACCACATCGCCAGCTCGGAGTTCTGCGCGGAAGCGCTCCGCAGTCTCACGACCGGCGTCGTGAGTGTATGGCTCGAACCGCTCGGCCCGGTCAATCCAGGTCAGCAGATCAGAGTTGGCCGCGCCGGAAACCCTCGTCCAATAGGCACCCGCCGGCAGAATAAGATTTCGTTCCGTGTCCCTCAATATCCCTCCGGGCGCGTTGGTGCAAGCCCGTTCCCCAAAGCGAACGCCAGGCAGCGTCCGCTACGTGCCAGCGGCGGGTCTAAGCGTTAGCGCCGCGCCGTGGCCACGGACACGATGCGTCGAGTCGCATCGCTCGCCCGACGGTAAAGAGCCCCAAGAAGCGTGCGGATCGCGAGAAGCGTGTCGGATCGCGAGCCGCGTAGATCCGTGCCGTACGTCGCCCGGCGAGCGCGTCGCGCATCTGCGATCAGCTCTTGCACAGACGAAGCACGGGAATGCCGCGCATAGTCGTCCCACCGCAGGCTCGTGACGGAACTCGCACGTCCGCCAGCGCCACTTGTATGACCGCGGTGGAGTGGTTTGCGAGTATCGATCAAGGTTCTCGAGGAGCCAGACCCAGCCCGTCACCGGGACGATGTGCTCGACGCTATCAGATCGAGCTACTGGAATCAGCAGCAGATCAATCGAGAGCGGTCATGCTGCGAATGCCCACTCGCCAGAACGATCCGCTCTTGCGGATAGCCCGACCGATATCCTTCGTGCTGCCGGATTCCGAGGCAAGGGGGAAGGCTGTGCCACTGGGCGCCCAAGCGGGGACAATCAATCTAGGGCCGGGTGTGCACGCAGCGCTGATCCGACTACCGCATGTCGCGGTGTCGGTCGGGCAGCTGAGCAAGCTAGGGTCAGCCTCACCTATCGCAACACCGGTATCAGCATGGACTACGATCTGACGCGCCTCTCGTGGCGCTCTTTCGAGCACTTGGTCCAGGCACTCTCCGCGGCCATGTTCGGCCCCGGCATCGTCATTTTCGGGGATGGAAGGGACGGTGGCAGGGAGGCCACGTTCCGCGGCTCCATCGAGTACTCCCCAACGATGAACTGGGAGGGCTACACGGTCGTCCAGGCGAAGTTCCGCCAACGTCCCGAAGGCACCACTCCCGACGGACGGTGGGCCGAGGCGCAGCTCAGATCCGAGCTCGCGTCCTACCAGAACGAGAACGGCCGGCCGCGCCCTGACAACTATATCTTCGCGACCAACGTCATATTGGGCAGCTCTGAGTCCGGGCAGAAGGACCGGTGCGTCCAAGCATTGGCCAGCGCCTCAGAAACGCTCGGCATCACGAACTACGACATCTGGGACTACGACAAGATCAAGACCCTCCTCGATCTCCACGATGGCGTACGGAAGGCATATCGAGCGTGGATTACCTCCGGAGACGTGCTGAGCCAGTTGCTCGAGGATCACGACCAAGCTGCGCGCGGCGCAAACGCAGCCTTGACGAGCTATCTCGCGAAGGAACTGCTGGCTGACCATTACGTGAACCTCGAGCAGGCAGGACACGCCGTCGAGGAAAAGATCCCACTAAGTCGGGTGTTCGTAGATCTCCCAAGCGCACCCGCCGCGATGTCCGAGCAAGGACTACACGGTGAGGGCCAAGGCGTCGTTCGCCGGGTCCTTGAGCTCGCAAGCGAAAAGCTCGACGGCGAGGCGCTCCAAGGTGCCTCAGAAGCCGGCAGAGCGCCCGGTGCCCTCACACCGACGCAGCGGCTCGTGCTAAAGGGCGGCCCCGGCCAGGGCAAGACAACCGTCGGGCAGTTCATCTGCCAAGTCCTGCGGGCAGCATTGCTCAGAGAAGCATCCTCAACAGCGATCACCGAAGAGGCACGACAGGCCCTCGCGGCGCTCGACGGGCACTGCCAAGACCAAAACCTCGCATTCCCAGCCGCACGGCGTTTCCCGGTACGCGTCGTCCTGAACACCTTCGCGTCCGCGCTCGCTAAGCCGAGTGGCCCAAAGACGCTACTCGACTTCATCTATGAGTCCGTCGAGCGGCGCTCTTCAGACTCGCTGCCTCGTCCAAGCCTGCAGGAGCTCCTAGAGACCTACCCTTGGCTAGTCGTGCTCGACGGGCTGGACGAGGTGCCCGCCTCCAGCAACCGTACACAGGTTCTTGAGTCGATCAGCGACTTCTGGTCAGATGTCGCAGCGAACAACGTCGACATCCTCGTCGTAGCTACCACTCGTCCACAGGGCTATAACGACGATTTCGCACCCGATCGCTACCACCACGAGCAGCTATTGCCACTGACGCCGAGCCGGGCTCTCGACTACGGCGAGCGGCTCACAAAGGCGCGCTTCCCAGGCGACGACGCGCGACAAGAAAAGATCCTAAAACGCCTAAAGCGCGCGGCTTCATCAGACACGACCGCGCGGCTCATGACTAGCCCGCTGCAAGTCACAATCATGACGGCCCTTGTCGATCAACGTGGTCAACCACCGCAAGAGCGATGGAGCCTGTTCCACGACTACTACAACGTGATATTTCACAGAGAGATGGAGAGGGACATCCCGGCGGCGTCAATACTCAGGGACTACCGCCCTGACGTAGACGCCATCCACCATCGGGTTGGACTGCTCCTGCAGGCACTGGTCGAGCAGCGGTCGCACACAGAGGCACGATTGTCCAGTAGCGACCTCGCGGCAATCGTCCGGACACGCCTTAGCGAGGAGGGCCATCAAGACCCACAGGCCGC
>DASZFY010000049.1:0-3057 GCA_035939335.1 Solirubrobacteraceae bacterium | reverse complement strand
CGGCCTCTGATCTGCCTGGTGGATGACGAGCAGTGGCTCGATCGCGCCTCGGCGCAGGTCCTCGCGTTCGTTGCACGTCGCTTGCGGGCGGAGCCGGTCGGCGTGGTGTTCGCGGCGCGCGTGCCGAGCGACGACATCGCGCCCTTGCCAGAGCTCGTAGTCGAGGGTTTGGGCGAGGACGATGCGCGCGCACTGCTGGACTCGGTGCTGACCTCGCCCCTGGACGCGCAGGTGCGCGAGCAGATCGTCACCGATACGCGAGGCAACCCGCTGGCGCTGTTGGAGCTGGCACGGGGGCTGACGCCGGCGGAGCTCGCGGGCGGGTTCGGGCTACCCGGCGGGATACCCCTCTCGGGGCGGATCGAGGCGAGCTTCCGCCGGCGGGTCGACTCCCTTCCGACCCAGACCCGCCTACTGCTAACGCTTGCCGCAGCTGACCCCGTGGGCGAGCCGTCGCTGGTGTGGAGAGCGGCCGAGCGACTCGGAGTCGACCCCCAGGCCGCAACCCCGGCAGCCGAAGCCGACCTGCTCGAGTTCGGCGCCCGCGTGCAATTTCGTCATCCGCTGGTGCGCTCGGCGGCCTACCGGTCGGCGTCACTCAAGGAGCGACAGGACGTGCACCGCGCGCTGGCGGAGGTCACCGATCCGGAGGCCGATCCAGACCGCCGGGCCTGGCACCGCGCCCAGGCTGCAGCCGCTCCCGACGAGCAGGTGGCCGAGGAGCTTGAGCGCTCGGCGGGCCGAGCACAGGCCCGCGGGGGGCTCGCCGCCGCAGCCGCGTTCCTCGAGCGCGCGGCGACGCTCACGCCCGAGCCTGGGCGCCGCGCACAGCGCCTGCTCGCCGCCGCCAGGACGAAGCGTGACGCGGGCGCGCTCGACGCGGCGCTGGGGCTTCTGGTCGCGGTCGAGGCAGGGCCGCTCGACTCGCTTCAACACGCGCGCGTTGACCTGTTGCGCGGACAGATCGCATTGGAGCAACGACGAGCTGCAGACGCCGGTCGCCTGCTGCTGAGCGCCGCCAGGCGCCTCGAGCCGCTCGACGCCGGGTTGGCGCGCGAGACCTACCTCGAGGCGCTCGGGGCGGCGATGGCCAACGACCTTGACCTGCCGGGCGGCACGCTCGAGGTCGTCGAGGCTGCGCGCGCGGCGCCCCCTGGTCCCGCGCCGCCACGTGCGATCGACGCCCTGCTCGACGCCTTGGCCGCGCGGCTGACGGACGGGTTTGCGGCGTCGGCACCACTCCTGTCTGGAGCGCTCGAGCTGCTGCTCGACTTGGATGTCAGCAACGATGAGGTCAGTCGTTGGCTGTTTCTCGCCGGCGGCAGGCCCAGCACGCTCGTCGCGGTCGAGCTGTGGGACGCGGACTCCTGGCACACCCTGGCCGCTCGCCAGGCGCGCCTGGCCCGTGACACCGGCGCGCTGGTGAACCTGCAGTTAGCGCTCAGCTTCCTCGGTCGAAGTCATCTACTCGCCGGGGAGTTGACGGCAACGGCGCAGCTGATCGAGGAAGATCACCTGATCGCCGAGGTAAGTGGGAACCCACCGCTTCGGAGTGCCGAGATGGTGCTCGCGGCGTGGCGCGGCCAGGAGGCACCGGTATCTGAGCTGATCGAGGCCGCCTCGAAGGAGGCAACGGCGGACTGGCGGACCGTGAGCTCCTACGCGCGCTCGGTCCTCTACAACGGCCTCGGACGCCACGAGCTCGCGCGCGACGCCGCCTGGAGCTCCTTCGTAGGCGACCAGGTCGCGAGCGGGCCATTTCTCTTGCCCGAGCTGGTCGAGGCGGCGTCAAGGACCGGTGACACAGTGAAGGTCAAGACGGCGCTCGAGTGGCTGTCCGAGCGCACCCGTGCGATATCTAGCGACTGGGCCGTGGGGATCGAAGCCCGCGTCAGCGCGCTCCTGAGCGAGGGTGAGGAGGCGGAGCGTTTCTATCGCGACTCGATTGCGCACCTCGCCAACACCCGCACCCGCGTGGAGCTCGCGCGCTCGCGCCTGCTCTATGGGGAATGGCTGCGACGTGAGCGCCGTCGCGTCGACGCCCGCGAGCAGCTGCGCACCGCCCACGAGATGCTGGCGCGGATGGGCGTCGAGGCGTTCGCCGAGAGGGCCAGGCGCGAGCTCTTGGCCACCGGCGAGACAGCGCGCAAACGCACCGTCGAGACGCGCGACGAGCTCACTGCCCAAGAGGCCCTGATCGCGCGGCTCGCGCGGGACGGGCTGTCGAACCCGGAGATCGGCACGCGACTGTTCATCAGTCCGCGCACCGTCAAGTACCACCTGCGCAAGGTCTTCATCAAGCTCGACGTCAGCTCGCGCAACGAGCTCGACCGCGTCCTGCAGAGCGGCCCGAGCGCCACACCGCCGCTCTAGCCACGCCCCCGTGCGGGCGTCCTCAGTCGACACTCTGCCGGGCCGCGGCTGGTCATTGCACTGTCCACCGGCGGATGCGATCGGGACCGACGCGAAAGACACTCGTAGACATGCGCTCGCCCAACGAGGACGCCCCCAAATGCTCGGGAGCCATGCGTTGAGCATCTGGTTGAACACGCCGATGCCGACGCAGTTCCGGACCATCGACGGGCTGTCGATCCGCTTCGCCGAGAGCGACGAGCGTGACGATCATGCCCTCCTGCTAAGCCCGTGGCCCGAGAGTCTGCTCGCGTTCGAGCCGACGTGGGCGCGCCTCGCCGAGCATACGCATCTGGTGGCGATCGACTTGCCGGGCTTTGGCCATTCCCAGCGTCGCGACGCACTGCTCTGCCCTCGGGCGATGGGGGAGTTCGTCATCCGCGCCGCCGACGCGTTCGGGCTCGAGAACCCGCACGTGATCGGTCCCGACATCGGTACCGCAGCCTCGCTCTTCGCCGTGGCATCGCATCCGGGACAATTGCGCAGCCTTGTCGTCGGGAGCGGGGGCGCGGCGTTTCCACTCCAGCTGGGCAGCGTGTTGAAGGACTGGGCCGAAGCCCCTGATCTCGAGGCTTACCGCCGCGCCGACCCGCGCCAGATCGTCGGCGGCGTGCTGACCGCCAGCATCGAGCGCTACGCGCTTCC
>DASZFY010000048.1:0-13103 GCA_035939335.1 Solirubrobacteraceae bacterium | reverse complement strand
CCTCCACCGTGATCGACCTGCGCGAATACGGCGCCCACCGGCGCTGGCACGTGCTGCGCGAAGGCGCGCTTTCGCGCAGCGCCGTGCGCGAGACGCTCACATCGCTAGCCTGAGTGCTAGCCTCGGTAACGCTGCCGCGACTGGCGCCTGAGGTGGAAACGACCACCGGGAAGCGGCCAGCACATCCGCCGCGCGCCTGGGCACCAAGGTCCTCACGTCCAAGGAGAGCGCCGTGTCCGAGCTGAGCCCCGACTACTTCAACCGTCCTCTGGCCGAGGTCGATCCCGAGATCGCCGAGGTGCTGCGCGGCGAGCTCGAGCGCGAGCAGAGCACGCTCGAGATGATCGCCTCGGAGAACTTCGTCCCGCGCGCCGTGCTCGAGTGCCAGGGCTCGGTGCTCACCAACAAGTACGCCGAGGGCTATCCGGGGCGCCGCTACTACGGCGGTTGCGAGTGGGTCGACGTCGCCGAGCAGCTCGCGATCGACCGCGCCAAGGCGTTGTTCGGCGCCGAGCACGCCAACGTGCAGCCGCACTCCGGCTCGCAGGCCAACGCCGCCGTCTACCACGCGCTGCTCCAGCCTGGAGACACGATTATGGGCCTGTCGCTGGCTCACGGCGGCCACCTCACCCACGGCATGAAAATCAACGTGTCCGGACGCCTTTATGACATCGCCGCGTACGAGGTCGATCGTGAGAGCAGCCTGATCGACATGGACGAGGTAGCGCGGATCGCGCGCGAGCGCCGGCCGAAGCTGCTGCTGGCGGGCTGGTCCGCGTATCCGCGCCAGCTCGACTTCGCGCGCTTCAGGGAGATCGCCGACGAGGTCGGCGCGCTGCTGATGGTCGACATGGCGCATTTCGCCGGTCTCGTCGCCGCGGGCCTGCACTTCAGTCCGATCGAGCACGGCGCCGACGTCGTGACCACCACCACGCACAAGACGCTCGGCGGCCCGCGCGCGGGCGTGATCCTGTGCAAGCAGGAGCTCGCCAAGAAGATCGACTCTGCGGTCTTCCCCGGCCAGCAGGGCGGCCCACTCGAGCACGTGATCGCCGCCAAGGCCGTCGCCTTCAAGATCGCCGCCAGCGAGCTGTTCGCCGAGCGCCAGCGTCGCACGATCGACGGTGCGCGCGCGCTGGCGCACGAGCTGCTGAAAGCTGGAAACGGCGTCAACGTGCTCACCGGGGGCACCGACGTCCACCTGGTTCTCGTGGACCTGCGCGACACCGAGCCGGCGCTCACCGGCAAACAGGGCGAGGACCGGCTGGATGAGATCCAGATCACCGTCAACCGCAACGCCGTGCCGTTCGACCCGCGCCCGCCGATGGAGGCCTCCGGCCTGCGCATCGGCACGCCCGCGCTCGCCACCCGCGGCCTGCAGCAAGAGGATTTCGAAGAGGTCGGGCGCATCCTCGCGATCGCGCTGACCCCCGAATACGAGTCACGGGCCGGCGAGCTTGCCGAGCGCGTGGGCGCGCTAGTAGAGCGCTATCCGCTGTACGAGCAGCTCGCTACCACGGCTCTGCTCTAGCCGCGGCGCTCACGACCTCCCGGCCTGCGATGCTTTACGCGGGCCGATGGCGCATCCAACCGAGCTCGACGCGCTTTACGCGTTCCTGGCAGCCGCGGTCCTGACCGCGCTGCTGACGCCCCTCGCGATGCGGTTCGCGAGGGTCGTCGGCGCGATCGACGAGCCGCGCGAGCGCGGCCTGTCCGAGCGCCCCACGCCGCTACTAGGTGGGCTGGCGATCTTCGCCGGGGTGCTGCTCGCCGGCTTGATCTGGCTGCCCGCCGGCTACGCCGGCGAACACCAGCCCCAGCTGTGGCACGGCGTGCTGCTCGCCGCCGCGGTCATCACGCTCGTCGGCGCGCTGGACGATCGCTTCGAGTTGCACCCCGCGCTCAAGCTCCTCGGCCAGGTGCTCGCGGCTGTGATCGTCGTGCACTTCGGCGTGGCCGTGAAGGCGATCACGCTGCCGTTCGTGGGGCTGCTGCACTTCCCCAACACCGGTCCAGCGGACGCCGGTCCGGTGCTGACGGTGATCGGCCTCGTGGCGATGATGAACGTCGTCAACTTCTCCGACGGCGTCGACGGTCTGGCGGCGGGCGTGTGCACGATCATCGCTGCGGCGATGGCGGTGATCGCCTTCGACCTGAACCGCCAGCAGCCGGGGGTGCTCGCGGCGCTGACCGCCGGCGCGGCGCTCGGCTTCCTGATCTACAATTTCCCGCCGGCGAAGAGCTTCATGGGCGACTGCGGCGCGAACCTGCTCGGTCTGCTGATGGGCGTGATCACGGTCGAGGCCGCCGTCAAGACCGAGGCCGTCGTCTCGTTCGTGCTGCCGCTGATCCTGCTGGCGGTGCCGTTCCTGGACACGACCTTCGTGGTGCTCAAGCGGCTGAAGTACCGCCAGCCGATCTACCGGCCCGACAGCGAGCACTTCCATCACCGCATGGCGCGCATCGGCTTCTCCAGCCGGCGCACGATCGCCTACCTGTACGTGTGGACGCTGCTGCTCGCCGGCATGGCGCTGGCGCTGCGGTTCGTCCCGTACAGCGATCACAAAGGGCACTACAACACGGGCTGGACGCTCGTGATGCTCGCCATCGGGCTGGTCGTGGTCGCGGCCAGCGTGTACCTCGTGTACGTGCTGGAGATCCTCAAGTTCAGGCGCCTGGATGCCATTCGCCTGCGGCGCCTGAGTCCGGACGCCTCACCAGCGGAGATCGACCTGGATGTGGTGAAGCACCTCGAAACCGGCGAGTTCGAGGCGGTGTCGCAGGTGGGGGATCGCGACGTGCACGTTTCCCGCGACATGGGGGGTGGGGGGACTGAGCAGCGGGTCGGCAAGCGGCAAGTGGATGAGGATCGCGTAGCCGCAAAGCAGGATCGTGGCGGCGCGCAGGCGCCGATCGCCGCTGACGGCCGCTAGCGGCAGCACCCAGATCGCATACCACGGCAAAAGCCACGCGGTCGACACGAGCAGCGCGATCGTGCTCCAACCCGCGGCCACACGCCAATCTGCGCCCCGCGCGGTACGCCACAGGGCGAGCACCAGCACCACGAGGAAGCCGGCGAGGAACACATGGCGCCACCAGCTCGGCGTCCCGTTGAGCCCCACCAGGCGGGCGGTCTCCGCGGGGATGCCGTGCGTCGCCACCAGCTGCTGCTGCTCGCCGATCGCGCCCACGAAGCCGAACGTGTGCGCGCCAAAGCCGAGCAGTCCCACCAGTGCGACCGCAAGCAGAGCGCCGCATGCGCCCAGCGCCACCCGAGCGCGCTCGCGGGCCCGAGGTGGCGCGAGCACGAGGAACGGCAGAACGAGACCCGCGGTGACCTTGACGCCGACGCCGGTCGCCAGTGCAGCCGCGCCGGCGCGCCAGCGTGGGTTCGCTCCCGCGGTCAGCGCCAGTGCCGCCGCCAGCGCCAGCGCCAGCAGCGTGTCGTTGTGCGCTCCGCCGATCGCCAGCACGAGCAGCACCGGGTTCAGCCCCACGAACGCCGTCGCCCAGCTGCGCGAGTGTCCGAGCCTACCCGCCGCGCGCGCGATCAGCGCCACCGCGGCGAGGCTCGAGACGACCGCGATCACCTTGAACGCCCACAGTCCGCCCGCGAGTCCCAGGGGGACCAGTGCGTAGCTAAGCAGCGTGAACAGCGGACCGTACGGGGAGTGCTGAAACGGCCAGCCGATGAAATGGAACACCTGGTCTGTGGGCGCTTCGGCGGCCACGTGCGTATAGGGGTCGAGGCCGTGCAGGACCCCTAGGCGTGCGAACGCCAGATAGCCGAAGACGTCCTGGGAGATCAGCGGCGGCCCGAGCGCCAGGATCACGTCCGCCAGCACGATCGCGCCAGCGAGCCACGCGAGCGGCAGCCGGCGAGCGACGAGCAACACCAGCAGGTAGCTCGCGCACATGACCAGCATCAGTGTCTGAAAGCCGCTGCTCGACAGGCCGATCCCCAGTCCCCGCAGCGGGCCAGACAGCCACGCGGGCCAGCCGCCGCTGCGCGCCGGCACGTACTGAGCGGGCGCCGACGCGGCGCCCGCGCTCACCAGGAAGACACACGCCACGATCGCCAGCAGGCCGAGCGCGCCGAGAACGCGCACCACGCCGGCCGGTATCCGCGCACCTGCGGCTGCACTCATGTCCGCGGGCGCCGCCCCGTCGAGAAGACCGGCGGATATGGGGGTCGCTGCGGGTATTCGCCCATTGTTACCCGTCCCGCCCGCAGGCGTTCCCCACGGCCGATACCCGTCCCGCCCCGCAGGCGTCCCCCGTGGCCGGTACCCTGTGCAAGGTCCGTGCAACTCGGGGGTTTCCCTGTGGGCACGTCTGACGGCCTCAGCCGCCTGCATGGCGGCACCTTCCTATGCGACGTCGCAACCGCACACGCAACCGGCGCCGGGGTCCGCATCCCGGCCGTCCGCACCGCGTTCTGATCCTGTCGGCTGACGTCGGCGAGGGTCACGCTGCGGCCGCGCGCGCCCTGGCAGAACAGATCGAAGCATCCAAGCGCCACGCAGAGGTGACCGTCATCGACGGGCTCGCCGCGATGGGCCCGCTCGTGCGCCCCGTGGTCGAGGACGGCTATCGCGTGCAACTGCGCTTCTTCCCGTGGACCTACACGCTTATCTACTGGATGCTCGAGCACGTGATGCCCGTCCGCGCGCTGACGCGGCGGATGCTGTGCCTGCTCGGCTCGCGCCCGCTCGCGCGCGTCATCGCCGAGCACGACCCCGACGTGGTCGTCTCCACCTATCCCGCGGTGACGGTTGTGCTGGCGCGGCTGCGGCGCACCGGCGTGGTGAGCTGCCCGACGGTCGCCACGATCACCGACCTGACCGGGCTGTTCTTCTGGGCGCAGCCGGGCATCGACATGCACCTCGTGATGTATGGCGAGTCGATGCCGTCGGTCGAGCGCATCGCCGGGCGGGGAAGCGTGCGGCTGGTGCGGCCACTGATCTCGGCCGAGTTCCTGCAGCCGCGCTGCCCGACCGAGGCGCGTCGCGCGCTCGGCCTCTCAGAGGAGGGCCGCACGGTGGTCGTGTCGGGCGGAGGCTGGGGGGTGGGCGACATCGCCGGCGCCGTACGCGAGTTCACCAGGGTGCCGGAGGTGAGCAGCATCGTGTGCCTCACCGGTCGCAACGACCAGCTCGCGGAGCGGCTCCATGGCGCTTTCGCCGACGAACCGAGGGTACGCGTGTACGGGTTCACGGACAAAATGCCCGAGATCCTGGCCGCCGCCGACGTGCTCGTGCATTCGACCGGTGGAGTTACGTGTCTGGAGGCGCGCGCCGCCGGTACGCCGGTTGTCTCATACGGGCTACCGATAGGTCACGCGCGACTGAACACAAGAGCGATGGCCGCGCTCGACCTCCTGCGCCTGGCCAACGACACCGAGGAGCTGCGCAGGCACGTGCAGGACAGCTTCACAGACGCTGCGCCCACGCTCGTCGGCCCCGGAGCCGTCGAGGCAGAAGGGGCGGCGCAGCCGGATTCAACCCTCAACCCCTCCGCCGTCGACGTTGTGCTGCAGGCGCCGCGGCGCGTGCGGCCGATCCCGCTCTGGCGGCTGCGGCTGGTGGCGTTCGCGACGTGGCTAGGCCTGCTGTTCGGGCTGGGCTCGTGGATGATGTCCACAGACGAGGTCAGCGCGCTGGCCGACAAGATCCTGCACGTGCATCCGCTCGTCCGCGTCGCGACTACGCAGCGCGACGTCGGCGTGATCGTGCACGTGCCGGTGGCCGACATCCAGGCCGTGGCATCTGAGCTCGCCGCGCAGGGGACGCACGTCTCCTTCGCCGACGGCTCGGGCGTGCCGCCGCGCGGGCGGATCGTTACGCTGCGCGGACTCGGCGACGAGCTGCTGCCGGAAGTGCCGTCCTCAGGGCCGCTGCGCTGGGAGCGCACGCGCGGCGTGCTGCGCTCACAGGCTCGCGCCCTCGGCCTGCATCACAGCTTCTACTACCTGCAGCCGCGAGGCGGGCTGTCCGTCGGCCAGCTGGTGCTCGCGCGCACCGACGGAGCCACCCCTGTCGCGGGGGCGCTGCGATTGAGCGCCACCGGTCGGCTGCCTCAGCGACCGATGCGGGCCGGCGACGTGCTGGTTGTCGAGCTCGACGGATCGTCGGCGTCGGTGAGCGGACTCGAGCGCATCGTCGCGTGGTTGGGCTCAACGGGACTGGGCACCGAGCCGCTGGGCTCGCTGACGCGCTCGGCTTCCATTAGTGCGAGCAGCAGCGGCGAGCGCGCCAACAGCGCCGCGCCGCCGATCAGCACTGCGAGCGAGACGCTCAGCGGCACGCCCGCCAGCGGCGTCGCGCCGAAGCGCTCGCCGAACAGCAGCGGCGCGACGGCCACAGGCACGATCGTCTGAGTCACGAACACCACCGGCGCCACCTGGATCGCGGGGCGCGACTGCAGCGCGCTCATCTCACTGAGCACGCCGACGCCCCCCGCGGCGGCGGTCGACAGTGCCCACAGCGCGGCGACCAGCAGATGATGCTGGGCGAGATCGTCGGAGGCGAGCTTCGTCGCCACACCGCTCCAGCCGCCTGCCAGACCAGCACAGACCATCGTCACCTCAGCGATCGAATGTCCGAACGCGCGCAGCAGGTAGGGCAGCAGGCAGACCACCGCGAGACCAAGGAGCACGAGCGTGATCGTCAGCTGCTGGCCGGTCGGGCTCGCGTGACGCGGTGGAGCGAACACCGCCGTGCCGAGCACGCCCAGGACGATTGCCAGCATCGCCATGTGCTCGTAGCGCCCGGCATGCTCGCCGAGCATCCGCTCGCCGAAGAACAACAGCACCAACAGGCCAACCGCGAGCGCCGGCTGCACGACCACCAGCGGGGCGAGCAGCAGCGCCAGCACCTGCAGCGGCCACCCGAGCATCGACAGCCCCGTCCCGAGCAGCCAGCGCGCGCGGCGCAGCAGGCCTACGACCAGCGCCACCCGCAGGTGCTCCTCGTGGGGCGCCTCCTTGGCATCCATCGCCTGCAGGGCGATCCCTAGGCTGTAGAGCACCGACGCGCTCATCGCCGCCACGATTCCGAGCACCAGTTTGACCATGACCGCCCACGATCATCGCACTCACGGGACCCGCATCGCGGGCGCGCTGGGCGGTGCGGCGCTCGCCGGCTACCTGTTTCCCGGCCTCGCCTTCTACTCATCGACCCTGCGGCGGGCGCTGAGAGTCGAGAACCGCACGTCCAGCGGGCGTGGCTATGCGATGACGTTTGACGACGGTCCCCACGCGCAGGGCACGCCTGCCGTCCTGGAGATCCTCGCCCGCGAGCGCGTTAGCGCGACGTTCTTCCTGGTCGGTGAGCAGGTGCGACGAAACCCCGGCCTCGCCCGCGAGATCGTCGATGCCGGTCACCTGATCGGCTTGCACTGCTACCGCCATCGCAACCTGTTGCGGCTTCTCCCCGCGCAGGTGCGCGAGGACATCGACCGCGCGCAAGAGGCGATCGAAGATGTCACGGGCCGCTCACCGGCGCTGTACCGGCCTCCATATGGCGCCCTCAACGCGTCCGCCCTGCGGCTGGCACAGGCGCGCGGCTGGCGCACGCTGCTGTGGAGCCACTGGGGCCGGGATTGGGAGAAGCACGCTACGCCCAGCTCGATCGCGGCGCGCGTGACCGACGGCGCCGGCGAGGGCGCCGTGCTGCTGCTGCACGACGCCGACGACTACTCTGCCCGCGACTCCTGGAGGCGCACCGCGCAGGCGCTGCCACGCGTCCTCGACACGCTCGCCGAGCGAGGCCTCGAGCCGGTGGCGCCCTGACTACGGAGCGGCATGAGAGCCGGTGCAGGAGCTCTGCGGCCCGAGCGCACGACCCAGCGAAAAGCGCGCGCGCACGACAATCGTGCCAGGCGCGCGGACCGACACCGACGTCCAGCCACCCCCCGCCGGGCCTACGCAACCGACGCCTCGAGCGACGGTCCAGTAGCGGGTGAAGTGCTCGCGCACGAGGAAGCTCCCCGGCCCGTTGGCCCGAAGCGCGAAGTAGTTGTGACCTAGCGAGATCAGCCGCCCGGGGCCCGAGGCGATCGGCGTGGGCGATAGCACCGCATAGATTCGCCAATGCCTGCTCGCAAGCACTTCCCGCAGGAAGGGCAGGCCACTACGGATCAGGCGGCCCTCCTGGACGCTGGAGGGATCGAGTGGAACGTCCGGCAGCGCGACATAGCTGACGGCCTGATCGTGCAGCCAGCGGCCATACGCAGCCGCGGTCAATCCGGGCTTGAACAGCACGCGATTGAAGCGAGTGTCCAGTTGCGTCTCCCAGCCTCGCGCGAGCGAGACTGTCGGCGCGAGCAGCGCCGCCTCCCAGTGCGAGCGCGTGAACGGCACCTCGATCCGTATCGGCGTGCTCGCATGCCCGGCCAGGAAGCGCTTCACCGGCGTGTAGTAGGAGGCGCGGGTCGATTCGTCCCCGGCGACAACGACCGTTTCACGCACGGGTCCCCACACCACGTAGAGCGCCGATACGCAGAGCGCCACCACGGCCGCCGGCCTCAGGCGCCGGCGCGCCGAGGCCCGGAGGGCCGCCAGTCCGCCTCGCCCTGCCAGCTCATCGCCACCAGCCGTCGCGCTGGGAGCGGCCAGAAGCGCACACAGAAGCAGGGGTCCGGCGAGCAGCACGGCGTAGCGCTCGACATTGCCGCCCATTGGGCTATGGATCACCAGGCATAGAACACAGGCCAGCAGATAGACCAACCCCCCAACCCGTAGCACGTGCTGGCTCGGTGGGAGCGCCCACAGAAACGCCAGGACGACGATGACGGTCGCCCCGAACGACAGCGCCGAGAAGGGCTCAAAGCCGCCTTCGGGAAACAGCGAAGCCTGCGAGAAGACGAGCACCGTCGCCGGCGCCGCCAGCGTGAGTGCGGCCCGCGGGGAGCGACGAGCCAACGCGTAGCTGACGCCGGCCAGGGAGAGCAGAGCGCCTGCGACGGGGCTGGCCGACGCGCACAGTGCCGCCAACACACCCGCCGAGACCGAGCGCCCGCGCACGAGCGCGAGCACGGCCGCCATCGCGAACGAGACGCCCAGCGCAAAAGTCAGGCGTCCGAGCCAAAGGTCGCCGACCGCGGCCACGGCGAACCATGCCCCGGCCCAGCGCGCCAATGGGCCGTAGACAGAGAGCGCGAGACGCTCAAACAGCGCCGCGGAGGCGATCACCGACAGCGAAGCCACCACCCGCATCCCAAGCAGCGAGGCGAGCGGCGGGAACAGGAGGCTGTAGCCGGGCAGGTAATACCCGGCGTACCAGTTGTTGTCCCAGACGGCGAACCCGACATCGTGAAAGAGGCCGACGCGGTAGACCTGAGCCGCGAGATCTGGCGTGCGCGGGTCGACGATCAGCCACAGCGCGAGGAACATCGCGGCGACCGGCAAGCTGAACAGGGGTGCGAGTGGGCTCCGACGCGCTACCCCATCGGACCGCGGCACACCCCCCACAGGAACTCTGAGTGTGATCGCCACGCCAGCATAATGACCACAACAGGAGCGGAACGGCCGTAAGCAGGCTCTACCGGGCGGATAACATCGACTGCTTGTCGACCGTCGCCCCGCCGATCGAGGTGTCCGGTGCCGCTCCTGCGATCCGATCGGCGGGTGCGCTCGCCCAGTCGCGTAAGCGCACGCGTTGGTGGATCGAGGCGCTCACGGTCGCGTGGCTGTGCTGGATCTACGACGCGATCACGAACCTGGCGCCGCTGCGGGTGCATGTGGCGCTGGCCAACGGCAGCGAGATCATGCGCCTGGAGCGCTCGCTGCACATCGACCCCGAGCACGCGCTGGACCGCTGGCTGGCGGGGCACCACACGCTGGGGCTGCTGATATCCGACTACTACGACAACGCGCACTTCGTGGTGACGCTCGGGCTGCTCGGCTTCCTGTGGTGGCGGCGGGCGGACATCTACCGGCCGCTTCGCAACGCGCTCGTGCTCGCGAACGTGATCGGGTTCGCCGTCTTCTGGTTGTTCCCGGTGGCCCCACCGCGGATGCTCCGTGGCTTCGTTGATGTCGTGGCCACGAGCCACGCGATCGGGTCGTGGCATACGGGCACGCTCGCGTCGGCTGCGAATCAGTTCGCCGCGATGCCTTCGCTGCACATAGCGTGGGCGGTGTGGTGCACGGTCGTCGTGTGGCGGATCACCGCGCGGTTGTGGTGGCGCACGCTCGCCGTGATCTACCCATGCGCGACCGCGTTCGCGGTGCTCGCGACGGGCAATCACTACGTGCTCGACCTGCTCGGTGGGCTGGCGACGATCGCCGTGTCGGTGCTGCTCGTGAGCCTGCTGCAGCGTCGCCGGCCGGGCGGCCGGCCGCGGTGGGACATGCGTGTGGCGTGACGCTGACGCTGGCATCTGGGGATGCCCTTTCCCGTGTACCCGTTGTCACAAAGTTGTTACGAAGTTCAAGACCGGATAGACTCCACGACGCCGTCGCAGACTGTTGAGGGACTCCGACGGCTCCTCCGTGTTTTCGCGCGGGGACACTGTTTTCTATAGGGTGGCCCAGTTACCAGAGATGCCGCAACAACGACTGACAGATAGCGCCGCCGGCGCAAGATCGCCGCACGCGCGGCGATCCAACGGGTAACACGGTCACGCTCCCCTCCAAGTGCATCGACGACAGCCAGCCGGCTTGCGCCCGGCCATCACGCAATCGCCGCTAGAGCTACCCAACCGGGGCATGCGTAAGCGCGACGGCAGCCCGCTGGTCGAGAGGCCTGCGCTGGCGCTCGTGCGCTATCTCGACGTCGCGCTCGTCGTCCTCGCCGTGCCCGTTGCGCTGGCGCTGAACGCCCCTGTCGTGGGTGTCGTTGTGAGCGCTGTCGCGTGGCTCCTACAGCGCTTGGTCGCCCGCGCCGGCCAACGCTGGATTGCCAGTCGGGGGGCCGACGCCCGTTTCGGCCTCAATCTGGTCGACGGGTTCGGGCGCATCTGGCTGCTCGCCGGGGCGATCGTGCTCGCCGCCGTCATCGGTGGGCGCCGCGACGGTCTGGCCGCCGCGCTGCTGATCTTCTGCGCCTACTCGATCGCATTCGCCATGCGTGTGATCAGCGGTCGACCGCAAGGAGAGTCGCAGCGATGAGCGCCGTAGCGGCATCTGCGCCCGCAGGAGCGCCTGCGCCTCATCAGGGGATGAGCCAGGGCAAAAAGATCCTCTACTCGGTTCTGGGAGCATGGATCGGCGGGATCGTCCTGTTCATCATCCTGTTCGGCTTCAAGTCGCACAAGGCGCCTGCCGTCGTCAGCGGCGTCTTCTCCCCGACCGACGAGTTCAAACTCGACACCTGGTTCAAGCTCGGCCCGGTCGCATTCAACAAGGGCGTCCTCTACCTGCTGATCACGGTCGCCATCACCATCGGAGTGATGCTCTACATCGCCAGGCGTCTGCAGCAGCGCCCCGGTCGCCTGCAGGTGGCGGTCGAGGCGTTCTACAGCTTCACCCGCGGCATGTCGAAAGAAAACCTCGACGAGGACATGCAGCGTAAGTACTTCCCGTTGATCGCCACGATCTTCGTGTTCATCCTCGTCACCAACCTGATCGGCTACATCCCGCTGCCGGTCGACAGCGGCGAGTCGTTCAAGCTGTTCGGTGCGAGCATTCCGTCGTTCCAGATCTACGCGGCCGACACGAACGTCGCCTTCCCGCTGATCCTCGCGCTCGGTGTGTTCCTCCTGTTCACCTTTGAGGGGGTCAAGCACCACGGCCCGGTTGGATACATCAAAAGCCTGATGCCGGGCGGCATCAAAGGCCCGATCGTGGGCCTGATCTTTCCGATCGAGATTCTCTCCAACTTCCTGCGCCTGATCTCGCTGACGGTGCGACTGTGGGCGAACCTGCTCGCCGGTCACATGCTGATCGCGTTCATGGGCGGTGAGCTGGGCGTGCTCGTAGGGGATCAGTGGGTCCAATGGTTGCTGCTGCCGTTCGGGATCGCGATCTACCTGTTCGAGGCCGTCCTGATCGCCGGCCTGCAGGCCTTCATCTTTTCCATCTTGACCGCCATCTATCTCGGTAGCGCGGTCTCGAGTCACTAACAAAACAAGGGAGCTATCGAGCAATGCAGTTTCTCCATCTTTTCAGTGTGATCCACCCGTTGCTGGGTGTTGTGGAACCGATCGTCACGCAGAGCCAGGACGCCGGCCGCGCGATCGCGCTGGGCGTGGGTGCCGGTGGCGGCGCCGCTGGTGCCGGGGCGGGCATCGGAGCGGTGTTCAACGCTTCGATCCAGGCCAAGACCCGCCAGCCGGAGCTGCGCGCGGAGGTCGAGCGCGACCAGTGGCTCGGCTTCGCGCTCACCGAGGCGTGCTTCTTCTACGGTCTCGTCGGCGGCTTCATCGCCTTCTTCCTATAGACCGATGCACTCTGCGCCTAGCATCCCACTCGCCTCCAGCGGCTCGTTCCTGATCAGCCCCAACGTGGGGCTCATGATCTGGACGATCGTCGTGTTCGTGATCTCGCTGTTCATCCTGCGCAAGGCCGTGTTTCCGCGGATCGGTGAAGCCCTGGACAAGCGCGCGAAGACGATCGAAGGGGAGATCGACTCCGCCGCGGAGCTGCGCCAAGCGGCCGACAAGGTGCTCGAGGAATACCGCGAGCGTTTGAAGGAGGCGAGAGCCCAGTCGGAAGAGATCGTGCAGCGCGCCCGCCAGACGGCCGATACGCACGAGCACGAGGCTCGCGAGCGCGGTCAGGAGATCCTCGCCGAGGCCGCCAAGCGCGCCGAGCGCGACATCGAAGCAGCCACCAAACGGGCGCTCGACGACATCCGCCGGGAGGTCGCAGACCTCACGATCATGGCCACCGAGAAGGTCGTGCGCAAGACGCTCGACGACGCCGACCAGCGTCGCCTGGTCGAGGAGGCCTTGAGCGAAGTGGACTTCTCCAGTCTCTCATCGGGGGCGAACAACTAGTGGAGGAGCTCGCCCAGGTATACGGCCGCTCGCTGTTCCAGGTCGCCCTCGAGCACGGGCGCCTGGACGAGCTGCGCGAGCAGCTCGGCCAGTTCGCGGACGCTCTGGACGAGCACCGCGAGCTCGCGGTGTTCTTCTTCTCGCCGTACTTCTCGACCGAG
>DASZFY010000047.1:0-80575 GCA_035939335.1 Solirubrobacteraceae bacterium | reverse complement strand
CTATCGGGTGCCCATCAACGTTCTGTTCTTCGAGTACCTACAAGACGGCGATCGAGAGTATCTGGCGCGATCCTGGCTGAGCGATCCCGAGATCGAGGCTTCCAGCGGCGCCAGCGGCAAGAAGCAGGCTCCCTGGAGTGGGTTCGATTTCTTTGTCGCTGTTGGGGAGAACCAGCATCGCAACTGGGATGACATGCGCCGCTTTGGGTTCGTTTCCGCCGGCCATGGCGAGAAGTACCGCAAGGCGATGAGCAACCTCTTCGAGGGAGCCCGTGTTTGGGCCGCGATCCCCGGGACCGGCTACGTAGGGATGGGTGAGGTGATCGCTCCGGCAGTCGCGATCAACGACTTCGAGGTCGAGGTCGATGGCGTGACCGTGCCGATCCTACGAGCGCCGCTCGAGGCGTCCAACATGGGCGAAGACGCGGACGATCCAGAGCAGAGCGAGTATTTGGCACGGGTGCGCTGGATCGACGTCCGGTCGCGCGAGCAGGCGGTGTGGGAGAAGGGCATGTTCGCCAACCAGAACGTCGTCGCCAAGCTGCGACAGCCGTTTACGCTCCAGCGGCTGGCTGAAGTCTTCACGACTCCCACCGACGGGAGTTCCGCTTAGCCAGGTCCGAGCTAGGCATCGAGACCGATGCAGGTCCCTGGCGCATGGTCAGGTATCCCTGTCGCGCCTGATCCGGAGCGGCGTCCCGGCTTACAGCGTCCGACGCCATTCGGAGCACAAACGGAACCCTATTGGAACCTTGGCCGTGCGCCGGCGCCCACCGTCCCACGAAAAAAGGCCCTGGTTTCCAGGGCCTTTCTCCATAGCGGGGGCGGGATTCGAACCCGCGACCTTCGGGTTATGAGCCCGACGAGCTACCAGACTGCTCCACCCCGCGTCGCTTCCTATGTTCTAGCAAACAAACGCCGCGTCGTGGGTGCCTGCCGCCGCGCGGCGCCCTGACGGGGCCCACGTCTAGCATCCCCGCCGTGCGCGTCGCCGTCGTCGACATCGGCAGCAACTCCACCCGGCTGCTCGTCGCCGACGTCGACCCCAGCAGCGGCGCCATCGACGAGCTCGAGCGGCGCTCCACCGTCACTCGGCTCGGGCACGGCGTCGACTCCAGCGGCGCGCTCGACCCCGATGCCATCGAGCGCGTGCTCGGCGTGCTGCGCGACTACCGCGCCCTCATCGACCAGCACCGCGCCACCGCCAACCTCGCCGTGCTCACCTCCGCCGTCCGCGACGCCTCCAACGGCGTCCAGTTCGCCCAGCGTGTGCGCCACGACTTTCAGCTCGACGCGCGCGTGCTCACAGGCGACCAAGAGGCGCAGCTCACGTTCCTCGGCGCCATGTCCGGCCGACCCGCCCACGACGCAAGCGATGACCAGCCAACCGTCGTCATCGACATCGGCGGCGGCTCAACCGAGTTCGTCGTCGGCGTCAAGCGTCACGCCGGATTTCATACCTCGCTGCGCGCCGGCGTCGTGCGCATGAGCGAGCGCCACATCCACTCCGACCCTCCCGCCCCTCAGGAGCTGCAAGCGCTTGCGCAAGACGTCCACGCCACGCTGCTTCAAGGGCTCCCCGCCGAACAGCGCGCCCACGTCCGGCACGGCATCGCCGTCGCCGGCACCGCCACCTCCGCCGCCGCCATCGACCTCGAGCTCGACCCCTACGACCCCGCCCGCGTGCACGGCTATCTGCTCGAGCTCAGCACCGTCGAACTACTGCTCGCCCGCCTCGCCGACATGCACGAACAGCAGCGCCGACTGCTCGTCGGCCTCAACCCCGACCGCGCGCCCACCATCGTCGCCGGCATGATCCTGCTGCAGGAGGCCATGCGCGCGTTCGAGCTACAGCACGTCGTCGTCTCCGAGCACGACATCCTCTACGGGGGAGCGCTGCAGCTTGCCCGCGGCGCCGCGTAGCCGCCGACGCCGCTCCCCGCACGCGCACGTCTGCTAACTACGAACGCCGCACGCACGCCTCCAGGCGTGCCCTTAAACGTCGTTCAAGCCAGGTTCGACTTGCGCGGGTACACCACAGACGGGTCCGTCAGCACGTTCACCAGCGCCGGCTTGCCTGACGAGAACGCCCGCTCGATCGCCCCGCGCACGTCAGCCGGCGAGCGCACCAGCTCGCCGTATCCGCCCAGCGCCTGCACCACCTCGTCGTAGCGCGTTTCCGGCCGCAGGTCCGCCGCCACCGAGTATCCGTACAGGAACTCCATCGGGTGCTTCTCAAGCGCCCAGATGCCGTTGTTGCCCATCACACCCACGATGTTCACGCCGTGGCGCGCAAGCGTGTCGAACTCCATCCCCGAGAAGCCAAACGCGCCGTCGCCCAGCATCAGCACCACCTGTCGCTCCGGGCGCGCCAGCTTCGCCGCAAGCGCGTACCCACAGCCAGTACCCAAGCAGCCGAACGGCCCCGGATCCAGCCAGCAGCCCGGCTCGTAACTGTCCACCACGCGGCCCGCATACGACACGAAGTCGCCGCCGTCGCCGATCACGATCGCGTCGCGATCAAGCACGCTCGCCAACTCCGCATACAGCCGCATCGGGTGCAGCGGCGCGCGCGCGTCCTCCAGCTCCGCCCGCTCCGCCTCGCGGCGCTCCGTCTCAGCCGCGCGCAGCTCCGCGATCCAGCTCTCGCTCGCCAGCGGCCCAGCGCTCGCAGCCGTGCGCAGGTCCGCCAGCGTCTGCGCGATCGCCCCGTAGCACTCCACCGCCGGCGCCCGTGCGTGGGCGCGCTCCGGCTCTGCCGCGTCGATCACCACGATCTCCGTCTCCTCGCCAAACGACGCGCCGAAGCCCAGGCGGAAGTCCATCGGCACGCCCACCACCAGCGCCACGTCCGCGCCTTTCAGCGCCTGCGAGCGCGCACGCGAGAAGAACAGCTCGTCGTCCGCCGGCACGCACCCGCGCGCCAGGCCGTTCAAGAACACAGGGATTCGCAGCGTGTGCGCCAACTCCATCAGCGCCTGCTCGCCATGACCCCAGTACAGGTCCGTGCCCGCCATCACCACCGGGCGCTCCGCCCCCGCCAGCAGCGCCGCCGCCGCTTCCACCGACGCGCCCGGCGCGCCTGCGCCACCCGCGCCACCCGTTCTCGGCGTGCCCGCCGACCCCGCGCTGTACTCGCTCTCGCGCTCCTGCGCCTCCATGAACACGTAGTCCATCGGGAAGTCCACGAACGCCGGGCCGCCGTGCGGTGCGCACGCCGCCTTGAACGCATCGTCCACCAGGCCCGGGATCTCATCCGTGCTCTCCGGCGTCGCCGCCAGCTTCGTCAGCGGCCGCACAAACGGCACGTGGTCGATCTCCTGCAGCGACCCCTGCCCCCAGCGCAGCGCCGGCGCGCGGCCGCCCAGCACCACCATCGGCGAGTGGTTCGCCTGCGCTGACGCCATCGCGCTCATCCCGTTTGTCACGCCCGGCCCCGCCGTCAGCGCGCACACGCCCGGCTCGCGCGTCACCTTCGCCCAGCCCTCCGCCGCAAACGCCGCCGTCGACTCGTGGCGCACGTCCACGATGTCAATGCCCTCCTCGCGGCAGCCGTCGTAGATCGAGAACAAATGCCCGCCCGACAGCGTGAACAGCTTGCTCACGCCGTGCGCCTTCAAGCGCCGCGCCACCAGGCGCCCGCCATGGAACGTCCGTGGCTCCTGCGCGCTCTGCTCGCGCTCGCCCTCTAGCGTCGGGTTCTGCTCGGCCTCTCCAGACATCGCGTTGCGACTCTATCCGTTTCCGCGTCCGCGTTGCCCGCCTCCCCACACATGCCCGGGGTCGGATTCCACAGGTGCCCGGGGTGGGATTCGAACCCACACGCCCCCCAGCGGGGGCCATCGATTTTAAGTCGACTACGTATACCCATTTCGCCACCCGGGCCGCGCCAGTGTATGGAACGGAATCCCGGCTCAGACGCAACTTATGCGTTGCTACCGTGTCGTTGGTAGCGACAGCAGCTACCGGACTGTCATGGAGGTCTCCGCTCTCTCACATCCGAGCAGCATCTCCGGCCTCCGCGGGCCGTCAGCACTGCTGCGCCTGCAGTCAGACGAGCGCCTCATAACGCTCACCCGCCGCGGCCAGCACGCCGCCTTCGAGGTGCTCTGCACGCGCTACCAGACGCGCCTTCTGTCCTTCTGCCGGCACATGCTCGCCTCGCGCGAGGATGCTGAGGACGTCCTGCAAGAGGTGTTCGCCGCCGCCTTCAACGCTGTCCTCGCCGACGAGCGCCACATCAACGTGCGCCCCTGGCTGTATCGCATCGCGCGCAACCGCTCGCTCAACCACCTGCGCCGCGCCTCCGCCATCGGCGTCGACTCCATGGACGTGCACTTCGCCGACGGCGGCATCTCCACCGGCGACAAGGTCATGCGCCGCGAGAGCTTCCACGAGCTCATCGCCGACGTCCACCAGTTGCCCGAGACCCAGCGCACCGCCCTGCTGCTGCGTGAGATCGACGCGCTCTCCTACGACCAGATCGCGCTCGCCATGGACACCACCGTGCCGTCCGTCAAGTCGCTGCTCGTGCGCGCCCGCATCTCGCTCGCCGAGGCCGCCGAGGCGCGCAAGCTCTCCTGCGACGACGTCCGCCTCGAGCTCGGCGGCGTCGCCGAGGGGCTCATCAAGCTCAGCCCGCCCGCCCGCCGCCACATCCGCAGCTGCCAACGCTGCTCCGCCTTCCGCAAGCAACTCAAGGACAACAACCGCGCGCTCGCGCTCATCATGCCCATCGGGCCGCTGCTGCTGCTCAAGAAGCTCGTGCTCGCCAAGCTCGGCTCCACCGCCTCCGCCGGAGGCGCGCACGTCGCCGGCGGCGCCAGCGCCGCAGCCAGCGCCGCCAGCGCGAGCGCAGGGGCCGGAGCCGCTGCCGGAGCCGGCGGCGGCGTCGCCGGCAGCATCGTCACCGCCGGCGCCGGCGCCATCGCCACCAAGGCCGTCGCCGGGCTCGCCGCCGCCGCCATCGTCACCGCCGGCGTCGCCGCCGCCGACCATGTCGCCGTCCACCATCACCACCACGCCCCCATCGCCGTCGCCTCCGCCAGCAACGCCACCAACTCCTACGCCGACGAACCCGTCGTCGTCCGCCAAGCGCCGCAGCCCGTCACCGCCGGCAGCCCCGCGCCCAGCGGCGCGCTCGCCGCCGCACACCCGCGCCACCGCGTCGCCGTCAAGACAGGCAAGCCCACTCCGCCAACAACGCCGCCCGTCGCACCCGGCACGCTCGCCGCAGCCCAAGCAGGCACCACCGCCACACCGCCCGCCAAGCCCGGCGATCAGCCGCCCGTCACCGAGGTCACGACCGAAACCACCGAACTTCCCGCCTCCGCCACAACCGTCCCATCCACCACGCCCACCGGAGCAACAACAACCAGCAGCAGCACAACACCCGCCACCACCACGCCGCCCGCGTCCACAACCACCACGCCCACCAGCACCACGCCCACCGGCACCACGCCCACCGGCACCGCACCAGTCGAAACGCCGCCCGTAACCACGCCTAGCACGGCGTCGAACTCCGCCAGCTCCCCCGCCGGAAGCGCCACCTCGGCCGGGAGCGCCACCACGCCCGGCAGCGCCACCACGCCCAACGTCGCAAGCGCCAGCACCTACGCAGGCGCCAGCAGCCAAACCGGCGGAACTGCCGCACCTACAACCGAACCCAGCACGCACGTCGCAGCAAGCGCCCGCATCCGTCGTCCCGCTGCCCGCGCCACCCGCCGTGGCCTCGGCCGCGACCGCGGCGGCTCGTGGGGCTAGCTGCTAGCCGAACGCGAACGTCTTCATCGGTTTCAGCAGCACGCCCGACTCGCCCACTTCAAGCGGTGACTCCACCTGCGCAGTCGCCTCCGGCGCAGTCAGCATCGTCACCACCACGCCTTCACGCACGCCCGGCCGCGGCGGCAGCAACAGCACGTCGCGCCCGTACATCCGCCGCCCTTCGACCTCCGCCGTGTACAGCACCTCATAGCCCGTCAGCGTGTTGTTCACGCGCGTCTTGCCCTCGCCGCGCAGCTCGAAGTCCTCGTAGCTGCCGCGCAGCGTGCCGATGAAGCCGACCGCATACAACGGCAGCTCCGCCCCCAGTTCGCCGCTGTACCGCGGCAGCCGCAGCGGGCCCACCGCGTACGAGTACTTCAGCTCGCCGCCGCGCCAGCGGCTCTGCACCTTCACGAACCCTCCCGCATCCGGCGTCGTTCGATACAGGTCGCGGTAGCTGAAGCTGAACGGCACGCTGCCGCCATGCGAGTAGCTCGAGTTCTCCAGCGTCAGCCCCGCCCCCACCAGCACCGCCACCAGCGCCACGCCAGCCGCCATCACCGCCGCACGCGCCAGCCGCGACGCCGCGCGCCAGCGCGGCGCCAGCAGCTGGCCCAGCGTCGGCCCGTACTCCCGCTTCATCCTCAGAGTCTGTTTCAAAATAGGCGGTGCTGGCCGATCTTCGATCGGTGGGGCGTTCATTCCCCGATCGAGAACAGGCTTTCCAGGTCGTGCCGCGAGAACGCCGCGAACGCCACCATCGTCTGCGTACGCGACACGCCCGACAGGCCGCCGATCTGCTCCGTCACCACGGCCGCCAGCTGCTCATGGTCCGGCACGCGCACGATCGCCACGAAGTCCCACTCACCCGTCACCGAGTACGCCTCCGCCACGCCGTCGATGTCCGCCAGCTCGCCGCCCAGACTCGACAGCGCGTCGCGCTCCGCCTCGATCAGCACTACCGCGTTCGTCATCGACATCGCACGCCCATCATAAGCTCACCCAGCCGCACGCCTACCATGCCTACGCCGCCGCGCGGCCGACTCGGTGCAGGCCCAAGCCCACAACCAGGCCCAGCAGCGCGCCCGTCACGCCCGCCAGCCAGCTGGCTTCCGGACGCGCGAACGGTATCGCCAGCAGCAGCGCCGCCAGCGCGCCCGCGCCCAGCAGGTCACCTTCGCGGTAGCCGCCCGCGCGCGCCGTCTCCAGGTCAGGCGCCGCCCACGCCGCCAGTAGCGCCAGCGCCGCCGCGTTCGCGCCACTGACCAGCGGAAACGGATACACCGCGCCCGCCACCAGCGCACCCGCCGCGCCCGCGCCCAAGAACAACGCCAGCACCACCGCCGGCCCGTGGCGAAGCTCCAGCAGCCAACCGAAGATCGCCACCGTCAGGATCGCCACGAACGCATACACCCCGTCCGCGTACACGAATGCGTTCGTCAGCAGCCTCCACCAGTCGCCGCGCAGCGGGCCGAGCACCGCCGTGTGCACGTACACGTCCGGTTGCGCATGCGCCACCACCCACATCACGCAGCTCGCCGCCACCAGCGCAATCGTCGCGTACGGGCGCTCAGCCGCCCAGCGACTGCGCCCACGCCGCATCCGCGTACGCGCCAAGCCAGGAGCCGATGCGGGCTTCGAGCGCGACAGCAGCGAGCGTGCGCGACCACGCAGACCGCTGCGAACCGGCGCCTTCACAGGCGGCAGCTTCGGCGCGCGCCTGCGTAGACGGTTGCCGCAGTACGGGCACTCCGTGATGTACGGGCTCACCTCCGAGCCACACTGCTTGCACACCACGAACAGATCAGCACCAGAGGTCATCGTCGCCTCATTCTAAGGACCTCTCGACCTCGCCCCGTACGCCTTTGGAATACTCACTCCCATGACCCCCGGATCAGACCCCAAGCTATACATACTCGCGTTCGACCACCGCGGCTCCTTCCAGAAGAAGTTCTTCGGGATCGACGGTGAGCCCGACTCCGAGCAGACCGCCATCATCGCCGACGCCAAGCACCTCATCTACGAGGGCATGCTGCAGGCCATCGGCGCAGGCGCCGATCCCTCTGTAACCGGTGTGCTCGTCGACGAGCAGTTCGGCTCCACCATCCCCGCCGAGGCCAAGGAGCGGGGGCTGAAACTTGCCATGCCCGCCGAGCGCTCCGGGCAGAGCATGTTCGACTTCCAGTACGACGACGACTTCCCCAAGCACATCGAGCGCTTCGACCCCGACTACACAAAGGTGCTCGTCCGCTACAACCCCGACGGCGACAGTGCCGCCAACCGCGAGCAGCTCGCCAAGCTGCGCCGGCTCAGCGACTGGCTGACGCAGCACAAGCCAGGATTCCTGTTCGAGCTGCTCGTGCCCGCCGAGGACGCCCAGTTGCAGGCCGTCGACGGCGACACCGACCGCTACGACGCCGAGCTGCGCCCCGAGCTCATGCGCCGCGCCATCGCCGAGATCCAAGACGCGGGCATCGACGTCGACATCTGGAAGATCGAGGGCGTCGACCAGCGTTCCGACTGCGAAATGCTCGTCGCCCAAGCGCGCAGCGGCGGCCGCGACGACGTCTACTGCGTCGTGCTCGGGCGCGGCGCCGACGACGCCAAGGTCGACCACTGGCTCACACAGGCCGCCCCCGTCGACGGCTTCATCGGCTTCGCCATCGGCCGCTCCATCTGGTGGGATCCGCTCAAGGCCTACGTCGACGGCAAGATCGAGCGCTCAGCCGGCGCCCGCAAGATCGCCGAGAACTACCTGCGCTTCGTAGCCGTGTACGAGCGCGCCAAGGCGCTCGCACCGTCCGCATGAGCGCGATGAAAATGCGACAGAGCATCGCCGACTGGGAGCGTGCCTTCGTCAAGGAGGTCACGCTCGACCGCCACCGGCGCGACTCGCTGCGCCGCACCAGCGAGCAGCGCGCGTTCAAGCGCGAGGTCCAGCGCCGACACAAGCGCGGCTCAGTGCGCTTCGCGCTGCTCGTCCTCACGCTCATCCTGACCGCCGCCGTGGTCACCGTCGTGATGTTTCGGACCCTCTACCTGCTGCTCGGCTGAACGCCGCATGCCCGCTAACAGCCGTCCCAGCCGGCTGCCTTCGCTAGCCGCCCGCGGACCCCTCGCCCAGCTCGCGCAGCGACTCCTCCACCTCGTCCGCGTGCGCCCCGCCCTGGTCATCCTTCGGCGGCGTCGCCGTGCCCCCTTCGCGATGGATCTCCAGATAGATCTCCTTGCGGAACACAGGCACCCGCTGGGGCGCCTGGATGCCGATGCGCACCTTCTCGCCCATCACCGACAGCACCGATACCTCGATCTCGTCGCCGATCATGATGCTCTGGTTGGACTTGCGCGTCAGAACCAGCATTTGGGTGCACCTTCCTCTTTGCCGATTGGCGACCCGGCGCAACCCCAAACCGCCGGAGCGTCAAGCATAGTCACAGGACCGGGGGAACGCGATACCGGTTTCTCAAACCCCATCATCCGTAGGCCGCGCCGGGCGCCCCACAACACGCCCGCCGCGCCACGCGTGCGCTTGCGCTAGTCTCCCGGACCGTCCATGCCCCGGAAATCTCTGCGCCCGCACCTCAACCAGATCCGAGCATGGGTGCGCCAAGGCCGAACCGACGCCTGGGTCGCGCACCAGCTCGAGGTCACCGTCCGCGACATCGAGCAGTTCAAGCGCCAGAACGAGCTCGTCAGCGACGACGACGCGCCCGAGGGCACCGGCGGCGCCGGCGACTACCCCGAGGAGATCGACCTTCGCGCCGAGGACGACGCGCTCATCGCCGCAGAGCTCGAAGCCGCCGAAGCCGAAGCCGAGCGTGCCCGCGCCGAAGCCGAGCGCGCTCGCGCCGAAGCTGCCGAGCGCGGCGACGAGCCCAGCGAGGACGCCGACGAGGAGTCCAGCGGCCCGCGGACCCGCCGTCGCAGCCGGCGAGGAGGGCGCGGGCGCTCGCGCTCCGGCGCCCGCAACACCGGCCCCCTCGAGGGCACCTTCGACCACGGCGAGGAGGGCTACGGCCTGTGGCTCGACCCCGCCATCCAGGAGAACCCCATCTACGCCGAGCATTGGGCAGGGCATCGGCCCGTCGAGGTCGAGGTCGAGGAGGACCGCATCATCATCCGCCGCGCTGGGTCGGACCAGGACGACTAGCGCGCGCTGCTTGCGCTGAGCCGCTACGCCTCTGAGAGGGTTCTGCGGCCGCCCGCGTAGTCGGTCGCCTCGCGTAGATACCGCGCGAAGGCCGCGTCCACCACCACGCCCGCCTCCCACGCCCACGGATCGTCCGGCGCCAGCCGCATCGCCGTCTGCAGGCACCACGCGGTGCCGCGTTCGTACAGCGCCACCAGCTCGTCCGCCGAGAACCTGCCGCCCAGGCGCCTGCGCAGCTCCGCCACCAGCGCGTCCGTCACGCGCTCCAGCACCGCACGACGCGCCGCCGGCGCCCCCCGCAGCCGGCGTTCACCCTGCTGCCATTGGTAGTTCGCCGTCTCGTACGACACGCGTCGAGGCTAGCAGTGGCGAGCGCTCAGTTGTTCGGCAGGCCACTGACCACGTACGGCTGCTCGCCCGTCTTCATCATCCCCAGCTGACGAGCCTCCGTTTCCAGCGTCCCCGGCGCCGTCAGCGCCGCGCGCTGGCGCACCAGCGTCCTGTGTTCACGTTCCATCGCCGCCACCACCGCACTGTCACGGCGCGACTGGTGCCACGTCGACAGCATGTGCACGCCCGCGCTCGCATACAGGTACACCAGCGCCACCAGCACGCACAGCATCGCCACGCGCCCCACGCGGTCCCAGCGCACGCGTGCCGCCATCGGCACGCTCGAGCGCGAGCCCGAGCCCGTGCGAGATGTCGAGGAGAGCGAGGACATGTTGAATCAGCTCGATTCGCGCTCGTCGGTCAGCCTCCTGCCCGCTGCCCGCGCCCGCATCAGTTCTCTCACATTGCAAATGCTGTATCACCATCGTTATACAGTATTTGTTTGAGGACATAGTGACGCCGCCCGACCGCTCGTCGTCGCACCCGGCCGCTCGTCGTCGTGCCCGGCCGCTCGTCGTCGTGCCCGGCCGGGGAGGAGGCGGGCTATGTCCGGCGGAACGCGCTGCGTCCGGGGAAGTGCGCGTTTGCACCCAGCTGCTCCTCGATGCGCAACAGCTGGTTGTACTTGGCGACCCGGTCCGAGCGCGACGGGGCGCCGGTCTTGATCTGGCCGCAGCCGGTGGCGACTGCGAGGTCGGCGATGGTGACATCCTCGGTCTCGCCCGAGCGGTGGCTCATGACGGCCGTGTAGCCCGCGTCGCGTGCCATGGCGACCGCCTGCAGCGTCTCTGTGAGCGTTCCGATCTGGTTGACCTTGATTAGGATCGAGTTCGCCACGCCGGTGTCGATGCCGCGACGCAGGCGCTCGGTGTTCGTGACGAATACGTCATCGCCGACGAGCTGCACGCGCGAGCCGAGGCGCTCGGTGAGCGTCCGCCAACCGTCCCAGTCCTCCTCGTCCATGCCGTCCTCGATCGACACGATGGGGTAGCGCGCGGCGAGGTCGGCCCAGTAGTCGGTGAGCTCGGCGGCGGTCAGGGTGCGGCCCTCGTGCTCGAGCACGTATGCGCCGTCGCTGTAGATCTCGCTCGTGGCGGGGTCCAGCGCGATCGCGACGTCCTCCCCGGGCTCATAGCCGGCGGCCTCGATGCCCGCGACGAGCATCCTCAGCGCGTCCTCGTTGGAGCTGAGGTCGGGCGCGAAGCCGCCCTCGTCGCCCACGGCGGTGCCGAGCCCGCGCTCGTGCAGCGTGCGCCTCAGCGCGTGGAACACCTCCGCGCCCATGCGCAGGCACTCGGAGAACGTGCGCGCGCCGCACGGCACGATCATGAACTCCTGGAAGTCGACCTTGTTGTCGGCGTGAGCGCCGCCGTTGAGCACGTTCATCATCGGCACGGGCAGCACGCCGGATTCGGACCCGCCCGTCGCGCCGAGGTAGCGCCACAGGGGGAGTCCCTGCTCGGCCGCCTGCGCGTGCGCGGCCGCGAGCGAGACGCCGAGGATCGCGTTGGCGCCCAGGCGCGACTTGTTGGGGGTGCCGTCGAGGGCGATCAGCGCGGCGTCGAGCGCCTGCTGGTCGGCGGCGTCCATGCCCGCGAGCGACTGCGCGATCTCACCATCCACGTTTGCGACGGCGCGGGTGACGCCCTTGCCGCCCCACTGCTCGCCTCCGTCGCGCAGCTCGGTCGCCTCGAACTCGCCAGTCGAGGCGCCGGAAGGCACCGCTGCGCGGCCGTGCGCGCCGGAGCGCAGCTCCACCTCGACCTCGACGGTGGGATTGCCGCGGCTGTCGAGGATCTGCCGGGCGTGGACGCGATCGATCTCGCTCATGCGAGCGGGCCGGCTATTCGACCGATTTGAGGGCGCCGCTCGTCTTGGGCGCTTTGTAGCCCTTGCAGTCGGCGACCATGTAGCCGGAACGGCATTCCGTCTTGTTCATCCACGTCTTTTTGAATTCTTTGACGAACTTGCTGAGCGCGGACTGCTCGCCGGTGGCGATCAGCTGCTGCTTGATCGTGGACTGTACTTTCGAAAGCGGTTCCTGCGTGCCGGCGGTGACGCTCACGACTTCGTAGACGTAGTAGCCGAACGGGGTCTTCACAGGGCCGCCGAGCTTGTTCTTGGAGGCGGAGAAGATCGCCGTGTCGAGCGCTTTCTCCTCCTCGCCTTTGACCACTTCCTTGAGCAGGCCGCCGTTGGCCTTGCTGGTGGGGTCGATCGAGACTTTGCTGGCGACGCTGGCAAAGCTCTTGCCCGATTCGATTTCTTTCTTGGCGCTCTGCGCGGCGGCTTCGGTCTTGGTGAGGACGATCCTCACGTTGCGCTTTTCCGGCGTGCCGTATTTGGACTTGTTTTCTTCGTAGTACTTGGCGATCTGAGCCTGCGTGACGGTGCTTTTCTTCTTGACGATCTGCTTCTGGATTTTCTGTGAGAGCAGGTTCAGCTTCACGCGCAGCAGCAGGTCGGACACCGACTGCCCCGAGCTCGCCAGGAATTTTTCGAATTCAGCCGCCTTGGGGAACTGCGTGGACTTGATTTTCGTGAATTCTTTCTTGACTTCCGCGTCGCTGAGCTTGACGCCTAGCGAAGATGCTTCGCCGATCACCCATTGCGAGGAGATGAGGAAGCCCAGCACCTCGCTCTGTAGCGATTTGTACTGCTGTTCGCACTCGGACTTCAGCTGCTTGGTGGTCGGCGCGGACTGACCTTTGGCCGGTTTGGGCGCGGTGGCGGCGAGGTGCGAGATGCATGCGCTGTAGTTGGGCGGTTCCGGAACCGTCGGTTTTTCGGTCGTGCCGGACGCGCTCGACGCGGACGCGACTTTCATCCAGTGTTCGAACGCCGTCTTGGTGATCGGCGTGCCGCCGACCTGCACGACGGCGTCACCGGGTATGCCGCCGCACGCGGCGATCCCGACGAGAGCAAACAAAACGGCGCCTAGCGCCGAGATGGACCTGAGAGTCATTGACACGACGCGGGCACTCTAGCGGAAAGCTCCTTTGTTGTGCTTAACGTCGCGATAACGACTTCCTAAGCAGCCTCGCGCACGACCGCCAGCAGCGCGTCCGCCGCTCTGACGACGCTGGGGAATCGCTCGGTCCCGTCCTTCGGAACGCGCACGGAGACCTGTGAGCGACCGGATTCGTACAGCGCGTCGGGCAGCTCTTCGCGCAGGCGCTTGGCGCGACGCGAGTCGAGCTCGATCGGCACGACCGCCAGGCGATCGCCGCGGAAGCTGACCGTCTGCGCGCCTGCCTGACCGAACTTGATGCGCGCGCGCTGCAGCGCGAGCAGGTTCTCGACCGGCTCGGGCAGCGGCCCGAAGCGGTCCTCGAGCTCCTCGCGCAGGCGCTCCACGTCGGCGACCTCGAGCGCACCGGCGACGCGCCGGTGGACCTCGATCTTGGCCTGCTCGTAGGGGACGTAGTCGGCGGGCACGTACGCGTCGACGTTGACGTCCAGGCGCACGGGCTCGGGCAACGCCTCGCCCTCCAGCTCGGGCTCGGCGGCGGCGACGGCTTCGTCGAGCATCTGCATGTACAGCTCGAAGCCCAGCGCCGCCACGTGGCCGGACTGCTCGTCGCCGAGCAGGTTGCCGGCGCCGCGGATCTCCAGGTCGCGCATGGCGATCTTGAAGCCAGCGCCCAGCTCGGTGTAGTCCGACAGCGCCGCCAGCCGCTGCGCCGCCTCGGGTGTGAGCGCGGCGGCGGAGTCGTACAGCAGATACGCGTACGCGCGCTCGCGGCTGCGTCCCACCCTTCCGCGGATCTGGTAGAGCTGCGCGAGCCCGAACGTGTCGGCGTGCTCGACGATCAGCGTGTTGGCCTGCGGGATGTCGATGCCCGACTCGATGATGGACGTGCACACGAGCACGTCCGCGCCGCCGCGCAGGTAGTCCATCATCACCGCCTCGAGCTCGCCCTCGCCCATCTGCCCGTGCGCCACCGCGAAGCGCACGCCCGGGCACAGCGCGCGCAGCCGCTCGGCGGTCTCCTCGATCGACTCGACGCGGTTGTGCATGAAGAACGCCTGCCCGCCGCGCTCGTGCTCGCGCACGATCGCGCGCTTGACCAGCTCCTCCTCGTACTCGCCCACGTACGTCCTCACCGGGCGCCGGCCCTCGGGCGGGGTCTCGATCACGGAGATGTCGCGCAGCCCCGCGAGCGACATCTGCAGCGTGCGCGGGATCGGCGTGGCGGACATCGCGATCACGTCCACCTTCAGCTTCAACTGGCGCAGCAGCTCCTTCTGCTTGACGCCGAAGCGCTGCTCCTCGTCGACGACCAACAGGCCCAGGTCCTTGGCGCGCACGTCGCGCGAGAGCACGCGGTGGGTGCCGATGAGGATGTCCACGCGCCCCTCGGCGAAGCCTTTGATCGCGGCTTTCTGCTCGGCGGCGCTGCGAAAGCGCGAGACGTGCTCGAGCGTGAACGGGTAGTCGGCGAGGCGCTCGGCGAACGTGCCGTAGTGCTGCTGCGCGAGGATCGTCGTGGGCACCAGCATCAGCACCTGCTTGCCCTCGGCGGCCGACTTGAACGCCGCGCGCAGCGCCACCTCGGTCTTGCCGTAGCCGACGTCGCCGCAGATCAGGCGGTCCATCGGGCGCGGCGCTTCCATGTCGGACTTGACCAGCTCGATCGCGTCGCGCTGGTCGGGCGTCTCGGTGAACGGGAAGCGCTCCTCGAACTCGCGCTGCCAATCGGAGTCGGCGCCGAACGCGTGGCCGCTGCGCCGGCGGCGCTCGGCGTACAGGCTCAGCAGCTCGCCCGCCAGCTCCTGCGCGGCGCGCCGAGCGCGCGCCTTCATCGTCTCCCAGCGCGTGCCGCCGAGCTTGCTCAGCGGCGGGTGCTCGCCGCCGGCGCCGACGTATCTGGAGATCTTCGCCAGCTGGTCGGTGGGCACGAACACGCGGTCGTCGCCCTGGTATTCGAGGTACAGGTAGTCGCGCGTGACGTCCGCGACGGTGCGCGTCTCGAAGCCGGCGAAGCGCGCCACGCCGTGGTCCTCGTGCACGACGATGTCGCCGGTGCGCAGTTCCGTGAACGAGCGCAGCGCGCCACGGCGCGCGCCGCCGACACCGCCGCGGCCTGGCCGGTCACCGCCACGCTCGGCACGGCGGCGGCGCAGCAGCCGGTGCTCGGGGAACACCGCGAGCTTCAGCTGCGGCGCGACGAAGCCCTCGCGCAGCGACGCGGCGGCGAAGCGCAGTGACGGCTCCAGCGGCTGGCCGGCGACCAGGGCGGCCGACGCGGCCGCGTCGCCGTCGTCGCTCAGCCATGTGGCTTTGAGGCGCCCGAGGTTGTACGCCGCGCGCTCGCCCTCGCCGCGGCGCGGGAACGCGACGACGGTCCTGTAGCCCGAGCGCACCAGCTTCTCGAGCTCGGGCTCGGCCTCGGCCAGCGACCGCGCCGCCGTGTCCGCCGATTGCGCGCGCAGCTCGATCTCCTGCCCGCTGGACAGCGCCGACAGCCAGATGCGCGTGCGCTCGGCGAGCGTCGCGCGGATGCTGTCCGGGCTGACGTACAGGTGGTGCGCGTCCTCGTCGCCGAACGCCGCGCACACGTCCGCCCAGTGGTCCACGAGCACCGGCTCGATGTCCTCCTCCGCGGCGACCATCAGCTCGGTCTCTGAGCCGACAAGGTCGAGCAGCGCGCCGAAGCGCTCGACCGGCAGCAGCTCCGCGATGTCCGGGCGCTCTGAGTCTTCGCCGTCGCGCGCGCCGTCGCCGCCGGCGCCAGCGATCGGGCGGGTGGGCATCTGTTCAGCGGCCAGCTCCGCCAGCTCGCGGTGCTCCAGCGCGAGCTCCGCCGCCGGCGCGATCTCGACCTCGTGGGCCTCTCCGAGCGAGCGCTGCGTGAACGTCGAGAACCAGCGCAGCGACTCGATCTCCACGTCGAACATGTCCACCCGCACCGCGCGCTCCTCGGTCGCCGGGAACACGTCCAGCAGGCCGCCGCGCATCGCGAACTGCCCGCGCTCCTCGACCTGGTCGACGCGCTCGTAGCCCGCGCTGACGAGCTCCGCGGCGCACTCGTCGAGGTCGAGCAGCTCGCCCACGCGCAGCGTGAACGAGTGCGGGCGCAGCTGCGGGTCGGGGACCTTCTCCGACAGCGCCACCGCGCTCACGACCACCACCGGCTGCTCGCCCGGCCCGGCGCCAGCGGCGCCACCGCCCGCGCCACCATCGCCAGCGCCACCGCCCGCGGCGCCGCTCGCGCCGAGCAGCGCGTCGAGCGCGGCCACGCGCAGTCCCACGAGGTGTGCCGGCGGCGCGAGGTGCGACTCGTACGCGACGCCCCTGGAGGGGTAGTAGCGGACACGCCGCGGCGCGAGCCACGCGCCGAGGTCCGCCGCGAGGTCGCGTGCGGCGCGGTCGTCGCCGACGACCACCAGCGTCGGGCGCGCCTGCGCGTCGGCGTCGATCTCCGCGAGCGCGGCGATCACGTACGCGCGCAGCGACGAAGACACGAACGCGTGGCCGCCTTCGCGGGCGAGCCGCAGCGTCGACTCGTCAACCTGTGCGAGGCCCAGCAGTGCGCGCAGCGCTCCGGTGCCGGTCGCCATCACTGCTCCTCTCCGAGAACGACCTGCTCAGCATGCTCGCACGCGCGATCGACCAGCTCGGCCACCTGCGCGTCGGACTGGCGGAAGCGGCCGAGCACGTACGCGGAGACGATCTCCGGATCGGTCGAGTCGGGGCGCCCAACGCCCACGCGCACGCGCATGAAGTCAGAGCCGCCGAGCTCGCGCTTGATCGACTTCAGCCCGTTGTGCCCCGCCAGGCCGCCGCCGAGACGCGTGCGCACATCGCCGAACGGCAGGTCGATCTCGTCGTGCACCACCAGCACGCGCTCCAGCGGCAGCTTCAGCGCGCCGCGTGCCGGGCCGACGGAGCGCCCGGCGTCGTTCATGAACGTCTGCGGGCACAGCACCGCCACCTGGGGACCGCGCTTGCCAGCGCCCGAGCCGGCCCCGTCGGGGCCGGTGGCCCCGTGCAACCCAGGAGAGGCGTCGGGCACACGCACGCGCCCTTCGGCGACGCGCCCGCGGAAGCGGTCCTTGGCGGCACCCAGCCCCCAGCGCTCGACGAGCGCGTGCGCGACGATGAAACCGATGTTGTGCGGCGTGCGCGCGTACTCGCGGCCGGGATTACCAAGCCCTACGACCAACCAGTCGACCGCGCCGCCGCCTGCTGCACCGCCGCGCAACGGCCGTCGCAGTTTTACTCCTCGGATGAGCCCTCGGAGTCGCCGTCGGCGTCCTGGGCGCCGGCCTCGCCGACGACCTCCGTCTCGGCTTCGATTTCGTCGGCCGTTTCGCTCTGCAGGCGCGGCGGGGAGAGCGTCGCGATGACGGTTTCCTCGAGGTCGTCGAGCAGCGTCACGCCGTCGGGCGGCGCGAGCGCGCCGAGCAGGATGGTCTCGCCGATCTGCATCTCGCCTACCTCGTGCACGATCGACTCGGGGATCGCTGTGGGCAGCGCTTCGACGTTGAGCTCGCGCGTGATCTGCTCGAGCACGCCGCCTTCCTTGACGCCGGGGGAGTCCTCGACGCCAACCAGTTCCAGCGGCACGACCGCGCTGATGGCCTCTTTGAGGTTCACGCGCAGCAGGTCCACGTGGACGGTCTCGCCGCGCACGGGGTGACGCTGGGCTTCCTTGAGAACGACGGGCGTGGGCTTGTCGCCGTCGATGCTCAGGTCCAGCACCGCGCCGGACCCGGCGAGTGCGAGACGCAGCTCGCGCGCGTCCGCGTCGAAGCCCACCGGCTCGCCGCCGCCGCCGTACAGCACGCCGGGCACCCGCCCGTTGCGGCGCAGGCGGCGCACCGCGCGCGAGCCCGCGGCGTGGCGGCTGTTGACGTTGAGCTTGGTGGTTGTGCCGGCCATGAGCGAGTCAAGACTCTAGCAATCGCCGTTCATCGTTCGACCGCCGTGGCTTCTTCTTCTTCGATTTCGTTGCGCGTGCGCTTGTGGCAAACGCCTTCGCCGCCGATCGGCGCGCTCAGCCCGATCAGCCGCACGTGGATGCCGCTGAGGAAGTTGCCCGTGCGGCGCACGTCCACGCACTGCACCACCGGCAGCGTTCCGATCACTGTCCACGCCAGGCGCGTCTCGCCGGTGGCGCCGAACGGCGAGTACGCGGTGCTCGCTTCCAGCTGCAGGATCTTCACCGCGCCAGATCTGCGCACGTGCGGGTCGCGCGCGTTGGCGGTCACGCTCGCCACGCACGCGCGGCTCTCGCGACAGCCGCTCAACTGGTCGAGCATCCCCGCCGCGTTCCCGCGGGCCTCCGCCTGGATCAGCGCGAGCTGGTCGGCGCGTTCGGCGTTCTCCACGCTGAGAAAGCGCGCGAGCACCGCGCCGACGGCGAGCACCACAATCGCCGCCACAGCGAGCAGCACGCGCAGCAGGCGGCGCCGGCGCGGGCTGAGGCCCAGCCACCAAACGCGCGGGCCGCGCGCAGGCGCGACGTTGGGATCCATCTCAGAACAACTGGTTCTCGCCGCCGAAGACCTCGCTGACGGAGTCGTCGACGAAGATGCGCCGGATCGAGTCCGCCAGCAGCTCCGCGCACGGCATCACGCGGACGTTGTCCGGCCTGCCGGTGGTGGTGATGGGAATCGTGTCCGTCACGACGATCTGCTCGAGGCCGGACTCGGCGAGGTTCTGGAACGCGTTTCCAGAGAACACCGCGTGCGTAGCCGCCGCGTACACGCGCGCGGCGCCTTCCTCCATGACCGTCTTGGCCGCCGCCTTGAGCGTGCCAGCGGTGTCGATCATGTCGTCCACGATCACCGCTGTGCGGCCCTTGACGTCACCGATCACGTAGCCGATCTCCGCCACCTGCTGGGCGGGGCGCTCCTTGTCCAGGATCGCCAGCTCGGCGCCGATCTTCGATGCGAAGTTCTTGTTCAGCTTCACCCTGCCCGCGTCCGGCGCCACCACCACCAGGTCAGGCAGGCCGAGGTCGGAGAAGTACTGCGTGAGCATGAACAGCGCCGTCATGTGGTCGACCGGCTTCTGGAAGAAGCCCTGAATCTGGCCCGCGTGCAGGTCCATCGTCAGCACGCGGTCGGCGCCCGCCGCCTCCAGCATGCGCGCCACCAGACGCGCCGAGATCGGCTCGCGCGGCGCTGACTTCTTGTCCTGACGCGAGTAGCCGAACCACGGCGTCACCGCGATCACCCTGTGCGCCGACGCGCCCACGGCGGCATCGATCATGAACAGCAGCTCCATCAGCGAGTCGTTCGCCGTCACGCCCGTCTGCGGATTGCTGCACGTGGACTGCACGATGAACACGTCCGCCCCACGGATCGACTCCTCGTAGCGGCAGTACACCTCGCCGCCGGAGAACGTCTTCAGCTCGACCGGCCCCAGTTCCACGCCGAGCTTGTCCGCGATGTCCACCGCCAGCTGCGGGTTCGCGCGCCCGCTGAACAGCATCAGCCGCTTGTTGTAGTCGAACGGAAGGCTCGCCCGCGAGTACTGGGTGCGCGTGTCGATCGCACTCATCTCCCGACTGAGTGTAGACGCCGCACCTCGATCGCTCCATCCCGCCGCACCTCGATCGTTCATCCGGATCGTCCGCCGTCTGCTTGCGCCGCCCGCCGCGCGGCATAGCCCTCGACGTTCTGCTGGCGCGCGCGCGCGATCCCCAGCGCGCCCGGCGGCACCTCCTCGGTGATCACCGACCCCGCGCCCGTGTACGCGCCGTCGCCGACGGTCACCGGCGCCACCAGCGTCGTATCCACGCCCGTGCGCACCCCCTCGCCCACGGTCGTGCGGTGCTTGGCGTAGCCGTCGTAGTTCGCCGTGACCGTCGCCGCCCCCAGGTTCGTGCCCGCGCCGACGTCCGCGTCGCCGATGTACGACAGGTGCGGGATGCGCGCGTTGGGGCCCACGTCGGAGTTCTTGACCTCCACGAACGTGCCCACCCTCGCGCCGGCGCGCAGCACCGTCCCCGGGCGCAGGTAGCCGAACGGCCCCACGCTCACGCCGTCCTCGAGCACGCAATCCACCAGGTAGGAGTGGCGCACCGTGCAGTCCCGCCCGATGCGCGTCGCGCCGCGGATCGTCGTGAACGGCTCGATCACCGTGTCCTCGCCGATCTGCACATCCACGTCGATCACCGTCGCCGCCGGGTCCACGATGCCCACACCCGCGCGCATGTGGCGCTCGTGGATCGCGCTCTGCGCGAGCGCGCGCACTCGCGCGAGCGACGCGCGGTCGTTGACGCCCAGCACCAGCCGCTCGTCCTCGACTACGTGCGCTGCGACTTTCGCGCCGTCCGTCCTCAGCACGTCCAGCACCTGCGGCAGGTACAGCTCGCCCTGCGCGTTCTCCGCGCTCAGGCGCGGCAGCGCGCCCGCCAGCGCCCGCGCGTCGAACACGAAGATCCCCGTGTTCACCTCGCGGATCTCCCGCTGCGCCTGCGTCGCGTCGCCTTGGCGCTTCGTCTCCACCACCCGCAGCACCGCGCCGTCCGCGTCGCGCACCACGCGCCCATAGCCGGACGGGTCATCGAGGATCGTCGTCGCCATCGTCGCCGCCGCGCCGCTCTGCGTGTGCGCGTCCACCAGCTCGGCGATCGCCTCCGCGCTCACCAGCGGCACATCTCCGCTCAGCACCAGCACCGGCGCCTGGGCGTCCGACCCCGCCGCCGGCGCGTTCGTCCCCGCCGATGACACATCCACGCCGCCGATCCTCGCCATCGCCGCCGCAACCGCTCCGCCCGTCCCGTTCGGCTGCTCCTGCACCGCCAGCTCCACGCCCTCCGGCAGCATCTCCGCCAGCGCTCGCTCGGGAGAGTCCACAACCACGATCCGACCCGCGCCCGCCTCCAGCGCCGCGCGCACCGGCCACAGCACCATCGCCCGGCCGCACAGCTCGTGCAGCACCTTCGGCGTGCGCGAGCGCATGCGCGTCCCGCGGCCCGCTGCGAGGATCAGGACCGTGGGGGCGCTCACCAACCAGATGCTATTCGCTCGCCGCGCATCAGCCTTCGACACTGGGGGGCAGGGACTCGAACCCCGATTCTCAGGACCAAAACCTGATGTCCTGCCGTTGGACGACCCCCCAAGGGAGCTAGAAGAATAGCCGCGCCCTCGGGCGCGTCGCGCCCTCCACGAGCAGGCCGTTCGCGACCGCCGCCAGCAGGCCTTTGAGCCGCGTTCGCGAACCACGTTAACAATGCAGCAACGCGTTCATTGGGCGCTCCTGCAAGTATTCCCCCACTTGCCGGCGGTCACGACAAGACGCGGGAGCAGGCTCGGAGTCGCATTGGCCGCGGCCGTGCTGGCGTGCGCGAGCACGCTTGCGGCCGTGATGCTGACGTGCGCCGGGGCGCTCGCCGCACCCACGGTGCGTCCGGCGGACGGGCCACGCGGCGCGGATGGCGCACGTGTCGCCGCCGCCGGATCGCCTTGCACCGGCGAAAGCCTGCACCCCACCGCTGCCAACGTCAGCGCCATCGACGCGGCCACGCTGTGCCTGATCAACCGGCTGCGCCATGTCCACGGCCAGCGCGCGCTACGCGCCAACCGCGAATTGCGCGGCGTCGCCGCCAGCCAGGTCGTCGCGATGGTGCGCCGCGACTACTTCGCCGACGTGCGACCGACCGGCCAGACGCCGCTGTCACTCGTCGCCATCACCCGCTATCCCGTGCACGCAGCCGAATTCGCCGTCGGGCAGAACATCGCGTGGGGCACCGGCAGCGACACCACCCCCGCGCACATCGTCCAGGAATGGATGGCATCGCCCCCGCACCGCGAAATCATGCTCAGCGGCGAGTACCGCGACGTGGGCGTCGCCGTCACCCCCGCCGTGCCGGCGATCCTGGGCGCGGGCGGCCACGGCGCCACGTACGCGATCGAGTTCGGCGTACGACACTTCTGAGGCTCGGCGTGCGGCTGTTGTAGCGCCAGCTGCGAGCCCAGCCGCGCGGCTGGCATAGCGGCCGGGGGGCCTCCTCGCCTACGTGCGCCTGCTCGAGCGGCGGGGCACGCGCCCGCCTTCGGCGCCGGCCTCCGACGCGGGGCCGCCCGCGGAGGCGATGCCGAGCACGCGCATTGACTTCAAGCCCAGGCTGAGCTTCTCGCGGCCGTCGCTCGAGCTGACGTCCAGCCCGGACAGCTCGCGCACGCGCTCGAGGCGGTAGTAGACCGTGTGGCGGTGCGTGAACAGCCGCTGCGCGGTCCCCGCGACGTTGCCGTCGGCCTCCAGGAACGTCTCCAGCGTGCGCACCAACTCGGTCTCGTACTGCTCGTCGTACGCCATCAGCGGCTCGACCGTCTCCGCGTAGAAGCGCTGCAGCTCACTCGGGTTCTCGCTCATCGCCGACAGCAGCAGCCTGTACGCGCCCGTCTGGTCGAACGCCAGCGCCGCGCCATCGGAGGAGCCCTGCGCGACGTTCGCCGCGAGCAGCGCCTCGCTCGCGGCGCGCGGCAGCTCCGAGGGATCCTCGGTGATGCGGCTGCGCCCGAGCGCGAACGTGAACCCCGCGAGGCTCGCTTCCATCTCGTTCAGCACCGCGTCCGCCGCGCGCGCCGCAGTCGGCTCGTCACCGCCCGGTATCAGCACCAGCACCTCCGCCCCGGGGATGCCGTCGCGGTCGGACAGCGCAGCGATCGAACGGCTCGTCACCGCGCGCGCGCCGCGCTCGGCGACCGCGCGCACGCGTCCGCGCCAGCCCTCGTCGGTGGGCGACTGCGGCACCGCGCGCGCCACCAGCATGCTCGCGCCGTCCTCGATCGCCAGCGAAAGCGCCTTCGCGCGCTCCAGCAGCTCATCCCGCTCGCTCAGATCACGGCTCAGGATCGAGCGCAGGAAATCCGCCGAAGCCGTTTCCGACACGCGCTCGGGCGCGCGCACGCGCTCGACCTCCGAAGCGATGATCGTCAGCAGCAGCCGGCGCATCGAAGCGGTCGGCTCGGTCTTCACGCGCATGTGCAGCGTGCCCACAACCGTGTCCGCCACACGCAGCGGCGCGCTGCTGACGCCCTCGCCCTGCGACAGCAGCGAGCGCTCCTCCGCGGGCGAGCGCGCCGCCACCGCCAGCGTCGCCCCCCACGCGTCCGTCACCGCCAGGCTCGCCTCCAGCGCCCGCGCGGCCGCGCGCACCACCTCCGGCAGCCCCGCACCCGACTCGACCGCCTCGGTGATCGCGTCGAGCGCCGCGAGGTCTGACACGCTGGTCAGCCCCAGAGATAGACGGCAGCGAGCGCGCCGACCACCCCGACGCCCACCAGCACCGCCAGCACGTACAGCGACAGCACCGTCGCCATCAGCCGCTCCCACAGGCGCGAGTACGACGACCACGCGGGCACCAGGATCAGCCCGGCGAACAACCCCAGGCTGATGACCGCGGCGCCGGCCGCCACGAGCTCGTTGATTTGCGACCTGCTCATTGAACCTGCGGGGATTGTGACGCACGGAGGCGTCGTTCGTCCGCGTCAAGCGTCACCGCGCGCCCGAGCTCGACGTCCACCGGCGTCGCGCATATCGGCACCGGCGACCGGCCCGCCAGGCTCGCCGCCGCCAGCTGCGCCAGCGCGACGCCGCTCCCGGGAGATCGCCCGCCGTTTCCGAACAGCCCCAGCACCGTCGGGCCCGAGCCGCTCACGAGCGCCAGCTCCGCCCCCGCGTCGCGCACCTGGCGCAGCGCGTCGGCGATCTCCGGGCAAAGCGACACCGCCGCGCGCTGGAGATCGTTGTGCAACAGCTCCGTCGCCGCCGGCAGCGGCGCGCCGTGCGCGAGCGCCGCGCGAAGCTCCAGCCGGCGCTCCTCGAGCTCCCGCCGCGGGCGAGTGAGCGCCAGCCGGTCGGCCTCCGCGTACACCGCCGCCGTCGACAGCGCCACCGCCTGCGGCGCCACCAGCACGCCAAACCTCGATCGCGCCGGCGCCAGCTCCTGCAGGCGCTCACCCGCGCCGCTCGCCAGCCAGCGCCCGGGGGCTATCTGCGCGGGCACGTCCGCGCCCAGCTGCGCGCCCAGCGAGCGCAGCAGCCGCTCGTCACCCAGGCCTGATGCGTGCCGCGCGAGGCGCAGCGCGGCCGCCGCGTCCGCCGAGCCGCCGCCCAGTCCCGCCGCCACGGGGATGTGCTTGACGATGCTCAGCCGCAGCGGCGGCGCCCGCCAGCCCGTGCTCGCGCGGAACGCGCGCAGGGCCGCAAGCGCCAGGTTGTCCTCCGCCGCGCCCGGCACGCCCGGGCATACCACTTCGTCGGTCACCGCGCCTGGCGGCGCCGGCTCGAGCGTCAGCTCGTCCGCCAGCGAGATCGACTGCATCACGCTCACCAGCTCGTGCCTGCCGTCGCTCGCGCGCACCGGGCCGACAAACAGCCCCAGGTTGATCTTCGCCGGCGCCAGCGCGCGGTGGACGCCCGCACCGTCGGCGCCCGGAGCGCCCGCCGCGAATGTGCCATCCCCGCTCGCCGCGAGTGGGCCGTCGTCGCTCATAGCTCCAACAGGCGCGCGAGCGTGCGGAAGTCCTCCGGCGACAGGCGCTCCGCGCGCGCATCCGCGGGGTGGCCCAGGCGCACCAGCGCCTCGCGCAACTGCTCGCGCGAGCGGGGTGGGAGCGATCCCGCTCCCGATCCTCCCGCGCCCGCCAGTCCGAGCGAGCCAGCGAGCGTCTTGCGCCGATGGGCGAACGCGCCCGCCACCAGCGCGCGCAGCGCCGGGGAGACGGGCGCCGGCACCGCGTCAGGGCGCTCGCCGTGGCCGTCGCGCTCGCCGCTCCCCTCGCCGGCACCTGTACCTGCGCCGCCGCGGCGGCGCATCCGCACGAGTACCGAGTCGACGTTCGGCACCGGATGGAACACCGCGCGCGGGATCGGCCGCAGGACCTGCACGTCGCACGCCAGCTGCGCCAGCACCGACGGCACGCCGTAAGCGGTTTTGTTCGGTCCCGCCCGCCCACCTCCCACCGGCCGTGCAGCCAGCCGCTCGCCGACCTCGCGCTGCACCATCGCAACCCACAGATCCACGCTCGGCAGCTCCTCGATGCTGCGCAGCAGCACGCTCGCCGCCACGCCGTACGGCAGGTTCGCCACGACCTTGTCCGGCGCCGGGCGCAGGGCGGTCAGCTCGAGCGTCATCGCGTCCGCCCAGTGCACCGTCACGTTGGCGTGGGGATCGGTCGCGTCGCGCAGCGCATCGCGCAGGCGCTCGTCGATCTCGACCACGTGCACGTGCGCCGCGTGCTCGGCCAGGTACTCCGACAGCACGCCCAGGCCGCCGCCGACCTCGAGCACGACGTCGTCCTGTGCAAGCTCGGCCGCGCGGCCGATCACGCCGAGGATGTTCGAGTCGATCAGGAAGTTCTGCCCGAGGTCGCGGTCGGGGCGCACGCCGAAGCTGCGCATCCGCCGCAGGCTCGGCTGCACGGGGCCGTCGGATCGCTCGTCGGGCTCGCAGCCCGAAGGTTTGCGGCCGACCACGACGCTCACTTGCCTGCCCCGCCGAAAGGGGGGTGCCCAGTCATGGGTATGTCCAGCCGAACACACGCGCCGCGTTGCGCGTCACCGCCGCGTCCAGCTGCTCGACACTCACGCCGCGCAGCTCCGCCACGAACGCCGCCGTGTGCGCCACGAACGCTGGTCGGTTGCGCTGCTTGCGCACCGGTTGCGGGGTCAGGTACGGCGCGTCGGTCTCCACCAGCAGCAGCTCCTCCGGCGCGCGACGCGCCGCGTCGGCGAGGTCGGTGGCGCTCTTGTACGTGACGTTGCCAGCGAACGAGATCGCGTAGCCGCGCCGCGCGCACTCCTCCAACCGCTCTGGCATCGAGAAGCAGTGCATCACCACGCTCACGCCGTCCGCTTCCGCCGCCAGCTGCTGGAGCGTCGCCTCGTCGGCGGCGCGCGAGTGGATCACCAGCGGCTTGCCCGTCTCGCGCGCCAGCGCGATCTGCGCCGCGAACGCGCGCTCCTGGTCCGCGCGCGGCGCCGTGTCGCGATAGAAGTCCAGGCCGCTCTCGCCGATCGCCGCGCAGCGCTCGTGCGCCGCCAGCGCGCGCAGCTCCGCCAAATCGGCGTCGTCGAAGCCCTTCGCCGCGTTCGGGTGGCGGCCGATCGCCGCGTACACCTGCGGGAAGTCCTCCGCCGCCGCCAGCGCCGCCCGGCAGGACGCACCGTCGATCCCCACCGTCAGCATGCGCGTCACGCCCGCCGCGTCCGCCTCCGCGACCAGCTCCGCGTTGGGCTCCTCGCACAGATGCAGATGGGTGTGGGAGTCGATCACGGTCGTCGTGGGCGGGCGGCCATCTCACGCGGACTTCGGGAACAGCGACTCCAGCTGGCCGATCGGCGCGCCCAGCGCCAGCGGCGAGTCCCAGCGCGCGCCCGCGAGCGAACGGTCGTCGCAGCCCAGCGCGCCCAGCAGCTTGTCCGTGCTCGTCGGCATGTACGGGTGCAGCAGCACCGCCAGCACGCGCAGGCCCGCGACGAGCGTCGCGAGCACACGGTCGAGCTCCCCTGCCTGCGCCTCGTCCTTGGCAAGCTGCCACGGAGCGCGCTCCTCGACGTAGCGGTTGAGCCGGCGCACGCGCTGCCAGATCGCGTCGAGCGCGCCGGTCAGCTCAGCGCGGTCGATCAGCCCTTCGACCTCGTCGGCCAGACCAGCGAACTCGCCGTCAAGCTCCGGGTCGAGCGCCACCGCCGGCGGGACGCCGTCGCGGTAGCGGTGCACCATCGCGATCGTGCGGCTCGCCAGGTTGCCCAGCTCGTTCGCCAGCTCGCTCTCGTAGCGCAGCTCGAACGCCGCCGTCGACACCGACCCGTCCTGGCCGAACGGGACGTCGCGCAGCAGGTAGAAGCGCAGCGCGTCCGGGCCGTAGCGCTCGATCACCGCGAACGGGTCGAGCACGTTGCCCAGCGACTTGCTCATCTTCTCCCCGTCCATCAGCAGGAAGCCGTGCACGAACACGTGCTCCGGCAGCTCGAGGCCCGCCGCCATCAGCAACGCCGGCCAGTACACCGCGTGAAAGCGCAGGATGTCCTTGCCGATCAGGTGGTAGCCCGCCGGCCAGAAGCGCTCGATCAGCCCGCCGTCAGCCACCTCCACACCGGCCGGGGCGGGCGCGTAGGAGAGCGCCGAGTAGTAGTTCAGCAGCGCGTCGAACCACACGTAGAACACGTGCTCGGGGTCCCATGGCACCTGCACGCCCCACGTCAGCTTGTGGCGCGTCAGCGGCACGTCGCGCAGGCCCGAGCGGATGAACGACAGCGCCTCGTTGTAGCGCGTGCGCGGCGCCACGAAGTCCTCGCGCTCCGCGTACAGCGCCTCCAGGCGCTGCTGGAACTCGGACAGCTTGAAGAAGTAGTTGTCCTCCTGCTCGCGCGTCAGCTCGATGTGGTGAATCGGGCAGCGACGGTCCTCGTCGATTTCGTTCTCCGCCTTGAAGTCCGCGCAGCGCGGGCAGTACCAGCCTTCATATGTCCCCTCGTACACATAGCCGTTCTCGCGAACCAGCGACAGCACCTGCTGCACGATCGCTTCGTGCTGCTGATCTGTGGTGCGGATGAAGAAGTCGTTGCTCGCGTGCAGCTGTGGCGCCAGCGCCTTGAAGCGCTCCGCGTTGCGATCCGCCAGCTCCTGCGGCTCGATGCCCAGCGCGTGCGCCGCATCCGCCACCGGCTCGCCGTGCTCGTCCGTCCCCGTCAAGAAGAAAACGTCCTCGCCGCGCTGGCGATGGTGGCGCGCCATCACGTCCGCCGCGATCGTCGTGTACGCATGGCCCAGATGCGGCGCCGCGTTTACGTAGTAGATGGGGGTTGTTACGTAGAAGGACACGGTCGCTCTCACGCTACCGGGGGGCGATCAGATTCGTCACCGACGCAGATGAGCGCGCGTCCTGGATGGTGACGATCAGTACTCGGTCCGCCGTCCCCTCGTACACGTACACGATCAGCAGCCAACGCCACGGCCCGACGATGAATCGCAGGTCTCCCCAGCGCTCGTCGAGCTGGCGTCCAATCAACGGGAACTGCTCAAGCTTGCGCAGCGAGCGCTGAACACGCGCCCGCGTGTCTGCGGGAAGGCTGTGGGTCACGATCATGCGATCGAGTCGCTCGATCGCCGTGAAGCTCAGCTCGATGTGCGCCACACTGCTTGGTTCGACTAGAGCTCGTCGAGTGGGACGGTCTTGCCTTCCCTGCCCTGCCTCAGGCCCAGCTGGGCTTCCTCGAAAGCGCCCGGGATCCCGTCGAGCAGCGCGGTGATCGTGCGCGGGTCGGGGTCGGCCTCGTCGAGCGCGCTCGACAGCAGCGATCGGGCCAGGGTCCCCTCCTGGATGTGCGTGCGCTCAGCCAGCATCGACAGCTTGGCCGCGTGCTCGGAATCCAAGGTCACGTTCAACCTGGTGCTCGCCTGATCCATCGGCACCATGCTACACGATTCGGCACCTAACGTGTAGTGGCTTCGCCCTCCCCGCGCATGATCTCCCTGTAGAGCTCGTTCGCGCGCAGCCCCGTCAGCTTCGCCACCGCCGCCGCCGCCGGCCGCGCCTTCGCGCCCGCGTCGATCAGATCGCGCAGCGCCGTCAGCGCGTCGCGCAGCGACGCGCGCTCGGCGTCGGCCGCGCCGATCACCAGCACCACCTCGCCGCGCGCGGGCGTCTCGCTGTAGTGCTCCGCCAGCTCGGACGCCGACCCGCGGCGGACCTCCTCGTGGAGCTTCGTCAGCTCGCGACACACCGCCACCGGCCGCTGCGGGTCGTGCGCCGCGAGCACCGCCAGCGTCGCAGCCAGGCGCCGCGGCGACTCGAACGCCACCAGCGTCTCGGTCGCGCCCGCCAACAGTGCCGCCAGCTCGCCGCTGGCGCGCGGCAGGAAGCCGACGAAGCACCAGCGCTCGACCGGCAGCCCGGACGCCACGACCGCGCTTAGCACCGCGCTCGGTCCCGGCAGCACCTCCAGCTGTAGCCCGGCCGACACGCACGCGCGCACCAGCGCGAACCCCGGATCGGACACCAGCGGCGTGCCCGCGTCGGACACCAGCGCCACCACCGCGCCCGCGCGTATCCGCTCGACCAGCTCAGCCGCGCGCGCACGTTCGTTGTGCTCGTGAAAACTCACCAGCCGTGCGGAGATGCCGTGCCGGTTGAGCAGTACCGTCGTGTGGCGCGTGTCCTCACACGCGACCACGTCGGCCCGGCGCAGCGCGTCGAGCACGCGCAGGGTCACGTCCTCGAGGTTGCCGATCGGGGTCGGGCACACCACCAGCCGTCCGACCGGCGCCTCCCCGGTGGTCATCTTGCAAGCCGCCCGACCGGCGCCTCCGTGGGAGTCATGCCGCAAATATAGGGTCCACCCGATGGCCGACCACCGCGACGAACCCCCACGCTACACGCGCTACCGAGCGCGGCCGCGCCTGCTGCGCGGCGCCGACGACAGCGCCGGCGGCCCCGTCGGCGTCGCCGAGGACTCCGCGCGCGGGGGGCGCGCCGGCACGCACCTCGGCGGCCGCGGTCCCCGCCGCGGCGGCGGAGCCCGCGGCGGCGGCTCGCGCGACTGGCGGCGCTGGGCGCGGCCGAAGCGGATCGTGCTCAGCCTGCTCGCGCTCGCCGTCGGCTGGATCTTGCTGTCGCTCGTGCTGTTCCTCGTCAGCTCGCACTTCGAACGCACCCCGCTGCCCAGCGACGTCTCCAGTGTGCTCGATCCCGGGGGGTATCCGCTCACGTCAGCCAACAACATCCTCGTGCTCGGCTCCGACCGGCGTCAGAAAAACAGCAAGGAACCCGGCGCCGAAACCACCGGGTTCGGCCGCTCCGACACGATCATGCTGATCCGCACCGGCGGCGGGCACGCCGCGCGGCTGTCCATCCCCCGCGACACAGTCATCGAAATCCCAGGCCACGGACTGCAAAAGGTCAACGCCGCGCACGCGTACGGCGGACCCGCCGAGTCCGTCTCCGTGATCAAGCACTGGCTCGGCATTCCCATCAACCACGTCGTCGAAGTCAACTTCGAAAACTTCCCTCAGCTGATCGAATCCATGGGCGGCGTCACCTACACCGGCGGCTGCGTCATCTCCAAGCTCGACGGCGGCTCGGCCAACGGCGGCTTCACGCTGCGCCTCAGCGCCGGCACACACCACCTCGACGGCAAGCAGGCGCTCGCGCTCGCGCGAACACGCGAGAACCTATGCGCATCCAACGAGAACGACATCCAGCGCGAGGAACATCAGCAGGCGCTGTTCAACGACATGAAGAATCAGCTCAAGAGCCCGTCGAGCTTCTTCCGGCTGCCCTGGATCGCCTGGGACGCCCCGCCCGCGATCATCTCCGACATGAGCGGCGCCGAACTGCTCGGCATGTTCAGCGCGCTCGCCGTCACCGGCACGCCACCCACACACGTGCTGCTGCCCACCGGGCAGATCACGCTGCCCAGCGGCGAAGAAGGCCTCACGATCTCAGAACAAGCGCGCACGCGCGACGTCGCGCAATTCATGAGCGGCTGATCCGCGCAACAAGCGAGCGTTCACAGAGCTCGCGTCCGCGGACCGTGCGCACGCCATAACTTCATCTAAAAACTCTGTACCACCATCGTTATACAGAGTTTTTACGAGAGAATAAGCTTGAGCCTCTGCTGCGCCAGCCTCTGCTGCGCGAAACCCGGCTCAGCCCTTCGCCGCCACCGGCTTCGACGAGTCGCCCGACCCCGACTTGGACGCGCCTTTCGCGCCGCCGCCCTTGGCGTCCGAGGACTTGCCGTCCGAGGAGGAAGACGTGTCGCCTTTCGCCGAGGACTTCTCGCCAGAAGAGGCCTTCTCGCCAGAGGAGGACTTCTCGCCGGAAGAAGACTTCTCGCCAGAAGAGGACTTGTCAGCAGCTGCCGCCGCTGTCTCGCGCTGGCGGTTGCGCGTGCCGTAGTCGGTGTTGTAGAAGCCTTTGCCCTTGAAGTGAACCGCCGGCGCGTGCAGCACACGCTCCACCGGCACGCCCGTGTCGGGGTCGACCTTCAGCGGGTCTTCGCTGAAGGACTGCTGGATGTCGAACGTGGTGCCGTCCGGGCGCCTGTACTCGTAGATCGGCATCGCGCTGGCGATTATAGGAGCGTCCGTGCCCGGACCGTCAGGCCAGACAAGGCGACGACGAGGCGAGGACGAGGCCGGACGAGCCAGGGATGGGTGTGCTAGTCGGTCAGCAGCGCTCGCGCGCACGTGATGCCCGCGTGGACCGTGTCGCTGAAATCGCGCTCCGGCTCGCTCAGCATGCGCAGGGCGAGGCCGTCGCCGAGCGAGAACAGGACCTCCGCCACCGCCTCGGGCTCCGCGTGCAAGCGCAGCACACCCTCGCGCTGCGCCGCCGCCAGCATCCCCGCCACGTGCTCGCGGGTGCTGCGCATCAGCCCCGCGTACTCGAGCGCGATGTCCGCATTGCGACGCGACAGCGTGAACAGCTCAAATATCAGCGTCACGAAGTCGGGGTCCGTGCTGATCGTCTCCTGCAGGTTCTGCGCCATCAGATCGATGAAGTCATCGGCCGTCTTGGCGGTTGACAACTGGCGCTCCAGACGCTCGAGACGCAACTCGCAGTCGCGCCTCACAGCCTCCGCCAGCAGCTGCTCCTTGGTGCCGAAGTAATAGTGCAGCAGGCCCCTCGACACGCCCGCCTCACGCGAGACGTGATCGAAGGTAGACGCGGCGGTTCCGCGCCGCGCGACACTGCGCCGCATCGCGTCAATGATCCGCTGCGCCTTCTCGCCCGCGAGCGAGCGCGCGCGAACCTCGCTCGGGCGATCCGCGGAGCTCCCACCCGGATCGCCGTCCGCGAGCTCCCGGTCCGCCACTACCGCTGCGTCCACGCTCATGCTCCCCTGCGTGCGCGCCCGGCTCAGCTGCCGACGCCCGCCGGGGCCGGCGTCTCGGGAGTGGTCGTCGTGGTGTAGTCGAACTCCTCCTCCGCGCCGAACAGCACGTCGAGCACCTTCGTACGCAGGCTCTCGCTCAGCGCGATCGCCAGCACCGAGCCGATCCCCAGCAACAGCAGCGAGCGTCCCAGCCCGCCGCGGCGCCGTGGCGGCTTCGCCGGCTCCAGCAGCGAGTTGGTCGCCAGACGCAGCGAGCTCACCGCATCCGTCAGCTCGCGCTGGAGCTTGCGATCCTCGAACAGCGCCTGTGTGGCGGGCTTGCCGTTGCTCATGCGCCCGTACGCGCTGCGGGCCGCCGCGTACGCCGAGAGCAGGTTGGAGCGCAGCTCCTCGTCCTCGAGCAGACGCTGGATGTACCGGCTCGACTGCGCTGCGCGCGCCGCGTCACCGGCCTTGCCGAAACTGTCCTTCGCTGCCATTGGGGCCACCGCCTCTGCCGAAAGCTTGCAGGTCTGCGACCCAATATACCCCTCCAGGGCGGGTCCACAGGCCCGCTACGCGTGCAGCGCGGCCTGCTCCTGGGCGGACGGAAACGCCCACGCCGCACGCGTGCGGCGCTCCTGGCGAAACACGAAGCGCAACTGCTGCGGCGGTTTCAACTGAGCCTCATTCGGTCGGAACGTCGCACACGGCTCGGACAGCTCGAGCGCACACAGCAGGTTCACGCGGAAGTAGCACTCATCACAGCTCACTTTGTGCGGCGAGCGCTTCGGCACTCGCTTGGTCTGCTTTGCCTGCACCAACATACCCCCACGCTGCGAGTCGGATTTGAACGGACGCGCAGCGATCAAAGCACCAAACGCCCCGCCGCTCAAGGGACCGCCAGCGCCCAGCCCGCAAATCGCAGACAAAAACTCTGCTACCCGGAAATAGCCCGCAAGCAGTCACGTTCTTGTGACAATCGCTCCTAACACGCCGCACTTTCCGGACGTTCCATGCGCGACCGGTCATCATCAGCGCCGATGCGCATCCTCGTCACCGGCGCCAGCGGATTCGCCGGCTCGCTGCTCGTTCCCCGCCTGCGCGCCGACGGACACACCGTCCGCGCAATGGGCCGCGAGCCGCAGCGCGTGCGCGCCGCGCTCGCGCAAAGCCACACCAGCTCCACGCGACCGAGCGGCGAGGACACGGATGTGGACATGGATGTGGAGGTGGCGCGCGCGGACGTTCTCAGCGCAGACGGGCTCGCCGCGGCGCTCGCCGATATCGACGTCGCGTATTACCTGATCCACTCCATGGAGCGCCCAACAACCGACCACCTGTCGTTCCCTGAGCGCGAGACGCTCGCCGCCGAGAACTTCGCCCACGCGGCCGTGCACGCGGGCGTGCGCCGCATCGTGTACCTCGGCGGGCTCACGCCGCGCGCGCGCGCGAACGCGACCGCGGAACGCGCGGGCACCGACGCCGACGTGCAGATCTCACGCCACCTGGCAAGCCGCGCGCACGTCGAGCGCGTGCTGCTCGACGCACTGCCCGACTCGCTCGCGCTGCGCGCGTCGATCGTCATCGGCGCGCGCTCACGCTCGTTTCGGCTGCTGGTGCACCTGCTCGAGCGACTGCCCGTGCTCACGCTGCCCGCGTGGCACACGCTGCGCACACAACCGATCGACGCACGCGACGTGATCGAGATGCTCGCCGCGTGTGCCACCGCCAGCCCACCACAACGCTCACTCGACATCGCCGGCCCCGACGTGCTCACCTACGGCGACATGCTGAGTAGCATCGCCGAGCTGATGCTCGTCAACCGTCCTACCGTCACGCTCAAAGTGAATCTCACAGGCGTCACCGCGCGCCTGGCCGCGGCGATCGCCGGCGAGGACCCCCAGCTGGTGCTGCCACTGATGGAGGGACTGCAGGGAGACCTGCTGCCCGCGGACGATCACGCCGCCGAGCTGCTCCGCGTGCGGCTGCATTCGTTCGACTCGGCCGTCGAGCATGCGCTGGCCGAATGGGAGCAAACCGAGCGCCTGGCAGCCCGATGAGCCTCGTCACAGCGTCCATCCACATCGCAGCGCCGCCCGACGATGTGTGGAAGACCGTCATGAACCCGTCCCACCTCGGCGAGTGGGTCACGATTCATCGCAAGCTCGTACACGCCGACGACGGTCCGGCGCGCGTCGGATACACCATGGACCAGCAAATCCACCTGCGCGGCGTCAGCCTCGAGGTTCACTGGACACTCGTGCAATGCCGCGCCCACGAGCTCGCCGTGTGGGAGGGGCGCGGCCCCGCGCGCTCGCGCGCGCACAGCGAATACGTGCTCAGCGCCGAGCACGGAGGCACCCGCTTTGACTACCGCAACGAATTCCGCCCACCCCTCGGCCCCGTCGGCGCGCTGGTCAGCCGCGCGCTCGTCGGCGGCATGCCCGAGCGTGAGGCAAACCGCACACTTGAACGTCTCCGTGCATACCTGGAGCCGATCGTCAAGCGCAACTAGTGTAAGGTGAACCAACCAAAGATGTGAGTTTCAGACCACATCGACACTAGTGAAGAGGATTCAACCGTGACCGACTTCCTTGACGAGAAGCGCCAAGAGATCACCAACAGACTGAAAGAGCTGAAACCCCTCGTGGACGAGTACAGCCGTCTCGAGGCCGCCGCGGCGGCTCTCGCCGGCGTCGGCGGATCGACGTCCTCCAGCTCCTCCGCAATCACCGCAGTCACCACCCGCCGCCGCGGGCCCGGACGTCCGAAAGGGTCGAGCACGCGCAAAAAAGCCGCCGCCACCACCGCCACCGCGGCCGTCGCCGCACCCAAAGCACCCGGCAAACCTGGTCGTCCGGCCAAAAGGCGCGCAGGCCGACGCAAAGGCAGCGGCACTCGCGCCGCCGAGGCGCGGTCATTCGTGCAGGGGCAGCCCGGCATCACCATCCCCGAGCTCGCCGCCAAGATGGGCATCAAGCAGAACTACCTCTACCGCGTCCTGCCCGGGCTCGAGCAGGAAAACAAGGTAGAGAAGAAAGGCCGCGGCTGGTACCCCAAGGGCTAGTCTCGTCGCCCCCGATCACTGAAATCGGTCCGCAGAGGCAGGGTTGAAATTAGGGGCGTGGTCTTGGTGACCACGCCCCTTTTCGATTTTCTAGATCAGGCCTTGGCTTGCTACCGTGTCGCGCTCGCTGATCAGCTCGGCTACCGAGGCGTCGATCTTGGCTCGGGAGAAGTCGTCGATCTCTAGGTCGCGGACGAGCTCGTACTTGCCGTCCGTGCACATGCACGGGACGCCGCAGATGAGGCCCTCGGGGATGCCGTAGGAACCGTCTGAGGGAATGCCCATGGAGACCCAGTCGACGTTGCCGGTGACCCAGTCGTTGACATGGTCGATCGCCGCCGCCGCGGCGGACGCGGCGGATGAGGAGCCGCGCGCCTCGATGATCTCGGCACCGCGTTTGCCCACCCGTGGCAGGAACTCGTTCTCGAGCCATGCCATGTCGTCGACCGCGTCCACCGCGCGCTCGCCGCGCACCTGCGCGTTGAACAGGTCCGGGTACATCGTCGGCGAGTGGTTGCCCCACACGCCCATCTGCGTGACGTCCGTGACCGGCACCGCGAGCTTGTTCGCCAGTTGGGCCACCGCGCGGTTGTGGTCGAGGCGCAGCATCGCCGTGAAGCGCTCGCGTGGGATGTCCGGCGCGTGGTTCATCGCTATCAAGCAGTTGGTGTTGGCGGGATTACCCACCACCAGCACCTTCACGTCCGACGCCGCGTTGTCGTTCAGCGCCTTGCCCTGCACCGTGAAGATCTTGCCGTTCTCGCTGAGCAGCTCCGCGCGCTCCATGCCCTTCGTGCGCGGGCGCGAGCCCACCAGCAGCGCGATGTTGACACCGTCGAACGCTTCGTCCGCGCTGTCGTGCAGGTCGAGGCCGGTAAGCAGCGGAAACGCACAATCGATCAGCTCCATCGCCACACCATCGAGCGCGCCCATCGCCTGCGGGATCTCCAGCAGGCGCAGGTCAACCGGCTGGTCGGGCCCGAGCAGCTGGCCGCTGGCGATGCGAAACAGAATGCTGTAGCCGATCTGACCGGCTGCGCCGGTGACGGTGACTCGTACGGGATTGCTCACAAGTTCATCTCCTTTTTGAGGTTCTCGTCGATCGACGCAAGGAACTCCTGCGTGGTCTGCCACGGCTCATCCGGGCCGACCAGCAGCGCGAGATCCTTCGTCATCTTTCCGCTTTCCACCGTCTCGACGCACACGCGCTCAAGCGTCTGCGCGAAGCGCGTCACGTCCGGCGTGTAGTCCATTCGCCCGCGCGCCGACAGGCCGCGTGTCCACGCGAAGATCGACGCTATCGGGTTGGTCGACGTCGGCTTGCCCTGCTGGTGCAGACGGTAGTGGCGGGTGACCGTGCCGTGCGCCGCCTCCGCCTCGACCGTCTTGCCGTCGGCCGTCATCAGCACGCTCGTCATCAGCCCCAGCGAGCCGAAGCCCTGCGCGACCGTGTCCGACTGCACGTCGCCGTCGTAGTTCTTGCAAGCCCACACATAGCCGCCCTCCCACTTCAGCGCCGACGCGACCATGTCGTCGATCAGGCGGTGTTCATACGTGATGCCCGCCGCCTCGAAGTCCGTCTTGAACTCGCTCTCGTACACCTCTTCGAAAATGTCTTTAAAGCGCCCGTCATAGCGTTTGAGGATCGTGTTCTTCGTCGACATGTACACCGGATACCCGCGCTCCAGGCCGTAGCGCAACGACGCGCGCGCGAAGTCGCGGATCGAGGAGTCGAGGTTGTACATCGCCAACGCCACGCCGCCGTCGGGAAAGTCATACACCTCCAGCTCGACCGGCTCGCTGCCGTCGCTCGGCGTGAACGTCAGCGTCAGCGCGCCCGCGCCCGGGACGACCATGTCGGTGGCGCGGTACTGGTCGCCGAACGCGTGACGTCCGATCACGATCGGCTTCGTCCAGCCCGGAACCAGCCTGGGCACGTTCGCGATCACGATCGGCTCGCGGAAGATCACCCCGCCGAGGATGTTGCGAATCGTGCCGTTGGGCGAGCGGTACATGTCCTTGAGGCCGAACTCCTGCACGCGCGCCTCGTCAGGGGTGATCGTCGCGCACTTCACGCCCACGCCGTGACGCTTGATCGCCTCCGCCGATTCCACCGTCACCCGGTCGCCTGTCGCGTCGCGATTCTCTATCCCTAGGTCGTAGTACTCCAGCTCGACGTCCAGGTACGGGACGATCAGTTGCTCCTTGATGAACGACCAGATGATCCGCGTCATCTCGTCGCCATCGAGCTCCACGACGGGGTTCTTCACCTTGATCTTGGCCATTTGCGGTCCTTGCTGTCTTTCTAGGTCGGAGGCCGTTTGCGCATAGGGGATGCGCCGTTCCTCCGGGGGATGGGGCGGCCGATGCTATCGCGGGTGGGTGGGCGTCCATTCCCCACGGCCCGGTGGCGAAGCGGAAGGCGCGTGTCGCGTGATCCACGGCCAGGCGGCGAGGCAGCGTGTCGCGTGATCCACAGCGAAGCGGCGAGGCGGCGTGTTGCCTAACCCATTTTTCTAAAAATGTGCGCGATCGTATCTACGCAGCGTCAGTCGTTCCAGCTGGCCTGCGAGCCATGCGCCACGAGCGTGGTCGCGTGCCCGCCGGCGAACGGAACCGTCACGATGCGCCCGTGCGACGGCGGCTGCTCGAACGAGCCCGCGTCGAGCAGCAGCGTGCTGCCGTCGCCGGAGATGCCCGCGCCCTGAACCGTCTGGCCGTGGACGGTCACGCTGTGCGCGTGCCCGGACACGACGTTCACCGTGTACGCGCCGCTCGTGTCCTGGCCCTCGAACTCCGCCAGCAGCCTGCTGCCGTTGGAGGAGAACGCTAGCGGCACCAGCCCCTGCACGAGCGAGCCGACGGCGATGTGCGTGAGCCTGCGCACCCGCACCCCCGCTGGCGTCGCCAGCCAGACCTGGTATTCCGGCGACAGGTGACGGCTGCGCTCGCGGTCGTACGCGATGTACGTGGGTCCCCACAGCGGGTTGAGACTGCGTCCGTCGCTGGTAATGCGGTGCACGCCAGCGCCGTCCGCTTCGCCCATGTACACGTTTACCCCGCCTGCAAACGATTCCGAGTGCGACAGCCCGAACACCAGCCGGTCGCTGCCGTCGCGGGCGAAGCTCGCGCCGTAGATCGTGCCGGCGGCGATCGGCGTGACGGCGCCCGTTTGCGTGTCGATCACATCCAGGCCGGAGCCAGCGGCGATGTTCGTGGTGCCGTTCGACTGGCGCTCCACCGCCAGGTAGCGCGAGTCCGGCGACCACGCCAGCGGCGTCGCCGTGGCGGTTTCGAGGCTGAGATAGTCCCCGACCGGAGCGCCCGACGCGGGGTAGATGCCGATCGACGGACCATGTTCGTCAACGCCGGGTGTGGCGCCGAACAGCGACACCGCCACCGACTGCCCGTTGGGCGCCAGCAGCGGCTGCTGCCCAGGCCCCAGTAGCTTCGCGTCGCTGCCGTCGGCCGCCGCGATCCACACCTTCGGCGTCGACGTCGCCGTCTCCGTCAGGTAGGCCAGCCGCGGCGGTTCGGGGTTCAGATCCGGTACCGCCGCTTCCGCAGCCGCATCGCTCACCACTTCCCCCGCCGCGCTGCCAACGAGCAGCGACAGGAACACCACGCACGCCGCCAACGACGCCCGCATCAGGGTGGCTGGCTTGGACATCGCGCCGCAGGCTACTCTCTGCTTGACTGTCATGTGATGGCCAGCACTATGTCGGGAGCAGCGACGGGGGACGCGCCGTGGCGGACGCACACGGTCTTCAACCAGCCGCCACCCCTTGAGGGGATCGACGTCTTCACCAGCAACCTGCCGCTCGTGGAGGCCGTGCGGCGCGAGGGTGCCGACTGGGTCAGCGAGCGCGCTTCCCTGCTCGGGCGATTCGTCGGCGCCGCCGGCGGGCCTCAGCAGGAATGGGGGCGGCTCGCCAACGAGAACAAGCCAGTGCTGCGCACGTTCGACCGCTACGGCAACCGCATCGACGAGGTCGAGTTCCACCCCGCGTGGCACCAGCTGATGAAGATGGGCGTCGAGCACGAGCTGCACTCGCTGCCGTGGACGAGTGACGAGCCGTCCGCGCACACCGCGCGCGCCGCGCTGTACATGACCGCCATGCAGGCCGAGGCCGGGTTCTGCTGCCCCATCACGATGACCTTCGCCGTCGTCCCCGCGCTACGCGCGACGCCCGAGCTGGCGAGCGAGTGGGAGCCGCTCGTGACGGCTACGCATTATGACCCGCGCCTGATCCCCGCAGCCGAGAAGGGCTGTGCGATCTCGGGCATGGCGATGACCGAGAAGCAGGGCGGCTCGGACGTGCGCGCCAACACCACCGTCGCGCGCGCGCTCAACGGCGGTGGCGCCGGCGCGGAGTACGAGATCGTCGGGCACAAGTGGTTCTGCTCGGCGCCTATGTCCGACATCTTCCTCGTGCTCGCCCAGACCGACGACGGCCTGTCGTGCTTCCTGCTGCCGCGCATCCTCCCCGACGGCACGCGCAACGCGTTTCACATCCAGCGCCTCAAGGACAAGCTCGGCAACCACTCCAACGCCTCCTCCGAGGTCGAGTTCCACGGCGCGTGGGCGCGCATGGTCGGCGAGCCCGGACGCGGCGTGCCCACGATCATCGAGATGGTCGGCCACACGCGCCTGGACTGCGTGATCGGCGCCGCCGCCGGTATGCGCTCGGGCGTCGTCAGCGCCACCCACCACACCGCGCATCGCAGCGCGTTCGGCAAGACGCTCATCGACCAGCCGCTGATGCGCAACGTGCTCGCCGACCTGTGCCTCGAGTCAGAGGCCACCACCGCACTGGCGATGCGCCTCGCGCGCGCCTACGACGAGGCACACGCCGACGTGGACGCCGGCGAAAACGAGAGCGACGCGCAGCTGTTCAAGCGCCTCGCCACCGCCGTTGGCAAGTTCTGGAGCTGCAAGCGCGCCCCCAACCACGCGTTCGAGTCGCTCGAGTGCCTTGGCGGCGCCGGCTACGTCGAGGAGTCGGGCATGCCGCGCCTGTACCGCGAGGCGCCGCTCGCCTCCATCTGGGAGGGCTCGGGCAACGTCATGAGCCTCGACGTGCTGCGCGCGCTCACGCGCTCGCCGCGCTCGCTAGAGGTGTTCCTGCACGAGGTCGAGCAGGCGCAGGGCGCCAACGCGCAGCTCGACGCGAGCGTCGTCAAGCTCAAGCACCAGTTCACCGACCCCGCCACGCTCGAGCAACGCGCCCGGCGCGTGGTCGAAAGCATGGCGCTGTGCCTGCAGGGCTCCCTGCTCGTGCGCAGCGCGCCGCCGGCCGTCGCCGACGCATTCTGCGCGTCGCGTCTCGGCGGCGACGGCGGCCTCGAGTACGGCACGCTGCCCGCCGGGGTGGACTTCGAGGGCATCATCGCGCGCTCACGCGTGCAGGTCTGACCGCACAGCTCGAGCCTGGCACGAAGCCACCACGGGCCTACCATTGAGGACATGCCCACGCGCAGGAATATGCAGCTGGCCCGCATCCTCGGTATCCGCGTGGGCGTCAGCGCGAGCTGGTTCGTCGTGCTGTTCGTCCTGATCTACTGGCTGTCCAACTACTACTTCCCCGAAATCATGAGCGGCTCGCGCACGACCGCCTACGTCGTCGCCGTCGCCGGCGCGCTCGGCTATTTCGCGTCGCTGGTCCTGCACGAGCTCGGGCACGCGCTCGCCGCACGCCGCCTGGGAATTCCGGTCGTGGGGATCGACCTGTGGGCGTTCGGCGGGCTCTCACGCATGCGCCGCGAGCCCGGCAGCGCAGGCGAGGAGTTCAAGATCGCCGTCGCCGGCCCCGCCGTCACGCTCGCGCTGTTCGCCCTGTGCCTCGGAGCGATCACCTTGCTCGCCAGGAGCGGCACCGTCTCCGACGTCGCGCTCACGAGCGCAAGCGTCAAGACCACGCCCGCGCTCGCGCTGCTCGGCTGGCTGGGCTTCATCAACGCGGCGCTGTTCGTGTTCAACATCGTCCCCGCGTTCCCGCTCGATGGTGGTCGGATCGCGCGCGCGTTGATCTGGTGGCGCACCGGCGATCGCAACCGCGCCACGCAGGCGACTGGGCGCTCCGGTCAGGCGTTCGCGCTCGCCGTAGGCCTGTTCGGGCTGTGGCGCTTCTCCAACAACGAAGGCACCATCGGGCTGCTCACGATGCTGCTCGCGTTCTTCCTCTACCAGGCTGCCGGCGCCGCCGTGGTGCAGGGCAGGCTCGGACGGCGGATCAAGGACATCACCGTCGCCGACATCATGGACCGCGAGCCCGTCACCATGCAGGCCGCCGTCACGCTGCTCGACGCCCAGGAGCAGTTTTTCCTGCGCTACCGCTGGCCGTGGTTCGCCGTCGTCGACCCCGCCGGGCACTTCCTCGGCGTCGTGCGCCAGCAGCGCGTCGACAACGAGATCGCCGCCGGACGCCCCGCCCTGCCGGTGGTCGACGTGCTCGAGGAGGACATGCCGGTGCGGATCGGCGAAGAGGCGCCGCTGGAATCGCTGCTGGGCTCAGAAGGCCTCGGCAGGCTCGGCGCGATGGTCGCCGTCGACAAGGACGGGGTGCTGCGCGGAGTCGTCACGCTCGCGCAGGTGCAGGGCGCGCTGCGCCCCGCCCAGCCGACCCGTCCAGCCACCTGAGGTCCGCCGCCTCAGGCCGCGCGTTATAGAGTCCTGCGCGTAATCCCCTCTAGTTCCCCTGTAGTTCCCCTCTTCCCCCTCCTCAAAAGCGACAACAGGGAGCCATGCCAGCACACGACGTCTTGATCATCGGGGCCGGCCTCGCGGGGCAGCGCGCGGCGCTCGCCGCAGCGCAGGATGGCGCCAGCGTGGCGATCATGAGCAAGGTGCACCCGGTGCGCTCGCACTCGGTGGCTGCCGCCGGCGGCATCAACGCCGCGATCAGCGTCGAGGACGACTGGCGCTCGCACGCCTACGACACCGTCAAGGGCTCAGACTTCCTCGGCGACCAGGACGCGATCGAGGTGATGTGCTCCGAGGCTCCCGCCGAGGTCATGCACCTCGAGCACATCGGCGTCACCTTCCACCGCAACGACAAGGGCGAGATGGACCTGCGCGCCTTCGGCGGCGCGTCCATGAAGCGGACCGCGTACGTCGCCGACATCACCGGCCAGGCGATGCTGCACGTGCTCTACGAGCAGCTGCTCAAGCACCACGAGACAGTCGCGCGCTACGAGGAGTGGTTCACGACCTCGCTGCTGCGCGACGACGCCGGCCGCTGCTGCGGGGCGATCGCGCGCGACGTGCGCAGCGGGCGCATGGAGGCGTTCACCGCCAAGAACGTGATCCTCGCGTGCGGCGGCGCCGGGCAGGCGTACAAGCCGACCACCAACGGCCTGATCGTCACCGGCGACGGCATCGCCATGGCCTACCGCGCCGGCGCGCCGCTGATGGACATGGAGATGGTCCAGTACCACCCCACGTGCCTAGTCGAGACCGGCATCCTCATCACCGAGGGCGCTCGTGGCGAGGGCGCGCACCTGCTGAACGCCAACGGCGAACGCTTCATGGAGAAATCCGCGCCCAACAAGATGGAGCTCGCCTCGCGCGACGTCGTCTCGCGCGCCGAGCAGATCGAGATCAACGAGGGCCGCGGCGTCGGCCCCAACGGCTCCGGCATCTACCTCGACGTCACCGTCGTGCCGCGCAAGCGCACGCTCGAGGCGCTGCGCGAGATCGTCAACCTCGGCAAGGACTTCGCAGGCGTCGACATCACGCGCGAACCGATCACGATCCGCCCCGGCCAGCACTACATCATGGGCGGCGTCAAGACCGACGTCGACGGGCGCACCGCCATCGACGGCCTATACGCCGCCGGCGAGGTCGCGTGCGTGTCCGTGCACGGCGGCAACCGCCTCGGCGCCAACTCGCTGCTCGACACGCTGATCTTCGGCCGGCGCTCAGGCGAACACGCCGCCGCGCGCGCCGCCAGCATGGGCATGCCGAGCGTCGACGTCAACGCCCGCTTGATCGAGGACGCCGCGCGTATCGACGCGATCATCGCCCGCCCGCGCGACGGCAGGCGCGTGTCGGAGATCAAGAACGAGCTCGGCGAGACGATGAACCGCCACGCGGCCGTGTTCCGCGACGAGGCCGGGCTGCAGAGCGCGCTGGAGACGATCGGCCGGCTGCGCGAGGAGTCCGACAATGCCTGGATCGACGACCGCGGCACCGTCTTCAACCAGGACGTGCTCGGCGCAATGGAGCTCGGCTACATGATCGACTGCGCCGAAGCCACCGTCGTCGCGGCGCTCGAGCGCAAGGAGTCGCGCGGCGCGCAGTTCCGCACCGACTACCCCGAGCGCAACGACCAGGAGTGGCTCAAGCACATCGACATCTCGCTCGACGGGGACGGTGGCGCGGGCGGGCCCAAGGTCAGCTACTCGCCGGTCACCATCACCCAGTGGCAGCCCGAGGAGAGGAAATACTGATGGCCGAAGTCCACGATCGCCCACCGGAGGAGTTCAAGCTGAGGCTGCGCCGCTACGACCCCGAGTCCGGCGGCGCGCCCTACTGGGACGAGCACACGATCGAGCTCGAGCCCCACCGCTCGGTGCTCGAGGCCGTCCTGCAGGCCAAAGACCGCTTCGACGGCTCGATCGGCATCCGCTGCTCATGCCGCCAGGCGATCTGCGGCTCGTGCGGCGTGCGCGTCAACGGCCAGCCCGCCCTCGCCTGCCACACCCACCTCGACGCCGCCAAGCTCGGCGCCAAGGACGGCGTCATCGAGATCGAGCCCATGGGCAACATGCCCGTGCTCAAGGACCTGATCGTCGACATGGACGCGGTCCACTGGAAGAAGATCCAGCGCGTCACGCCATGGCTGCTCGCCAAGCAGCCCGTGCCCGAGCGCGAGTACATCGTCTCCAAAGAGTCCATGGTCGACGTCACCCAGACGATGGCCTGCATCCAGTGCGGCGCGTGCGTGTCCGACTGCCTCGCCATGGAGGTCGACCCCGGCTTCATCGGCCCCGCGGCGCTCGCCAAGGCCTACCGCTTCGTCGGCGACCCGCGCGATGACCAGCAGTTCGAGCGCCTCAACGACCTCGCGCAGGACCCGCAGGGGATCTTCGACTGCACGCACTGCTTCAAGTGCGTCGACGCATGCCCCAAGGGCGTCAACCCGATGGGCCAGATCATGCGCCTGCGGCGGATCGCAATCGACGACCAGCACATCGTCGATCAGAACAACGGCGAGCGCCACGAGGCCGCGTTTACGGGGCTGATCCGCGACAACGGCATCCTTTGGGAGGCGGAGCTGCTGCCGCGCTCCTACGGCGGCGCCTCATGGTTTGGGAAATTCGCGCCCGCCGCCGGCAAGGAGCTGCTGTCCTCGCTGCCGGTCGCCGTCTATGGGTTGCTGCGACGCAAGATGACCCTGGCCGGGATACTCAAACCGCACAAGATCCCCAAGGCGGACCTCAAGGCCGTGCAGGCGATCTACGACAAGATCGAGAGCCGTCCCGAGCGCTACGAGCTGAACCTGTACATCACCGGCAAGGACGAGGAGCCCGAGCCGGCCGCCGAGATCCCGGTCGCCGCCGAAGGGAGCGCAAACCAATGAAGGTCGCCTACTGGCCCGGCTGCGTAAGCCGCGGCTTCACGCCCGAGCTACACGGCTCGATGGCCAAGGTCGCGCCGATGCTGGACATCGAGCTGGTCGAGCTCGACCGCGCCTGCTGCACCGGAGCCGGGGTGATCGCCGAGCACAACCAGGAGCTCGCCGACACGCTCAACGCGCGCACCTTCGCCCTCGCCCAACAGGTCGCGGGGGCGGAGCTGATGATGAACATCTGCTCCACCTGCCAGGGCGCACAGAGCGAGTGCCAGGAGCGCCTCGACGCCAACGCCGAGTACCGCCAGCACGTCAACGCAACGCTCGCCGGTGAGGGTCTGTCGTATGAGAAGGGCCTGACCAACAAGAACTTCCTGTGGCTGCTCGTCGAGGAGATCGGGCTCGACGCGCTGCGCGCGAAGGTCAAGCGCCCGCTCACCAACCTCAAGGTCGGGCCCTTCTACGGCTGCTACATCGTGCGTCCGCGCGACCGCCTGGGCATCGACGCCGAGCACCCGCGCGACCAGTACCTCGACCAGGTCATCGACGCGCTCGGCGGCACCGTCATCGAGTACGCAGGCATGCGCAAGTGCTGCGGCTTCCCGATCATCACCATGAACAAGGAAGCCTCGCTCAAGCAAGCTGGGCGCCATCTCGGCGATGCCGTAGACGCCGACGCCGACTGCCTCGTCACCCCCTGCCCGCTGTGCCACCTCAACCTAGACCTGCAGCAGCCGCTCGCCGAAGGCACCGTCGGGCGCGAGCTCAAAATGCCCGTGCTGCATCTGCCGCAGCTGGTCGGCCTCGCGCTCGGCCTCGACCCCAAGGATCTCGGCCTCAGCCGCCACGTCGTGCGACCGACCTCGGTGATCGACTGGTCGACCTCGGTCGTGGCCGCCGCGGCCTGATGGGCGGCGTCCGACGACGAGTTGTCCCTTTTTGTTCTCTGTATAACGATGGCTATACAGCACGCATAATCAAGAGAACGACCCCCGTCACCTCATCCGCGTGCGGATCCTCACCGTCGTAGGCAACCGGCCGCAATTCATCAAGGCGGCCGCCGTATCGGGCCCGCTGCGCGCGCGCCACGAGGAGATCCTCGTTCACACCGGCCAGCATCACGACGACTCGCTCTCGCGGGTGTTCTTCACCGAGCTCGGCCTCGCGCGGCCCGACATGGAGCTCGGCATCGCCGGCGGCTCCAACACTTCGCAGACGGCTCGTATGCTCGCCGCGCTCGAGCCTCTGCTCGCGCAGGTGCGCCCCGACGCCGTGCTCGTGTACGGCGACACCAACTCCACGCTCGCCGGCGCGCTCGCCGGCGCCCAGGCGGGCATCCCCGTCGTGCACGTAGAGGCGGGCATGCGCTCGTTCGACCGCGCCATGCCCGAGGAGCTCAACCGCGTGCTCACCGACCATCTCAGCGCGCTGCTGCTGTGCTCCTCGCAGACCGCCGCCGCGAACCTGGCCGCGGAGTCGCTTTCTGACAGGGCGGCGGTGGTGGGCGACGTGATGGTCGACGTCGCCTTGCGCTGGCGGCCCGCCGCGCGTGCCAACGCCGACGCGCCCGCCGCCTATGGCCTGCAGACAGGCTCCTACCTGCTGCTCACCGCGCACCGCGCCGGCAACGTCGACGCGCCCGAGCGCCTGCGCGCGCTCGTCGAGCTCGTCAACGCGCTGCCCGCGCCCGTGCTGTTCCCCGTGCATCCGCGCACGCGCGCGCGCCTGCACGACGCCGGCCTGCTCGCCGCGCTGCAGGACAGCGACGCGGTGACGCTGACCGAGCCGCTCGGCTACATCGAGTTCACCGCGCTGCTGTGCCATGCGCGCGCCGTGCTCACCGACTCCGGCGGCGTGCAAAAGGAGGCGTATCTCGCGGGGGTGCCGTGCGTGACGCTACGAGCCAACACCGAGTGGGTCGAGACCGTCGAGAACGGCTGGAACACGCTCGTCGACCTCGACGTCCACGCCGCGCTCGCCGCGCTCGCGCGCCCGGCGCCCGCCAGGCGACCGCAGCTCTACGGCGACGGGCACGCGGCCCAGCGCTGCGTGGAGGCGATCGAGCGGCTATGAGCCGTACGCTCCCCCAATGAGCGAAGATCAGCAAGTCGTGCGCGTTGGTGTCGTCGGGCTCGGCTACTGGGGCCCCAACCTCGCGCGCAACTTCGCCGCCTTCCCCGGCTGCGAGCTCGCATGGCTGTGCGACGCCTCGCCGGACACACGCGCGCGGCTGGAGCGCTCGTTCCCCACCGCGCGCTCCACCGGCGAGCTGCACGATCTGCTCGACGACCCGCAGCTCGACGCCGTCGTGCTCGCCACGCCTGTGCCCACGCACGCCGAGCTCGCCGTCGCGGTCGCCGCCGCCGGCAAGCACTGCTTCGTCGAGAAGCCGCTCGCCACCACCGCCGCCGACGCAGAACGCGCGGTCGCCGCCGCCGCCGACGCCGGCACGATCCTGATGGTCGGCCACCTGCTCGAGTACCACCCCGCGGTCGCCCGGCTGAAGGAGCTGATCGACGGGCAGGAGCTCGGCGGGCTGTACTACATCTATGGCAACCGCCTCAACCTCGGCAAGCTGCGGGCCGACGAGAACGCGCTGTGGAGCCTCGGCGCGCACGACGTGTCCGTGGTGCTGCACCTGATCGACGAAGAGCCCCAAGAATGCGTCGCCAAGGGCGCGAGCTACGTGCGCGAGGGCGTCCAGGACGTCGTCTTCTGCTACCTGCGCTTCCCCTCCGGGATCGTCGCCCACCTGCATCTCTCGTGGCTCGACCCGCACAAGGAGCGGCGCCTAACCGTCGTCGGCGAGCGCCGCATGGCCACGTTCGACGACATGCTCATCGAGGGCAAGCTCACCATCTACGACAAGGGCTTCGACGAGGACACGCGCTCGTGGGGCGAGTACATCGCCCGCTCGGGAGACACGTTCTCTCCGCGCATACCCAACGTCGAGCCGCTGCGCGTCGAGTGCGAGCACTTCGTGCACTGCGTGCGCACCGGCCAGACGCCGCGCTCGGACGGGCACAGTGGGTTGCGCGTCGTGCGCGTGCTCGAGGCGCTGCAGCGCTCGCTCGACGGCGACTGACGTCCCGGCGTTACGGGCCCGCGCCCGTCGAGGGCAGAGGTCGCTCGTGCAGCGGCCGGAGTGTCAGGCGACGCTGGTGTGGCGGCGCTCGACGCCGTCGAAGCGCTTCTCGCGGCGCCGGTCCTGGCGCAGCACCGGGCCGACGCGGCGCCCGACCACGCGCAGCACGTACGCATCACGCGCCGCGCTGTAACGAAACGCCGGCCGCGCCAGCAGCAGCCAATGGCTGGCTACATATCGACGTGGTCGTTTAGCTGTGCGCATAGCGGTCCTTTTCAGACGAGTCAAGCCTTACTTAAGCAACGATTCTTGCAGAAAGCGGCTTGGCGAGTCGGGGGCTACTCGACCGCGACCGTGTCCTCGCCCGAGAGCTCGAACGCGCTATGCAGCGCCCGCACCGCGTTCGGCACGCGCTCCACGTCGATCACGCACGAGATCTTGATCGGCGACGTCGAGATCATGTCGATGTTCACGCCCTCTTCGGCCAGCACGCCGAACACCTTCGCCGCCACGCCCGGGTGCGAGCGCATGCCCGCGCCGATGATCGACACCTTGCCCATGTCCTCGTGCGTGGTCATCTGCCCGTACGCCTCGCCCGCGAGCGGCTCCAGCGCCGCCCGCGCCACGCGCAGGTCCTCGCGCGGGACCGTGAACGAGATCTCCGCCTGCCCCCCCGCCGCCACCGGCTCGTTCTGGACGATCATGTCCACGTTGATGTTCGCCTGGGCCATCGCGTCGAAGATGCGCGCCGCCGCCCCCGGCGTGTCGGGCACGCCCGTCAGCGTGACCCGCGCTTCCGAGGTCGAGTGCGTCACCGCTGTGATCAATGGCTGCTCCATCATCTCTTCTTCCGCAACCACAAAGGTACCGGGCTGCTCGTCGAAGGACGAGCGGCAGTGGATACGCACGCCGTGGTTGCGCGCGTACTCGACCGAGCGCAGTTGCAGCACGCCCGCTCCCGACGCCGCCATCTCGAGCATCTCCTCGAACGACACCGTCTCCAGCTTGCGCGCGTTCGGCACGATCCGCGGGTCCGCCGAGTACACGCCCGCCACGTCCGTATAGATCTCGCACACGTCCGCGCCCAGCGCCGCCGCCACCGCCACCGCGCTCGTGTCCGAGCCGCCGCGACCCAGCGTCGTGACGTTCCTCGCATTCTCTGAGACGCCCTGGAAGCCCGCCACCAGCACGATGTGGTCCTCTTCCAGCCCCGTGCGAATGCGGTCCGCGCGCACGTCCAGGATCAGCGCCTTCGTGTGCGACTCATCCGTCACGATGCCCGCCTGCGAGCCCGTCAGCGAGATCGCCCGATGGCCGAGATCGTTGATCGCCATCGCACACAGCGCACACGAGATCCGCTCGCCCGTCGACAGCAGCATGTCCATCTCGCGCGGGTCCGGCGCCGGCGAGATCTCCTCCGCCATCGCGATCAGCTCATCGGTCGTCTTGCCGCGCGCCGACAGCACCACCACCACCTGATAGCCCTGTTCGCGCTTGTCCACGATCCGCCGCGCCGCGCGCTTGACGCGCTCCGCGTCAGCCACCGACGTGCCGCCGAACTTCATCACGATCACAGAAGACATCGCAGCGCAGGATATTGGGCCAGAGGCGGCGCGCTGGCCGGCTAGAGACAATCGGCCCTTGGCTATGACGTAGCCGGCGAACGCCTGGGCCGCGCGGCGTCCCGCGAACGCCTAGACAGCGCGACGACCAGCGAACGCCTTGCCCAGCGTCACCTCGTCCGCGTACTCCAGGTCCGAGCCCACCGGCAGGCCGCTCGCCAGGCGGGTCACCGTGATCTCCGGCGCGCGCGCGCGCAGCTCCTCCGCCACGTGCAGCGCAGTCGCCTCGCCCGTCGTCGTCGGGTTCGTCGCCAGCACCACTTCGCGCACCACCGCGTCCGGCGCCGTCACGCGCGCGAATAGCTCCGCGATCTTCAAGTCCTCCGGGTCCACGCCGTCGATCGGCGACAGCGCGCCGCCCAGCACGTGGTACACGCCGTGGTACTCGTGCGTGCGCTCCATCGGGATCACGTCGCTTGGCTCCTCCACCACGCAGATCAGCGCATGGTCGCGGCGCGGGTCCTCGCAGATGCGACAGCGCGCCTCGTCCGTCAGGTTGAAGCACACCTCGCACAGCCCGATCTTCTCCTTCACCTCCACGATCGCCTGCGCCAGCGCGCTCGCGTCCTCGCCCGACGCGCGCAAGATGTGAAACGCCAGACGCTGCGCCGTACGGCTGCCGATGCCAGGCAGCTTCGACAGCTCCGTCACCAGCCGCTGCACCGGCGGCGCATACGACGTCGTGCTCACCTGTGCATCACAGCCCCGGCAGGCCCAGGCCGCCGAGGCTGCCCAAGTCGAGGCCCGCAGTCGCACCGCCCAGCTTGCTCTCCGCCAGCTCCTGCGCCATCCGCAGCGCCTCGTTCACCGCCGCCAGCACCATGTCCGCCAGGATCTCCACGTCCTCCGGGTCCACCACGGCCGGGTCGATCCTGATCTCGCGCACCTCCAGCGCACCGCTCACCTTCACCGTCACCATGCCGCCGCCCGCCGACGCCTCCACCACTTCGTGCTTCAGCTGCTCCTGCGCCAGCTCCATGTCCTTCTGCATCTTCTGCACCTGAGCCATCATCTGCTGCATGTTCGGCATCCGCGGCTGCTTTGGCATCACGCGCCTTTCTCGTTGCCAGTCGCGGCCTGTGCGCCGCGCTCGTCCTGCACATCCTCGTCGCTCGCCTGCGCCTCGCCGCCGTTCCGCGACTCCTCATCCGTGAGCTCCTCCGCGTCGAACTCCTCCTTGAAGCGCGCCACCCACTCCTCCTCCGAGCGCCCGCCCGCCGCCGCGCCGTCCTCTGACGCCGGCGTCTCGCGCAGCTCGTAGCGCAGCCTCCAGCGCCCGCCCGCCAGCGCGCCCAGCGCCTCACCAACCGCCGCGCGGTTCGCCGGGTCCTCAGCCTTCTTCTTGTAGAACTCCGCCGTGAACGGGTACGCCAGCGTCAGCTCGTCGCCGTCCACCGCCACCGGTCGCGCTTCGCCGATCACAGCCCCCAGCAGCGCATGCTCGCTGCGCACCAGCTCCACCACCGCCGGCCACAGCGCGTACACCGACTCGATGTCCCGCGGCACCGGGTCCGACACCGGCTCCGGTGCGGGCTCCGGCTCCCGCGCCGGCTCAGGCACGAGCTCCGGCTCGGGCACGGCGGCCGACGCTGGCTCACGCTCTGGCTCGGACGGCCGCACTGGCTCGCTCTCGACGCCCGCGCGCGGGGTCCCGCGTTCCAGCCGCTCGATCCGCGCCAGCAGCGCCCGCGTCGAGCCGTCCGTCTCAGGTCTCGCCGCCTTTACCAGCGCCAGCTCCAGGCGAGTGCGTGCGTCCGCGCCCGCGCGCACGCCCTCCATCGCCTCGCCCAACAGCTCCAGCACGCGCACCACCGTCGCGTGGTCCACGCGCTGCGCCTGCGCGCTCAGCGCCGCGTCCGCCTCCGGCGTCAGCGATAGCTCCGCCGGCACTTCACCAAGGACCTGAACCACCAGCAGCTCGCGCGCGCGCACCTCCAGGTCAGACGCGAACGAGCCCGCGTCGCGACCCTGCTCCACGCACTCCTCCAGCGTGCGCAGCGCGCGCGCCGCGTCGCCCGCCGCCACCGCGTCCACCGTCTCTTCTAGCAACCGCGCATCCGCCACCCCCAGCACCGCCAGCACGTCCTCCAGCGCGATCTCCCGGCCGCTGTACGTCACGATCTGCTCCAGCGTGCCCAGCGCGTCGCGGAAGCTGCCCGTCGCGTGGCGTGCCAGCGCCGCCACCGCCGCCGGCGGGATCTCGATCGACTCCGCCTGCGCCGCCCTGCGCACGACGCTCGCGATCTGCTCCACCGTCGGGCGGTGGAAGTCAAAGCGGTGACAGCGGTCCACCACCGTCGCCGGCACCTTGTTCGCCTCCGTCGTCGCCAGCACGAACACCGTGTTCGGCGGCGGCTCCTCTAGCGTCTTCAAGAAAGCGTTCCACGCCGCCGTCGACAGCATGTGCGCCTCGTCCAGGATGTACACCTTGCGCCGCCCGCTCACCGGCGCGTACGCCACGCTGTCGCGCAGGTCGCGGATGTCATCCACCGAGTTGTTCGACGCCGCGTCCATCTCGATCACGTCCAGCGACGTCGCCCCCGCGATCGACACGCACGAGTCGCACACGCCACACGGCTCGATCGTCGGGCCGCGCTCGCAGTTCAAGCACGCCGCCAGGATCTTCGCCATCGACGTCTTGCCCGTGCCGCGCGAGCCCACGAACAGGTACGCATGGTGCACCGCGTCGCGCTGCACCGCGTTGCGCAGCGTCCGCACCACCGGCTCCTGGCCCACCACCTCCGCGAACGTCCGCGGCCGGTGCCTGCGATACAGCGAGCGCCGCTGGCTCTCCGAGCGCTGCTCGTCCTGTGGCTGCTCCTCTACCGACACCGTTCGCCTGAGTCTACTCACGCGGGTGGGTGGGCTCGAGACGCCCTCCGCCGAGCTCCGCCGGCCGCGCCAGCGGGTACCGTCCCGCCCCATGACAGCCTCGATCGAGCGCTGGCGCGCGCGTCTTGGCGCGCCGCTCGCCATCGCCTGCGGGGCGCTCGCGCTGCGCATCATCGCCGGCGTCGGCTACGCCAACTACGACACCCTCTACGCGCTCGCCTGGGGCGGGCAGCTCTCGCGCGGGACCACCCCCGCCTACGGCGTGCCCATCGCCCCCACGCCACACCCGCTGCTCGAGGCAATCGGCCTCGTGCTCGCGCCGCTCGGACCGCGCGCCGTCGAGGACGTCACCGTCGCACTCGGCTTCCTCGCCCTGTCCACCTGCGGCTGGGCTATCTACCGGCTCGGCGCCCAATGGTTTGGCTGGGCCGCCGGCGCGCTCTCCGTGCTCATCTTCCTCACCCGCGTTCCCGTCCTCTCCTATGGCGTGCGCGCCTACATCGACCTTCCCTACCTCGCGCTCGTGCTCTGCGCCCTCGTCGTAGAGTCGCGTCACCGGCACGCACGCGGCGGGCCCGCCGGGGCGCCAGTGCTCGTGCTGCTCGCGCTCGCCGGGCTGCTGCGGCCCGAGGCGTGGGCGTTCTCCGGGCTGTACTTCCTGTACCTCATGGACCTCGTGCCGAGGTGGGCGCGCAGCAGCTCGCGCGGACGAGCGGGCGGGGGCGCGACGCAGGCCGGAGAGGTGGATCCAGCGCCAGCTTGGCGGCGGCTGCCTCGCGGCGAGATCGTGCGCCTCACGCTGCTCGCCGCCGCCGCACCATTGATCTGGGTGCTCAGCGACCTCGCCGTCACCGGCGATCCATTGTGGTCGCTCACCAACACCCAGCAAACCGCCGAAACGCTCCACCGCGAGACCGGAATCGCGAAGGTGCCTGAGTACATCCCGCGCCGGATCGGCGAAATCCTGCGGCCGCCTGTGCTCGTCGCCGCCGCGCTCGGTGGCGTGCTCTCGCTGCTATGGCTGCGCCGCCGCGCGCTGCTCGGAGCGGTCGCCGGCGTGATCGCCGTTGTCGTCTTCGCCGCCTTCGCCAGTATCGGCCTGCCCATCAACAGCCGCTACGCGTTCCTCGCCTCCGCCATCCTGTGCATCTTTGCCGGCGCCGGCGCCTTCGGCTGGACCCGTCTGCCGCCAGGCGACGCGCGGCGGCGCTGGTGGATGGCCAGCGGCGCGCTCGTGCTCGTCGCGCTGATCGCCTACATCCCCTCGCAGTACCAATCCGCGCATCGCCAACTCGGCAAACTCGCGCACACCCACGAAATCGAAGGCGAACTGCTCGCGCTCGTCCACCAGGGCGCCATCAGCCTCCGCTGCGGGCCCGTCGGCGTGCCCAATCACGCGCCCATTCCGCTGCTCGCGCTGTATCTCCAAACCAGCCCCCGCAACATCGTCAGCCCCGAAGCCGGACACATCGCCTCCGGTGTCTACGTCGACCCCGCCACCAAGGAAGTCGAAGAAGACTACGTGCTCGACCCGCGCGATCCAGTCCCTAAGCACGTCAGCGTGCCACCCGGCTTCAACGAGGTCGCCAGCAACCACTCCTGGCTGATCTTCCACCGGTGCGGGTAGGTCGCCGCGGCGCGCCGCCGTTGTTGCCGCGCCGTTGCCGCCGTTGCCGCCGTGCCGTTGCCGCCGTGCCGCGGTGCCGCGGTGCCGTTGCCGCGGTGCCGTTGCCGACGCGCGGCAGCGTGCACCATGTTCCACTTTGCAAATGCTGTGTAACCATGGCTATACAGCGTTTTCTATTCAAGAGATGGACCGTGCACCCCTCGTCGAGATCCGCGACACCCGGCGCCGATCGTCGCCCACGACTCCGGTCCGGGAGCTCCCGCTGCGCCTGCCGGTGATCGCTTAAGGCTGCTTCCTTCCGGACCTGACCTGGTTCGCAAGCCGACACCGCGCGGGACCCGAACCATCGACGCCCCGAGCGACGGAGCAACCGGGGTCGGAACCCCTCGGAGGGGAGTTCAGCCCCGCTAGAGCGGATTGCGGATTCAGGGCACCGCTACCTCCCCGCCTAGCACGGTCCAACACTGATCGTAACGCACACGCAGCGGCCGAAGTTCCGATAGGCTGCCCGCCCGTGAACTACTTCAAGAACTTCCACACCTCCCGCTCCACCTTTCGCTCCCGCGCCGGTGCCGGCGCCGCGGCAGTGGGCGCAGCGTTCCTGATCGCCGCCTGCGGCAGCTCGGGCGGCTCGAGCACGATCACCGTAGGCAACGAGAACAGCGCCGACAGCTCGCTGGTCAAAGCAGGCGAAAGCACCACCGCCTCCACCACACCGACCACGCCCGCAAAAACGCCGACGACGGGGCCGCTGTCGAAAGAACCGAAGGTGACGCCACCGTCCGGCCCAGCGCCGACGAAGCTCGAAACCAAAGAACTGATCGCAGGGACCGGCGCCGAAGCCAAGGCCGGCGACACGGTGACTGTCAACTACGTGGGCGTTCTGTACAAAGGCGGCAAGGAGTTCGACGCCTCGTGGAAACGCAACGAACCGTTCTCGTTCTCGCTCGGCAAAGGCCAGGTCATCCCTGGCTGGGACCAGGGCATCCCAGGCATGAAGGTCGGCGGCCGGCGTGAGCTGATAATTCCATCGGCGCTCGCATATGGCGTCAAAGGCTCGCCGCCCGCGATCCCGCCGAACGCGCCGCTCATATTCGTGGTCGACCTGCTGAGCGTCTAGGCAGAGCGACGGCAGCCTCGCGCAAGACCGTACCGCGTGGCGTGCGTATCGGCTACCGATCACGAGCGATCGGTAGCCTCGCGGCGCTCGTGATGCTCGGCGGCGGCGCGCTCGCGCTCGCCGGCTGCGGATCAGGAGCCCACGCGACTGCCGCCGAGTCGAGCCTCGAGCGCGCCGACCTGGCCGCGGTGGCTCGGGCGCTCGGCGCACAGGAGACGTCGGTGCGCAGCGAGGTCCTCGCCACCAAGGCGGCGTGGCCGCTGGTCATCGACGGCCTGCCCGCCGACATCCACAAGCTCCCACGGACCGCCATCCGCAGCGCTACCGAACGCGCAGCCCTGCTGCGCCTGCCAGCGCTGTTCGAAGAAAAGCAAGCCGCCTCGCTCACAGGCCCCGCCACCAGCCTCGCGGGCACGTTCCGCGCGTACTACCTGCTCGCCGTACGCGGCTGGCGGCTGATCAGCGCGGCGATCGAACAGGCCGAACATGGCTCCGCCGCGGCCGCGCGCTTCGCGCGTGCGAACGTGGCGCTGTACATCGAGAGCATCTACGACGCGCACTTCGGGCTCGCGCAGATCGGTAAGCAGATGCCGATCGACTATCAAAGGCTTGGCGGCGCCAGCGCGTTCGGTACCTCGCTCACGCCCGCGGCAGTCAACGCCCTCGCTACCAGCTACTCCGAAGCGAACGACCGCCTGTACAGACACGCGAGCGTTCGGCTCGGGTCTTGAGCGCTGGGCGCGTGATTGGCGACGCGAGCCGGTGGCCGTGGGAGCGCGGTTTTTTTCAGCGCTCGGAAAGGTAACTGAAGACCGGTCCGCGGCGGTCGATACGTGCACACATGTACTCATTTCGACCACATTCAGTTGGGATGCGCACACTCTGGGGCATGGTCAGCACGCTGCTCGTTGCTACGTGCGGGCTGATGTTGGTTGGATGTTCCAACAGCTCCCCTGACCACAGCGAGTCTGGTTGCGCCACGCTGAGCATCTCGGCCCCGTGTCGTTTGCTCTTTATTGGCAACAGCTATACCTACGTCAACCATCTTCCAGCGATGTTCGCGAGGCTCGCGCGCGCAGGCGGCCGTACCGTCGAGACGGGCATCTTGGCCGAAGGCGGCGCAACGCTCGCAGACCATCTTGCCTCCCCTGAAACCGAAAAAGCGCTTCGTTCCGCAAGATGGAACGTGGTAGTACTCCAAGAGCAGAGCGAGATCCCGTCGATCGAACGCTTCCGTCAAGCCGAGATGTACCCGGCAGTCCGGCAACTCGTCCGCATGACCCGAGACGCAGGAGCGCAGCCGATGCTCTATCTCACCTGGGCCCATCGGACAGGATGGCCGCAGGATGGGCTAATCGGCTACGCCAGCATGCAGTCTGCGGTTGACGATGGATATCTCGTCATCGCGCGGGAACTACATGCGACCGTCGCGCCCGTGGGCTACGCGTGGGCGAAGGTGTTCGAAACAGAGGCAAGCTCGGGTCTTTGGCAAAGCGACGGTAGCCATCCGACCATCAAGGGCACCTATCTCGCGGCTTGCGTGTTCTATGCCACGGTCTTTCGGCAGAGCCCAAACGGCCTGGCATATCACGCCGGGCTACCGAAGCATGAAGCTTCGGAACTGCAAGCGATAGCGTCAAATGTGGCCCTCGACGTCTCCCGGTTCAGGCAGTGACGCTGGCGCAAACGGTGGCGGCGCTACTACCCGGACCCGGGATCCTCAGCATCCTCGAAGGCGGTTACGTCGCTCAGATCCGCAGAACTGTCGCCCGGGCTCCTATCAGCACCCGCTCGCCGATCGATATAGGCTCCCGCGGATACTGAACGGGCGCTCGCACTGTCGCGAGGCGCCGCGGTGCGCAGTGTAGCCCAGGCACCGCCTCTCGATGTCCATGCGGAGCTTCTGGAGTCCGAGGCGCGTGCCGCCCCCGGCCGACCCCGCCGGCCGACACGCAGAGCCAATAGACTCAAGGCCCAGGGCGCGTAGCTCAGTGGGAGAGCGCTCGCTTCACACGCGAGAGGTCGCAGGTTCGAAACCCGCCGCGCCCATTCACGCACGCGCCTTGGACAAGCGCACGGTGGTGCTTCCGCACGACACACACAGCTGGACGGCGTCCATCAGCCGCTCCATCAGCGCGAAGCCGCGGCCGCTTTCGGCCAGCGCGTCCGTAGCGCCGGCGCACGCGACGAACGTCCCGCAGTCGCGCACCGCGAGCGTTAGGCGGTCGCCGTCGGCGAGCGCGCTGAGGTGGATGCACCCGTGCTCGTCGGGCTTGCCGTGTCTGATCGCGTTGGTTGCCGCCTCGTTGACCGCGAACGCGATCTCGTAGCACCGGTCTGAGTCGAAGCCGAATGCCGCCGCGACCTCGTGCGCGTATTGCCTCGCTGCACCGAGCTTCGCCGGCCGCGCTGGCAGGTGCAGTTCGCTCGCGGGGAGCCCGATCGGGGCGTCATGGTGGCTGACGACTTGTTGGAGGTGAGCGCCCATCTCATACCACCGCGAGTTCCGCGACGGCCTCCTCGCGCGAGCTGTGCAGCGCGATCAGGCTCTCGACACCGGCGATCTCGAAGATGCGCAGCACGCGCGTGTTCTCCTCCGGGCACACGATCGCGAGCGTCCCCTCGCCGAGGTCGTGCAGTCTCGTGGCGGCGCTGACGAGCGCGCCGATGGCCGTCGAGTCGACGAACGTCGCCGTCGACAGATCCAGCACCACGCGCGTGAAGCCCTCGTCGATGCGCCCGGCGATGCGCTCCTTGAGCTGCGGGCTGACGGCGTAGTCGATCTCACCGCCTGCGACCAGCACGACGACAGCGTTGCCGTGCTCGGCGTCGCCGACCGTGCCGTCGTCACTGATGTAGAAAAATCCCATCGCTCCTCCGATTGCGTGGTGAGCCACCGTGCCCTGCCACTGTCTCGGCCATTTCCCCGCTCTCTGTAGAGCTGCACGAGAATTCGTGGAAATTGCGCATTTCATGCTGACCGGTCGAGATATGCGCCTGGACGTATGTTCTATTGGCCGTCCACACGGGCTCGTCGCAGGCATCCGCCGTGCGTGGCCTAGAAGCCAGGTTCTAAGCTCGATCACGTCGGGTGCGTGCTCGCGGAAACGATCCATCGGAGGTAGCACATGCAGTACGTGAATCTCGGAGCGACGGGCCTGCGCGTTTCGCGCGTGTGCCTGGGGATGATGAGCATAGGCAACGACAGCGACAAACCGTGGGTGATCGACGAGCAGGCCGCGGAGCCGATCGTGCGCGCGGCGGTCGAGGGCGGCATCACGTTCTTCGACACAGCCGACACCTACTCGCAGGGCGCCAGCGAGCTCGCCACCGGGCGCCTTCTGTCAAAGCTGCTCACGCGCGAGGAGCTCGTCGTGGCGACCAAGGTTTTCATGCCGATGACACCGGGCGAGAACGGCGGCGGCCTGTCGCGCAAGCACATCCTCAGTGCGATCGACGCGTCGCTGCAGCGTCTGGGCATGGACTACGTCGACCTCTACCAGATCCATCGCTGGGATCCGCGCACGCCAATCGAGGAGACGATGCAGGCGCTGCACGAGGTCGTGCGCGCCGGCAAGGCGCGCTACATCGGCGCGAGCAGCATGTTCGCGTGGCAGTTCGCCAAGGCCCAGCACGTCGCCGAGCGCGCCGGCCACAGCCGCTTCGTGTCGATGCAGAACCATTACAACCTGCTCTACCGCGAGGAGGAGCGCGAGATGATCCCGCTGTGCATCGACCAGGGCGTCGGCGTGATCCCCTGGAGTCCGCTCGCGCGCGGCGTCCTCGCCGGCAACCGAACGCGATCGGGCGAGCGGCGCACGACGCGCGCGGGCAGCGACCAGTTCACCGACTACCTGTACGACCAGCCCACCGACTTCGACGTCGTCGAGCGCGTCGCTGAGGTCGCCGCTGAGCGTGGCGTCCCGCCGGCGCAGATCGCGCTCGCGTGGCTGCTGCACAGGCCCGGCGTGACCGCGCCGATCGTCGGCGCCACCAAGCTCCAGCACCTGCAGGACGCGCTAGCCGCCGAGCAGCTGACGCTCAGTGACGAGGAGATCGCGCGGGTGGAGGAGCCGTACGTGCCCCACCCGGTGCTCGGCCACGGGTAGGACACTGCGGCGTGCAGGGCGCCGGCGCCGACGCGGGCGCCGGGCGCCGGGCGCAAAAAGAAAACACTGTATAGCGATGGCTATACAGCATTCGCAAAAGGAGCAACCAACTTCACAGCCTCACGGGCAGCGACTTGAGCTGGTTGAGGAACAGCGATTCGACTGATTTGGGCCCGCCCGCCCCGCCGTCGAGCTGTATGCGCGGATAGCGCTTGAGCGTCTCCTCGAGCATCACCTTGAGCTCCAGGCGCGCGAGCGCGGTGCCAAGGCAGAAGTGCCGTCCGCCGGCGCCGAATGCCTGGTGCTCGCATTCCCGACGCAGGTCGAAGCGGTCGGCGTCCTCGAAGCGCGTCTCGTCGCGATTGGAGGACACGTACCACATGACCACCTTGTCACCCTCGCGGATCTTCTGTCCGTGCAACTCGGTGTCGCAGGTGGCGGTGCGGCGGAAGTGCGCGAACGCGGGGAACATCCGCAGCGACTCCTCGACGGCGTTGGCGATCAGCGAGGGATCGTCGAGCAGCAACTGCATCTGCTGGCGGTCTTCCATCAGGGCGCGCATGCCGCTGCAGAAGGTCGCCTTGGTGCTGTCGTTGCCGGCGGCCATCAACAGGAAGAAGCCCATCACGATCTCGTGTTCCTCGAGCTTCTGCCCGTCGACTTCGGAGTGCACGAGCACGCTCGTCAGGTCATCGGTGGGGTTCTCCTGGCGCGCGGCGATCAGCTGACGACAGCGCTCGAAGATCTCGGGCAGGTCTTTCTCGATCGCGCCCTCGAAGCCATCGGGGTTCAGGTCCGGGTCGGCGGCGCCGAGCGTCGAGTTCATCAGACGCGCCCAGATCGCGTCGTCCTCCTCGGAGATGCCCATGAAGCTGCCGATCACGCGCGAGACGACCGGCTGCGCGACGTCGCTGACCAGGTCGCAGCTGTCGCGGCCGTCGAGCCGGTCGAGGACGTTGATCGTGATCGCGCGGATGGCGTCCTCGTGCGCGGCGATCCGTCTGGGGGTGAAGCCCGCCTGGAACAGCGCCTTGAGGCGATCGTGCTTGGGCGGGTCCATGCCGATGAACATCGCGCGCGCGAGCTCGATCGGAAAGCCCGCGGCGGCGGCGAGCACGCCGCCGGCTTCGGATGAGTACGTCTTCCAGTCACGGCTGACGGTGTGGACGTCCTCGGCGGTGGTGACCGACCAGAAGCCGGCCTCCTCGGGGAACAGTTCAAAGCTGTCCGTCCAGTGGATCGGGCACTTGCCGCGCATCTCCTTGAACAGCTCGTATGGCGGCCCGTCCGCCCACAGCCCCTCCTCGGTGAGTTCCACGGCCTCGATGTCGCGCCCGACGGTCGCCATTTTCAAACCTCCAAGATTTGCCCACCGGATGGAGCACCGGATCATACTGGCTGGCTGGCCAGTTTGAGCGATTGCGCCCCGGTGAGCAATGCCTGTGAGCCATACGGGAGATGCGGCGCGGTAACAGCGCGTTCTCGCTGCCGCCTGGGCCCCGCGTCAGACTGGGGCGTGCAGTGACGCGGCCGACCCCTCAACCGAACGTGCCCGGCCGCGGGATCGTGGCCTCGTACGGGGTGCGGTTCTGGGTACTGGTGGTACTTGTGGGCCTGGGCGCTGGCGTCGGCGGCGCGGCCCTGATCGAGCTGCTGCGCGCGATTCAGCACCTGGCGTGGTCCTACCACTCGGGCGACTTCCTGGAAGCGGTCAAGCGCGCGTCGGCGACACGGCGGGTGCTGGTGCTGGCGATCGGCGGCGTGGTCGCGGGCGCCGGCGCGGTGGCGCTGTCGCGTCACAACCCTGGCGAGGTCTCGGACGCGCTGTGGCTGCGCCGCGCGCGGGTGCCGTTCTGGGCGAGCATCGCGCGGGGCGTGCACTCGATCGTGATCGTGGCGCTGGGCGCGTCGCTGGGCCGCGAGGCGGCGCCGCAGCAGGCAGGCGCGGCGGTGGCGAGCGTATTGAGCGAGTGGGCACGCCTGCCGGAGTGGCAGCGGCGGCTGCTGGTTGCGTGCGGCGCTGGCGCGGGCATGGCGGCGGTGTACAACGTGCCGCTGGGGGGCGCGCTGTTCGCGCTTGAGGTGCTGCTGGGAACGTTGACGCTGCCGCTGGTGCTGCCGGCGCTGGCGACTTCGCTGGTAGCGACGGCGGTCGCGTGGATCGTGCTGCCGACGGCGCCGACGTACTCGATCCCCAACTACCCAGTGAGCGGCGCGCAGATCGTGTGGGCGGTGATCGTCGGGCCGATCGCGGGGCTGGCGGCGATCGCATGGATCCGCGTGATCGCACGGGCGCACGCGCTGCGCCCGTCGGGATGGATGCGCGTGGCGGCGCCGCTGGTGGTGTTCACTGCGCTGGGCGCGCTCGCGACCACCTACCCAGAGCTGCTGGGCAACGGCAAACCGGTCGTGCAGCTGGCGCTGGTGGCGAAGCTGAGCGTGGCGCTGCTGGCGGTGCTGCTGGTGTTGAAGCCGCTGGTGACGGCGGCGTGCCTGGGCAGCGGCGCGCCGGGCGGGCTGTTCACGCCGACGCTCGCGTACGGCGTGCTGCTGGGCGGCCTGCTGGGCGAGGGCTGGGTGCAGATCTGGCCTGGCGCGCCGCTGGGCAGCTACGCGATCATCGGCGGCGCGGCGGTGCTGGGCGCGTCGATGCAGGGCCCGCTGGCGGCGGTGGTGCTGCTGCTCGAGCTGACGCACCGCGCGGACGCGCTGATGGTGCCGATCCTGCTGGCGGTGGTGGAGGCGACGGTGCTCGCGCGCGTGCTGGGGGCGCCGTCGATCTACTCGGCGCGACTGACGGCGAGCGCGGAGGAGATCGAGGCGGCGCGCGCACGCGGGAACGGTCATACAGGCGAACCGGGGCAGCCGGAGATATATGCGCCGAGCGACCTGCTCCCGGCGTCGATGCGCGAGACGGAGATCGAGCCGGAGGCAACACACACGGCGGGCCTGGCGGGCAAGGACACCGACAACTGACGCCACGCGCTTTGCAGCGCTGTTTACACCCGTCCAGAGCTGGTACTAATCACGTATGCCCCGCGCGATATGGACCGGCACGATCGGCTTCGGGATGGTCACCGTCCCGGTGAAGCTGTACAGCGCGGTCGACCGCAAGAGCGTGCGCTTTCACCAGCTCGCGAGCAGTAGTGGCGTGCGCGTGGCGCAGAAGCGCGTGGACCCGTCGACCGGCGAGGAGGTCCCGTACGCGGAGATCGTAAAGGGCTACGAGCTGGCGCCGGACCGCTACGTGGTGATCGAGCCAGGCGAGCTGGAGTCGCTGGAGCCGAAGAAGACAAAAACAATTGAGATCGAGGAGTTCGTAGCGCTCTCGCAGATCGACCCTGTTTACTACGATCATCCTTATTACCTGGCGCCGGGGGCGGGGGGCGCGAAGCCCTACAGGCTGCTGCTGGACGCGATGCGCGAGACGGGCAAAGTAGCGATCGCGCGCGTGGTGATCCGCTCGAAGGAGCAGCTGGTGGCGGTGCGCCCGATGGGCGACGCGCTGGGGATGGCGACGATGATGTTCGCCGACGAAGTGCTGCCGCCGGACCGCCTGGACGAGGTGGCGGAGGTGAAGGAGATCGAGACGACCGAGCGCGAGCTCGACATCGCCAAGCAGCTGGTGGAATCGCTGGCGGGCGACTTCGAGCCGGAGCGCTTCCGCGACACCTACCGCGAGCAGGTGCTGGAGCTGATCGAGCGCAAGGCAGCAGGCAAGGCGATCGCGGTGCAGCCGGCGCCGGAAGAGCTCGCCGCGCCGGCGCCCGACCTGATGAGCGCGTTGAAGGCGAGCCTCGACGCGGTGCGCGCACGCCAGAGCGCAGACGCGGACGGCGCGGCGAAACCGCGCAAAGCGGCGAAGAAGCCGGCGACAGCCAAGAAAGCGGCGGCCAAAGCGGGGGCGCCCAAAGCAGCCGGGGCCAAAGCGAGCGCCACGAAAAAACCCGCCGCCAAGCGGTAGGTGCCCGATCGCCTGAAGCGCTACCGCGCGAAACGCGATTTCGACGCCACGCCCGAGCCTGAGGCCGCCTCGACGTCCGCGTCCGCCAAGAATGCCGCGCGAGCGGGCACGGCGCGCTTCGTCATCCACGAGCATCACGCCAGGCGCCTGCACTGGGATCTGCGCCTGGAGCGCGACGGGACGCTGGCGTCGTGGGCGATCCCCAAGGGTCTGCCGCAGGCGCCGGGCGAAAACCACCTGGCGGTGGCGGTGGAGGACCATCCGCTGGAGTACCTGGACTTCGAGGCGGAGATACCGAGGGGCGAGTACGGCGCGGGCGAGGTGATCATCTGGGATCGAGGCACGTACGAGTGCTTGAAGTGGGAGCCGCGCAAGGTGGAGGTGGCGCTGCACGGCGAGCGCGTGAACGCACGCTATGCGCTGTTTCCGATCGACAAGGGCGAGGCGCCAAAGAACTGGCTGATTCACCGGATGGACCCGCCCGCGGATCTCGACCGCGAGCCGATGCCAAAGCGCCTCGTGCCGATGCTCGCGAGCGCGGGCGCACTGCCGGCGCACGACAGCGACTGGGCGTTTGAGATCAAGTGGGACGGCGTGCGCGCGATCGCGTACTCGCAGCCGGGCGAGCTGCGGCTTGAAAGCCGCAACCTCAACGACATCACCGACAGCTATCCGGAGCTGTTGGGCGTAAACGCGGCGCTGGGCTCGCACAACGCGGTGCTGGACGGCGAGCTGGTGGCGTTCGACGGCGACGGGCGCCCGAGCTTCGCGGCGCTGCAGCGGCGCATGCACACGGCGTCGCGCGAGCAGGCGCGGCGGCTGGCGAAGGGCACGCCGGTGACGTACGTGATCTTCGACCTGCTGTGGCTGGACGGCCACTCGCTGACAGGCGAGCCGTACAGCACGCGGCGCGAGCAGTTGGCGGCGCTGGCATTGAGCGGGGAGCGCTGGCAGACACCCGATTACGTGATCGGACAGGGCAAAGCGCTGCTGGAGGCGAGCGCTGAGCAGCATCTGGAGGGCGTGGTCGCCAAGCGTCTGGGCTCGATCTATCAGCCGGGCGTGCGCTCGCGCGACTGGATCAAGGTCAAGACGACCGCCCGCCAGGAGCTCGTGGTGGGCGGCTGGATGCCGGGGAAGGGCAAGCGCGCGAACAGCATCGGCGCGCTGCTGCTGGGCGTGTACGAGGACGAGGGCGTGCTGCGCTACGCGGGCCGCGTGGGCAGCGGCTTCGGCGAGGACGATCTGCAGTGTCTGTCGCGCCTGCTCGCGCCGCTCGAGCGCCCGACTTCGCCGTTCGGCGCCGGCGAGAGTCCTCCGCGCGGCGCGATCTTCTGCGAGCCGCGACTGGTGGTGGAGGTCGAGTTCACGAGCTGGACGAGCGCCGGCAGCCTGCGCCACCCGGTGTACAAGGGGCTGCGCGAGGACAAGCCGCCGGAGCAGGTGGCGCGCGAGGACTTCCTCGACGCAGTCACGAACGCACAGGCCATCGATTCGGGGGCGCCCGGAGCGCCGCAAGCGCTCGGAACCTCGCCGGGCACGCCGCAGGAGCCCGGCGAGTCGCTGGGGCCGCTGCCAATCCGCAGGCGCGGCAAGAACGCGGCGGAGACGACGGTGGAGGGGCGCGAGCTGAAGCTGTCCAACCTCGACAAGGTGCTGTACCCCAAGACGGGATTCACGAAGGGCGACGTGATCGAGTACTACGCGACGATCGCGCCGGCACTGCTGGGGCACCTGGCGGAGCGTCCGCTGACGGTCACGCGCTGGCCGGACGGTGTGGAGGCGAAGTCGTTCTTCCAGAAGCAGGCGCCTGCACACCGGCCGGAGTGGGTGCGCACGGCGACGGTGGCGAGCGAGCGTACCCTGAAGGGCACAGGCAAGACGATCGACTACCTGCTCGCGAACGATCTGCCAACGCTCGTGTGGCTGGCGAACCTGGCGGCGATCGAGCTGCACGTGCCGCTCGCGCGAGCGCCGGCGATCGACCGCCCGACGTCGGTGGTGTTCGACCTCGACCCGGGCGCGCCGGCGAGCATCGTCGAGTGCTGTCACGTGGCGGCGCAGCTGCAGGGGATGTTCGAGCACCTGGGGCTGCAGAGCTTCGCCAAGACCTCCGGCTCGAAGGGGCTGCAGGTGTACATCCCACTGAACTCCGACGGCGCCACGTACGCCCAGACGAAGCCGTTTGCGAAAGCGGTGGCGGAGCTGCTGGAGGGCGCTGAACCCGACCTGGTGGTCTCGCGCATGACCAAGACGCGACGCACGGGCAGGGTGCTGATCGACTGGAGCCAGAACGACGCCAAGAAGACGACCGTGTGCGCGTACTCGCTGCGCGCAACCGAGCGACCAACCGTTTCCACGCCGGTCGAGTGGGACGAGGTCCGCGCAACGCGAGACTCGCAGGACCCCGCCAACCTCGCGTTCGACGCCGAGCAGGTGCTCCAGAGCGTGGCCGAGCGCGGTGATCTGCTCGCACCTGCACTTTCGCTGGTGCAGGAGCTGCCAGCCTAAAGTTATTAGTCCGATGGGTCGAACTCATCAGCATGGTGCCCACCGTCCTGGCCGTCGCCGACGCAGTCAACGCTCGCGAGGTCGTAGTCGCGATTGTCGGAGGCACGATGCTCACACTGGCCCTCACCCGCCCGCGGCTGGCGTGGATGGAACAGCTCACGAAGAACTCCGACCCAGCGCGGCTATGGGCCGAACGTGCCTTGACGGGCTTCTTGTTGGTAATGGGCGGGTACGCCGCGGTGACGCTCCTAGTTGCGCTCCACAAGCAGCTCGGCGCCGAAGCCGACGCACTTCTCGACGGTGCCGGCATTTTCTTGTTCATCTACGCGTGGCTTGTGCACTTTGAGCCGTTCGTCCGAGAGTGGCGCCTTCGCGGAGGGGCCGGCGCAGCGATTCTCTATTCAGGCTTCGTATTCGCTGCCGTGATTGTTGGCGGCCTCCTCACCGAAGTAGCCCTCAGACGATCTTTCTCTTGGGTGGAGCCCCGGCTTGCATTGGCCGCGGCACTGACGGTCGCCGTGACCTGGGGGCTCTACCGACGCGTCCCGGCTAAAGCGTGACTCTTCCCCGCAGCGCCTGACTACTCGAACTCCGGCGCGCTCCAGCCGGGCATCACGTCGGGGAGGCCGTCGCTGACGCGATCGGGGAAGCGCGCGGGGCGCTTCTCTAGGAAGGCGGTGATGCCCTCGACCGCGTCAGCGGACTGGCCGCGCGCGACCATGCCGCGCGAGTCCGCGCGGTGGGCGAGCATCGGGTGCTCGGCGCCGAGCATCCTCCACATCAGCTGGCGGGCAAGCGCGACGGAGACAGGCGCTGTGTTCTCGGCGATCTCGCGGCCGAGCGCGCGGGCTGCGTCGAGCAGCTCGTCTTTGGGGTGCACGCTGCGCACGAGGCCGCCGGCGAGCGCCTCCTGCGCGGAGAACACGCGGCCGGTGGCCACCCACTCCATCGCTTGGCTGATGCCCACCACGCGCGGTAGGAACCAGCTCGAGCATGCCTCTGGGATGATGCCGCGGCGCGCGAACACGAAGCCTATGCGCGCGTCGTCTGCCGCCAGGCGCACGTCCATCGGCAGCGTCATCGTCGCGCCCACGCCCACCGCAGGGCCGTTGATCGCCGCGATCACCGGCTTCGTCGATTCGAAGATCCGCAGCGTGGTTTCGCCGCCGTTGTCGCGCATCGCGCCCGCCACGCTCTCGCGCTTACGCGCGTCGAACGTGTCGCCGCCGCTCGCCAGGTCCGCGCCCGCGCAGAAGCCCCTGCCGGCGCCCGTCACGATCACCACGCGCACGTCATCGTCCGTGTCCGCGCGGTCGAACGCCGCGCGCAACTCCTGACCCATCAGCGCCGTCCACGCGTTCAGCCGCTCCGGGCGGTTCAGCGTGATCGTCAGCGCGCCGTCGGCGAGCTCCGTGGTGATCTGTTCGAAGTCCATGGCGGCCGCGGGGATCATATGGCCGCGAGCGCCACACAGTCGCGTGCGGGTCCGGGCGACTGGGTGAGCGCAGGGTGACGCACGCGTACAGCCGGCTACAGCTCATCGCGGGTGAGCTGGCGCTCGTACGGTCCGCGGCCCGTCAGGCACACCGCGCCGCAGCGCGCCGCCAGCGCGAGCGCGTCGGCGAGCTCGAGTCCCGCGCCGAGGCCGTACGTGAGGCCCGCCGCGAACGAGTCGCCGCAACCGTACGAATCGACGCGCTCGCCCGGCGGGCGGATCGCCGACCAGCTGCCCGTCTCGCCGTCGCGACGCCTGTAGCGCCCGCCGCGCTCGCCGTCCGTCCACAGCACCAGCTCCGCCTCCGCGAGCGCCGGCTGCGCCGCGCGCAGCTCGATCTCGTCGTCGCCGCTCAGCACCAGCACGTCGATCCGCACGCCGTGGCCGAGCGCGTCGCGGGCGCGCGGGCTTGCAACCAGCACGCGCGAGCGTGCCCGTGCCACCCGCAGCTCCGCCTCGTCGCCCGCTGTGAAGTACAACGCGTCCAGCGCTGCCATCTGATTCCAGCGTTCCGGCGCTTCGCCGCCCCGCGGTTCCAGCCGCGGCCCGAACGTCGTGATAGTGCGCTCGCCCGCGTCGTCCACCAGCGTCACCGCGCGGCGAGTCGGTGCATTCACTACTGACGCGCGGACGTCCACGCCGAGCTCGCCCAGGCGCGTGACCGAGCGCCGGCCGTACTCGTCGTCGCCCAGCACCGTCACCAGTGACGCCGCGCCCGCCAGCCGCGCAAGCTGCACCGCCGCCACCGCGCCACCGCCCGCCGGCTCCTCGAACGGGTCCTCCGCGTGCACCACCTCGCCCGCGCGCGGCACGTGCACCACGCGCGCGAACTGCACCCACTCCACGTGGCCCACAACCGCCACGCTCGGCCGGCTCGTCCTCGCGCGCGCCACCGTGCTACTCACGCGCGCCAGTCTCGCAGCTCCAATGATCGGCCCGGCGACGCCGCGCCACGCTGCGCCACCACGCTGCCACGCCAACGCCGCGCCGCCACGCCATGCCGCGCCACGTCACGCTCCGTCACGTCAAGCCACGCGACGCCGCGCCACGCTGCGCCGCGGTGTCAAACCATAGGATTCCCGCGATGACCCAGCTGGTACTCGTCGAGGAGCCCGCTCCCCACGTCGTGCAGCTCGCGCTCAACCGGCCCGAGCAGCTCAACGCCATGAACGCCGAGCTGTGCGAGGCGCTGCACGTCGAGCTGCGCAGGGTCGCCGCCGAGCGCTCTTGCCGCGCGGTGATCCTCACCGGCGCCGGACGCGGCTTCTGCGCGGGCGTCGACCTGCGCGGATACGGCGCCGCGCCTGCCAACAACGAAAGCGATCTGCCCCGCGACCGGCTCGACAACCAGGAGCACATGTCCAAGCTCGTGCTCGCGCTCCGCGCCCTCCCACAGCCCGTCATCGCCGCCGTCAACGGCCCCGCCGCCGGCCTCGGGCTCGCGCTCAGCCTCGGCAGCGACATCCGCTACGCGAGCATCACCGCCGTGTTCCGCGCCGCGTTCATCAACATCGGCCTGTCCAATTGCGACATGGGCACCAGCTGGCTGCTGCCGCGCCTGATCGGCGTCTCGCGCTCGCACGAGCTGATGCTCACCGGACGGCGCTTTGACGCCCAGGAGGCGCTGCGCATCGGCCTCGTCGCCGACGTCGTCGAGGAGGACAAGCTGATCGAGCGAGCCGTGCTCGCCGCCCAGGAGATCGCAGCGCTCGCGCCCTGGGGCGTGCGCCTGACCAAGCGCGGCATGTGGAGTGCGCTTGAGATCCCCTCCCAGCAGGCTGCCGTCGAGTACGAGGACCGCCAGCAGATCATGGCCACGTTCAGCAAGGGCCTGCCCGAGGCAGCCGGCGCGTTCCTCGAGAAGCGTCCCGCGAGCTTCGACAACTAGAGATCGTCGCTCCGATCGGCGCTATGCGATGCCGACTGGCGATCAGCAACCCACGAGCAGTGAGGAGACACAGCAATGAGTGACCTGTTTGACCTATCCGGCAAGACCGCGCTCGTCACCGGCGGCTCGCGCGGCATCGGATTTATGATCGCGCGCGGCTTCGTGCTCGCGGGCGCGCGCGTGATCGTCTCCTCGCGCAAGAGCGCCGACGTCGAAGCCGCCGCCCGGGAGCTGGGCGCCTCCGGTGACTGCCACGCGATACCCGCAGACATATCCACACAACAAGGCGCCCAGGCGCTCGCCGCCGCCGCGCGCGAGCGCTTCCCGTCGCTCGACATCCTCGTCAACAACGCCGGCGCCGCCTGGGGCGCGCCGCTCGAGGAGTTTCCCGCGTCGGGCTGGGAGAAGGTGCTCAGCACGAACGTCGAGGGCATCTTTCACCTCACCGTCGCGCTCCTGCCCGAGCTGCGCGCCGCCGCCAACGTCGAGGACCCCGCGCGCGTGATCAACATCGGCTCCATCAACGGGCTGCAGCCGCCGCCCGTCGAGAACTACAGCTACAGCGCCAGCAAGGCCGCCGTGCACATGCTCACGCGCCACCTCGCCAAGCGCCTCGCCTCCGAGCACATCACCGTCAACGCCATCGCCCCAGGGCCGTTTCAGACCAAGATGATGGCCTACGCGCTCGACGACCCAGAGATGCGCCACGCGGTCGAAAGCGGCGTGCCGCTCGGGCGCATCGGACACCCCGACGACGTCGCCGGGCTCACGCAGTTCCTCGCCTCGCGCGCCGGCGCGTACATGACCGGCACCGTCATCCCGCTCGACGGCGGCATCACCGGCTGCGCCTGACGCCTGTCCGACGCGTCCGGCGTCGCACGGCGCGGCGCCAAACGCTCAGGCGGGATCGGGCCGGTACGGCCCCGGCTTCGGGCGCACCTTGCCGCCGGGGAACGCCAGCCGCAGGATCGTGCGGTGGACCGTGCCCAGCTGCTTGTGCAACGGACCCGTGTTGTAAGGCAGGCCGTAGCGGCGGCAGATGTCGCGTACGCGCGGCGCGATCTCCGAGTAGCGACTGGAGGGCATGTCCGGGAACAGGTGGTGCTCGACCTGGAAGCTCAGGTTGCCCGCCAGCAGGTGAAACAGCGGTCCGCCGTCGATGTTCGCCGCGCCCAGTAGCTGGCGCACGTACCAGCCGCCGCGCGTCTCGTCCGCTACCTCATCCTCGCTGAACGTGTACGTCTGGTCGGGGAAGTGCCCGCAGAAGATGATCGAGTACGCCCACACGTTGCGCACGATGTTCGCCGTGAAGTTCGCCGTCGCCGTCGCCTTGAACGTGCGCCGACCCGACTCGAGCGAGCCGCGGCTGGCGACGATTGCCGCCAACGCCGACAGCGTCGGGAACGCGATGTAGTCCTTGACGATCTGCCTGCGCGCCTTCACGCCGATCGCCCGCAGCTCGTCGAGCACCTGCTCCTTGGACTTCTCGCCCGAGTGGATCGCCCCGCGGTTGAGGTCGTGCACCGCCACGCCCCACTCGAAGAACCCCATCAGCAGCAGGTTGTACAGCGGCTGGAAAAGATAGATCGGATGCCAGCGCTGGTGCGGGTCGATGCGCATGATCTCATAGCCCAGGTCGCGGTCCTTGCCGCGGATGTTCGTGAACGTGTGGTGCTCGTAGTTGTGCGAGTGACGCCAAGCGTCCGCCGGCGACGCCGTGTCCCAGTCCCAGCTCTGGGAGTTGATGTCCGGGTCGTTCATCCAGTCCCACTGGCCGTGCATCACGTTGTGGCCGATCTCCATGTTCTCCAGGATCTTCGCCACCGAAAGCGACGCCGTGCCCGCCAGCCACAGCGGCCTGTAGCGCGAGCCCAGCAGCAGTGCACGCGCCGCCAGCACCAGCTGGCGGTGCAGCTTGATCGTCGCGCGGATGTAGCGCGAGTCGCGTTCGCCAAGGTCCGCGTACACCTCATCGTGTAGCGCGTCGAACTCGCGGCCGAGCTGCTCGATCTGCTCGGGGGTCAGACGCGCGAGCGGGCTCTGCGGCTCCTCGCTCGCGGCGGCTGCCGGACGTCCGTTCTCCGCGCCACCAACGGTCGGTGGGTTGTCGGTATGGATGGCTGACACGCGATTCCTTTGCTCGTGGTGGTTACAGGCTTGTGGTCGCTACAGGTCGATCTCGACCGCGCCCTCGGGCGCGTTGATGCACGTTTGGACCGTCTCGCCCGGCTGGCCGTGCACGCGGCCCGTGCGCAGGTCGCGCACCTGACCCGAGCGCAGCCGCCCTACGCAGCTGTGGCAGATGCCCATGCGACAGCCGAACGGCAGCGTCGCGCCCGCGCTCTCACCCGCCGCCAGGATCGGCTGCTCGCCGTCGCTGCTCGCCTGCACGCCGCTCGAGCGGAAATCGATCGTACCGCCGAGACCACGCTGGCCGTCGCCCACGCGCTCGTCGGGCTGGAAGTGCTCGACGTGCAGACGCGACACATCGCCGTCGCGGCTCCAACGCTCGCTCATCGCGCGCAGCAGTCCCGCCGGCCCGCATACGAACGTCTCGCGCTCGCGCCAGTCGGTGCACAGCTCGTCCACGTGCTCCGCAGACATCCGTCCCTGCTCGCCCGTGATCCGCTCGTGCAGGCGATAGCCATCGTGCGCCCGTGCCAGCGCGCGCAGCTCTTCGCCGAAGATCGCCGTCTCGCGCGTGCGTGCGCAGTGCACGTGCACCACGTCCGCAAGCCGGCGTTCGGCGGCAATGCTGCGCAGCATGCTCATGATCGGCGTGATCCCGCTGCCCGCGCTGATGAACAAGAGGCGCTGCGGCAGCGGGTCGGGCAGCGTAAACGTGCCTTCGACGCCACCCAGGCGCACGATCGCCCCTGGGCGCGCGCGCGCGAACAGGAACGGCGAGACCTTGCCCTGCGGCACCAGCTTCGGCGTGATCGCGATGCAGCCGTCCGCACGTCCCGGGTCCGACGTCAGCGAGTACGCGCGCCAGTGGTGGATGCCGTCGACCTCGATGCCCACGCGCACGTACTGGCCCGGGCGATGGCCCGGCCATTCCCACCCCGGCTTGATCAGCACCGTCACCGCCTCCCGCGTCTCGCGCTCGATCCGCTCGATCCGCCCGCGCAGCTCGCGCGTCGACCACAGCGGGTTGACCAGCTCCAGGTAGTCGTCCGGCAGCAGCGGCGAGGTGAACGAGCCGATTAGGTCCAGCGCTCTGCGCCGCACCGGCGACACCCGCGGCATTGCGCCGCGTTCAGCCACGGTCGGATTTCTGCGGACGAAAGGTCATGACGCGAAGTCATGCTACCTCAAATGAGGGAACATAGATAGAAGTACCCTCATCTTGGTTCGGTGATACCCTGAACGCGACATGGCAAGCACCACTTCGAGCGCGCGCAAGTCAGCCGCCGCCAACGGCGAGCCGGGCGACTCCGCGTACGACCTCACCGTCGAGCAGCTCGCCGCCGAGGTCGGCATGTCCGTGCGCAACATCCGCAACCACCACACGCGCGGCCTGCTGCCGCCGCCCGAGGTCAGGGCGCGCATCGGCTACTACAGCGCCGAGCACGTCGCGCGGCTGCGGCTGATCCTCGACCTGCAGGCCGACGGCTTCAACCTCGCCGCCATCGAGCGGCTGCTCAGCGGCTCGCACGGGCTCGCCGAGCGCCTGCTCGGGCTGCGCAGAGCCGTCACCACACCGTTCGAGGCCGAGTCCCCCGAGATCATCACCGCCGAGGAGCTCACCGCGCGCTTCGGCGCCGCCGATCCCAAGGACGCCGAGCGCGTGCGCCGGCTCAAGCTGCTCGTCCCGCTCGGCGACGGGCGCTTCGAAGCTCCCAGCCCCGCGCTGCTCGCCGCCGCCGAGCAGGTCGTCGCCCTCGGCATCCCCCTGCACGCCGCGCTCGTGCTCGTCGAGAAGGTCAGCCGCGACTGCGAATCGATCTCCCGCGCGTTCACCAAGCTGTTCCTGCGCGAGCTGTGGGAGCCCTTCGACCACGCCGGCCAGCCCGACGAGGGCTGGGACGAGCTGATCGACGGCGTCAGCTCGCTGCGACCGCTCGCCTCCGAGGCGCTGCTCGCGCTGTTCAAGCAGCGCATGACCGCCCAGCTCGAGGAAGCCTTCGGCAAGGTGCTCGAGCACCAGGCCAAGCGCAAGTAGACAGGCGGCGCGGCGCGGCTGGGCGGGCGGCTCCCGTACATACGCTCGCGCGGAGACAGCAGGAGCGCGGCAGGTCGCCTACGGCACGAGCACGATCTTGCGGTGCGCGCCCTCCTGCAGGCGGCGCCACGCCTCCTGCACCTGCTCCAGCGGCAGCCGTTCTACCTCCACCGTCAGCTCGCCGCGGGCGACCGCGTCGGCCATCCGTGCGTATGCCTCGCGCTTGATCTCCGGCGGCGCCGCGCCGTTGGAGTGGCCCAAGATCGTCAGCAGCTTGCCGCGGATCGCCGCCGAGGCGATCGTCGCCTCCGCGCCCGCGCCCTGGCCGATCTGCACGATCCTCGCGCCGAAGCTCGCCGCGTTCACCGCCGCCGCGAACGGCGCGCCGAACAGCGGGTCCAACACCACGTCGATGCGGCCGTCCGCCGCCCGCTGCAACGCCGCCGGCAGGTCCGGCTCGTCGAGGCGAACCGTCGCGTCCGCGCCCAGCTCCACGCAACGTTCAAGGCCCTCCCGCGAGCGCGCCGCCGCGACCACGCGCCCCGCGCCCAGCAGCTTCGCCGCCTGCACCGCTATCTGCCCCAGCACGCCGCTCGCCGCCAGCACCAGCACGTGCTCGCCCGGCTGCAGCTCCGCGCGCCACGTCAGCGGCAGCCACGCCGCCAGGCCCGAGATACCCAGCGCCACCGCCACGCCCTCGTCCACGCCGACCGGCACCGGATACGTGGAGCCCGGGTCGATCAGCGCGCGCTCCGCCATCGAGCCGAACGGCGAGATCGGCGCGTCGAAGTACACGCGCTCGCCGTTCAGCATGCCCACACCCTCACGCCCCGCCACCGACGGCAGCGGCGGCTTGCCCGCATAGAAGCGACCAGCGCAGATCGACACGTCAACCGGGTTCACGCCCGCCGCCAGCACTTCCACCACCGCCTGCCCCGGCCCCGGCTCGAGGTCCTCGAACTCGCCCGGCGTGGGGACTCCGTACTCGTGCAGGACCGCCGCTCTCATGCTCCGCTCACCCGGCTGATCCTAGGCCACTCGCGGGCGACGACCACGCCCGCGTACAACGTCCAGCGGGCGCCTCACGCGGGCCTCCGCCAGCGCCACGCGCGCGGCCGCACGGCCGGGGACGCCGTGGACGCCTCCGCCGGGGAACGTCGCCGCGCTTCCCAGGTACAGGCCGCGCAGCGGTGTGCGGTACGGGATCAGTGACGGCAGCGGGCGGAAGATCAGCTGGTCCAGCGCGTAGCTGCCGCCACCCACGTCGCCGCCGATCAGGTTCGCGTTGCGGCGCTGCAGGTCCGCCGGGCCGAGCACGTGGCGCGCCAGGATCACATCGCCAAAGCCCGGCGCGAAGCGCTCCACCTGCGCCTCCATGCGCTCCACGTGGCGCTCCTGCGCCGCCGGCCAGTCGATCCCCCACTGGGGGGCGTGGGTGTACGCCCACGCCGTGTGCTTGCCCACCGGCGCGCGCGACCGGTCCGCCAGCGACTGCTGGCCCAGCAGCATGAACGGGCGCTCCGGCAGCCCGCCCGTGAACGTTGTGCTCGCCAGCAGCTCGCGCGCGCCGCCGCCCACGTGGACCGTGCCCGCCTCACGCGCCTGCCGCGCCGTCCACGGAATCGGACCGTCCAGCGCCCAGTCGAGCTTCAGCGTCGCCGGACCCGCGCGGTAGCGAAGCAGCGCGCGCCTGTAGCGCGCCGGCAGCGACTCGCCCGCCAGCTCCGCCAGCGCTCCGGGCAGCAAATCCGCTACCACGACAGGCGAGCCCACAAGCTCGCCCCCATTAATCTCAACACCCACCACGCGACCGCGCTTCGCCACGATCCGCGTCACGGCCGCCCGCGTGCGCACCTCGCCGCCCAGCTCGCGCAGGTACGCAATCAGCGCGTCCGCCAGGCGGCCAGCACCGCCCTCCGGGCTCGGCCAGCCGACGCCGTGGCCCAGCAGCGTCATGTACACCGCCGCGATCGCGCTGCCCGCGCTCTGTAGCGGCGCGTCCGAGTGCAGCGCCGCGCCGTACAGCCACGCACGCGTGCCGTCGTGCTCGAACAACTCCTCGCCCAGCGCCTGCGCCGACATCAGCACCACGCGCGCCAAGTCCAGCGTCCCGCGCGCGCCCAGCGCCGCCGCCAGCCGCAGCGAGCCCGCCACCGGAGGGAAGCCCGCCAGCATCGTGTCGCGCAGCGCGTCGAAGTGGCGCACCAGCGGCGTAGCCAACTCCCCCCAGCGCTCGCCGTCGCCCGCATGCACCGCCTCCAGGCTCGCCACCGTCTGCTCCACGTCGCGATACAACGCCACCGCGTTGCCGTCCGCCAGCGGATGCGCCAGGCACGCCCGTGGGTGCACCCAGCGCAGGCCGTGGCGCTCCAACGGCATGCGCGCGAACACCCGCGACGCAGCCGCCGCCGGATACACCGCCGAGAACGTGTCGTGGTGAAAACCCGGGAGCGTCAGCTCCTCCGTTGCCACCGCGCCGCCCGCGCACGTCGACGCCTCCAGCACCAGCACGCGCCAGCCCGACCGCGCCATCGTGATCGCCGCCGTCAGGCCGTTCGGGCCCGACCCCACCACCAGCGCGTCGTAGCTCATCAACGCCAAGCATAGGTACGCTCCAGCACATAGGTACACCCCAGCGCCGCGCGGCTAGACAGCCGCGCCGCCGGTCGAACATAATTGCCGCATGCGTCACGTTTGCCACATGCGCCACCAGAGCCCGCGCCGGAGCTGACGCGCTTGCTGGTCCGCTTCTGCGGCGTGCGGGGCTCCACCCCGGCGCCCGGCATCGAGTTCGTGCGCTACGGCGGGCACACGTCATGCGTCGCCCTCACGCACGACGGCGCGCACGCGCCCTCGCTCGTGCTCGACGCCGGTGCCGGGCTGCGCAACGTCACCCGCATGCTCGCCCATGCGCCCTTCACCGGCACCATCCTGCTCACCCACCTGCACTGGGATCACACGCTCGGGCTACCGTTCTTCACCGCCGCCGACCGCCCCGACGCCACACCAAGCGTGCTGCTGCCACAGCAGGAGAGCGGCGTCGACGCCGCCAGCGTGCTCGCCCATGTCATGCAGCCGCCGTACTTCCCCATCGAGCCCACGCAGCTGCGCGGCCAATGGACGTTCGCCAGCGTCGCACCCGGCGAGCACCGCATCGAGGGTTTCACCGTGCTCGCGCGTGAGATCCCCCACAAGGGCGGGCGCACGTTCGGCTACCGCATCAGCGACGAGCGCTCCACGCTCACCTACATGCCCGACCACTGCCCCACCATGCTCGGGCCCGGTGAGCATGGCTTCGGCGACTACCACCCCGCCGCCATCGAGCTCGCCCACGACGCCGACCTGCTCGTCCACGACGCGCAACTGCTCCCCGAGGAGCTCGCCGCCGAGGCCGACTTCGGGCACTCCGTCGCCGACTACTCCGTCGAGCTCGCCCGGCTCGCCGGCGCAAGCTCCGTTGCGCTCTTCCACCACCGCTACACGCGCACCGACGACCAGCTCGACGCGCTCGCGCAGCGGCTCGCCGGCGACTCGCCCAACGTGATCGTCGCCGCCGAGGGCACCGAGCTGACGTTGTAGCCGCGCTGCGGGGCGGGCGCCGGGGCGGGGCAAGCGTCGGAGCGGGGCAGGCGTCGGAGCAGGGCAGGCGTCGGAGCGGGACAGGTTGGGGGCGTGGGTGATGTTTGCTGTTGCGTTTGCTGTATAGCCATCGTTATACAGCGTTTTTTTGTTGGGAGTAGTCGCAGGGCGCTGGCTCGCGTGCGAAGATCGTTCGCGTGCTGCGCCGCGCGAGCTTCCTCACCGAAAGCTTCGAGTACGACCCGAGCGACCCCGATGGCTATCGCGCCGGCATGATCAACGTCGGCAAGGCGCTCGGCGCGTCGGCGCTCGCCGTGAAGGTCTTCGAGATTCCCCGTGGCGAGAGCCTGTGCCCGTACCACTACGAGTACGAGGAGGAGTGGCTGGTGGTGCTCGACGGGTCAGTGCTCGTGCGCATGCCCGACGGCGAGGAGATGGTTGAGCGTGGCGAGATCGTCCAGTTCCCCGCCGGGCCCGCGGGCGCGCACAAGGTCAGCAACCCCGCCGAGACGAGCGCGCGGATCATGATGTTCTCCAGCGGGCGCGAGCCTTCAGTGGCCGTGTATCCCGACAGCGACAAGATCGGCGTCTGGCCGGGCAATCCCGCCGACCACGTGATCCTGCGCCGCGCCGACGGCGCGGTGGACTACTACGACGGCGAGCGCTGAGTCACAGCTCGCGCTCGTAGAAGCCCGTCGGGGCCCCGCGCGGCGCGCCTCGTGGTGGCTCGCCGCGCCGTGGACGCTATACGCGCCGTGCCAGCGCCACGTTGGACTCGAGCTCGGACTCGATCGGGCCGCCACCTACCTCATCGACGAGGATCTCGACGAGCCGCCCGCGCTGTTCGTCTGACAGCGAGTCGATCTCGGCGGCGAGCGGCGTCACGACCAGCGTCGACAGCAGCTGCGCCGCGCCGCCCTCGAACGCGACCGGCAACGTGCGTCGCGAGAGACGGACGTCGTCGAAGCCCGCGCTCTCGATCAGCGCCCGCAACGCCTCGCCGTCGGTGAAGCCCCACGGACCGCCGCGGTAGCGATCCGCGAGCTCTGCGCCGGCGACCGCTTCGAGCGCGTTGCCCAGCGCGCACACCGGCGGCGAGCGGTCTATCTCCGTCCACACGGCGATCCCAACGCGCCCGGCGGGCCGCAGCGCCCGGCGCATCTCGGCCAGCGCCGCAGGCCGATCCGGCAGGAACTGGAGTCCCTGCTGACAGGTGACGACGTCGAACGCGTCGTCGTCCACCGGCAGGCGCTCCGCCGGCGCCTCGTGATATTCGATCTTACAGCCGCCGCTCACGGCCGGCTTGCCCTCGGCGATCGCGAGCATCGCCGCGCTCAGATCGCAGCCCGTCACCTGTCCCTGCGCGCCGACCCGCGCCGCCGCCAGGCGCGCGACCGAGCCGGGGCCGCACGCGACATCGAGGACGGTCTCGCCGGGGGCGAGCTCGAGCTCGTCGAGCAGCAGTTCCGCCCACGGCGTGAACATGCGCGGGACCATCACGCTCTCGTACACGTCCATCGAGGACAGCGCCGCCGCGCCGAACGATTCACTCCACCTCGCTGTGCTCATGCCCCGACTGACCCCTGGGACTCGGCCGCGCCGAAGAAGCCTGTCAGCAGCTCGTTGACGCGCTCGGGAGCGTCGTGCTGGACCCAGTGAGTCGCCTGCGGTATGCGCTCGACACGGACATCGGATACCCACTTCGATTCGGGCTCCGCGAGCTCGCTGCCGAGAACCGAGTCCCGCTGGCCCCAGATGACGAGCACAGGAACGTCGATAGGGCGCAGACGCGCGAGCGCCGAGCGCGGTGAGCGGCGCAGCGCCGCCCGGTAGTAGTTGATCATCGTCGTCAACGCTCCCGGCTGCGACCACGCCTCGACGTAGCGCTCGACGTCCGCGTCGCTGAACGCGTCGGGCGATTCCGCGCGAAGCGCGCGCTTCGCCGCCGCGAAATCGTTCGCCGCCAGCAGCCTCTCCGGGATCACCGGAAGCTGGAAGAAGAACATGTACCAGCTCTTGCGAAGCTGCCGCCAGGTGCGAAACGACGCAAGCATGCGCGCGGGGTGGGGGACGTTGAGGATCGCCAGCCGCTTGACCACCTCGGGGTGCTCCATCGCCGTGAAGTACGCCACCGCCGCTCCCCAGTCGTGGCCGGCGACGTACGCGTTCTCGACCCCGAAATGCCGGATAAGGCCCGCGACGTCTCCAGCGAGCGACTCCGCGCCGTATTCGCGCCAGCCGGCGGGCTTGCTCGACAGGTTGTAGCCGCGCATGTCCGGCGCGACCACGTGGTAGCCGGCCTGGGCCAGCGCATTGATCTGATGACGCCACGAGTACCAGAACTCGGGGAAGCCGTGCAGCAGCACCACCAACGGCCCGCTTCCCGCCTGCGCGTAGTGCAGGCGCACGCCGTTGACTTCCGCATAGGACTCGCTGATGTTCTCCGTCACTTCCGTGGGCGTGCTCATGTCTCACTCCCCTGGCCTGGATGGTGGCCGATGCCGTCCAACCATAGCCCCAAGCGGACAGATGTGCCGTGCGCAATACTCGCGTGGAACATGGAGGCCCTGCGATGGACGTAGAGCTGGAAGGCTTTCTCACAGAGCTCTACCGCAGCGGGCGCGATCACGACGCGGCGCGAGAGGACCGGCTCGAACGGCTGCGCAACTTGGAGCCGGAGACCGCGCGCCTGCTCGGCGTGCTGGCGCGGGGCGTGCGAGCCAGGCGTCTGCTCGAGCTGGGCACATCCAATGGGTACTCGACGATCTGGTTGGCCGACGCAGCGCGGGACCTCGGCGGGGCGCTCACGTCTGTCGAGATCGACGCCACGCGCATGGCCGAAGCCGAGCAGCACCTGCGGAGCGTCAGACTCGAGCCGTTTGCAACGCTCCGCCTGGAAGATGCACGAGCCTGCCTTGCGAAGTCCGCCGATGTCTCCTGGGATCTGATCTTCCTCGACGCCGAACGCTCCGAATACGTCAGCTATTGGCCCGACCTGGCTCGCACGCTGAGCGCCGGCGGGATGCTCGTCGTGGACAACGTCATCTCACATGCACACGAGGTGGCGGACTTCCGCGAGCTGATCGAGCGCGACAGCCGGGTCATGGACGCCCTTGTGCCGGTCGGCGCGGGCGCGCTGCTGGTGGTCAAGCGTCAGTAGCCACCTGGAGGCGATTGCGACTGGGCGAGTCGTAGGCTTGAACAGATGTCGCGCGCCATCGAGGACCGCAACCGCCGCATGCTGCGGACTCGCGACACGATGGACCGTGCGTTCGCGCAGCCGCTTGATGTGCCGGCGCTCGCGCGCGTGGCCCACGTCTCCCCGGCACACTTCAGCCGCCAGTTCCGGGCGACGTTTGGCGAGACGCCGCACCGCTACCTGCAGCGGCGCCGGGTGGAGCGTGCGATGGAGCTGCTGCGCGAGACCGACCGTCCTGTAACGGAGATCTGCTTCGACATCGGGTTCAACAGTCTCGGCACATTCACTCGCACCTTCCGCGAGATCGTCGGCGAGCCGCCCTCGGCATACCGCGCGCGTTTCGCCGGCGAGGGCGCAGCGCTGCGCGTACCGGCCTGCTGGGCGATGGCGTGGCTGCGCCCAGCCGGGTAAAGAGAGCAGATTCGGAGAAGCGAGTCGCGACGGCGCCGTCTAACGTGGCGCCCATGCTCAATCGAATCAGCCACACCTTCATCCACGTTCTCGACCAGGACGAGGCGCTCGACTTCTACGTCGGCAAGCTCGGGATGGTCGTACACACCGACGCCGACTTGGGCGTCATGCGTTTTCTGACGTTGAACCTCCCCGACCAGCCCGACGTCGAGCTGGTCCTGATGCTCCCG
>DASZFY010000046.1:0-56347 GCA_035939335.1 Solirubrobacteraceae bacterium | reverse complement strand
TTGTTGGGGTTGGGGCGTTGGTCTGGTTGGGTGGGGGGGATTTCTGAGGTTCGTGGTCCGGCTGCGTGTATGCGGCGGGATGCGTTGTTTCGGCGGTTGTTGGTGGTGGCTGATGTGGTGGCGATTGTGGGGGCGTTTGTTTTGACGGTCGAGCTGTCGCGGCGGTCGTTGGAGTTGACGTGGGCTGGGGTTGCGGGGGTTCCGATTTTGGTGGTGTGTGCGAAGTTGACGGGGTTGTATGACCGTGATGAGACGTTGTTGCGTAAGACGACTTTGGATGAGGCGCCGAAGTTGTTTCAGTTGGCGACTTTGTGTGCGTTGGTGGCGTGGCTTGCGGGGGGGTTGATCACGCATGGTGTGCTTGATCGGCATGAGGCGTTGTTTTTGTGGTTGGCGTTGGCGGGGGGGTTGTTGTTGGCGCGTGCTGGGTCGCGGGCGTTGGCGTTGCGGATCGCGCCGGCGGAGCGGTGTTTGTTTATTGGGGATGAGGTGTCGGCTGAGACGATTCGTTCGAAGCTGTCGGGGCAGGGTGGGGTGAAGGCGGAGGTCGTTGCGCATTTGGATTTGGACAAGGTCGCTTCGTGGTCGACGGATAGCTTCTCTGAGGCGCGTTTGGCGGAGATCAGGGATTTGGCGCAGACGTTGGATGTGCACAGGGCGATCATCGCGCCGCGGAGTGTTGATGGGGGGGAGATGTTGAATCTGGTGCGCACGTTGAAGGCGGTTGGGGTGCGGGTGAGTGTGTTGCCGCGTTTGTTGGAGGTCGTGGGGTCTTCGGTGGAGTTCGATGATTTGCATGGGGTGACGGTGATGGGGGTCAGGCGTTTCGATTTGACGCGGTCTTCGGCGGCGTTCAAGCGTGCGTTTGATTTGTTTGGCGCGTCGGTGGGGTTGTTGGCGGTCTCGCCGTTGTTGTTGGTGATCGCGGTCGCGGTGAGGCTTGATTCTCGTGGGTCGGTGTTCTTCGCTCAGCAGCGGGTGGGCCGGCATGGCAAGCGGTTTGAGATGTTGAAGTTCCGTACGATGGTGCCGGACGCGGAGGCTTTGAAGGAGGGGTTGCGGGATCGCAACGAGGCGCAGGAGGGGTTGTTCAAGATCCGTGAGGATCCGCGGGTGACGCGGGTCGGGCGGTGGTTGCGTCGTAGTGCGCTGGACGAGCTGCCGCAGTTGTGGAACATCGTGCGGGGCGAGATGAGCCTCGTCGGGCCGCGGCCGCTGGTGTTGGACGAGGATCAGCGGATCGAGGGTTGGCACCGGCGCAGGCTGGAGTTGACGCCGGGCATGACCGGCCCGTGGCAGATCCTCGGGCCCGCGCGGGTCCCGCTCAAGGAGATGGTCGCGATCGACTACTTGTATGTCGCGAACTGGTCACTATGGACCGACATCAAGATCCTCCTACGCACCGTCCCCCACGTCCTCCAACGACGCGGACTGTAAATCTAGCTGCCGACTGGCGTCCGGCGCGTTCGGCCTGGGGCTGTCCGGGAAGCCGTGCCGGTCCGTTCGCGTGCGTCCACGCGACGCCACGTGCGCGCGGCACGTGGTTGCGATCCTGAGACCCCGAGCCCCGTGTGAGAACTTGCGCGCTCGGTGCTGGCGAGCAGCACCGAGTCGGCGTCGGCCGCGGCGCGGCATAGCAGTACGACAAACATAGCTATCGACAGCCAGACCGCAGGTATGAGGATCAGGAGCATCGAAATCCCAGCTTATCGAGGTGGACCGTGTCAGCTCGAGGTAGACACGGATGTAAGAGTGTTATCGGATTGCCTCGACGGATTCTTTACTGCCAACGGCTCGGGTCCGACAAACGTCCAATTCAAGGGGCGGCGAGCGCGCGAGACCGCAAGCTGGGAACGGCGATTGAACGGACGCTCGAGGCGCGCTCGCGGATATCATGGCGCGCCCAGTGCTCTACATCGCCTCGGTGCATTACCGCTCGCCGCAATGGATAGAGATCCAGACGCGATATATGCGCCAGCACATCTCCGTCCCGTATCAGACATGGTCCTCGCTACAGCACATCGATCCGTCATACGCGGTCCACTTCGACCGGATCGTCCAGCAGCACGGCTCGCATGCCGGCAAGCTGAACCATCTGGCGATGGAGATATCGCAGGAGGCCTCTGACGATGATCTGCTGATGTTCATCGACGGCGACGCCTTCCCGATCGCCGATCCGATGCCGCTGATCACGAAGGGTCTCAGCGAGGCGCCGCTGATTGCGGTGCGCAGGGCGGAGAACATGGAGGAGCCCCAGCCGCACCCGTGCTTCTGCGTGACCACGGTGGGAACGTGGCGCACGCTTCCTGGAGACTGGACCGCCGGGCCGACGTGGCCGGGCGCGAGAGGCGCGCCCACCACCGACGTCGGCGGGAACCTGCTTCGCAGACTGGAATTGACGGGCACGCCCTGGCTCGAGCTGCTGCGATCCAACCGCACGAACCTCGACCCGCTGTACTTCGGCATCTACGCCGACACGATCTATCACCACGGCGCGGGATTTCGGACCGGCGAGCTCAGCCCCGCCCACCGCGCCCTGGCTCCCGCTCCGTTGCGGCTTGGGCGCACGCCCGCGCTGGGCGCGGTGACGCGAGCGATCAACGGTGTCAGATGGCGAGCGTGGGAACTCGCGACCAAGCGCCACCAGGCGCGCCAGTCGCGGCTGCTCTACGAGCGGATCCAGCGCGGCGACACCGACTGGCTAGCTGAGCTCACCTGAGTCGGGCCGCACGTCGTCCGCAAGCTCACGCGCTGAGGCATCGAGGGGCTCATCTGGTGGAGCACCGTCGACGAGCTCGATCAGCGCCGCCGAGATCTTCCCGCACACGACCTCCGGCGCGAACAGACGCTCGGCCTCCGTTCGCGCCGTCGATCGGATCCCGGCGGGGTCGCGCCGCAGCCGCTCGAGCATGTCGGTGACGGCTGTGGCGAGGCCTGCGACGTCACCGGGCGTGACCTGGATCGCAACCGCTCCGTCGACGCCCTCGACCGCACCGACCTCGCTCGTCGCCACGACCGGCACACCTGCCGCCAACGCCTCGGCGACCGTCAGCGCAAACGGCTCGTACCAGCTCGCCTGCAGCAGCACGTCGGTGCGGGCGAGCTCGCCCGGAATCTCAGCTGGAGCTATGCGCCTGAGGTATTCGGCGTTCTCGCCCGGTAGCTCCTCGAGCAGCTTTGTGTAGTCCGACCACAGCCCCGGCCCGCCAACGACGCGCACGCGCGCCCCGGCGTCGCGCTCGAGCAGCGTCCGCGCCACCCCCACGACGTCCTCGATCCCCTTGCGAACGGCGACCCGCCCGAGCACGAGCACCCTGGCGGGCTCTCCCGGTGGGCCGTCTGAGGCGGTGAAGCGCTCGAGCCGCACCGGGTTGGGGATCACGACGGTGCTCGCCTGCGGGAAGCCGTAGTCGTGGGTCAGATGTTCACGGAACACGCTGCTGATGCACACGAGCAGGCGTGCCCGGCGGATTCTCACCCGCTGGACGAGCGTGCGCAGTGACATGATCGCGACGGCGATCATGAACACGCGACGTGGCTGACAGCGAAAGCTCAGCCGCCGCTCGGCGATCAGGAACCTAAGCTCACCCGCGGCGTGCGTCTCGGGATGTATCACCAGCGGCGTGTGGCGAGTGACGCTTGAAGCCACCGACAGCGTCTCGATGTTCGAGAACTGGTAAATCACGTCATAAGGCTCGTGCCGGTGCCTGCGCGCGAGCTCGCGGCGCAGGCGTACAGCGCCGATGCCGCGGGCGAACAGCCCGGAAGCGAACGCCGCGATCTTGGTTCGGCTGTACCAGCGACCCCAGCGCCAGCCGGTGCGTCCCCAGGTGAATGTCAGATTCTGATTTTCACTGAACCGTGCTGGTAGCTTGTGCTCGGTCGCCGCGGAGAAGCAGTCGATCCGGTGCCCGAGGGCGGCCAGCCCGTCCAGCAGCTCCGCCGCCACGCCGGGGACGCCTCCCGATTCACGAGCGGACGGCAGCGCCCCCAGCCACGCGATCCTGAGCGTTCTGCCCGGCATCGGCCGAGGATATCCGCCGCTCTCAGAACCGCTCATGGCTGTGAGCGGGAATCGCGGGCGCTCTGAACAGCGAGCTCGACCTGCGCGGCCAGGCGCTCTTGAAACGTGGCCACGGAAAAGCGCTGCGCGTTCGCCACGGCGTGCGCCGGGTCGAAGTCGAGAGCGTCGATCGTCTCGATCGCGTCGACGAACGACTGGACGTCGTCCAATCGCGCCAGCCGTCCGGTCTGTCCGTCGAGCACCGTCTCAGACGAGCCGCCGGCGGCCGCCGCGATCACTGGGCGTCCTGCGGCCTGTGCCTCGACGGCGACGATGCCGAACTCCTCCATGCTCGGCACGACGACCGCGCGTGCGCTTGCGTACAGCTCCGCCAGCTCGCGATCGCTCGCGCGTCCAACGAACTCGGCCTCGGGATAAGCCTCGCTGAGCGCCGCGTGGTCCGGTCCCGAGCCGACGACGCGGATCGGCGCGTGCGCGCGCCGGGCGGCCTCGAGCGCTACCTGCACGCGCTTGTGACGGACGATCTCCGAGACTACGAGCAGCGCGTCGCCCGGCTCGCCGGGGGTGAATCGATGCGTCTCCACCGGCGGGTGGATCACCGGCGCGTCACGCCCGTAGTAGCGCTTGATGCGTTCGCGGCTGAGCTGTGAGATCGCGATGAAGGCGTCGACGCGGCGACTGGTGGACAGATCCCAGCGGCGTATACGCGCGAGCTGGCTGCGCAGAAGCGGACGTATCAGGGGAGGGGTCTCGGCCAGCGCGCGCTCCTGCTCGTACCACACGTATCGAAATGGCGTGTAGCAGTAACACACGTGGACAGCGCCGCTGGGTACACGCACGCCGTGCGCGAAGGCGCTGCTGCTGCTCAGCACGAGCTCTGACGCTGGCAGCTGCAGGCGTTCGATCGCCCATGGATAGAGAGCCAGCAGGCGTCTGAAGCTCGATTGCCCGACGCCCAGACGCTGCAGCGGGGAACTCGTCAGCGAACGCCCGCTGAAGCGCTCGTCGGTGCCCTGCTCGTCGTATAGCAAGGTGAAGATCGGAGCCTCGGCATACAGCTCTGCGATCGCGGCGAACGTGCGCTCGGCGCCGCGCATGACCAGCAGGTAGTCATGTACGAGCGTCACACGCTCGCGGGCGGCGCTCGGCGGCATGCTGTCAGGCACGCGTGGCCGCGTCAGGCTCGGCCAGGTGGGCGAAGTTGGGCCACAGGCGAACGTCGATCTCGGGGAAGGCGTCGATCAGCTCGACCACGTCGTCGCGGTATGCCTGCACGTGTGACTCGCGCGCAAGCGGGTCGAGCGCGGGCTTGTCGGTCTGCATCCGCGGGTGCGCCTCGACGTCTGGCTCGAACTCGAGATCCCGCAGCCCCAGGAACGCGAACGTCCGGTGTAGCTCGGGTAGTGGCTCGCGCGCACAGCGCTCGTATTGCAACACCAGCAGCTGTGAGCGCTCGAAATGGTGAAGCAGGCGAGCGAGCTGTGAGTGATAGAAGCCGCGCGCGAACTGCTCCAGCGGCGCGTAGCGGTCGAGCGGGGCGCCGCGCCTGCGTGCCATGCGGGTGGCGTGCTGCAGGCCGGACACGTAGCGCTCGACCGGATCGCGCAGCAGCACCAGTAGCCGGGCCTCCGGCGCGGCGGCGGCGAGCAGCGCGGGTATCCACGGGGCGCTGATGTACAGCGGAGTCCACTCGCCGGCCATGTGGCCCGCGGCTCGCGGGAAGTACTCGTGGTAGCGGGCTGTCTCGGTCGGCGAGCATCCGCCGAGGTAGAAGCGGTCGAAGTAGTGCAGCTCCTTTGCCGACCGTGATGCCGCAACCTCCGGATGCGAGGCGATCAGGTCGAACCAGCGCGTGGTGCCGCAGCGCTGCACGCCGACGCCGATGAAGTCCGGTGGGCCCGTGCTCCAACCCGCGGGGCACTCCGGGGGCGGCGGGGGCATGTCGATCCCGCCGTTCCGGTGCGCCGTGCCGCGTCCGAACGGCCGTCGTGTCATGCGGCGCATCGCGCTCGCAGTATATTCCAGCGATCTTCCCGGGGGCTTTGGATAACGTCAAGCCGTGAGCGGGAAGAGCACGTGCACATTCTCGTAACAGTGCCGTGGGGAGAGCGCCTGGGCGGCGCCGAGGCGATGCTCCAAGCGATCGTCGATGGTGCTCAAGAGGGTGGGCATGAGGTCCAATTCGTGTTCTTCGAGCCGGGACCGTGGCCGGCTGAGCTGCGCGAGGCCGGATTCACCGTCGAGGTGGTTCACGCTGGGCGCCTGCGCGACGCTCACCGCTGGCTGGCGACGGTCGCGCGGCTGGCGGCGATCTTTCGCCGCAACCAGCCGCAGCTGATCGTCAACTGGGCGGCCAAGACACACCTCTACGGCTCGCCCGCGGCCGTGCTGGCGGGGATGGCCGATCGCGTCGTGTGGTGGCAGCAGATGATTCCCACGGGCAACTGGATCGATCGCGCCGCGACGCTGCTGCCAGCCAGGGCGATCGGCTGTTACTCGCGGGCGGCCGCCGAGGCGCAGGCGAGGATCTTCCCGCGCAGGCGCACGTTCGTCGTCTCCGCTGGCACGCCCGTGCCCGTGCCAACCGCCAGCGCCGGCGTGGCGCCGCTCGAGCTGCCAGCACAGGTCCCGGTGGTGGGCCTCGTAGGACGCCTGCAGCCGTGGAAGGGTCAGGACCGAATGCTCGAGGCGCAGGCGCTGCTGCGCGAGCGCGGGCACGACATCCACTTGGTGATCGTCGGGGGCGACTCCTACGGCCTGTCCCCCGACTACGCCGCGTCGTTGCCGCTGCTCGTGCAACGACTGGGTCTCACGGACGCCGTCACGATGACCGGTCAGGTGCCCGACGCCGGCCCGTACATCGAGCAGATGGACATCCTCGTCAACGCCTCGGACCCCGAGCCATTTGGGATTGTCCTGCTCGAGGCGATGGCGCGAGAGGTCGCTGTCGTCGCGGTCGACTCCGGCGGGCCAAGCGAGTTCATCGAGCATCGCACGACAGGCGTGCTCGCGCGCTCGGGCGAGCCGCACGCGCTGGCGGACGCGCTGGAAGAGCTGCTCGTGTCGGCCGAGCTGCGCACGGCGATCGCGCGTGCGGGGCGAGAGCGGTTCATGCGCGACTTCACCGACGTCGCGCTACGGAGGAGGTTCTTCAGCGAACTCGAGTCGCTGCGATGATCACCGACACAGAGGTCAGCTCGGGGTAGCGGCGGCGAGCTCTCTCCGGCCAGATTCGCCCCTTTGTCAGCGAGATCACGTCCGCTGCCGCGAAGCTCGGCGCTTGCACCGTCAGGTTCTCTTCGCGCAGCACACGTGTCGTGACATGCGGCAGCGCGGGAGACATGTGTGGCTGGTTGTCGGTGCGGAAGCTCGTCAGCCCTCCGCGCAGCCCGAGCTCGAGGCGGTTGCGAAGCGTCGCGATGTTGGGGGTGGACACAACCAGCCAGCCTCCCGGCGCGACGAGCCGCGCGGCTTTGCGCAAGGCGCTCCACGGCGCCTCCAGGTGCTCGATGACCTCGACGAGCAGCACGCGGTCAGCGCTGGGAAGGTGATCGGCCTCCTCGGCGGGCACGGTCTCGAAGGTCACATCGCCCTTCAGGTCTTCATCGAGCCAGTCGATCGCATCGATGCCGTGGAGCTCAGCCGGCTGCCACTCATCCCTGATCTTGCGCAGCAGATCTCCTCGGCCGCACCCGATGTCCAGCCAGCGCAGATGTGGTTCCGGGCGAGCCGCCTCGAGTGCGCTCTGCACGATTTCCTCAATCGATGTGCCCGCCGATGCGAGCTGGTTTGAGTAGGTGGGCATGCTGTCAACCCTACTCGACGGCATTGCCGAAGCGACCGCGCAGGCACATCCATCCGCGCCGCTTCAGTCGCCCGCGAACACGCGTTGGATCGCTGCTGGCGAGCAACGCCGGGGGGTCCCACAGTTGTCGCTCATATGCGTCCGCCGCGGCCGAGACGATCGGGCGGGCCAGGCCCTGACGCACGCCGAAGACGGTGTAACCGTATGACTCGAGCAGTTCGGTGACAGGAGTGGGCGGCGGTCGATGCTCCTCGAACACGATGTCACGAATGAGTTTGCGCGAGAGCAGTGACTCCGCTCCGCGCAGGGCCTCCAGCTCGTGGCTCTCGACATCGAGCTTCAGCACTCCGATCGGGGTGGAGAGCTCGTCATCGAGACGGACCGTATCGACCTCGGTGGAGTTGAGTGGGTCGGCCTGCTCGACCGAGGCGGTGCCCTTGTTGTTCGCGAATGTATCAGGGTCGATAGAAAGAGGCAGGCGGCCAGCCGAGGACGACACAGCAGCGGCGTGAACCTCGACCATGTCGATCTGCTCGACGGCTCTCCAGCGCGCTACGTTCTCGTTCAGCGTCCGCAGGATCAGAGGATGAGGCTCGAAGGAGACCACTCGGCCCTTTGCGCCCACGGCGTGCGCGAGCAGGTTTGACATAAAGCCCACGTTCGCGCCAGCATCGACGGCGGTCTCGCCGGCGTCAGCCAGTCGTGTGAGCGTCTCGGCGACGACCAGGTCGTAGATGCCCGTCCGTGCGACCGCTAGCCCGAGCGGATCGGGCCAGCAGTAGAGCTCTGAGCCCCACGCGGTGCGCACGAGGCGTGGACTTCCATCGGGGTTGGGTTTGGCGCGCAGCCGGATCGCGAGCTGCGATGGACGACACCAGTAGTACGGGCGGTTGACGAACCGGTAAGCCCGGCGCGCGGGAGAGAGAGCTTGCTGGGTTTGACCCATGATGTTTTGGCAGTGTATTGCCGCCTTTGGGTACCCGAGGCCTCGCTGGCGGGCGTCGCTGACGCTAGCCTGTGACTTGACCGTAGGACCACGACCGTAGCCATGCAATCCTCCATCGCCACCGAGCGCGGCACCCAGCGGTCGGCATCCCCATGCGACGTCACGATCGTCGCGAACGACATCGGCTCGGTCGGAGGTATGGAGCGCGTGCTCGCCGAGCTGGTTATGGGTCTTCGCGATCTCGGACACGCCGTGACCGTGATCAGCCGTACGCTCGAGGTGCCTGACCGCGATGGAGTCGTCTTCCATCGCGTACCGGGACCGAGTCGACCGTTCCTGCTGGCCTATCCATGGTTCGTGCTCGCGGGCTCGCTGGCGGTGTGGAGGTGGCGGAGGGGCGTAGTTCAGGTGACGGGCGCCGTCGTGCTCAACCGCGCCGACGTGATTCACGTTCACTACTGCCACCAGGTCGGGCCGGCGAACCCGAGTCGCTCCACGCCGCTGCTGCGAGCGCAGGCGAAGCTTGTGGGACTCGTGAAGCGGATGTCCGAGCGAGCGTGCTTTCGGGCAAACAGCCACGCGAGCTTCGTGTGCGTGTCAGACGGTGTGGCAGCGGAGGTACGCGAGCACTATCCGGCCCTGGTCGACAGAGTGATCACAATTCACAACGGCGTGGACACCGACACGTTCATGCCCGGCCGGCGCGTCGCCGAGGCCAGCGCGTTGCGAGCGCGGCTGGAGATCCCAGACGGGCAACTCGTGGCGGCGTTCGTCGGCAGCGAGTGGGAGCGCAAGGGCCTTGGGCCGCTGATTCAGGCGTTGGCGCTCGCGCCGGGCTGGTGCGTGCTGGTGGCCGGCGGCGGGGACCGCCAGCGCTACCAAGAGCTGGCCGAGGCGCTGGGCGTGGCGCACGCCGTGCGCTGGCTCGGGGTCGTCTCCGACGTCCAGCCGGTGTATGAGCTCGCCGACGCATTCGTGCTCCCGTCGAGCTATGAGACATTCTCACTCGTCAGCTTCGAGGCGGCGGCAAGCGGGCTTCCGGTTCTCGCCACGCCGGTCAACGGCGTACGTGAGCTGATCCGCGATGGGCACAACGGCTTTGTGATCTCCAGGGACGCGGCGCAGATCGCCGAGCGCCTGCGAGCGCTCGCCGCGGACCCGGCGCTGAGGCGAGCACTCGGCGAGAACGCTCGCTCCTCGGCGCTTGAGTTCAGCTGGCAGGAGATGGTCGCCAAGCACCACGAGCTCTACGCGCAACTCTCACGCGACTCGCACGTGTGAGCAGATTCACCCCCGCAGCTGCCCGAGGATGTCGCCGATGAACTCGGTCGTTCGCCGCTGCTGCGCCGGCTGATCGAATGTGTCATCGCTGCGGCGACGGACCGCCTCGCGCCGCTCGGCGATCGCGGGCGCGCTCAGTCCTTCGACCAGCTCGACCATTGCAGCGACATAGGTATCGCTCCACGGCGTCTGGCCCGGGAGCCTCCAGCAGCTCTCGCCGATCAGGTCGTAGGCCGCCGGTATCTGACCGGTGATGATCGGGAGCCCTGCGGCGAGATACTCGCTGAGCTTCGTCGAGTAGCGAAAGGAGCCGACGCCGTCGACGCTCTGTGGCAGGCTCGCCACGTCGAAGGCCGCGAGATGGTCGGCGACGTCCTCCGGGGGGACTCGGCCGGGGATGAAGATCCGCGCGCCAAGATCCTGCCCCGCCATCTCGATCAGTCGCTCGCGTCCGGGGCCGTCGCCGACGATGCAGACGACCACATCGCGGCGCTTGACATCGCGCATCGCACGGACGAGCTCCGCGCCGTATGCGTAGCCGATGCGCGCTCGCCAGTTGAGTGATCCGGTAAGGCCGACAACCAGCGCGTCCTCGGGGATGCCCAATTGCTTTCGGATCGTCTCCCGCGCACCGTCGGAGGCGTGGCCCCGCGGCCAACCTTGCGCCGTCATCGCGTGGCGCGCGCCGAACGTGATCGCACGTCCCACCAGATATGGGGTCCAGCCGATGTAGCCGGCGCAGCGCCGGCAGAGCAAGCGCTCGTAGAGGCCGCCGAGTATTCCCGCCAAACGCGAGCGAAGTCTCAGATACGGCCCGACCGCGTCGCCGCTGGCGACCACGAAGGGGACCCGCAAGACGATGCTGAGCGCCAGCAGTGTGATGCCTCCCGCGAGGCCCGTCCCCTCCATGACCACCAAGCTCGGCCGCTGTGTGCGCACGACTCGGGCGAGACCGATCGCGGAGCGCAGCTTCCTCGCGTGATCGAACGGGTAGCTCTCCGGGCTCAGCGGCTCGAGCAGGTAGCGCAGACGCTCCGCATCGAGATGATCCTCACCGTGCGTCGCAAAGCACAGGATCTGGGTGCTCTGCGGCCCCGACATTCGCTTGAAGATAGACTACTGTCTGTTCAGCCGAGCACAAGCCTGCGGCCCGGCGCGGCGCTTGGACGCCCGCGTGCACGTCTGTTCGAGGGGGGTTCAGCACGATAGTCTTTAGGGCGTAATTACGCCGATCCTTATGATGCCTCGCGGAGCTGACGACCAGCCATCCATGGACGGATCCGGGAGTCGAGCACGACCAACATGACCGAAGCCACCTCACCTTTTGCCCCGCTTTGGAGGCGCAAGTGGCTGATCCTCGTGGTTGGGATCCTTGTCGCTGTCGGCACGTACTTCTACTACAAGCACAAGACTCCGCAGTACCTCTCCACGACGCAGGTTTACCTCGGCAGCGGCGCGGAAGAACAGGGCCTCATCGGCGGCGGCTCGGGCTCGAAGAAGAAGAGCGCGCTCGAACCCGCGGCGCAGGCGGCGATCATCAACTCGCCGCTCGTGCACGAAGTCGTCGTCCGACGGCTGCGGGCCGAGCACACCGCCGTCGCGCGTCAGGCGCTGCGTGGCAAGGTCCACGCGAAGGCCTCCGAAAAGAGCCAGTTCATGGGGATCTCCGCCGAAGGGCACTCGGCGCGGGGGACCGCGCTGCTGGCGAACGTGACGGCGCAGACCTACGTCAAACGGGTGAACAACAACTACACGCGCGGGATCGCCGCGGCGATCGCGCTCGCACGCTCACAGCTGAGCCGCATCGAAGCCGGGCTCGCGCGGCCGAAAACGACGAAGGGCGGCAAGAGCACGAGCGGCGGGCTCACGACGGCGGCGACGCTGCAGGTCGCGACGCAGACCTCGAAGATCAACCAGCTCGAATCGGAACTCGCGATCATAAGGGTGAAGCAGCTCGGCCCAGCGAAGCCGACCGGCGCCCAGCTGCTCTCACCGAAACCGAAACAGAACGCGATCTTCGGATTCGTGCTCGGCCTGTTCCTCGCCGCGCTCGCGGCCTACGCCCTGGGGCGTCTCGATCGCCGCCTGCGCTCGCTCGCGAGCATCGAGGCCGTGTTCCACACAAACCTGCTGGCCGCGCTCCCGAGTGTCAGGCGGCCGATCCTCCGTCGTGACGGACGGCTCGCGCCGTCCAAGCCCCTCGCCGAGCCACTGCGGCGGCTGCACACGAACCTGCAGCTGACCGGAGCCGACGTACCCGGGCAGAACGGCTCGGCCAATTCGCCTCACGCTCGCGGCGGGGCCGCTCGCTCGATCCTGTTCCTCAGCCCCGACGCCGCCGATGGCACATCGACGATCGTCGCCGCGCTGGCGCTCGTGCAACGCGACGCGAACCGGCGAACGGCGGTCGTCGAGGCCGATTTCCGTCGGCCGGTGCAGGCCAAGCTGCTGGATGTGGTGGGGCGCCAGGGCCTCGTGGAGGCGCTCTCGGGGACACTGGAGCTCGACGAAGCGATGCAGGTGGCCGACTCCGTGCCGCTGGAGCCGAGCGTTCCCTCGGCGGCGCCGAGCGCGACCCCGTCCACGATTGTGCAATCGCTCAGCACCGGAGCCGTGTCGGTGCTGGTCGGGCGCGGCGACGCCGACGGCGCACCTGGTCTGCTGGGCGATGACAGGATGCGGAGCCTGATCGGATCGCTCGCGGAGGATTTCGACGACGTTTTGATCGACGCGCCCTCGCCGCTCGAGGTCAGCGATGTGCTGCCGCTGCTAGGCATGGTCGATGGGATCGTGCTGGTGGCGCGCGTGGGGCACACGCGTGAGCGATCCGCCGAGCGGCTGCTGCAGCTACTGACGCGAACTCCAAGCGCACCGATTCTCGGAGTCGTGGCCAACGATGTACCGCGAGCCGACCTCGAACGGTATGGCTTCCTCGCGCCGCGCGGCGCGAGGCGCTGGCTCCGCGGGCGATGAGCACTCAGCCGCGTCTTGCCGGGCCCGGCACGTCGGGGTCGCATCCGGCTCTCCTGAGCCGGCGCGTGCACGATCTGGCTATCACGATCATCACTGGGGCGCTCGCGCTGCTGGTCGCGCTCGCGATCACGATCGCGACGCCCAATCCGAACCCAGCGCTGATCTTCGGGCTGCTGGTCGGGGCGATCGCCGTCGTCGCGCTGATCGCCAGCACGCGTTATGAGCTGACGCTGACGCTGGTCGCGCTCTACATCGGTCTGCTCGACGGGCCGATCAAGCTGCTGAGCGCCAGCCAGTACGCGTCGGCGATTCGCGACGTGCTGATCTTCGCGATCGTGATCAGCATGGTGGCGCGCATGGGCGTCAAAGGCGAGCGGCTGACGATGCCGCCGCTGTCCGGCTGGGTCGTGCTGTTCGTGTGCGCCGTGCTGGTCGAGGCCCTGAACCCGGGCACGAGCGGCATCTTGAAGGTCCTGGGCGGGTTCCGCCAGCAGCTCGAGTGGATTCCGTTCTTCTTCTTCGGCTATCTGCTCATGCGTTCCAAGCGGAACTTTCGCAGGCTGTTCTTGATCCTGGGCGTGATCGCGCTGGCCAACGGACTGGTGGGCGCCTACCAGTCGCGGCTCAGTCCTTCAGCGCTCGGCAGCTGGGGACCGGGCTACAACGCTCGGATCAACGGCTCGAACGGCGTCTCTGGGCGCACCTATTCCTCGGAAGGCGTGGCCAGACCGCGTCCCCCCGCCCTCGGATCGGACAGCGGCTTCGGCGGGGCCATCGGTGTGCTCGCGCTACCGGGGCTGCTGGCGTTGCTATCGATCCAACGCATCCGGCGACGACGATGGGCGACCGTGCTGCTGCTGGCGGGGGCGCTGCTCGGGGTCGCGACGGCCGCGTCGCGCTCATCGATCGTGATCGCTGTGGTCGCGCTGCTCAGCTATGCGTTGCTCTCGATGTTGGCCGGCCTGAAAGTGGGCCGGCCGCTGCTGGCGATGCTCGCGGTGGCGGTCGTGGCTGTGGGAGTCGGCGCCGTACTGATATCGGCCGATGGAAGCGGGATCTTCGCTCGTCAGGAAACGCTGTCGAACGCGAGCGCGGAATCGGGCGAGACCGCGACGAAGGTCGATCATTTCACGCAGCTTCCCAAGGACATCGCGGGCGCTCCGTTCGGGGTCGGGCTGGGCACCGGCGGATCGGCGGGAGGCTTCGGCGGAAAACAGAAGGTGCAGATCGAAGGCGGTAGCGCCAGCAAAGAGGGCGCGTTGAACCTGGTCGTGCTCGAAACGGGAGCACTCGGCCTGTTTCTGTGGGTGGGCCTCACGATCAGCGTGATACTGCTCGTCCTCAAGCGCCTGCGGTTCGTGCAAGACGTCGAGCTGCGCACCTATCTCGTGGCGGTGTTCGCTGCGTTCCTAGCGTTCACCGCCGACGGCTTCGCCGGTCCGACGCTCGCGGTCTCTCCCGCCGGCACGTTCCTGTGGTTCGCCCCTGGGATCGCCGCCTATTGGCTCGCGGGCCGAGGCTTCACAGACCAGCGATCGATCGCTCTCGCCACCGCGAGATGACCGATCGAGCATCCCCCGACGCTCGTGGCTCCTCGTCGCGGCCGTCGGCGGTCGCGGTCGGGCGACGGGTGCCCGACTTCTTCATCGTCGGCCATGCCAAGAGCGGCACCACCGCGCTCTACGAGATGCTCAGGCGCCATCCTCAGATCTACATGCCGGTGGGCAAGGAGCCGTGGTTCTTCGCTTCAGAGCTGCACGAGCGCACGCCGCCGCGACCGGAAGGCACACCCAAGACGCTCGACGAGTACCTCGCGCTGTTCGACGACGCCGCCGAGGACCAGCGCGCCGGCGAGGCATCGCCACTGTACCTCTGGTCGCGGAGCGCCGCGGGCGCGATCGCGCAGGTGCAGCCGGACGCGCGCATCATCGCGATCCTGCGCGAGCCGGCGAGCTTCCTGCACTCGCTGCACCTGCAGTTCGTCAAGAGCTACATCGAGACCGAGGCGGATTTTCGCAAGGCGCTCGCGCTAGAGGGGCCGCGGCGCAGGGGTGAGCGCATCCCGCGCTACACCTATTGGCCGCAGGCCCTGCTGTATTCCGATCATGTGCGGTATGTAGAGCAGCTGCGGCGCTACCGCGACGCTTTCTCAGCAGAGCAGATGCTGGTGCTGATCTACGACGACTTTCGTCGTGACAACGAGGGGACGGTGCGCGCCGTCGCACGCTTCCTGGAAGTGGACGAGCTGTCCTCGGTGCCGGTGATGGAGGCCAACCCGACCGCGCGCGTGCGCTCGCAGCGGTTGCATCAGCTGGTGCACGCGGTTTCGGTCGGTCGGGGGCCGCTCTCACTGAAGGTGAAGACGGCCGTCAAGGCGGTCGCGCCCCGACGGCTGCGGCGGGGGGCACTGCTCGCGACCCAGAGCCGGGTGCTCTTCGGAGAGCCGCGTGCGCCCGAGGAGAGTCTCATGCAGGAGCTGCGCCGGCGCTTCAAGCCTGAGGTGGTGGCCTTGAGCGATTATCTCGATCGCGACCTCGTCGCGCTCTGGGGCTATGACAAGCTCGCCTGAGACACAGACGCCCGTGCGCGCGTCGCAGAGGCGGATCCCAGAGTTCTTCATCGTCGGACACGCGAAGTGCGGAACGACTGCGCTGTACGAGATGCTCAGACGACACCCGCAGATCTACCTGCCCGAGTACGACGGCGGCGCGGGCAAGGAGCCGTGGTTCTTCTCGCGCGAGAATCCACAGCCACAGACGTCCTCCAAGCGCTCGATCGCGTTCACCGGCAGAACGCCGATGACGCTCGAGGAATACCTCGAGTTGTTCGCCTCAGCGACTCCAGATCAGCGCATCGGCGAGGCTTCGACCTCCTACCTGTGGTCTCGCACCGCCGCGCAGCGCATCGCCGATGTTCAGCCGGATGCGCGCATAATCGCGATCCTGCGCGAGCCCGCGAGCTTCCTTCGCTCCCTGCACCTGCAGCTGTTGCAGAACCACCACGAGGTTGAGGGCAACTTCCGCAAGGCCGTCGCGCTCGACGACGCCCGTCGCGAAGACCGCCACATTCCGAAGGAGTCCTACTGGCCCGGGGCGCTGATCTACTCCGACCGTGTCCGCTACGTCGAGCAGCTGCGTCGCTACCACGACCGATTCGGACCGGAGCGGGTACTGGTGATCATCTATGACGATTTCCGCGACGACAACGAGGCGACCGTGCGCAAGGTCCAGCGCTTCCTCGGCGTCGACGACACCTATCCGATCGAGGCGCTGGACGTCAACCCGACAATCGGCGTGCGCTCGGCGCGGCTTCACAACCTCGTAGCCACGGTGCGCAGAGGTCAGGGGCCGGTATCGGGAGCGGTGAAGGCAGCGGTCAAGACGCTCACCCCGTGGAAGCTGCGCGCGCGCGTCTTCTATCCGGCGCGCAGCCGCCTCCTGTACGGCGCCCCGTCGCCGCCCGACGAGCGCTTCATGGACGAGCTGCGCCAGCGCTTCAAGCCGGAGGTCGTCGCGCTGAGTGAGTACCTGGGGCGCGATCTGGTGAAGCTGTGGGGCTATGACGAGGTACAAGACGTCGGTGAGTGAGCGCGACGTCGCCGTGCTGGGGGTGTCCGTGAACCGTGTCTGCGGGATGCACGACCACGCGGCGGCGCTCGCCGAGGCGCTGGGCGGTGAGGATGCGTCACATTCGATGCATTGGCTATGGCGCAGCGGCGGTTCGATGTCGGGCACTCGCGCCGAGTTCAGGGTATGGATCGAGGAGCTCTCCACGGAGCTTGCTGACAGGCGGCCCGACGCCGTCGTGTTGCACTACTCGGTGTTCTCCTATTCGTACCGCGGGGTGCCGATCTTCGCTCCGCCCGTGCTGTCGATGCTGCGCAGATCGCGCATACCTGTGGTGGTCGTGCTGCATGAGTTCGCCTACCCGTGGCGGTATGGAGGCTGGCACGGCGAGGTGTGGGCGTTGACACAGCGCCTGGCGCTGATCGATGTGATGCGCACGTGCGCCGCGGCGATCGTCACGACCGATTTTCGAGAGCAGTGGCTCAGCTCACGGCCGTGGCTGGCGCGGCGCCATGTGATGTTCGCACCCGTGTACTCCAACCTGCCCGCGCCGACGCCCTGCCCGCAAGCGCAGCGCGCGCGTCCCGTGCTCGGCATGTTCGGCTACTCCTCCGAGGGGGCCGAGCAGGCGCTGGTGCTCGATGCGCTCGGCGCGCTGGTGAAGCGTGGCGTCGAGCTGGAGCTGGCTCTCCTGGGAGGTGGTGGCGGCGGTCGCTCCTCGAGCGTGGGCCAGGTCTGGCTCGAGGCGGCCGCTAGCCGCGGGATCGAGCACCTGCTGACGTTCTCGGGAACGCTGCCGGCGCAGGAGCTGTCAGACGCGCTCGCCGCGTGCGATGTGCTGCTGTCGGCGTTCGCGCCGGGCCCGTCGTCGCGGAAGGGAACGCTCGCTGCCTCGATCGCGTCGGGCAGTCCCGTCGTCGCGATCGCCGGTCCCCGCGGCTGGGATGAGCTGATCGACTCGCAGGCCATTCGTGTGGTCGCGCCGCGCTCCGAGGCGGTGGCGGACGCCGTCGCCGAGCTGCTGGCCGATCGGCACATGCGCGAGACGCTTGGCGCGAGCGGCCGCGCGTTCGCCGAGGAGCGGATGGGCGTGGGACGGACGGCGCAGGCGCTGACAGGGCTTCTCGACGAGATCCTCGGCGGCCAGGCAGGGTATCGTTGAGCCCATGACAGTGCCGGCGGAGCGAGGCGGTGCTGCGCGCGTGCCGCTGACGGGGCAAAGGGTTCCGGACTTCTTCATCGTGGGGCATGCCAAGAGCGGCACGACAGCGCTCTACCGCATGTTGAGGCGCCATCCGCAGCTGCACATGCCCGTCAAGGAGCCGTGGTTCTTCGCCGAGGAGCTGCAACCGCCGACGCCGCCGCGCGCGCCCGGCACGGGTAGGACACCGAAGACGTTCGAGGAGTACGTGTCGCTGTTCGATGCGGCTGCGCCGGATCAGTTGATCGGAGAGGCTTCGTGTCTGTACCTGTGGTCGCGCACCGCCGCCGGCCGGATCGCGCAGGTGCAGCCCGGCGCGCGCATCGTCGCCGTGCTCAGGGAGCCTGCGAGCTATCTGCGCTCGCTGCACATGCAGTTCGTGCAGGTCCACCTCGAGCCGGAGAAGGACCTGCGCAAGGCGATCTCGCTCGAGCAGGCGCGACGTGAAGGCAGGAGCGTGCCGCCCAACCAGTACTGGCCGCAGGCGACGCTCTACTCAGAGCACGTTCGCTACGTCGAGCAGCTGCGCCGCTACCACGCGCTGTTTGCACGTGAGCAGGTGTTGGTGCTCATATACGAGGACTTTCGCCGCGACAACGAGGCGACCGTGCGCACGGTGCAGCGCTTCCTGGGCGTCGATGACACCGCTCCGGTCGTCGTGACCGACGCCAACCCCACGGTTAGCGTCCGCTCGCCTCGAGTGAACGCGGTGGTGCACGCGCTGGCCGCCGGCGACGGACCGCTGCCGCGCGCCGTGCAGACGCTGGCCAGGAAGCTCGCGCCGCGCCGGCTGAGCCGAGAGTCAGCCGTGGCGATACGCGATCGATTTCTATACGGTCGCCCGCAGCCGCCGGACGAGGCCCTGATGGTCGAGCTGCGACGCCGCTTCAAGCCCGAGGTGCAGGCGCTGAGCGAGTACCTGGACCGCGATCTCGTGGGTTTCTGGGGCTATGACGACGTCGACTGAGCAGTCCAGCGCACGTGCGCGGATCTTCGGCACGGCACGGCGCCGATGAGCGCCCTGCCGGACCCACAGTCGATCTCCGTGGTCGTCCCGAGCTTCAACGACGTGGGACGCATCGGCGATGCGCTCGAGTCGATCGTCAACCAGACGCTACCGCCCGCCGAGATCGTGGTGGCGGACGACGGCTCCGACGACGGCACCGAGGAGTTCGTCAGCCAGTTCGCGGCCGAGCGCGCGGGCGGGGTGGAGGTTCGCTACGTGCGTCTGGCCTCGCGCTCGGGCGTGGTGGCGGCGCGCAACCAGGGCATCGCGGTCACGCGCGGCGACTGGATCGCGACGTGCGACTCCGACGACGTGTGGGCGCCCGCCAAGCTCGAGCGACAGATCGCGTTCCACCATGACTGGAATGGGCGTCAGCGAGTCGCGCTGCTCGGCACGCACGGCTACAACATGAACGACGCCAAGGCGGTCATCTCACCCGCGATCATGGGCCCGACCAGCGAGCACGACTACGAAGCCGTGAGACGTAACGGACGGCTGTTCTTCGTGATTCACTCCTCGGTCCTGTTCTCGCGCGCGGACTTCCAAGCGGTTGGTGGTTACACGACCGAGTACGGGGCGGCGGACGACTACGACTTCTTCTGCCGAATGGCTGAGCTCGGCGTGGTGATCAATCTGGCCGAGCCGCTGGTGTATTACCGTAAGCGCGCGGGATCGGTGCAGCTCGCCCGTTTCTGGGACCAGCGTCAGGGGGTATTGCGCCTGACCGAGAATCAGCGCAGGCGCGCAGCCGGCGAGCCTCCGATCGGGCGAGACGAGTTCGCTGCACAGCTCGCAGCCGCGTCCCGGTGGAAGCGGCTCAGGCGTCGCAGGAAGGTTTGGGGCATGTACTACTACCGCGTGGGCGGCACGAATATGGTTAATGGACGACGGGCACTGGGGAGTTGGCAGCTGCTCGTTGCGTCGCTGATGGACTGGACGCGTCTTCGCTCCGGCGTTGTGAACGCGCTCAGGGCTCGACTTCCCCACCGAGGGTTGTTCCGCTAAGCTCCAGCGGCCATGGCAGGCTCATCTACAGCGCAGTCCACGGCGTCCGAGCTGCCTTTTCCGGAACGACATGACAAGCCGAAGGTGGTGTACGTCATGGGCGCGGGGCACAGCGGAAGCACCATTCTCGGAGTCACGCTTGGCAATTGTGAGAAGTTCTTCTACGCCGGCGAGCTGGAGGAGTGGCTGCTGCGCTCCGGGGTGCCGAAGTTCGGTGGACTGGAGCGGACGCGCTTCTGGCGCAGCGTCGCAGAACATGTCAAGGGAGCCGACGACCTGTTCGGCCCCGAGGTACGCGAGACGCTCGAGCGCTCGGCTTCCGTGCTCAGGCCGCGCACGTGGTCGGCTAGACGGCGGCTGCGCGAGCGCTACGGGCGCGTGTCGGAGGATCTCTATCGCGCGGTGGCAGGCGTGGCGAACGCCACCCACGTCGTCGATACTTCACACTTCCCGCTGCGCGCGCTCGAGTTGCAGCACGTCAGCGGTATCGACCTGTACCTCGTGTTCCTGGTGCGCAATCCGCACGGTGTGATCGAGTCCTACCTCAAGCCGATCAACCGCCACGCATCTGCCGAGCGCATGCTGCGCGTCATCACCAAGAACGCCGATCTGTGGCTCACCCACATCATCGCCGTATCGGTCTTTCTCCGTCACCGGCGCGATCGACGGCTGTTCGTGCGCCACGAGGACTTCGTCGCCGATCCGCATGGTGTGGTGCGTGAGATCCTCGATCATGTCGAGTCCAGCTCGCCGCTGCCGGACTTCACCTCGCTGAAGACGGGCTTCCCGATTCAGGGTAATCCGCTGCTTTGGTCTGATGAGGTGTCGGTCAGGGCCAAGCCGGCGACTCCTGTCCGCGGCTCGCGTATCACCACGCTGCTGCAGAGACCGTGGGCGCCTGTCCTGTCGCGCATGCAGCCGGCGGCCGGGCGTGCACCGGTCTCGTGAGCTCCGCGGCGCGGTTTGCAAAGAGGGCGATCGGGGCTGCGTCGCGCCGGCTCGGACGCCCGGAGTTGCTCGCTGCGGTAGACGGGGGGGTGCTGCAGGCGCAGCGCGAGGCGATCTGCACGAGCGCGGTGCTCGCGTGCAGCCTCGACGAGCACGCGACGTACATCGACGTGGGCGCCAACCGTGGCCAGGTCCTGCGTGAGGCGCTGCGGATCGCACCGCAGGCCCGGCACATCGCGTTCGAGCCGATCCCGGCGCTCGCACAGGAGCTGAGCGAGGAGTTTCCGACGGTCGACTGCCGTCAGATGGCCGTCGGAGCGCGAGCCGAGGTGACGCAGTTCTGTCATTTCACGCGGCTCGACGGTTGGAGCGGGCTGCGCCGAAGCCCCGAGGTGAGCGACGACCGTGGTGCGCCGCAATACATCACGGTGAACGTCTCGACGCTCGACACGGAGCTCGAGGGACTGACGCCGAGCGTGATCAAGATCGACGTCGAGGGCGCCGAGCTCGCCGTGCTCGAAGGCGGTCGCTCGGTGCTCGCGCGGGCAAGGCCGCTGGTGATCTTCGAGCACGTCGCCGCTGCCGCGGCGCTGTACGACGTCGCGCCGGAGGCGGTGTGGGACGTGCTGAGCGAGCTGGGCTACACGATCTTCTCGGTGACCGGCGAAGGACCGTTCACGCGCGCCGCGTTCGTCGAGGCGTCGAACGTCGTCAACTGGATGGCGACGCCCGTCGATCGAGCGGGTTAGTGGCCGTCGTCGCTGCTTCATTGCGTTCCGGTGGCCGGCGGCCCCGCCTGCTGCTCCTAACGCCCGATTTCCCGCCCGCGCGCGGGGGAATCCAGGCGCTCAGCCACGGATTGGCCACCGGCATCGACGGCTTCGACACGCGCGTGGTCGCGCTCGGCGGACCCGGCGATCGCAGCTTCGACGCATCCGGCGAGCTCGCGGTGCGCCGTGTCAGGCCTGCGGCCCAGTTTGGCCGGGGGCGTGTCGTCGCGCTGAACGCGGCAGCGTACGTCGAGGCGCTGAGATTCCGTCCGGACGCGGTCTTGATCGCTCACATCGTGGCCGCCCCGGCCGCGACCGCGATCCGGCGAACGCTCGGCACCCGCACCGTCCAATACCTGCATGCCAACGAGATCGGCGACAAACCGAGGCTGGCGGCATTCGCCGCGCAGCGCGCCGATGTGGTGATTGCGCTCAGCTCCTACACCGCCACGCTGATCAGGGCGACGGGCGCCTCGGTCAAGGACATGCGGATGATCCCTCCGGGGGTGGAGCTGCCTGAGGACCCTGCGCCGCTGCCGGCGGAGCGGCCGACGATCGTGACGATCGCGCGCATGAACGACAGCTACAAGGGCCACGATGTGCTCATGCAGGCGCTTGTGAAGGTACGCGCGCAGGTGCCGACAGTGCAGTGGATTGTGATCGGCGATGGGCCGCTGCGGGCGGATCTCGAAGAGCTCGCCCGCACGCTCGATGTTGCCGAGTCGGTGCGCTTCCTCGGCTCGGTGTCCGACGCGCAGCGCGACGAGTGGCTGCGACGCGCGGACGTTTTCGCGATGCCGAGCCGTCTGCCCGGAGGCACGCTCGCAGGAGAGGGCTTCGGCATCGTCTATCTCGAGGCGGCGGCCTACGGAAAGCCGGTCGTCGCCGGCAACGTCGCCGGCGCGCTCGACGCCGTAGCGGACGGCGAGACTGGGCTGCTGGTCGACCCGACGGATCCGCATGCAGTCGCCGCTGCGATCAGCACACTGCTGCTCGATCGCGATCTCGCGCAGCGGATGGGTGCGAGGGGGGCCGAACGGGCCAAGGGCTTCACGTGGCCGCTAATCGCCTCACGGGTGGAAGCGGTGTTGTTGGAGCAGATCGAGCTCGGCGCGCGCCTCGCGTGAAGGTCCTGTTCGTGAACCACACCGCCGAGGTCAGCGGCGCCGAGCGCTCGCTGCTGAGCCTGCTCGCCGCGCTGCCCGACACCGTGGAGCGCCGAGCGGCCGTGCCCTCCGGGCGGCTCGTCGGGGAGATCGAGCGGGTGGGCATCCCCGTGAGTCCGATCCTCGGCACCGCGGGCAGCCTCAGGCTGCACCCCGTGCACACGCCACGCGCCGTGGCGGAGATGAGCCTCGCCGCGCTACAGGTGCGCCGCATCGCACGTCGCCACGATGTCGATCTCGTGCACGCGAACTCGATCCGCGCGGGGATCGTCCTGAGCCTGGGGCGCATGTCGACGCGAGCGACGGTCGTCCACGTCCGCGACTGCCTGCCGCCGGGCCCGCTCACGACAGCATCACTGCGTCTGATCGCGGCCACCGCGACGACGGTCGTGGCCAACTCCGCCTACACGGCTCGCTCGGTCGAGACGGCGGCGGCGCGCGCGCATGTGGAGGTCGTGCACAACCCCGTGGATCTCACGCTGTGGGATCCCGCGCGCATCGACCGCGCGGCCGCTCGCGCGCGCCTGGGCGCGGCCGGCAGGCGGCGGCTGCTATTGGGGGTCGTCGCCCAGCTGAGCCCGTGGAAGGGACAGGGCACCGCGATCGAGGCGCTGAGGCTGCTGCGCGATCAGGGGATCGACGCGCATCTGCTGCTGATCGGCTCGGCGAAGTTCGTCGCGCGCGCGACGCGCTTCGACAACGAGGCGTACGTAGCCGACCTGCGAGCGCGCGTCGCGCAGGCGGGGCTCGAGGACCGGGTTTCGTGGCTGGGGGAGCGCGAGGACGTCCCCGAACTGGTTCGCGCGTTGGACATTCTGCTGCTGCCATCGCTCGAGGAGCCGTTCGGGCGCGCGCTGATCGAGGCTATGGCGCTGGCGGTGCCTGTGATCTCGACCGACGTCGGTGGGCCGCCGGAGATCATCGAGCACGGTCGCGAGGGCTATCTGGTCTCACCGCACGAGCCCACGGCGTGGGCGCAGGCGATCGGGCGCATCGCCGAGAGCCCGGACCGCGCTCGCGAGATGGGCCTAGCGGGACGCCGGCGGGTGCAGGAGGCGTTCACAGCCGAGCACCACGCGGCGAGGATGCTCGACGTGTACGAACGTGCGATCGTCCGTGCGCGTGCGGCACGGCCGTGAGTCCGAGCACGCGAGTAGCTCGCTGGTCGCGATCGCCGCCCCGCGTGGTGGGTTACGACAGCGCCTCTCCGGGCGCACTGCTCGCGGCGATCAACGAGGCATTTCGGTAGTACTGGTTGTGCTCCTTGAGCTCAGCTTTGGTGTCGAACGCCACCAGTTGTCCATCGAGGATCACCATCACCCGATCGCACATGTCGAGCGTTGACATGCGGTGCGCGATGATGAACAGCGTCATCTCGTTCTTGAGCCCGATCAGCGACTCGCCGATGAGCGTCTCCGAGTTCGGGTCGAGCGCGCTGGTCGGCTCATCGAGCACGAGCACCCGCGGCCGCGCGGCGAGCGCGCGCGCGAGGCAGATCCGCTGCTGCTGGCCGCCAGACACGGCGTCCGCCCGCGGACCCACGATCGTGTCGTAGCCGTTAGCCCACCCGGCGATGTCGTCATGGATGCGCGCGAGGCGCGCCGCCCGCTCGATGTCCTCGTCGCTGAGCTCGCGAAAGAAGCGGATGTTGTCTGCTACCGATGCGTGCAACAGGCGCGGTTCCTGTGGCACATACGCGACCAGCCTGTGCCAATCCTCTCGCGTGAACTGCTGTACCGGAACATCGTTGACGAGGTAGCGACCCTCGAGGGGCACCCGCAGCTGCAGCAGCAGCTGGATCAACGTCGACTTACCTGCGCCGGACGGGCCGACGACTCCGATGGCCTCACCCTCATCGACGTGAAAGCTCACGTCTGTGAGCACCGGGCGCCCAGGGTTGTACTCGAAGGAGACGTTCTCGAAGGCAAGTGAGTGCACCCCGGACAGCTCCTCTTCACCGTGGATCGGACGGCTCGCCTCGTAGCGTTCCACCGAGCCGTGCAGGCGGTCGATGAACGGCAGCGACAGCTGCAGGCCCTGATAGGCGGACTGGATCGCCTGGCCATTTTGCGCGGCGCGCATATCCAGCAGTACGACCGCTCCGAGCGAGGCGGCGTGGCCCGCGCCGACAATGTACAGAGCCGCGAGAGCCACGATCAGCAGGAGGTAGATCAGGGACTGGTACAGGTTCGGGACGAGTTTCAGGATCACCTGGGTCTTGTAGTAGAGATTTCTGCATCGCGTGATGAGACCGGACACGCGCTGGACCTGAGCCTCCTCAACGCCGAAGACCTGCGTCTCTTCTGCGAGCCGGTTGGCCTCGGCGATGCCTCCGGCGAAAGCGAGCTGCGCCTTGGAGAGTTCTCGCGCGCGCCGGCCGCCGCGCCGGCGTATCGGACGCAGGACCGCGAACATGCCCACCGCGATCACAAGCACAAGCCCGGCCGCCGCAGGATTCAGCGCCACGGCGGTGCCCATGAGGATCAGGAAGGTGATCGTCAGGTTCACGATGCCGGTCGCCTGCAGGGCGCCTCCGGTCGCTTGTGCTGTCTGACTGCTCATGAGCTCCTGCAGCGTCCCCTCGCGGTCGCGCGATTGGGTGTCCCAGGAGGCGTGCGCGAAGGCTCGGAAGATCCTTGTGCGTAGTCCTCTGGCCACCTCCGCGCTGATCCGTGCGGGCAGGATCGAGATCGGCCACTGCATGGCTATCCGTACCATCGTCAGCGCGAACCCGATCCACAAGAGCGTTGGAATCGACGCATGCAAATGGAACAGTCCGCTTTTTACGGTATTGGACTTGCTGCTCACCAGCGAGGCGGCGACCTGAGCGATGATCGCGATCGAGAACGCTTCAGTGAAGCCGGCGATGATAGAGCAGCCCGACAGCGCGACGAGCAGGCTGCGTTTGTCGCCAATCAGCAGATCCAGCCTGGACCTCATCGATGGCTGCGCCGTCGCAGCCGCGCCCTTGACTCGGCGTCGTGCCCTCACCGTCTCGCCGCCTCGCCAGCTGTTCTCCGGTGCCGCACAGTCGCAGAGTCTAACGATTGCGAGGTGCGTCTACCAGGGTCGTGAAGGGCTCGCGAGCCATGCTGTATCGTCCAGCCTATGTGCGATGCCGCTCTCAAGCGTGTCAAGAGCGTTTGCGGTTGAGAGGCGCCAGGGTTGCAGGATGCCACGACTATCCGTCAACCGTAAGGGTGCAAGGCGTGCCCTCTCGGCGTGGGCGTTCAATCAGAGATTTCTCGCGCTTTTCCTGAAACGTGACCATGTGGTCTGTCTTGGCGATAGCCATGTAAAGGTCATGCGCTACGTTCGCATACCGGGCGTGTGGTTCAGCGTCCGCCCGCTGAAAGGCGCGACCGCCTCGGGCGTGCTCAATCCCAGCAGTAAGACGCAGTCGCTGGCGACGTTCACATCGCGGCTACAACGTGCAAAGCGCTGGCAGCCGATCATCCTGCAGCTCGGAGAGGTCGACTGCGGATTCGTGATCTGGCATCGTGCTGCACGACGTGGCCTGAGCATCGACGGGCAGTTGGCATACACGCTCGACTCCTACGCGACATTCATCGAGAATGTGATCGGAATGGGCTTCGAACGCGTGATCATTCTGAGCGCTCCATTGCCGACGATCGGCGACATGCAGTCCGAGTGGGGAGGAAGCGTCGCGAGCCTGCGGACCGAAGTGACAGCGACCAAGTCTGAGCGCACGGGCTTGACATTGCGCTTCAACAACGGGCTACGCGAGCGCTGTGAATCAATTGGCGCCACCTTCGTGGACGTGACCACCGGTCACCTCGATCCATCCACGGGGGAGATCGATCCTCGCTTTGTTCGGGAGACTCGTAGGAACCATCATCTCGCCGATGAGCCATATGCCCGACTGATCGCCGCTGAGCTCTCTCAACTGTGGAAGGAGCCGTTGCCGCGCGCAGTTCCGCCGCGCGAACATCCCTCAAGGTCTCTACGCAGCAGGGCTTGAGTCTGCGGCGGGACCGGTGAGCCGCCAGTGAACCTCAAACCCATGGAGCGCGGGGTCGGCCAGGAGGCGCTTGACGCTGTAGTTCAGGCTCGTCTCGTAGCACTGAATAGCCTCGAGCTTCGCGACAGACGCTGAGCCGTGCAGGCGCTGCACGTCGGCTGAGCGTAGTGCGGGCATCTCAGGAACGCCTGCCAGGAACGACTGCCAGTACGCATCGACGTTGCGCGTGGGCACGGGCGGACTGCCGTCGACCCAGGAAGGCCAGCCGTGGAAGATGCAGTAAGGGAGCTCCGCGTACAACGTGACCGGCATTCCGGACCGCAGCAGCAACCGACCGTAGTCGCGTGCGCTCACGTGATCGGGGTGGGCGCCGATGCCGGCCGGCACGTATACGCGCGAGGCGCTCGGCACGGCTTCGCTCAGTGCGCGATCGAGCGCGTTCAGGTCGACGTCTGCGCGTCTCCCGCGGTACTTGGCATCCAGCAGCGCGAGACCGAGCGGCTCGCGACCGGCGCGCGCAAGGGCCCGCGCGTCCTCTGCGATCCGGGTACGGGCGCGCTCGGAGGAGTCGCGTGCACCGCAGACCGCCTCCCAGGTGCCGGCCCGTCCCGGCGACGGTATGCCTGCGAACAGATTCACGACGTTGAGCTCACCTTTGCGTTCCAGCAAGTTCCAGCAGCTCAGCACGGCGTCGTCCCAGTGGGGCGAGAGCAACAGCTGCGGTGCATCGTGCTCGAACCTCAGTCGTGGCTCCAGGCGACTCTCTGCGCGAGCTCGACTGGCTACCCGGGAGCGTCGATACAGCTCGCGAGGAAGTCCTTGAAGGCTGCGTAGACGGCTGTGGCTCATCGAGGAATCGCGGGCAGTATATGTGCGGCGTGTTCTGACCTCGGTGTGCGGTGCGCTCCCAGCTCGGCATTACACTCGGCCTATGAGCGAATCTCCTCAGTCAGTGAGCTCCACCGCGACGCAGCGGCGAGTCCCAGATTTCTTCATCGTCGGGCACCCCAAGAGCGGCACCACCGCCCTCTACGAGATGCTGCGGAAACATCCGCAGATCTATATGTCTGATATCAAGGAGCCGAAATTCTTCGCGACCGATCTGCGAGCCCGTTTCCAGTCCGCCCGCGGGCACGCGCTTCCGGAGACGCTCGAGCAGTACCTGTCGCTGTTCAACGCGGCGACACCCAATCAGCTTGCCGGAGAGGCATCACCGTGGTACCTGTGCTCTCGCACGGCCGCGGGGCAGATCGCGGACGTGCAGCCAGCAGCGCGCATCATCGCGATCCTGCGAGAGCCCGCGAGCTTTCTGTGGTCGCTCCATCTGCAGCTGCTGCGCAGCCATGTCGAGACAGAGAAGGATCTGCGCACGGCGCTCTCGCTGGAGTCCGCCCGGCGTGAGGGTAGAGGCATCCCGCGTCGGTCGCATCTCCCGCAGCTGCTGCAGTACTCAGAGCACGTCCACTACGTCGAGCAATTGCGCCGCTACCGCGGGCTGTTCCCGCAGGAGCAGATACTGGTGCTGATCTATGATGATTTTCAGCGCGACAACCAGGCTACGCTGCGGACTGTATTGCGATTTCTGGAAGTTGACGACGAGTACCCGATCGACGAGGTGCGCGTCAAACAGACGAACCGTACGATGCGTTCCCAGCAGCTGGACGACCTGCTGCGCTCGGTGACCCTCGGCCGTTCGCCGATTTCGCGAGCGGCCAAGGTCACAGCGAAGGCGCTGACGCCGCTCCAGCTGCGGCGCAACGCGTTTGGAGTCATCCGCCGGCGGGCTGTGTTCGGCGATGTGCCGCAGGCTGATGAAAGTCTGATGATCGAGCTGCGTCGTCGCTTCGAGCCAGAGGTCGCTGCGCTGGGCGAATATCTGGATCGCGATCTGCTCGCGCTGTGGGGCTATGGCGACGTCGCCGCTCGCCGATGAAGACCGTCCTCTTCCACCGCAACTACCAGCGATTCCAGGGCGGTCACCTCAAGGTCTTTCACTATTTCGAGCACGCGCGAAGCTCGCCGCAGCATCACGCGTTGATCCGCTTCTCATCCAATTCGGTGTGGGACGCGAGCAATCCGTGGTCGGCGCTGCGTGAGACGGTGATCGGGTCGCGCGAAAGCGTCTCGCCCGACGTGCTGTTCCTGGCCGGCATGGACTGGCAGTCGCTCGAGCCGGAGCAGCGGGTCGCGTCGCCGGTACCGATCGTCAACCTCGTGCAGGCGCTGCGGCACGTGGATGAGACGAACCCGCTGCGCGAGTTTCTCGCCCATCCCGCCATCCGAATCTGCGTAAGTGCCGAGATTCAGCAGGCGCTGGAAAGCCTCGGCTCGGTCGAGGGGCCGATCTTCACCGTTCCGATCGGCGTCGATCTCGAACGCCTGCCGCCGCTGCGCCCTCGCGACGAACGCGACGTCGACTGCGTCGTGCTGGCCGTCAAGGATCTACCGCTGGGGCGGGCTGTAGCCCGCCGCCTGGAGGCGGCCGGCTATCGGGTGCTGCTCGTCGATCGCCCCATCCCCAGAGGCGAGCTGCTCGATGCGATGGCCCGTGCGCGGGTCACGGTGCACCTGCCGCGCGCACTGGAGGGCGCTTACCTGCCGGCACTGGAGAGCATGGCGCTCGACACGCTCGTGGTCTGCCCCGACTGTGTCGGCAACCGCTCGTTCTGTCGCGACGGCGACACCTGCCTGGTGCCGGTTCGCAGCGAGCAGGCGATCGTCGAGTCGGCGCTGAGCGCCCTGACCGCGTCCGAGCACGAGCTGGCTGCGATGCTCGCGCGAGCTCGCCGGGAGAGCATGGGGCGCACGCTGGCTGCCGAGCGCGCCCGGTTCCTCGAGATCCTGGGTCGCGTCGATGAGCTATGGGCGTCGCGCTGAGCGCGGCTCTACGATTTGCTGGTAAGCGCGGACCCAGCGGGCGCTTCAGGTTCAAGCGGGTCGGCCGCCGCAGGGGTGACCTGGATCTTGAGCAGTTCGCTGGCGACCGACTGGCGTTCGTGGTCGCCGGGGACTTTTATGCGAAAGACCTGCGCGCCGGCCCCCGAGACGGCGTGTTCGAGCGAATAGCTCCCACTGGCGGTGAGCGTGGTGACGTCCACGACGTGGAAGCCGATGCCTGAGACGTTCTGGCGCTCGAGGTATACGGGCTGACCTGCATGAGCGGGTGTGACGGTCCCAGAGAACGTCAGCCGCTGGCCGGCCTGGATGCTGGTGGCGGACACCTGGGCGGTGAGCAGCGGCTTGACGGCATCAACCGTCAGGCGTCGGCTCTGTCGCGGCGCGACCTCGTACGTGAGCGGCTCTGACGCGACCGCGGGCAGCCCGTTGCCGCGTACGACCACACGCACGGTGGCGCTGCCGGCCCTTGCGAACGTGTGGCTGATCGAGTAGGCGCCGTCGGCGCCGACGTGGCCGAGGCCGATGCGGCGCCAGTTTTCGCTGACGGTTGCGCTCTCGCGCTGGAGCACGACCGTCGCGCCGGCGTCCTCCGGGCTGACGATCCCGGTGAACGTGAGCGTGTCGGCGGCGCGCGCACTTGTGTCTGAGCGGCTCGCGGCAGCCAGTTGCGTTTCCTCGGGAGGACCGCTGATCGTGACCAGCGGGGTGACCCTCACAGTCGCGCGTTTGCTGCGAGCGTCCTGCGCGCTCGCATAGAAGACGCTGTTGGCATCCACGGCTTCAGTCGTGAGTCGGAACGCGCCGCTCGCTTCGGTGCTCGTCGTGCCCGCGACGATGAAGCCTTGCGTAGCGGTCGTGCGCTGATAGACGGTGACGGTCTGTTCGGAGGCTTCGGTGGAGTCGGCGCACGTGACAGATCCGGCGACGGTGGCCGATTCGCCTGCGGTGAGACGGCTGGGGGTGAGGCTCATTTCCACATGACAGCGGCCGTGACGCATGGCGCGGCGTTCTTCGCGAGCGGACTCGCGGCTGGGTTCGCCGGGCGCAGTCACGCCGGGCTCTTCGCCGGTGGGCGGCTGCAGCGCGGGGCGCCGCATCGCCGGTGCGGATGCGGGCGACAGCAGGCCCTGGCCGACGCTCAGCGTCGCGGCGAGGAGCAGACACGCGGTGTAGCGCAAGCCGCGATCGAGGTGCCGCGTGCGGGCTGACATCACGCGGAGAGGGGTGACCCGATGATCGGTGTCCACGTGGCTTGCATCGGCAGTGCTTTGCGGATCCTTGAGCGGTCAGGTGCGCAAGCGGGCTGCGCACACTTGCAAAGTCGAGATGCGCGCCCTAATGTTCACAACAAGCAAGCCAGGAGGCGCAACCCTGTGTTCCGGGATGCCTACGGGGGGACCAACAGGGGCAGGCGCAGGCAACGACGAGCCCACCGCAAGGATGCCAGCCACCTACCGTCCCAACTACCACCTTTCGCACCTGCGGACGCTGGAGGCCGAGGCCGTCCACGTGATGCGCGAGGTGGCAGCGGTTTTCGAGCGACCAGTGCTGCTGTTCAGCGGTGGTAAGGACTCGATCGTGCTGCTGCGCCTGGCGGAGAAGGCGTTTCGCCCGGCGCCGTTTCCGTTCCCGCTGATGCACGTCGACACCGGCCACAACTTCCCGGAGGCGATCGAGTACCGCGACCGCCGCGCGGCGGAGCTCGGCGAGCGGCTGATCGTGGCGTCCGTCGAGGAGTCGATCCGCACCGGCAGGGTGGTCGAGCAGCACGGCCCGCGCGCCTCTCGCAACGCGCTGCAGACGGTCACGCTGCTGGATGCGATCGCCGTGCACGGCTTCGACGCGGCGTTCGGGGGCGCCCGCCGCGACGAGGAGCGCGCACGCGCCAAGGAGCGGATTCTCTCCTTCCGCGATGAGTTCGGCCAATGGGAGCCCAGCAAACAACGTCCGGAGGTGTGGAGCCTTTACAATGGACGCATCAGCAAGGGCGAGCACGCACGTGTGTTTCCAATCTCCAACTGGACCGAGCTCGACGTGTGGCAGTACATAGCCGAGGAGGAGTTGGAGGTGCCGTCGATCTACTTCGCCCACGATCGCGACGTGTTCAGCCGTGACGGGATGCTCTACTCGGTCAGTCCGTTCACGCAGCTGCTGGATGGAGAGGAGCCGTTCCCCGCGCGTGTGCGCTATCGCACGGTTGGCGACATGAGCTGCACAGGCGCCGTCGAGTCATCCGCGCAGACGCTCGCGGAGGTGGTCGCCGAGATCGCCGCCACGCAGATCACCGAGCGTGGCGAGACGCGCGCGGACGATCGCGTCACGGAGGCCGCGATGGAGGATCGCAAGCGGCAGGGATACTTCTGATGCCCGGGGGATCAGACTCCACGCACGGTGTCGCGCTCAACGGCAGCGGCGAGCCGTCGGCGCCTGTTGGGCAGGGTGCGACGCTGGCGGGCGAGAGCGCGACGGAGGTCTTCAAGCGCCTCACCGAGCGCCCCACGGACCTATTGCGCTTCGCGACCGCGGGGTCTGTGGACGACGGCAAGAGCACGCTGATCGGCAGGCTGCTGTACGACTCCAAGCAGGTGCTCGCCGACCAGCTGGCGCACGTGGAGCAGGCCAGCCAGCGCAAGGGGCAGGTGCTCGACCTGTCGCTGCTGACCGACGGCCTGCGCGCCGAGCGCGAGCAGGGGATCACGATCGACGTCGCCTACCGCTACTTCGCGACGGCGCAGCGTCGCTTCATCATCGCCGACACCCCAGGGCACGAGCAGTACACGCGCAACATGGTCACCGGCGCATCGACCGCCGACCTCGCGATCGTGCTGGTCGACGCGCGCAAGGGCGTGCTCGCCCAGTCCAAGCGCCACGCGTTCATCAGCTCGTTGCTGGGGATCCCGCACGTGGTGGTGTGCGTCAACAAGATGGACCTGGTCGACTACGACGAGGCGGCATTCGACGCGATCGTCGAGGAGTTCGACACGTTCGCGGCCCGTCTGGAGCTGCCAGACGTGACGTTCATCCCGATATCGGCGCTGCTCGGTGACAACGTCGTCGATCGCTCCGAGGTGATGCCCTGGTATCAGGGGCCGCCGCTGCTGTACCACCTCGAGCACGTTCACATCGCCTCCGACCGCAACCTGATCGACGTGCGCTTCCCGGTGCAGTGGGTGATCCGGGTGGGCGGGCATCAAGTTGGGTCCGAGGTGGCCGACTACCGCGCCTACGCGGGCCAGCTGGCCGGCGGCATCATCCGCCAGGGCGACGACGTGGTCGTGCTGCCGGGCGGCCAGCGCACGACGGTTGCGGGCATCGACACGTTCGAGGGCCCGGTCGAGGAAGCGTTCCCACCGATGTCGGTGGCGCTGCGCCTGAGCGACGACATCGACGTCGGGCGCGGCAGCACGATCGTGCGCACGCAGAACCAGCCGACGGTCTCGAGCCGCTTCGAGTGCCAGCTTTGCTGGATGTCCGAGGAGCCGCTCAGCCCGCGCCGGCGCTACCTCGTCAAGCACACCACGCGCATAGCGATGGTCGGCAAGATCGACGTTCGCTACCGGATCGACGTCGAGACACTGCGCCGCGACGAGAGCGCGACCACGCTCGAGCTCAACGACCTCGCGCGCGTGCACATCGAGCTGAGCTCGCCGCTGGTGTTCGACTCCTACAGGCGCAACCGTGTGACCGGCAGCCTGATCGTGATCGACGAGGCGACCAACGACACGGTCGCGGCGGGGGTGATCCTCGACACCGAGGTCGAGGAGACTGCCGGGCCCAAGAGCGAGCGCAGCCCGAACGTGCGCTGGCAGGGAACCCGCCTTACCCGTGAGCGACGCTGGGAGTCGCTGGGGCACGGCGGCGCGACGCTGTGGTTCACCGGGCTGCCCGGCGCGGGCAAGTCGACAGTCGCCGCGGCCGTCGAGGAGCGCCTGCTAGAGGCCGGCCAGCCTGCGTTCCTGCTTGATGGCGACAACCTGCGTCACGGCCTCAACGGCGACCTGGGCTTCGACGAGGACGCCCGCAGCGAGAACGTGCGGCGCACGGCGCACGTCGCGCGCCTGCTCGCAGAGTCCGGGACGGTTGCGCTGGTAAGCCTTGTGAGCCCCTATGCGGCGGACCGGCTGGCAGCGGCGGCGCTGCACGCGGCGGACGACCTGGGCTTTCTCGAGATCTTCGTCGACGCGCCGCTCGAGCTGTGCGAGCAGCGTGACCCGAAGGGCCTATATGCGCGGGCCCGCTCCGGTGAGCTCGCCGACCTCACTGGGGTGGGAGCGCCCTACGAGGCGCCCTCCGAACCCGATCTGGTGCTGGGCAGTCGCGAGGAAACCGTCGAGGAAGAGGTCGAGCGCGTGATGGACCTGCTCGTCGCCCGCGGGTTGCTCTCGAGCTAGCGTCGGGCGAGCCGGCGCGCCCTGCGCGCCTTCACGCTTTCTTCTTTTTCTTTGCTTTCCTCGCGGGAGCGTGGAGCGTGACGTTTTCGCTATGCCCTGATACGAGCGGACCGATCGGCAGCTCGACGAACACGCGATAGCTGCCGGTGGTGGTGATGTTCACGACGATGCTGAAGCGTGAGATCGTCTTGGCGCCGGGCTTGACGACGGTTTTGAACTTGGTCGCATAGGTCGGTCCCTTTTCCTTCTTTTCCGAGCCGCCCTTGCCGGGCTTTTCGAGCTTGCCGGGCTTTTCGCTCGTTTCGTTCTTTTCGGCCTTGGGCGGCTTTTCGAGCTGAACGAGCACGTGTGCTCCCACCTCGGCCGGCGTGACCGTCCCATACAGGCGCACCAGGCCCTTGTGGCTGCTGGCGCGCACTTTGAGCACCACGCGCACCTGCACCTGCGCGGGCACGACGAAGCTGGTCACAGGCGCCGGGCCGGCCGTGATCACGCGGAACTTCGTGCTCGTGCGCATGTTGGCCACCCGGAACGTGAACGCTCCCGTAGCGCTCGTGAAGATCGGCGCGCCGACAGCGGCATAGGCAGTCCGGTAGGGATAGGGGCTGGCCTGCAGCACGATCTCGCGTGCGGCGTTCTTGGACCCCATGAGCGTCCCGCTGAGGATGAACGTGCCTCCGAGCGGCGTCGCCGCGAAGGTCTTGGGCAGCACGAATCCGGTCTTCTTCGTCTTGATCTTCGGGTTGAAGACGCGTTCGTGTCCCATCTTCAGGCCCTTTTCGTTGCTCGCCACGAGGCGGTAGTGGTAGCCCGGCAGGAACCCCGTCACCGTCTGTGCGACCTTGACCGCCGTCGTGCCGGCGGGCACGCTGACGGTGGGCGTCGACTCGGCCAGGGCGTTGGTGGGTCCGTACGCGAAGTGGTAGGTCGTCGCAAGCGTGTGTGGATTGATTAGCCCGTTGAGCGTCGCCGTCGTGCCGATCACGTGTGTGACGGCGCCCGTAGCGACGCCCGGAAGGGCGGGCTGGGTCTGCTTGGTGCCGGCCGCCTGGGAGGTGAGCGGAAGTGCCAGGACGGCGCACGCCAGAGTCAATAGCTGAACGATCGCTACACGCTTGATCCTAGAGCTCCTCATGTTTTGGATCCCTCCCCTGTGGCCTCGGTTCCATGCATGGCTGTACGCCCGCTTTCGGGCGTACAGTAACGCCACGTGTGCGTGTGCACGGTAGATAACACCGTTGACGCGCGTTTGATGCGGTCACTCGTGGCGCCGAGCGCCCGGCTCCGCGGCACGCGGACCTTCACAAAATCGTCACGCCGTGGCCGGCCGGTGGCTCGACGATCTAGCCCTGTCCACGGAATCGATCGCAAGCCCAACTGCGCCGGACACCGACACGGCTGCGCGCTGCGCGAGCTGCGGAGCGCCGCTCGCGCCCGACCAGCGCTACTGCCTGGAGTGCGGGCAGCGGCTCGTTCCGATGAGCAGCGTGCTGCAAGGGGATCCACCCGCCACGGGCGCCCCCGCAGCGGCGCCGCCCACGCCTGGAGCGGCGCCGCCCACGCCTGGAGCGCCGATGACGCCGCCCGGACCGCCGGGGGCACCCAGTGTGGGCGCGGTTCCTCAGCGCAACAACAACACGCTCACGCTCATCGCCGGCGTGGGCGTGCTGCTCCTGGCGATGGGCGTGGGGGTCCTGATCGGACGCTCCAGCTCTCCCAAGCAGAGCGCGGCCCCCACACAGGTGATCAGCGTCGCCTCGCCGACGTCCACCGCGGGCGGCAGCAACGGCACCGGCGAAGCGTCCTTCGCCGGTGACTGGCCGTCTGGGAGTAGGGGTTACACGGTGCAACTGCAGACGCTGCCGGAATCCGGCACGAGCGTCAGCGCCGTGGAAGCGGCCAAGACGGCGGCGATGGCCAAGGGCGCCAAGGCCGTCGGCGCACTGAAGTCCGAAGAATTCAGCAGCCTGAGCGCCGGCAGCTACGTGATCTATTCGGGCGTGTTCCACAAGAAGCCTGAAGCCGAGAAGGCGCTCGTGGGCCTCAAGAAGAGCTTCCCTGGCGCGAAGGTGATCGAAGTGTCCGATGGCTCCGCCACGGGTAGCTCTGGCCCGTCCACAGGCGCCGGCTCGAGTTCGACACCCGGCACTCCCGCGAAAGTCGCCCCCGGCCTAAAAGGCGTCAAGGGCAAGACCTACGAGGAAAAATCCAAGAACGTCCCCAACGAAGTCCAATTCTGAGCGTGGGCATCCTGCACGACTCGACTGACGGGCGCTCGGAGTTGCAGCGCAGACGCGACGCGCTCGCCGAACAGGTGACCGAACTGCACTGGGACCTCGGAGGGCTCGCCTACGAGATGGCGATCCGCGATCACTTTCGTCTCGACGTGCTCGTTCGTCACGCGGCGTCATTGCAGGAACGCGACGCCGAGCTAGCGGAGATCGAGCGGCTGCTGCGTACGGAGCACGACGGCGTGCTCGGCAGTTGCCCGACCTGCGCGGCGCCCCACAGTCGTGGCGCGATCTACTGCTGGCAGTGCGGCGCAACGCTCATGGAGCGCCATCGGAGCGCAGCGGTCGCCGCCGTGCCCGCTGCTAACGCAGTCGCTCCCGCTGCGAGCGCGGCGGAGGCCTCTGGCGGACTGGCGCTTCCCACGCCGCGCATCTCGACGCTGCTCGTGCTCGTGTTCCTCGGCTTCGGCATCCTGCTGGGCAACGTCGCCCGCTCTGGAGCCGGCGACACGCTCGCCTCCGCGCGCTCGCCGATGAGGGTCGTGCTTCCCGCGGCCGGCCCCTCCGCGTCGACGTCGAGTCCCAGATCCTCCTCCTCCTCCTCCTCAGGACCGTCGTCCTCCGAAGCGGCCGGCGAAACTGCGGCACCGGAATCCCCAGCCGAAACGACGCCGACGCCCACGTCGGCACCGGCCGCCACCAAACCGAGCCCCGCGGTGACGAAAGCGCCATCGAGCTCGGGCTCGGGCGCGTCGGGCTCAGGAGGCGGGGAAAAATCGAAACCCGGCGCCGGCACGCCCGCGGCGAAGCTACCGCCGATCAAGCACGTGTTTGTGATCATGCTCTCCGACGAGCCCTACGCATCGGTGTTCGGCCCGTCCTCGGCGGCGCCCTACTTGTCGCAGACGCTCGAGCACCAGGGCAAGCTGCTGGTCCGCTACGACGCGGTCGCGCATGAGGAGCTCGCCAACGAGCTCGCGCTGCTGAGCGGCCAGGGACCTACCGTTGAAACGGCCGCCAACTGCCCCACCTACACCGATATCACACCCACGGGCAGCGGCGCCGACGAACAGGTGCTCGGAAGCGGCTGTGTGTATCCGGCCTCCACGCAGACGCTACCCGGCCAGCTGAGCGCAAAGCACCTCACCTCGCGTGCGTACGTGCAGGGCATTGACGAAGCAGGCGCGCAGCCGGGCGCGTGCTCGCATCCGGCGCTCGGCCAGGCCGACCCGACAGCCGTGCAGAGCGCGAGCGCGGGTCCCTACGCGACATTTCGCAACCCGTTCGTGTACTTCGACTCGATCGTCGGCTCGCCGGCCTGTACCGTCGACGACGTCGGCCTCGAACGCCTCAAGGGCGACCTTGCCAGCGCCAAGCGCACGCCGAGCTTCTCCTACGTCGTACCCGATCGCTGCGACGACGGCAACCCAACGCCGTGCACCATCGGCGCCCCGGCTGGCCTCGCGCCGGCCGACACGCTGCTGAGGCAGGTAGTGCCCGAGATCTTGGCGTCGAAGGCCTACAAGGAAAGCGGCCTACTGATGATCACCGTCGACGAGGCGCCGTCGAGCGGCGAATTCGCCGATTCGAGCTCATGCTGTGGCGAGCCGCTGTTCCCGAACGATCCCGTCAAGACGGCGATCGGCGAGCCGCGCGGCGGCGGCGCGGTGGGCGCGCTGCTGCTCTCGCCCTACGTGAAGGGCGCGACGACCAGCCAGGAATTGTTCAACCACTTCTCGCTGCTGCGCACGATCGAGGACCTGTTCGGCCTGGGGCACCTCGGCTACGCGGGGCTGTCCACTGTCAAGTCGTTCGAACCATCGATGTTCACTGCGCGCAAGGGCTGAGTCAAGGTGCGCCCAGCGCGGCTCACGAGCGGCTCCACGCCCGCGAGCTCGCGGTAGGTGACGGCGGTGCGGCGCGAGCCCGAGCGGGCCAGCACCCACTCGAGCGCCAGCATGTGGCGCGGATAGCGCAGGTCGGCCGGATGCAGGTCCAGGCGCAGGGTGCTCGTCGGCAGCAGCGAGCCGGCGCGCACGAGCGACGGCGAGAGCATGCGGGTGAGCGGGCCGGCAGCGGCGAGGCTCCACGCGGGGGACAGCGGTCCCGTCTCGAGCTGTGGCTGCGTGCGGTGCACGCGCAGCAGCCCAGCCCACCAGCTGAACCTGACGCTCAGCGCCTGGCGCAGCGCGGCGGTGTACGCGTAGGCGGGGGCGACGAAGCCGTCGGGCTCGATGCCCGCGAGCTTCAGCACGCGCCAGCCGGCGTGGACCGCGCGCCGCGTCTCCTCGTCGTCGAGGCCGATGAACTCTCGCTCGCGCTGGCCGTGCGCGAGCAGCGCTCGCGCCGAGCCGCCGGTGCGGGCGCGCACGTGCTGGAATCCGTGCTGGGCGATCGAGTCGCCCGCGCGCCGGCGCTCGCACAGCCACTCGACCATCTCCGGCGAGCGCTCCCCGACGGGATGCAGGTCGCGCGCGGGGATCACCAGCAGCGTGACCCGGTCCACGCCGTGATCGTCGAGCCAGTCGCGGATCACCGCGCAGCGCTCGAACGTCGCCGGCTCGATCCCGTGCACCGCCACGGCGATCGTCTGGCGTGGGTGTCGTGGCCGTGCGCTGCGCATGGGTTCTCTGCGCGACGCCTCAGGCGGCGCGGGGGCTCGCTCCGGCTGGCAGGCGCGCGTCCTCGCCGTGCGGTTGCAGCTTGACCAGCGCGCGCTGGTAGCCATCGGCCAGCCGCTGCAGCGTCTGCTCCCAGGTGCGCAGGCGCGCCGAACGCAGCGCGCCTAGCTCGAGGTGCTCGCGCAGCAGCGGCGAGCCGGAGAGCTCGAGCAGCGCATCGGCGATCTCGCGCGCGTCGGGCTCGCACAGCAGCCCGCTGACGCGGTCCTCGATCAGCGACAGCGGCCCGCCGCGGGCGAGTGCGATCGTCGGTACGCCGCTCGCCTGCGCCTCGAGGATCACCTGACCGAACGTGTCGGTGGCGCTCGGGAACACGAAGATGTCGGCGCTCGCGTAGACGCGCGCGAGCTCCTCGCCCTCCAGCCAGCCGAGGAAGCTCGCGTGCTCGCCTAGGCGCTCGCGCACGCGCTCCTGCTCGGGGCCGCCACCGGCGAGCACCAGGTGCAGGCGTGGCTGGCGCTCGAGCGCGAGCAGGAAGGCGTCGACCAGCAGCTCGGCGCCCTTCTCGCGCGTGATCCTGCCCGAGTACAGCACGTTGATCGGGCCGGGCAGCAGCGATTCGTCGCGCAGCGACGGGTCGAAGCGCTCGGTGTCGACGCCGCGATCCCAGCGCAGCACCCGCTCGCCCGGCATCCCGAGCGCCGCGAGCGCTTCATCGGAGGCGGGACTGGGGGAGAGCACGACGTCGCACGCGTGGTAGAAGGCGTTGACGGCGAGCGCCATCGCGTCAGCCACGCGCTGCTCACCCGAGCGCAGGCTCGCGTACGCGGTCAGCTCGGTGTGGTAGCTGCCCACCAGCGGCAGTCCCAGTGCGCGCGCCACGAGCGCGCCGCACACGCCCGCGGGGCCGGGCGAGCACACGTGGATCGCGTCGTAGCCGCTCCCGTTCAGGCCCGCGAGCGTCTGCACGGCGACCGGCAGGCTGGGCACCCCAATGCGCAGGCCGGGATAGAACGGTACGTCGATCTCAGCCACCGCCGACAGGCGCCGGTCGACCTCGGGGTCGGTGCCGACCACCTCGATCTCGAAGCCGGGAACGCCGCGCTGGCGGATCTCCTCGATCGTGCGCGACACCCCGTGCGTGGAGCCGATCCCATCGGTAAGGATCGCCACGCGCGGGCGCTCGCCGTCATCCCGCCTTCGCTCGCTCACTCGCTGGCCGAGAGCGCGCGGCGAGCAGTACGGGATCGCCGCTAGCTTCGCCTGCTCATTGGCGAGGAACGCGGTCGCGGGGGCGTAGGGGATCGCCGCGATGCACGCCTCGAACAGCCCCTCGGCGGCGCCCAGCACGTCGGTCTGCCCGGTGGCGGCGCCAACGGCGGCGTCGACCGCGCGGCGCAGCTTGCGCTCGTGCAGGCGGCAGGCGCGTCGGTAGAGGTCGGCGTGGCTGAAGTCCTCCGCCTGCATGTAGGCGATTAGCTGGCGCTCATCGAGGTGATCGAGCTCGACCGCGCTCAGCCACGCGCGCAGCAGACAGCGCGCGTCGTCCGGGCTCACGTCGCTGCCCACCGCGCCGCGACGCGCGTCGCCCTCGCTCAGCAATCGCCTGACCATCGTCATAACACGCGCGGGGTCCGGCCGTTCGCGCTCGTCGTCGGCATGCTCGGAGGCGAACGAGCGCGCGGCCAGCGCGATCGCGGCGTGCGCCCACTTGGCGGCGCTCCCCTGCGCGCCGCGCGCGAGCACGTCGCCGCGGCGCACGTGCTCGAGGAAGTCCCGCGGCGTGCGCGCGGGCGGCGTTTCGCTGAAGGTGCGCCCGATGTCAACTCCGGCGTGATCGTCGCTGCCGCCGATGCCGATTCCCTCGCGCGTGGCGACGTATGTGGCCGCTGGCCGGTTGAGCTCGCGAGCGCGCGCGCCGTTGCGAATCTCCCAGATGCCGAACAGCTCGGCCAGGCGGCGGCGATGACGTGCGGTCAACGGTGCCGCGACGGTGTAGTAGGGGTGAGCGAGCGCGCAAACGATCTCCTGTTCGTGCATGTAGCCCGCGCACAGCTCGACGTCGCCGCTGTGCGCCTGCAGCCACTCGTGGTCCTCGCCGGTGATGCCGTAGCAGAGCACGTGCACCGCCTGTTGGCCGGCTTGCCGGTCGCCGCGGAAGTGTGCCGTTAGCTCCTCGGAGATGAACACGTCGGGGCGATCGGCGATCTCGAGCACACCGGCGATCGTGTCGTGGTCGGTGATCGTGACGAAGTCCATGCCACGCCGCTTCGCCAGCTCGTAGACCTCCTGCGGCGGGGTGGCGCACTCGGGCAGTCCGACCGCGCGCTGCACGCCCAGCTTGGACTCCTGCGACGCGGTGGAGTGGCAGTGCATGTCGGCGGTGCTCGTCGCCTGCTGCGAAGGCGCGGGGATCGTCGCGCGCGATGTCGTTTGCCGGCCGCTCATACCACACAGGTTTCTCCGCAAAGAGCGAGTTTTTGTGACCAAGCGGCAATGATCGTGTGAAGCGATGGTGAAGATCGCTCAGCGGCGGACCGCCGGGATCGCCACCAGGAAGAAGCGGCTTGCCGGCAGTGGGCCGTCCAGCGCCACGAACGGCTCGTGCCCATCGCGGCTCACGTAGCGCTCGAATGCGAGGAAGTGCTCGACGACCGCGTCGGCGCTGGTGTCGAACGCGCTCAACGCGTCAGGTCCGTGGACCTCGACCATGAACGCCGTCGAGCCGTTCGCGAGAGTCTGCGAGGCGCCCTTGAGGACCTGTTCCTCGTATCCCTCGACGTCGATCACGACGAGGCCGGGCATGCCGTGCTCGCGCGCGAGGCCATCGACCGTCACCGTGCCGACCTCGACCAGCGCGTTGCGGCCTTCGACGCGGCCATTGAGGCTTTCCGAGAACGACAGGCTGCCCTCGCTAGCCGCGCCGGCGGCGTGGATGACCGTCAGGTTCTCGGCGGCGTTGAGATCGCGGTTGACGTGGGCGATGCGCGCGTTGTGCGGATCTGCCTCCACGGCGACGACCCGTCCGTGCTCGCCGACGTCGCGCGCGAGCACGAGCGCCACCACTCCCTGATGGGCGCCGATGTCGAACACGGTGGCTCCTGCGGCCAGCACGCCCTGCTCGCGCAGGAAGTCCACCCCCGCGGGGGTCTTGTCGCGGTCATACCACGACTGGGCGAGCGGGTCCGCCAGGTGGATGCGCAGCGTGTGGCCGCCGTGTTCGCGCGTGACTTCGTGCGCGGGGTAGGTGGCGATCAGGCGCTTGAGCCTGCGCCGACGATACAGCCGGTAGAGCGGGGCCGGCACCATCGCACGCGCGGTTCGCTTCGCGTGTGGTGAGGGCACGCGCCAAATCGTGACAGATCGCATCTGACGGTCAGCGCTCAGTGCGGCACCGTCGCGCCGAGCAGGCTCGCCGCGACGCCCGCGCATCCGGCGAGCACGAGTGTCGGAACGACGCCGCGGCGCGCCACCAGCAGCGAGACGGCCGCCAGCGCGAGCACCGCGTACTGCCAGCCCTCGCCGAGTGCCGCCGCCAGCGGCACGGTCGCGCCGATGATCGCGCCGGCGGCGGCCGGCGCGGCGCCGGCGAGAAACGCGAGCACGCGCCGGTTCGCGAGCAGTCGCTCGAAGCGCGCCGCGCCGATGAGAATGAACGAGAACGAAGGCGCGAACGCGATCACGGCCGCCAGCAGGCCGCCGGGCAGGCCGCCTGCTGCGTAGCCGACGACCGCCACCGTCTGCACCAGCGGTCCCGGTGTCACCTGCCCGAGTGCGACCGCGTTCAGGAACTGCCCATGCGTCATCCAATGGTTGACGCTCACGGCGTCCGTCTGCATCAGCGGCACGATCACGAAGCCGCCGCCAAAGGCCAGCGCGCCGACCTTCAGCGCGGTCCACGCGAGCGCGAGCGTTCCGCCCGGCTCGACCGCAGCGGCGAGCAGCGCCAACGAGGGGAGCGGGCGTCTGGCGCCGTGTGCGAGTCGTAACACGGCACCCATCAGCCATGGCTGCGCGCCGGCGTTGTAGCCGGCGAGCTGGCTGTCGAGCAGCTCGATCAGGCCGCAGGCGAGCAGCACGAGCACCAGCCCCGCACCGGCGATCGACACGGCGACCCCGCCAGCGAGCCCGTACGCGAGCACGCGGGCGCGGCGACGCCCGCTCGTGCGGCGCCAGATCGGCGTGGCCACGTCGATCCCGGCGCGCGCCGCCACCGCGGCGACAGCGGCTCCGGCGCCCATGCCGGCCCCGCGCAGCCACGCCGGCGGCGAGCCCGAGAGGAACAGGGCCGCCAGCGCGAGGATCGCGACCAGTCCCGGCGCGATGAAGCAGACGCCGCCCAGCAGCGCCCCGCGGTTGCCGCGCAGCCGCCAGGCGCAGTAGATCGCGAGCTGAGTGGAGGCGGGGCCGGGGAGCAGGTTGGTGGCGGCGATCGCGCGCTCGAATTCGGCGTCGGTCAGCCAGCGGCGCCGGCTCACGCACAGCTCGCGCAGCAGCGTTATGTGCGCGGGCGGGCCGCCGAAGCCGATGCAGCCGATCCTGCCCCACTCACGCACGATCGTCGCCAGCGAGGGCGCCGCACGCGGATCCTGCTGGGGCTCACCGGACTGCATCGCTCCGGGAGGCTATGGCGCGCGCTTAGCAGACGACCTGCAGGTCAAAGCCGCCGCTGAAGCCGCTCGGCGCGCTGACGATCACCGCGCTCGGGCTGCTGGTGCTGGCCGCCACGCCGAGCTGGCCACCGGTCAGCGCCGCCCCCTGCGGGGAGGCGGTGTACGCGCATTTGCTGACGTTGGTCGTGCCGAACGTGACCGTGTATGTGGTTTCGCGCTGGCCGACGGTGGTGGCGCCGCGCGTGCTCTGGATCACCGGTCCGGGAGCGACGTCGGCGAACAGCAGCTGCCCTGTGCTCGCGTAGGCGCTGGCCGGCTGACCGCCCAACTCGTTGGCGTTCGCGGCCGGCTGGTTGGCGAGCTGGAATTCGCTCGCCTGCTTGCCCTGCAGGTAGTTCGCGTTTAGGCCCTTGGCTTCGCCGTGGCCATTGGTCGTGAACGGCGCCGCGTTGGCGTTGCCGACGATGATCGAGCCGCCGGTGGCGCCGGTGGTGATGAACGAGAACGCCGTGCCGCCCTTGAGGTTGTCGGCGTCCAGGCAGGGCAGACCGCCGGCGAGGCTGCGACAGCCGTATATCGCGGAGCCGCCGCTGCCGAGGTTCGACTGGCGAGTGCCCCAGCTCGAGTTGTTGGCCCAGATCTGCGTCGTCTGGTAGTAGCCGCCGCTGGGCGGGTTCTCGACGCCGCCGCGAATCGGCTGCCCGCCGGCGTTGGCGAAGCCACCGGCGAGTGCCACCGGCGCCGCGGTCAACGCGAGGGCGGCGCCTGTGAGGATCGCGGCGCGCCGCCAGCCGTGTCGTTTCGAGAGGCGGGCGCCGCCTGCACGGGTGCGCGCAGGGACGTGCTTGAGATGCTTGAGCAACTGCATGGGGCCTCCTAGGGTCCGAGATTGCGTTCCGGACGGCACGAGAGCCGGCATGATCTAGACGCGCTGACCGTGCTCGGTGCGTCCGGGCCTTCGGTTGCATGAACGCGTCGCGGCGCGAGAAGTCGCGGCGAGCCAATAAGCTCTCGCCGCGATGAGCGCTCACCTAGCGATTCCCCTCGCGTCGGCCCTCAGCTACTTCCAGGCGATCGTGCTGGGGCTGCTGCAGGGCGTGACCGAGCTGTTCCCGATCTCGAGCCTGGGGCACACGGTGCTGTTCCCGACGCTGTTCGGGTGGAACTCGCTCGTGAAGGCCCAGTCCCAGTCGGAGTCCTTCTGGCTGGCTTTCGTGGTCATGCTCCACGTCGGCAGTGCCCTCGGCCTGCTGGCCTATTACTGGCGCGACTGGGTGCAGATCATCCGCGCGTTCTTCCGCACGCTCGCGACACGACGGATCGAGACCTCGACCGAGCGGCTGGCGTGGCTGATCATCGTGGCGAGCATCCCCGCCGGCGTCTTCGGGCTGGCGCTCGAGCACCAGCTGCGCACGCTTACCGCCAAGCCGGAAGTCGCGGCGATCTTCCTGATGGTCAACGGCTGCCTGCTGTTTGCCGCCGAGCGATTCCGTCGCCGCGCGGAGGTGCGCGAACTGGCGCTCCGCGAGGGAGCCAAGCCCGACGGCGCGCGCAAACTCGACACGTTCGAGTATCGCGAGGCGCTGGTCGTCGGGGTGGCCCAGTCGACCGCGCTGGTCGCGGGGATCAGCCGCGACGGCGTCACGATGGGAACCGGCCTCGCGCGCGGGCTCGACCACAGCGACTCGGCGCGCTTCGCCTTCATGCTGGCGACACCGATCATCCTCGCCGCCGGCATCGTCAAGCTGCCCGATCTGCTCGGCCATCTCGGCAACGGCATTCGCGGTCAGGCGCTCGTCGCGTGTGCGGTCGCGGCGGTGACGGCCGTGTTCACCGTCGCTTTCCTGGTGCGCTACTTCAAGACGCGCACGCTGCTCCCGTTCGCCGTGTACTGCCTGCTGTTCGGGCTGGCGATGGTCATCTACACGCAGACGTAGCGCACGCACGTCCGCTACCGGGTCGGCGGCGGACGATGCACCATCATTGACCGCGATGCCCGTTCCGAGGACGCCGCCAAAGATGTTCGAGACCCGTAGCCAGGCGTGGAAGGAGGTCGGCCTGCTGCGCCAGATCAGCCCGCGCGTGGTCAAGCGCGCGCGCCTGGAGGCGCTCGTGCTGGTGCCGCTGTTCGTGGGCATCGTGATCGTCTACGACAACCGCGTCAGCCTGTTCGGCACGCAGCGCTTGCACAACGGGCTGCCGGTAGGACGCGCGACGCTCGAATCGGCGATCGAGACGCCGCTGCGCGCGGCGACGGTGGTGGCGCTGGTGATCCTCGGCTGGGCGATCGCGCGCGACATCGGGCGCGGGCTGGGGCCGCCGCTGTTCCGGCGCCTGGACCCCGCGACGGCCGGCACCGTCGGCTTCCTGATCCGGCTGGCGGCGATCGGGCTGGCGCTGCTCGTGGCGCTGCGGGTGGCGGGCGTCGAAGCGCGCGAACTGGCGTTGGGCACGGCCTTCACCGCGGTGATCTTCGGGCTCGCCGCGCAGCAGACGCTGGGGAACCTGATCGCGGGCATGGTGCTGTTGAGCGCGCGCCCGTTTCGCGTCGGCGAGCGCGTGCGGCTGCAGGGTGGCCCGCTGGCGGGCCAGCTCGAGGGCACCGTAAGCTCGCTGGGGCTGCTGTACACGACGTTCGCGACGGGCGAGGACTCGGCGATGGTGCCCAACAGCGTCGTGCTGAACGTCGCCGTGCTGCCGCTGCGCGAGCCCGAGGCGGTCAACCTGCGAGCGCGGCTGCGCGCCGGCATGACGCCGGGCGACCTGCAGGAGATCCTCGAGAAGTCGCTGCAGACGCCGCTGCGCGGCCCGCCGCGGATCACGCTCGAGGAGCTCGACGGCGAGGAAGTGGTGGTGCGGATCTCGGCGACGCCGCGCGTGGCCTCGCAGGGCCGTCACCTTGCCAGCGAACTGCTCGCGATCGTCTCCGGCGAGACGCGCTCTCAAGCGCCCACGCCGTAGCGCAGGAACAGGTCCGAGTCGCTGCGCAGCACGGCGAGCAGCTCGAGCCGGCGCGGCGGCTGCAGCTCGGCGCCGGCGATGATCCGCAGCGCCTCGTCGCCAGATGCTTCGCCGCCCGCCAGCAGCGGTGCGAGCGTCAGGAACAGCTCGTCGATCAGCCCCGCGGCGAGCAGCTGCCAGGCGAGGTGCGGGCCGCCCTCGCACAGCACGCTCTCCACGCCGAAGCGCTCGCGCAGCTCCGTCAGGGCCGCTGGCAAGTCGACGCTACCCGCATGCCCGGCGCGCACGTACTCGACCTGGGCGGCGCTCGCGGGCAGGCTCGCGGTCGAGGCCGTGACGATCACCACACGCGCGTCGGGCTCTGCCAGCAGCGGGATGTCCGCCTCCAGCGCCAGGCGCTCGGAGACGATGCACGCCAGCGGCTCGTCGCTGAGGCCGCGTCCTCGCCGCAGCTCCCTGCGCGAGGCGTCGGGGATGATCCGCCCGTAACGCTCGACGCGAACGGTGCCGGCGCCCACGAGCACGGCGTCGACCGCGCTGCGCAGGCCGTGGAACAGCGCACGATCGGCGCCGCGGCTGATCGTTCCCGAGCGTCCGTCGAGCGTCGCGCGGCCGTCCGCGGTGCTGATCATGTTGAGCATCACCCGCGGGCGCGCGGACGCCGCCGTCGGTCTGTCCCAGAGCCCGAAGCCCTCGATGATCTCGGCCACGGAGGCTGGGTCGTCCGCCACCACCAGGCGACTCAGGGTCGGCAACCCGGCTTGCGCGGCGCCCGAATTGCCCCCCGCATGCGCCTCCATCGCCCCAGCGTAGCCGCCGTGGGAGCGGCGAGCGGCGAGCCGCAGCGCGGCGGCTCGCAACATCTCGACAACACGCGGTCATTGGGACGTGCTACGGTCGTCGAGTATGGCCGGCGCATAAGACCGGCGAAAGTAGTGCAAGCGCTCGCAGGTCGAAGCTTTGAGAAGCATCCTCCGCGTGCAGCACGCACATACCGTGGAGGAAATTCACACCATGCCTACTGGCACAGTCAAGTGGTTCAGCGACGACAAGGGGTTCGGCTTCATTACCCCGGATGACGGTGACAAGGACCTGTTCGTCCATCACACCGGCATCAACGGCGAGGGCTATCGGTCCCTGCAGGAGGGGGCGAAGGTCTCCTACGACCCCGAGCAGGGCGAGAAGGGTCCCAAGGCCGTAAACGTCCAGGCGATTTAGCCTGACGCCCCGGCGCTCGCGCCGGGCGTGCTGGAAACACCGTTCGAGGGCCCGCTCATGCGGGCCCTCCGCGTTGTAGGTCCGGGAATCGCCAGGAAAGCCTGGCCCCTACCCAATCCGGACCGGATATCGTCCCGACGCTGAACATGCCGGGCGACGCCACAACACTTCCTCTCGGCCGCAGCGCCGGTGACGCGCCGTCCGGGAGCGGCTCGAGCTGGCTGTCACGCCGACGGGCGGCGACGCACGCACGTACCGATACGGGCGTGCTGGTGGGCCGGGTGTCGCTGGCGGCGATCGTCGCGATCAGCCTGTTCATCGTGCTCTTGGCAGCCAACCGTCCGAGCGCGATCACGCCGACGACCCAGACGGGCTTCTTCCCAGGCTGGATGGCCGGTCCGCTGGGGGGACTGCTGCCGGGGTTCACGAACAACGGCACAACCATCAAGTTTCTGTTCACGGGCGCGATCGTGGCCATGTATCTCAGCTATCTGCTCGCGCTCAAACACGCGCGGCGACTGCCCGCGCGCTGGGTCGTCGCGGCGATCCTCGCCGCCCACGTGGTCTATCTGCTCTCGCCGCCGCTGGCGCTGACGGACGTCTTCAACTACATCAACTACGGGCGCATGGAGGTCGTGCACAACCTCAACCCGTACACGACGATCCCGATCCTCGAGCCCCACAGCGATCCGAGCTTCTTCCTCAGTAACTGGCACGAGCTGCTGAGCCCGTACGGGCCGCTGTTCACGATGCTGACGTTCGCCGTCGTCCCGCTCGGTGTGGGCGGCTCGTTCTGGGCGCTGAAGACGCTGCTCGTACTCCTGAGCCTCGCGACGATCTTCCTCGTGTGGAAGTGCGCGCTGCTGCTGAAACGCGACCCGCTGACCGCGATCGCGCTCGTGGGGCTCAACCCCATTGTCCTCGTGTGGGGGCTCGGCGGTGACCACAACGACTTCCTGATGGTCTTCTTCATCATGCTCGGGTTCTATCTGCTGCTGCTCTCGCATGCGCGGGCGCGGGGTGCGGGCGGCGCGGCGGACGGGACGCTTGCGGCGGCGCAGATCGGTGGGGTGGGCGAGACTCCACGCGCCGTCGCGGGCGCATCCGGCGCGCTGCGTGGCTGGCTGCTGCCGCTGTCGCTGCTGGAGGTGAGCGCCGGTGGTGCGTTCGTGATCGCGATCGGGCTGAAGGCCTCCGCCGCGGTGCTGATCCCGGTGGTGCTCGCGGCGCTGGCGCGTGTTCCGCGTGCGCTCGTCCAGCTCGTTCTCGGAATGCTCGTGGGGGGAGCGGTGGTCGCGGCGGCGAGCCTGCTCGCCTTCGGCCTGCACATTCCCGATCTCAGCACCCAGAGTGAGCTGGTCACGAGCGAGAGCATCCCCAACCTGATCGGGCTGGCGTTCGGCTCGGGCGGGGAGAACACGCTCGTGCGCGACGTGGTGACGCTTGCGCTGGTGGCGTCGGTGGCGTGGTGCAGCTGGCTCGCGTGGCGCCGGCGCGATGCGCTGACGGCGTCGGGCTGGGCGAGCGTGGCGTTGCTGGTGACGCTCAGCTGGGTGCTGCCGTGGTACGTCCTGTGGGTGCTGCCGCTGGCCGCGCTGTCCAGCTCGCGCAGGCTGCGCACCGTGGCGCTGGTGTTGGGCGCATACCTGATCATCACGTGGGCGCCCGCGTCGGCGGTGCTATGGGATGCGCTGAACTTCCATCCGGAAAAGACTGCGCTCGGGCGCTTGCACCAGCGCTACGTCAAGGAGCTGCTGGACTGACGGCGCCGGAGCGCTCGGGCTCCCCGCCCGGGCGCCGCGCGTCACGACGGGCGGGGGTGAACCCGGGCAGCTCGAGCTCGAAGCGTGCGCCACCACCGTCGACTGCTCCAGCCGCGACGCTCCCTCCGTGCGCATCTGCGATCGCGCGGACGATCGCAAGGCCCAGTCCGGTGCCGCCGGATGCCCGGTCGCGGGCGGCATCGGTGCGATGGAAGCGGTGGAAGACGCGCTCGCGCTGGTCGGGCGGGATGCCCGGCCCGTCGTCTTCGACGATGAAGCGGATGCGCTCGCCGGCCACGGTCTGCACGCGCATCCGCACGATCCCCCGCTCGGGCGCCGTGTGGTCGATCGCGTTGCCGACGAGGTTGCGAAGCGCCTGGGCGAGGCGGTCCGGGTCCGCGAGCAGCGTTCCGGCCGGCACCGCCCCGAGCTCGAAGCGCCGGCTCGCGATCAGGCTCATGCCGTCCCACAGCTCGTCCACGAACACACCAAGATCGATCGGCTCGACCCGCAGGAACTCGATCTGGTCGGTCTTGGCGAGCAGCAGCAGATCGTCGACGAGGCGGCTCATCCTCGCGATCTCGGCCTGCACCAGCCCCCCGACGCGGCGCACCTCCTCGCCTGAGGGCTGCTGCTGGGAGGCGAGCACTTCGAGCTGACCGCGGATCACCGTCAGCGGCGTGCGCAGCTCATGCGATGCGTCGGCCACGAACGCGCGCTGCCCGGCGAACGCGTCGGTGAGGCGGTCGAGCATGTGGTTGAACGCGTCTGCCAGCACGGTGACCTCGTCGCCGGGGCTCCCCGGGGCATGGATGCGCGGGTGCAGATCGCCGGCGTCCACACGCGCGGCCACGTCGGCCATCCGACGCAGCGGTCTGGAGACGCGCGTGCCGACGAAGTAGGAGGCCAGCAACGCGGCGGCGAGCGCGATCGCGGCGGCGAGCACGAACGCGCCGGCGACGCCCCGCTGCGCGCGCGAAACCGCCGCCAGCGGCTCGCCTGCGCCGACGGTCACGGGCAGATCGTCGTCGTCGCGAACCCGTACCCGGAGCTTGAGCACACGGACCTGGCCGACGTCTGGAAGCGTCAGCGTGCTGTAGCCGTCCGACGCTTTGGGCAGTTGCCCCGCCAGACGGTTCTCCTGGACCTGCTCGGCGTGCGTCTCTCCGTTCTCAGGACGCGGGCTGCCGAACAGCTCGGGCCTGTTGGTGGCGGGCGGCGCGCCGGGGATGAGCACGAACAGCAGTGTCGAGCTGGCGCTGAAAGGCTGGTTGTCGATGTAGTGGGTCGCCACGATCGATAGCTGGCGCGTACTGTCGGCGTGCGCCACCGTGAGGTTGTGGGCGAGCTCGGCCGCATCGCCCGCGAGCCCGTGGTCGATCTGGCGTCGCAGCTGGCTACCCGTGCCGCGGTACACGGCGACGAACACCAGCGCGATGCACAGCAGCGTCACGAGCGTGAACCAGCCGGCGAGGCGCCAGCGCAGGCCGGTGGGCACGAAACGTCTCAGTGCCGAGCGCACGAGCCTCAGCTCGAGCTGCCCAGGCGATAGCCCACGGCGCGCACCGTGTGTATCGGCGCGGGCTGCCCGGACTGGGCGAGCTTGCGCCGCAGGTAGCCGACGTAGACGTCGACCACGTTCGTCGCAGGATCGTGCTCGTAGCCCCACACCGAGCTGAGGATCTGCTCGCGCGAAACCACCTGGCCGTGGTGGCGCAGCAGGTAGACGAGCAGCTCGAACTCGGTCGTGGAGAGCGTCACCGTGTGGCCGCCCCGGCGCACCCTGCGCGTCATCAGATCGACTTCGATGTCCTCGGCGTGCAGCGTGCTCGCCGACGCTTGCGCGATGACGCGCAGTTGCGCGCGCACGCGAGCCACCAACTCGGCCATCGAGAACGGCTTCACCAGGTAGTCCACGGCGCCGGCGTCGAGACCCCCGACGCGATCCTCGATCTCACCGCGCGCGCTCAACACGATCACCGGCACGCTCGGCGTCGCCCGACGCACGGACTCGAGTACCTCCATGCCGCTGCGGCGTGGCAGCATGAGGTCGAGCACCACCGCGTCGAAATCGCCGCTCAGAGCCATCCGTTCGCCCTGCATCCCATCGGTTGCCGCCTCGACGGAGAAGCCCTCGGCCTCCAGTCCGCGCCGCACGAAGTCGACGATCCCGGGCTCGTCCTCGATCAACAGCACGTTCGCGCCGGTGCGTGCCGGCTCGGCCTGGGCGTCGCCCGGCTCCGGGAGCGCTCGCCGCTCGTCCTTCCCGGACGAGTCCGCAGTCGTCATGCTCGCAAGCATAGGTGCTGATCGATTCTCATCGCGCGTGTCGAGCGCGGCCGGCGGATGGCGGTATGAGTTTTCTCACTTGGAGATTAAGCAGTGCTTATCCCGGATTCGCAGACTCATACGATGGCTGTCGGCGACGAGACGGCGCTCGCCACGCGCGACGCTCCCGCGTATGAGGACGCGGGCATGAGGCGTCGGAATACGCGCGCGGGTCGCCTGACCGGCGGCGGAACCACGGGCAACGAGCGGCTCACGACCGCCACAGGCGCGATGCTGCTCGTGCTGCTGGCGGTGATCGGCGTGACGATCCTGCGCATTGGCCAGCTGCTGTCGGTGCACCTGTTCGTGGGCATACTGCTGGTCCCGCCGGTGCTGCTGAAGCTGTCGAGCACGGGGTATCGCTTCGTGCGCTACTACACCGCCAACCCGCGCTACCGGCGCGCGGGCCCGCCGCCGCCCGCGCTGCGCGTGATGGCGCCGATGGTCGTCATATCCACGCTCGTCGTGTTCGTCAGCGGGGTCGTGCTGCTGTTCGCCGGGCCGTCCGCGCGCGCAACGGTGTTCCCGATCCACAAGGACAGCTTCTTCGTGTGGGGTGTGTTCTTCGCGCTGCACGTGCTCGGTCATCTGCCTGCGATGCCGAGCGTGCTGCGCGCCGACTACGGAGCATCCGCGCGGCTGAGCAGCGACGTGACCGGTCGCGCCGGGCGCACGCTCGCGCTCGCCGGCGCGCTCGTCGCGGGCGTGGTGCTCGCGGTGCTCGTGATCCCTGATTTCAGTCCTTGGCTAGTGCCCGGCGCGCTTCACCACTTTCACCACTGAGCGCCTTTCACTCCGCGTCGTCGGTGCGCGGCGATTTGCGCTGGAGCTTGCGTTGGGCGGCCCGGCGCTTTTCCTCCAGGCGGCGGGCGCGCGCGGCCGCCGTCGGGCGGGTGGCGCGGCGATCGCGCGGAACCGCAAGCGCCCGCTCGAGACGCTCGGCGAGCCGCTCCAGCGCGAGCTCGCGATTACGTGTCTGCGAGCGCTCGTCCTGGGCGATCGCCACCAGCCGTGCGCCTGCGCGCGCGAGCACGCGGGCGCGCTGAGCCTCACTCAAGGACGGCGAGGCGAGCACGTCGAAGATCGCTTCCACGCGCGAGGCGGTCACGTTCGCGTGCTGGCCGCCGGGACCGGACGAGCGGCTCGTGCGCAGCGTCAGCTCGGAGACGGGGATCGTCAGCTCCTCGCCCACGCGCAGCAGACGTCGCCGCCCGGACCGCGGCCGATCCTCGGCGTCGCTGCGCTCCTCGGCGTCGCTCACTACAGGCAGCAGGCGCAGCTCACGCCTGCTGCCCTCCCGATAGGTCGTGCAGGGCTTTGACCCGCTGCTCCTCGCCGGGAGGCACGCGCCCGTCGCGCCCGACGTAGCCGTCCTTGCCGCCCGCGCACAGGTACACGGCGTCGACATCGCCGACGTTACGGATCTTGCGCACGGTCGCGGCGTCCACGCGCGCGAAGCCGCCCGCCGGCAGCCGGTGCACGGAGCCGTCGCCGAACTCCATCTCGATCGCCCCGCTGTGCACGAAGTACAGCTCCTCCTGGACGTCGTGATAATGAGAGCCGCTCTCGATGCCCGGTGGCATCACGATCGCGTTCACGCCGAACGCCGTCACGCCGAGGCCCTTGCGGACCTTGCGGAAGCCCGGCCCGTCGCCGAGGTCCTCGAGCCGCGCGACCGCGTAGCCCTCGCCGGTGATCACTCCGGGGTAGTCAGCTGCTGTTGCTGCTGCGGAAGCCTCCATGTTGTCTCCTCTGTCGTTGGTCGGTGGGCGGCGAGTATCTGCGCTTCAAAACTCTGTATGACCATCGTGTCACAGCATTCGCTTTCTCAGTGCTCGGCGACGTAGCCGCCCGCGGGCGACAGCGGGTGCCCCTCATGTGCCCACCTGGTCAAGCCTCCGCTCATCGAATACGCCTCGAAACCGGAAGCACGGAAGGCCTGTGCGGCCATCTCCGAGCGCGATCCAAGGCGGCAGTAGAAGACAACCGGCCGGTCGCGCTCCACTGTGCTCGCCTCTGAGGTGAGCTTGACGAGCTCGATGTGACGTGTGCCCTCGATGTGACCCGCCTCGCGCTCGTAGGGCTCGCGCACGTCGATCACCTGCAGCGTCGGGTCCTCGGTGAGCCACTCGGCGACCCGCTCAGGATCGACGTCGATTACGTAGCTCTCGTCGGCGGCGCTCATCGACATGAGCGTAGCGGCGCGGTGCGGCAGGGTGCTCGGCACGGTCCGGCACGTCCCCCGGCGCGGTGTGCCAGGGCGCTTGGCGCAGTGCGGCACCGCGCGTTCATCACTACGATCAGCACTGATGGAGGCGGTGAGAGACGTGTACACGGTTCCGCAGGAGCATCTCGACTTCTGCGAGACGATCGGGCAGATCGCCCGTGAGAAGATCGCGCCGCGCTCGGCCGAGATCGACGAGCGCGCGGAATATCCATGGGACGTGCGCAAGCTGCTGTCCGAGCAGGACATCCTGGGCCTGCCGTTTCCGATCGAGTACGGCGGCACGGGCACGGGCACGCTGATGCTGAACATGGCGGTCGAGGAGATCGCCAAGGTGGATGCCTCGTGCGCGTTGATCTTGATGGTCCAGGAGCTGGGCACGCTGCCGATCCAGCTGTTCGGCAGCGACGAGCTCAAGCAGCGGTTCCTGCCGAAGTGCGCCACGGGCGAGTGCTCGCCGGCGTTCGCGCTGTCTGAGCCGGAAGCGGGCTCGGATCCGGCTGGCATGAAGACGACGGCCGTCAAGGACGGCGATGAGTGGGTGATCAACGGCACCAAGAACTGGATCACCAACCTTGGGATCGCGGACTTCTACATCTGCTTCGCGGTGAGCGACCGCGAGAGCCGCCGGCTGACGGCGTTCGTGGTGGAGGCGGACCGGCCGGGCTTCAGCGTGGGCAAGCTCGAGCACAAGCTGGGAATCCGCGCGTCACCCACCGGACAGCCGATCTTCGAGGACGTGCGGGTTCCGCAGGACAATGTGATCGGCGAGGTCGGCAGGGGCCTGTCGGTCGCCCTCGGCACGCTCGAGCGCACGCGCCTGGGCGCCGCGGCGCAGGCGGTGGGGATCGCGCAGGGTGCGACCGACTACGCGGTTGGCTACGCGCGCGAGCGCCGGCAGTTCGGCAAGGCGATCAACGAGTTCCAGGGCATCCAGTTCAAGCTGGCGGACATGGAAACGCGCACGGCGGCTGGCCGGGAGCTGCTGTACAAGGCGTGCGCGATGGCCGACCAGGGCCATCCGCAGCGCGCGAAGTACTCATCGATGGCCAAGGTGTTCTGCTCGGACACCGCGATGGCGGTGACGGTCGAGGCGGTGCAGGTCCTCGGTGGCTACGGCTACGTGAAGGAGTACCCGGTCGAGCGCATGATGCGAGATGCGAAGATCACCCAGATCTATGAGGGCACGAACGAGATTCAGCGACTCGTGATCGCGCGCACGCTCAAATAGCCCCGCTATGGGAGCGTCGGCTGAGTCAGTGACTGATGCGCGCTCGTCGCACAGGAGGGTGCCCGACTTCTTCGTCGTGGGGCACGGCAAGAGCGGCACGACCGCCCTGTACGAGATGCTGCGACGCCATCCGCAGGTCTATCTGCCTGAGATCAAGGAGCTGCGGTTCTTCGCGACTGACATGGACGCGCATTTCCAGCATGAGCGAGCCGAGCGACAGACGCTCGATGAGCATCTGTCTCTATTTGACAGTGCAAAGCCGGGAGAATGCGTGGGGGAGATGTCGACGCTGTACCTGTGGTCGCGCACCGCGGCGAGCGCGATCGCCGAGGTGCAGCCCGCGGCCCGCATCATCGCGCTGCTACGCGAGCCCGCGAGCTATCTGCGCTCGCTGCATCTGCAGCTGTTGCAGAATCACGTCGAGACGCAGAAGAGCCTGCGCAAGGCGATCGCGCTCGAGCAGGCCAGGCGCGAGGGCAAAGAGATCCCTCGGGGGTGCGTGCGCCCGCAGGCGCTGCAGTACTCAGAGCGAGTGCAATACGTCGAGCAGCTACGTCGCTATCACGCTGTTTTCCCGCGCGAGCAGACGCTGGTTCTGATCTACGACGACTTCCGTGCTGACAACGAGGCGACGATGCGTAGCGTGCTGCGGTTTCTCGAAGTGGACGACACGCATCCGCTCGAGGCGATCGAAGCCAACCCGACGGTCGCCGTGCGCTCCGCGCGGCTCGAGGACATCACACGCTCGCTGCGCGCCGGACGCGGCCCGTTCGCGCGCGCGGTCAGGGACGTGGGCAAGGCGCTCACCTCGCAGCGCGTGCGCTCCGCGCTGTACTACCCGGCGGTGCGTCGCGCCACGTACGGCAAGCCGCCGCCGCCCGACGAGGAGTTGATGCTCGACTTGCGCAGGCGCTTCAGGCCTGAGGTGCAGGCACTGAGCGAGTACCTGGACCGTGACCTCGTGCGACTCTGGGGTTATGACGAGCTCGACTGAGGCGCCGGGTGGATCGCGGGCGAGGGTGCCGGACTTCTTCATCGTCGGGCACGCCAAGTGCGGCACGACGGCGCTGTACGAGATGCTCAGACGCCACCCCGAGATCTTCATGCCCGAGCTCAAGGAGCCGGCGTTCTTCGCGAGCGACGTGCGCCGTCGTGTGCAGCGGCGAGCGGCGGGGCCGCTGCCCCAGACGCTCGA
>DASZFY010000045.1:0-1898 GCA_035939335.1 Solirubrobacteraceae bacterium | reverse complement strand
CTCGCCGTCGCGCTGGCGTGTGCCGAAGGTGCCTCGCCCCCCGCGATCGCAGAACGGCTGTTCCTCGGAGTTCGCACGGTGGAGCTCCAGCTCGCCTCCGCGATGTTCAAGCTCGGGCTCAAGTCGACGGCCGAGCTCGAGGACGTGCTTCGCAGCGATACAGACCTGGCTGTGCCCCAACCGACCTAGACCGAGTGAGCCAAAGTGCCTGGAAGCCGAACGGGCCACACGGATACGGTGCGCGTATGATTGCGTTTCTCGACTTCGGCGAGCAGGGTGGCGATCCCGCCCGCGGCGTGAGGATGGACCTGAGTACCTGCGTGAACCGGTACGGCCCCGCGCCGGCCGCGGTGGCGGCGCTGCACGCGATCGAGCCACAGGACATCCTGCTGCACCCCTATGACGCTGCCGCCCGGCTGAAGGACGTCTACGTTTGGGCCACTGGCGTCGAACCGGACGACCTGATCGCGGGGCGAGGCGCCAGCGAGTTCATCTGGGCGATGGGCCGGGAAGTCGATCACGCTACGGCGGCGATCCCCATGCCGGGCTACACGGATTACCTGAAAGCGTTTCCGGGCCGGGGCTTCACCATGAACGGGGAGCAGTTTCCCTCGCTCGAGCAGGTCGACGGGGCGCTCACCCGCGGGAAGCTCGTGATCCTGTCGAACCCGCACAACCCAACGGGCGTGCTGCTCGATCGCGACGCGCTCGTCGCGATGGCGGCGCGCCATCCGGAGTCGACGTTGGTGGTCGACGAGTCGTACATCAACTTCACGCCCGATCCCGCAGGCATGAGCGTGATTGGCTGCGATCAGCCGAACGTGGTCGTGCTGCGCTCGACCTCGAAGTTCTACGGCATCGCGGCGGTGCGCGCCGGCGTCGCGTGGTGCCGCGACCACGAGCGGCAGTCTCGCCTGTTCGGACGCCAGGAGAACTGGGGCTTGTCCGGTGTCGACGTGACCGTCGCGGTCGCGGCTGTCCGCGAGGGGTGGGATTGGGCCGACGACACCCGAAGCCGCATGCACGACGACAACCGCTGGCTGGCCGAGACGCTCGCGGACGTGCCGGGCCTGGACCTCCGGGCAAACAGCAACGTGCACTTCCAATACGCCTTCTGCGAGCGCGCGCACCGGTTCGCCGAGATAATGCGCAGCCACGGGATTGGCGTGCGCGTATTGAGCCGGGCCCACGGCGTGATACCTGATGCGCTGCGGATCGTCGCGCCGCGGGCCGATGAGCGCGAACCGTTCGCTGCCGCGCTCGAATCGGTGCTCAGCGACTGACGGCGCCGGCCAGCCGGGCAAGCGCTCGACCGCGCGGGACGGACGCCAGAATCGCGGCTTGCGCGCGAGCGGCCGTGGGCGGCGGGCACGAGAGCGCTGCCATGGTCGACACCGGGAGAATCAGGGATTCCGCCGGGACGCGCCAGCGGGCGGCGATCTCAGGGCTGCGGCTGTACGACTTGCACCATTCAAGGCGGAGCGCAATCACAGCGCTGCCGCTCCGCCGAGCGATAATCGCAGCGAGCCAGCCGACGCGACCGAGACGGTCGGTTGTCCCGACAAACGGGGTCAGGCGCGCGCGTAGGCGTGGCTCCTCCGTCGCCGATGCACTTGCTGGATGCGAGCTACGAGCAAGTTAAAAGCGATGGCGCGGCGTCGCGCCGCGTTGATGGCCGACCAGGTGGCCAGCGGTGACCGACACCCGTGTGCGAAGCTGCGCGTCATGGCCGTGATTGCTATCGCCGAGATGTTCGGGATCAGCGGACGGCGGGCTGAGCTCGCGACGCTGCTTGAGCGGTTTGGCGGTTGGGCTGGCGGCGAGCCGGGCTGCCGGCGCTACGTCTTCGCCGCGACCCTGACTGATCCCAGCCGGTTCGTTCTGGTGAGCGAGTGGGA
>DASZFY010000044.1:0-76818 GCA_035939335.1 Solirubrobacteraceae bacterium | reverse complement strand
CGACCGCGGCGAGCGGCTGATGGGCTTCGGCCACCGCATCTACCGCGCCGAAGACCCCCGCGCGCGGGTGCTGCGCCGCACGTGCGCCGAACTCGGCTCGCCGCGCTTCCAGGCGGCGGAGGCACTCGAGAAGGCCGCGCTGGCGGAGCTCCACGCGCGTCGTCCTGACCGCGTGCTCGCCACCAACGTCGAGTTCTGGTCGGCGGTGGTGCTCGACCTCGCCGAAGTCCCGCCCGACCTGTTCACGCCGATGTTCACGTGCGCGCGCGTCGCCGGCTGGTCGGCGCACATCCTCGAGCAAAAGCGCGAGGGGAAGCTGATCCGGCCCACGGCGAAGTACGTCGGGCACGGGCCACGGTCGGTGTCGGAGGTCGAATAGGCAAACGCTCCCGCTCCGGCGCAATATGCGCAGGCTCGCTATCTGCCGTACCGCTTGCGTGCAGCCTTTTCGCAGCGGGTGCGCTGGCTACGGCCCTTGTGTCTGCGGCAGGCTTTGAGCGCGGCCTGAAGCTTCTGCGTACGCGATGGGCAGCCGGTTATCCCGACCGGCGTGTTCTGGGTTATTTCGAGACCGTTTGAGGCCTTGAAGTGCGTCGGCATGACGAGGCTTTGGCCGCAGAAGTCGTAGTGGTCCTTGGCTGGGAGATTGACGCCGAACTCCGAGAATGGGCCGGTTGGGATCGTGACTTCCAGCGATTGGAATGGGACGTCGGGGATCGCGCGGAATGTCGCGCTCGTCACGCTCTGCTTGCTGATGAAGGTTTCGCCCCGTTGTTCGATCGTGACGCCATAGCCTTTGAGGACTAGGACCACCGCGGGAAACTTGGCGCCTCCATAGCTGACGAAGTAGACGGGACCTTCCAGGGGCACCGGCAGCACAGGAGTGTGCACGACCGCGTGCCCAATGATCGAAGCGGCTGGGCACGCGGGTCGATTCGTTTCGAAGGTGGCGGCGAGGCAGGCTCGCTGGAGGGTGCTCAGGCGGGCAGGCAACTGCTTGGGAATCTCGAATTTGGCTTCGTCGAGCCACGACTGGCTGCCCATCGCGTTCGTGGGGTAGCTGATCTTGAACACGAGGCCCGCACCATTGGCTTTGCTGCCGTGTGCGCCCGTTGAGACGGTGATCCGTGGGGTGAATTTCAGCAGAGCGCAGTTCGATGCTTGGAACGGGACGCTTACCGGATCGGCGGCACCTTCATCGCTTTCGATCATTCCAGTCATCGCGAGAGGATCGCAGCTCGTGGGATTGAACGTGAAGCGGGGGCGGTTGATCGTTACGTTCACGCGCTTGATCTGCACGGGGATCCCGTCGATGATGTGCGGGATCGCATGCGGACCGCTCTGATTGGTGGTGGCCGTCAGTTCACCCGTCGCGTGATTCACCTCGATCTTTGCGCGCACCACGATGCAGTCGCACGGCGGGTCGTTTGCGGGGTTCGCGGTGTCGTGCTCGAGGTCGAACGGTCCGGCCTTCACGGGGTTCACGATCGACAGGCCGAACGGAGCCCCTTCGTATGCTTCGGTGATGTAGACGCGTCCGCCTTTGACCGAAACCGGGTCAGAGCCAACGCCCGCCGACACCGTGGTTTCGCCAATCTCGCTTTCTGGGCCACATGTGCCTTCGTTGGCCCGTGCTTCTGGGCACAGCTTCACGGTTGAGAGCAGACCCTCCACGCCCTCGGGCATGTGCACCGTCACCGCGCCCAGGCTCTGTTCGCCGTCTTCGCGACCGATCGTCGTCGTCAGCGGACTGAACGCACCCGCGTTGACGTTCGTCATGCCGCCCGTCAGGGTCGGGGCGAACGGCAGGCGGGCGCCGGGACAGGGGGTGCCGTGCGGCCCGGTCGTGACATCGAAGGTCGAGGAGGCGCTTGCTGTGACTGCCACTTCATCGAAGGACTGCGCCGCCCATGGCACGAACGTGCCGGTCGTGGTGTAGGTACCGCAGCGCGTCGGAGTCGCCAATGGCGCGCGTTCCCCACCGAAGAAATGCACTTCGACGTCTTCGAACGGAGCTTGTGGCAAGAACTGTGACGTTTCCGCCGACCGCGCGAACACAGGGTCGCGTTCGAAATGCGCCGTCAACTGGCCCGTGGTCGGGTTCACGCGCACTTCCCCAGCCGACTTGATCCGCACCCCCGAGATCCTGTCTTCCGCGTAGATGTACATCGCCATCAGCGACCCGAACGGGTTTTCGTTCTGGGTGGCGATATACGCCGCGCCTTCCAGAGGGTACGCGAGCACGGGCGTCTTGACCTTCACCGTCGCGACATTCGAAGCTTCCGGGCAGCTACTTGCGGCAGCGCTCTGCAGGCCAATCTGCGCCTCGGAGCAGGCCAGCAGCCCATCCCCCGCGGATGGGTTGATCGCGACGCCTTCCGGCAATGTCACCGACAAGCCCTTCACGTCAGACTCCGCCAGGCCGGTCGCCGCGAGCGTCGATTCCTGCGGCACGTGCTCATCGACCGTCAGCCCCGTAGCGGTGCTCGCTGCGCTCCCGTCCGGCGTGACCTTGATCGATGGGGTGAACGGCAGCCGGTTGCAGCCATCCAGCGGCGGGAGCTTCGCGGTCGCGAGCGTCGGCTCTCCGCCAGGCTTCGGTTCCCGCCAAGAATCGCCCTGCACAGTCGTTTCCAGCGAGCCCGTGCACGCACTCGGCAACGTCAGGAACGCCGGCGAATCGCTCTCTCCCAATGACTGACACGGGGCGACGTTCTGCCCGATGACTTCTTCACGCGTCATGCCGCGTGCTTCGAGCAGACACCCTTCGCCACGCGCAGCGTCGTGGCTGGTAGCGCCAGGCACGCCCCACACCGTTACGGCGCTGGAGAGGAACTGAAGGGCCTGGGGGATGTTCTCCACGCGTACAGTGATGCCGTAGTCTTCGCCCGTCCGTACGGCGGCTCCTATCGACACCGGCTGCCCGGCCGGCAAGAACGCGAAGCGCGCTGGTTCTCCTATCGCCGGTTCGACGTTGAACAGAGGTGCGTACACGTCGGCGATGCCCGCGATTGCAGGTTCGTCGATGACCGAAGTGCCGACTCCGACCATGCTCGCTGCGGGGCATGTCTTCGTGAAGAACTGCGCGAGCGTACAAGCCGGAAACGGTGTCGGGTCGCCGATCATGCCGGCTGGCCACCTGAAGCTCAGATCCTTCGCGAGCGCGGAAGCTTCCGCCGATCGAACGGTCGCGCTCGACGTGTTGAGGGCCACGACCGTCGTCTGCTGGAACGGGTGCGACCCCGCTTGGAGATCGAGCGTGCCGCCCACCTCTTCGTTCACAAGTTCGTAGTGTTCGACGCCGAACGGTGCCCGTTCTTCGCTGATCGCCACCTGGTGGCCGCTCGATGCCGGCGGGGCTTCGCCGCCGGTGATCGTCGCCACGTTTTCTTCGCCTGTCGTGACGTGCGCTTCCACGACGACTGGGATGTCCAGTTCGATCTCCGAGAAGGGCGGCAGGTTTTCGCTGAACTGGCAGCTCAGCGTTGCAGTGTCGCATTTCAACGGTATGAACGTGTTATCCGAGGCGCCTTTGGGCACATGCGCGCTAATTCCTACCGCGTTGAGGCCGTGCGGCATCGCATCCGTGATCACCACCGGATTTTTACTGCCGTTGACGTCCGCGTCGCCGACGTTCTCCGCCATCACTACGATCGTTCCGTCGGGTCTGCCTTCCGTCACGAGCTGCGCGCGCACGCCGCCGCCCGGCCCTGTCGCCAGGACCAGTGTTTCGAGTTCCCGAACCTTCGCAAATGCGTCTTCGCCGACACTTTCGACGACAAGTCTTTTGCTGCCAGCTTCCCTTTCGGTCACGATCACATTCCCCGCGCCGTACACGCCTTCGGCCGCAGTCTGGATGTTCGCGGCGGTGGGTTCGGGCAGTCCTTTTTCGGCTGCAAACGGTTCTGTGGCGAACGAGCCGACAAGTTCCGGTTCTCCGCAAGGTTTTGCTTCGCCTTCTTTGCAGACGATTAGCGCGAAGGCGGTTTCCGGCGAAACCGTGATTTCCTGCACCTCATTACTTGCCAGGCCGGCGTGGAGGTTCGTCGGCCGCGACACCGACAGCACGTGCCACCACGGAGATTCCGCGAACGCCATCGGTGCGCCGGCCAGCGACGCTCCCAGCACCGCGGTCGCAATCGTGACCGCGGCCCACAGAGACAACCGGCGACCAATCATCTCTTGCTCGCCTTCTTCGCCGCACCGTAGCGCTTGCGTGCATCGCGCTCACAGGTCGTTCGTCCCCGTCCACGCCGTTTCTTGCGGCACACCGCCAGCGCCTTCGACAGTCTTTCCGCCCTCGACATCGGCGCCGTCTTCTTGGCCGGCGGCGACGGCGCAAAGTTGCCCGGCCCGGAGAAGGTCGAGCTCGCGGGCGCTCCGAACACGCTCGGCTGCGGCGCGGGCGCCGGCCTGCACGATGCTTCCGTTTCACACGCCGGTGCCTGTGTCACTGGCTGCGGGAAGCACGGTTCCGCGGGCGTACACGTGTGCGCGTCATAGACGTCGGGGCTTTCGTCGCTGTCCTGCGGCACGAGTTTGGCGGTAGTTATGAAAAACACATCGCCGCCTTTTTCCGACGCATCGAGGAACGCGGATTCCCGCGTCGAGTTGCCGCCCGAGATCAGGTCCACGCATCCCTGCGACGGTTCGCTGAAGGTGGGGCTTCCTTCGGTGCAAGAGCCGACGTTGGGCGGCTCGTACTCATAGACATCCCAGTTGCCGTTCACCGCCTGGGGTACCAGCGAATCGATGGCGTTGAAGAACAGGCGCCCGGAGTTGGACAGATACCGCGACTGATAGACGGCGTCTTTCTGACGATACGCGGTCCAGCCCGGGACGTTCGCCGCGAGCCAGGTCGACGTCTGTTCCCACGCTTCCCCGACTACGATCCCACCGTCTACAGGCGATGCCTTCCTGCCTTCCTCTCCCACCGGCCGGGCGCCTGTCGGATCGCACGATGCGCACACGAGCTTCTGTGTTTCTCCGTTGTACAGGAATACCTCCTCGTCCGGCTTCCCGCTCACCGCGTCGTGATTGTTATATCCAGTAAGCTCGCGAAGCGACATAAACGCCAGCCACTTTCCGTTGGGCGAAACCCGCCCGGTCAGCGTCGCGAGGTTTCCGCGGTCCGCACCGGCCCAGTCCGGAAAGTCCGATTTTGAAAGCACCGCGACCAGGTACGTCGTGCCGTCATGGCGCATGTACAGGTTCGGTTCCCCGCTCACGGCGCCTTGGACGGGCACGCCCGCGTTTTCGAGCACGTTGGTCGCGACGAAAGACACCCACGAACCGTCTTCGCTGGCGCCCAACACGACACCCTCGAAACCTTGGCCCACTTCGGCAGGCGGGCACTTCAGTTCATTCGGGGCCACGGCGATCGCACATTCGAACAGCGTGCCGCCTTCGCTGTAGAACACCCGCGAACCGACGCTGGAGGCGTCCTGGAAGACCCCGTTGCCAGTGGTCAACCGCAGCGTTTCCCCCACCGGGCCGCTCACGATGTGGCGTACATACAGCGGGCCTTCTTCTTTCGAGCTGGTGCCGGTCGACCAGAACACCAGCGACCCGTCGGCGGAGATGGCGTGCCTCACGTTTTCGTCGTTGAACCCCAGCGCAGCGCCCGCGGAGGCCGCCCCGCCCCCTTCGCTTTCCGGGAGCACGCTGATGGCGGCGAGCTGTTCGTCCGGAGGCTTGTCCGCGGACGACTCGTAGAGAATCCCACCTTCCGGAGAGGTCAACGCCGTTTCCGATCTCAGCAGCACGTGCTTCAAGTCCGCCGTGGCCCCGTAGAACACTGGGCCACATATCAAGCGCTTGGGCTCCGGGCCGCTACATTCGCCTTCCTGGCCAAAGTGGGTGTTGGGCGGCACGTTCGCCACACCCGCGGCCCCAGTGACGAGCGGCTCGTAGCACTGCATCGCCGGGGGCAAGCACGGCTCCCCGGGGTCGCCGTCCAGGAAACTGGTCTGCACGAAGGCCGTCTGTTCCGACGCGTTTGGTGACAGGCAGGGCTGCGCAGCGCCTTCAGGCGACGCGCACGCGACCGGGGCACCGAATGGCTGTAGAACCGACTGCGAGAGATCTTCCGAGAACAAACGATACTGAGCACCCATGGTCGACTCGATGGTGGCGCTCTCATGGGGAGGCGACATATCGCGTGACGCCCAACCGTCCGCGCCGCGCGTGGAAAACACTTGCACAGGGCCGGAGAAGCCCTGTGGTTCGGGTTCAGTCGGTGCATCGGCCGTGTATGTCATCGCGCTGCCGGCCGCTGAGGCCTGAATGGTGACTTGGTCTCCGATGCGTTCGACCTGTGCGCCGCGCTTGTCGATGGGCGAGACGAGCTCCCACTCGCGTTCATCCGGCAGCGTCAGCGGGCCGGCCGTCTGCGTGGTGAAGCTCGCTTCTTTGCCATCGGCTGTGCCGTGTTCGTTGTGTGCGACGACACGGTAGTGGTAAGTCGTCCCGGCGGACAGGTTCTGCGCGTTCACGGGCGTTACCGCGACGACCCCGAAGCCCGCGGCCGCGGTGCCTTCGGGAATCGGTTCGCTCGTGGCGTAGCCGCTTGTCGGGCATGTGCCCGACGTGGCACACGGGCCGTATTCGAAGTGGTAGCTGACGCCTGCCCCGCGCGGGTTGATGGAGGCTTCGAGCATCGCGCTGTCGGCCGTGATCGTCGAAGCGCTCTCTTTTTCCACTGTCGGCGGGCCGGCCGGTTCCAATGCGAAGATTTCCACGTCATCGGCTTGGCTCTGCGCCACGTATAGCCGCCCGCTGCTCGAGTCGACACCGACACCGCTGCCGGCCCCCCCCGCCAGACTGAGGCTTTCCAGCGGTGAGGATTCCACGAGTCCTTGCGGACTCACGCGTTCGAGCGCGGCGCCGGTGTCGAGGTAGACATCGTCGCTGCCCAGTTCGGTGGCCAGTCCGGTGGCCGGTTCGGGGAAGAAGACGCTATTCAAGAGAGCTCCCGTAGTGCTGAACTTCGCGACCGGACCGCCTTCCCGGCATCCGGCTTCCGCCTGGACATACAACTGGTCTTCGAAGTCAGCTTCGGAGGCGACCGCGAACCCGGGCACGTTGAAGCAGCCCGGCACTACCGCCTGCGTGGTGGAAGCCAGTTCGTTTTCTATGCGATGGTTGTATTCGAATACGGTGCCGCTCTCCAGGATCACCCACACGCGCCCACCCGAGTCGACGCCGATGCCGGTGATCGCGCCTTCGAGTTCGGGGCCGAGACCGGGGAGCTGGCCGAGATATTCGCCCGTGGCACTGAACTTATCCACCACCTTGTGCCCCGTATCGAGCACGTATACGTCGCCACGGGAGGGACTGAAGATGCTGCTGTCGACAGCGACGCTTTCCGGCCCCGCGAATGCGCCGGTTTCGATTTCTCCGGACCGCCCGCCAAAGCCGGCCGCGACGCCCGTTTCCTGTTTGCCTTCGTCTTCGAATTTGCCGCTGCCGTCGAACTGTCCCTTGTACTGGCCCGCGGCCCCGAAGCGCTCCACGCGGTCATCGCCCTTGTCGACCACGTACACTTCGCCGGTCGCTTCCTCGACAGCCACGCCCTCGGGTTCCGTGAGCTGCCCGGGCCCCGAGCCCGGCGATCCGAACGTGCCGTCAGAGATGTGTCCCTGTGCGGCGCGCGCAGGGACGACGCCCACCGCGCCCGCGCTCACGAGTACACATAGTATAAACAGGCCATATAGGCTGCGTGACAGAACTTTCCCCCGGTTCCAGTACCGTATGTTCATTGGCTCATCGGGATGATCGTATTTGCTTTGCGACAGCGAGCGGAAGTGGCGTTTCTCATTATCACTTTCCCGGCACGCGCCTAGCCTCGTGTGGACGCCGTTTGGGATCTTGATAGCGCCGATCCCGCGCAAAGCTGGGCGCCCCCTCGATGGCCGTTAGCCCGAAGAGTGGGTGGAGCCACAAGCCGCTCCACCCACCCTTTGTATCGGGTCCAGCCTCTGATGCTAGTTGATGATTAACGTGTCTTGTTCTGTGGTCATGACGTTGTTGGCGGATTCCTCAGTAGCGGATTCACCGTTGGATTCGAGTTTCGCCGCCACCTGTTCGCCGTTGTCGTTTTCGAACGAAGTGTATTCCTGTTTGCCGCTTACCAAGGCGACTTTCAGCGAGTACTTTTTCGTTAATGCGTTGGCCGGCGTGATTTCCCCTAGCACGTTGCCTTTGATGGCGAATTCGAAAAGGCTGCATTTCACCGTCAGGGGGGTCAGTAAGATCCAGATCAGGTGTATGTCTTCGCCTTTTGGCCCTGTCTGTAACACGATGTGCCACGAGCCTGCTGTTAAGATCGTTTCACTGGCATCGCCGGTGCTGTTGCATTTTGCGCCTGTGATCGGTTTTTCGCTTTTACATCCAGTGAAAGTGATCGTGAGCGTGCCTAATTTTTTGGACGCTTCCATGGTCCCAGAGTTGGTGCCAGCGGAGCATTTGATTTCATCGGCGGTTCCCTGAAGCAGTCTGCCCGCTCCGCTTGTTCCCGTCCAGCTGGTTTTGGTTACGAATTCGGGTAAGGTCATCGCCGCGGAAGCGGATGCCGAGGCGACGACGGCCGCGACTGCGAGGACGGCCATTACTGCGAGGCCGAGGATCTTGACTCGATGCATGGTGCATTGCTCCTTTGTGTTGGATTTAAGTGGCCGGTCGCGGACGTCCCCAAGCCTCTCGAGGACGTATGCAGTCCAGCCGAATGGCCGCTACCAGCGCGAGTGCGCTGCGGTGTGCGACGCGGCTCTACTGTCGCATGAGCATCTAGCGGGTGTCAAGTTGATCAGATCATTGTCTCCCACTAGCATCTGCTGACCAACTTGAACGGTGTTACGCCTAGTGCGATCTGGGCGCACCTTCAGGGCCATCTCGCCGTGCGTGGCTGCGACGTTACGTAGATTGCCAGCGCTGAGCGTCTGGAAGTGGGAAACAACCGCGTGGCTTGTCTTGACAGGCAGCGAACACCCGTGCGACAGTGCCGGCGTCGCTCGTCTCATTGGTCGCACGGGTTGTACATAGAGGAGAGGCCGTGTACGCTGGGCTAGGCTTAAGGGACGCATGCGACCGGGACACACGCGGCTGCGCGACCGCGCGGCGGGGCGGACGACGCGCGCTGCAGCGTGCCCTGACGACGATCCTGCCCGCGGTCGTGCTCGCGGCGTGCGGTGAGGGCGGGCAGGAGCATGCCGCCGCTGCGCCGGTCCAGTTGCCAGCTGACCCACAGACGGTCGTGGTGCGCAACGGGCCATACGCAGTCACCGGCTCGACCATCACTCGCTTCTTGCGCGCGCAACTGAGTCGTCAGTCACCCGACGAACCGCTGGTCCCGCCCAGCTTCAGCGCATGCGTCACCGGCTTACAGGACAAGGCCGTGTTCGGTTTCCGACCGGTGCCGGCGTCATCGCAGCTGCGAGGCGAATGCCAAGCGCGCTACGAGTCCGCGCTGCGCACGACGCTCGGTCGCCTGATCGCAGACGTCTGGCTGATGACGGGCGCGCGCGAACTACTGGGCGCCTCGACGGAAAGCCAGCGAGGTTCAACACGGCTGCAACGAGCTATGCAGGTGAAGACCGCCGCGTCCTATGAAGTGCGGCCCTACCTCGCCGCCGCGGCCATTCGACGAATGATCGTCGCCGGAGCCAAATCGATCGGCGGTGCGCAGATCGCGAGCTACTACCGTAGGCACACCTTCGAGTTCCTGATCGATGGTGAGCGCGATGTGAGACTCGCTCGAACAGCAACCGACGCTGGGGCCGTGAGGATCGAGCGGGAAATCGCGGCGGGCAGGAGCTTTGCCAGCGTGGTGAGGAGGCTGCCCGCACCACAAGCGTCGCACAGTGTCGATGGGTTGGTCCTGAGACTGCATCCCCGTGAATACGGCGAGCCCAACCTAAACGAAGCGATCTTCTCGACGCCCCCGGGTGTCCTCACCGGCCCGATCGGGACGTGGTTCGGGTACTTCGTATTCGAAGTCACAAAAGTGCGATACGAACGCGAGCGCCCGCTGAGGCAGGTGGCGACCGGGATTCGCCGGCGGCTGCTGCGTCCGCTGCAGGAACGCGCATTTGCACGCTTTGTCGAGCAGCGGATGCCGACTTGGATCGCGCACACGTTCTGCATCTCGAGGGATGTCGTTCCCGGCTGTCGCGCGTTCAAGGGCCTTGGCACCAGAGACACCGCGCGCATGGTCGAGGAAATCCTGAGCAGCTAATGCGCGGCGTCGGGGTCACGATCGGGGCGGCTTTGGCGCTCTTGGCGGTCGCGGTCGGGCTGACTCTGTCGGGCGCGCCAATGAGCGTGGCGCACACGAACAAGCCCACGGGCGCCACAGAAGAACCGATCGCGAGCACCGAACGCGATGCTCGCTACTGTCAAGCGCACGAAGCGATTCCGCGGGGCGTGTCGGCGATTCGCGTATGGCTGGACGCAGCGGCGGGACCTCGCGTAAGGCTCACGGCGTCGAGCGGCGGACACGTGCTGGTGAGCGGGCAGCGCGGCTCTGGATGGTCGGGCGGTGCGGTCACGATCGCGGTCAGGCCGCCGCGTCGTGCAATCGCAGACGCGACGCTCTGCGTGTCATTCGCGCTGCACGACGAAGCGATCATCGTGCAGGGCAATGCGACGTCCCCCGCGCTCGCGGCCCACACCGGCAGCCGCGCGCTGGGCGGGCGCATGTGGGTCGAATACCTGAGACCGGGAAGCATCTCGTGGGCGTCGCTGGCGCCCACGATCGTGCGTCATATGGGACTCGGTCGCTCCCAGCCAGGCGCCTGGGTCGCGGTGCTCGTACTCGTGCTGGTTTTGACGGTCTCGGTGCTCGCCGCGCTCGCGGTGCTGCGGGGGCTGGGTGCCCGGCTCGCCCGAGCTCCCCGCATGGCGCTGATGTGCGCGCTGATCGCGATCCTGAACGCCGTCAGCTGGTCGTTCGTGACGCCGGCCTTCCAGGTCCCCGACGAGCCGGATCACTTCTCCTATGTCAAGCAGCTCGCGGAGACGGGCACGCTTCCGTCCTCCAGCTCCGAGCAGCTATCGCCGGAAGTGCGCGCGGTCCTGGCCGCGCTGCACTACGAAGCGCTCCGCCAGCGCCCACAGCTGCGTGCGCTGACCACGCAAGCCGAACAGTCGCACCTGGAAGCTACGCTGGCGGCGACCGCCAGAGAAGCGGGAAGCCCGGCAGCGGGCGTGGCGAGCTCCCAGCCACCGCTGTACTACGCGCTGGAGGCGCTCCCTTATAGCGTGGCAGGCAACGAGAACGTCCTCGACAGACTGCAGCTGATGCGACTCGTATCGGCGCTGTTCGCAGCCGTGACCGCGTTCTTCGTGTTCATGTTCGTGCGCGAGGCGCTGCCGGGCGCACCGTGGGTGTGGCCGGTAGGGGGGCTTTCGGTGGCGCTTTCGCCACTGCTCGGCTTCATGTCTGGCGCGGTCAACCCCGATTCGCTGCTGTTCGCGGCCTCGGCGGCGACATTCTATTGCCTCGCCTGCGCGTTCCGCCGCGGGCTGAGCAAGGGACGCGCGATCGCGCTCGCGGCGGCGGTGTCGGTCGGCCTGCTTGCGAAGCTGAACTACATCGGCTTCGTCCCCGGCATCGCGGTGGGCGTGCTGCTGCTGGCTGTGCCAGCAGCCCGCCGCGGCGGACGCTCGGCCAGGGTCGTGCTGGCGTTGGCTGCGGGTGTCGCCGCTTGCCCTGCGGTCGTGTACATGGCGATCAACTCCCTCTCGAGGCACCCAGCGCTGGGCGTGCCGATCGGAGCGACGAGCTTTCATGGCTCGGTGCTGGGGGAGGCCAACTACATCTGGCAGCTGTACCTGCCGCGGCTTCCCGGCACCGTCAATGACTTCCCCGGGCTGTTCACCACGCGTCAGCTCTGGTTCGACGGCTATGTGGGGCTGTATGGCTGGCTGGACACACCGTTCCCCGCGTGGGTCGACGATCTTGCCATCCTGCCCCTGGCGACCATCGTCGTCCTGTGCGTGCGCTCGCTGTATGGGCTGCGCGCGAGGCTGAGGAGTCGCGCCGGCGAGCTGGCTGCCTACGCGATCATGGCCGCAGGCCTGCTGGCGCTCATCGGGGCGGCGTCATACACCGCATTTCCCGCCACCGACGCTGAATTCGGGCAGGTCCGCTACCTGCTGCCGCTGCTGGCGCCGTTGGGCGTAGTGCTGGCGCTGGCGGCCCGCGGCGCCGGCCGTCGCCTCGGACCAGCGACGGGCGCGCTGATCGTAATCGTCTTCCTTGCCCACGACGTGTTCAGCCAGCTGCAGATCATCGCCCGCTACTACGGGTGATCTCCGAGGTTCCAGTCCCGACGCATCCCCGCCCCGCAGTCGTCTACGTGCGCTTGAACGCCACCGCAAAACCGCCGTGACCCATCGTCGGATGCGATGGCTTCGAGTTGGACAGGGCGGCGACCACCGGCAATCCTGTAAAGCCCGTTCGGATGGACTCTTCGGGAGACAGGGCGTACAATTCAAATTGGTACTGCTCCGTTGATCCTTTCTTAGGACAGACGGAGTAATGCCGCTTGCCATCACTGTCGCGCCCGATGTTAGCTTTTGCTGGCAACGTGCCAGCGCGCAGGTTGTGCAATGACGGGCTCAAACCGGCGACAGCCCAATCGACCGACGCCGTGTAGCGGTTGTTGGGGCCTGCTGGCGTGAACCCGAGGACGAACAGGGCGAGTTCGGCGGTGCCAGCGGGAACGGCACCCCATTCCAGCGGCGGCGCGATATTCTTGCCAGCGCAGGTGTAAAGCGCGGGGATCGAGCCCCCGGCTATTGCGGGGCTCTTCAACGGTATCTTTGCGATGTCGCTCGCAGATGTGCTGGCGCCCGCGCAGCCGCCGAGCGCTATCACTGTCGCGAGCCCAAGGCCCATCGTCGTCGCAAGTTGTCGTCGCACGGGATTCGTTGCTCCTCTCAACACCGCTACGTCTTGTCTTAGGGAAATCGCACGCTACTGCGTCATCTGGCCATCTGCCAAGCGATTTCTTGGACTGTTTCCAGCTCCTCATGCCTATCACCGGGGGCTGGTGCTCGCTTCACTGCGCTGACGTCAATTAAACGCCTGCGGATTTTCCGCGCTAGACCCGTTCGCTGCCGCATATTGGCTACATTTCGGCACGACGAACCCCGGCTGGCAGTCCGTTCTGGCAACCCATTTCGCCCGCCAGGCCCTGACGTCTTCGGCGATATGCCGCCTGCGCGCCCGCAACCTCAGAGTCGCTTCGATTGAGCCTTTGACCTGCGCGAGCGTGCGCAGCTCGCCCGGCATCACGCGAGTCACTTCGAAAACGAAGTAGTTCCCTCTCACGTCTACCGGGCCCGCCACCATGTTCGGACGCGCTGCGAAGATGCTCGCCCTCAGCGGCGTGGCCGTACCGCCTTTCAAACGCTCGTCATAAACGAGCGATTCGGGCTGCGTCACGCTCGAGAGGCGCCTCCCCGCCCCGTCGCGGACGATTCTCCTTGCCGCGACAACGCTCTTGGTGCTAATGACCTCGGCTTCCCGCCGTGGTGCGGTGGTGAATTCGCGCTTGTTATCGCGATAATAACGAGTGACCTGGGTAGGCGTAACCCTTACGTCGTTGCCCATCGCCAGCCTGCCCAGTCTGGCCGCCGCGAGTTCCGCTTTGATTTCGCGCTTCACATCGGACTCCGTCTCCCCCGTGACTCGCAACACTTCGTGAAATTCCGATGCTCCATCGCGATATGCGTTGACCCTCTGCTCGAAGCGCTGCTCGACTTCCCGGGCGGTTACCCCCAGCCCCTGTTCGGCAGCCTCTCCAATCTGCCACTCGGAGGAGATCAGAAAATCCAGCGCCCGTGCTCGGGGCGACGCAGCCGGTCCGACACCCTTGACCGCCATCACGGACATCCAGTGCTTGAGCGCCGCCTCGGTGATGGACACATCCCCCACCCGCGCCACGACTCTGCCGGAAGTGCTGGCCGCACACGCCACGAGGCCGGTGGCGAGAACCGCACAGGCGGCGATGGCCGCGAACGAGCGACTCATCGGCTGCTGCTACCGCTTGCCTACCGAGCCGCCGGGCCGCCGACTGGCGACCGCCACGCACGAATATCCCTTCCCGCCCGGGCCGTTCTTGCACAACTGATCCTCCGCGCCGAGCGGGTTGGTCCGCGGGTGGGCAGCGCTTATCATCGCGTTGATTTCCTCCATTTGCACGGCCGCAGAAGGAGTCGCCTGAGGTGCTCGCGACGCCTTGTACTGCTTGCACAGTTCGACCACATATCCGCTCCTGCAGTTCGTCATGGCCATCCACTTTTGCGTGGCGACTGCCGCCTTATGCGGGTGACGGCCAAACGCCGCCAGCAGCTTGCGCGACAGCAGTTCCTGTTCTGCGAAGAAGAGCTCATCCGCCAGCGTCCAGTGTTTGCTTGCGAGAAAGGCTTGCAAGGCGGTTTCGGTCGGGAAGCTTTCGGCTTTCACGCGCGCAAAGTACTGTTTGAATTCGCCGGCGGTCACCTTCACGCCCGCTTCCGCGGCCTCGCCGTCGCGCAACGCGGCGATGATGAGATAACTCATGGCTTCGCGTGTCATCGCTTCATCCAGGCGCTGACATCTGCTCTCGAATTGCCCCGCCTGCGACACCGGATGGCCTCCTCCCCCATGAGACGTCACCGCCTCCAGGGCGGCGGCGCACCTTGCATAGCTCGGAGGATCCGTGATCACGCCTTCGGGAGCCGGCGTGACGGTCTTTTCGTAGTAGTAGTTGCCAAACAGGGCGGATGTCCAGTGGCCCAGCGTCGCCTTGGTGATTGTCTCGCCACCGACCCCCGCGACCGCATTTGCAGGCATGCCGCTCCCGCCGCCACACGCCGTCAGGCCTCCGGCGACGACGCCCACCGCGAGTGCGAGGAGCCACCTGCGCGCGCTGGCTCGTGAGATGCGCGCGAGCATCCAGCGCCGGATCCGAAGGAGCGCAACAAGCACGTGCGACCGCATGTGGAGTCTGGTGGTCATGTTGGAACTCTCGGTTTCGGGCTTCGTGTTTCTGTATACCGGATCACTCATGCTCTCGTAAGACGCTGTCGAGCCGCCACTCTGTGCTCGAACAAGCCGTCTGCGTCTCGAAATCTCACCTTCACCACATAGGGTATCCGAGATACGTAGAGGGTGATGGCAGCGCCGTCTGTCTACGGACTAATGCAGAGGCGTTGTCCTCGGATATGAGCCGCTTGCGTCAAGCACCCGCCCCATGGAGAAGTCGGAGACATTGCTCGCAAGATATAGCTAGAAACATACGTTGTCGCGCTTTACACAACAGGTTAGGTTTGATGCGAACGAGACTCACGCGGCATCTAGCTCTCAAGAGAGCGACTCTACATCCCGGAAGAAGCGAGGCCTCATCATGAGTAGACACACTGTCGAGCAGTTAACCAGCCTCCGCGCACCCATCCTGATCATGATCGCGACTGTGGGACTGGCGATGCTTATCGGAGGGGCCGCATCGCCGGCGCTAGCGGCGCCGACAGGCCCTTATGCGGTATTCGCGCAGTGTCCAACCGAAATTCCCAGCGTGACAGTCTGCACCTTTTCGCAGACGACCAGCGGGGAAGTCGCGATCGGCAATACGAAAGTGCCGATCACCAAGACCGTGACACTTCAGGGCGGCGGGGTGAGAATCGCGCGGAATACGTACGCTCTGCTGCCCGCTAAGAACGGCGAAAGCCTGTCGAAGACGGAACTGAACGTTCCCGGCGGCTTGCTCGACCTGGTCAATTGCCAGGAAATCAAAGGCAGCGGCATCTTCGAACTGATCGAGCGTGGAAGCTGCGAAGCGATCTTCGAAAACCAGAGCTCGACCGGCGTGACGGCCACGACCGAACTGGTGGCAAACACGTCTAACCCCGCGATTCTCAATTTGGAATCTATTCTGGCGGGAACCGGCACCGTACTGACTCTTCCTGTCCGGGTGCACCTGAAAAACCCGCTGCTAGGCGAAGGGTGCTACATCGGGTCGGAAGCGCACCCGATCGAGCTGCGGCTGACCACTGGAACCACGAGTCCACCCCCACCGAACAAACCGATAGCCGGCAGCCCGGGGACGTTTGGCCTGGAAGAAGAAGTGATCGTTGCGGCCAACAGCACACTAGTGGACAACGCGTTTTCAGCCCCGGTCGCAGAAGGCTGCGGCGGGTTCTTCTCGTTCCTAATCGATCCCGTTGTCGACGCGAAACTGGGTCTGGAATCTCCCGCCGGACACAACACAGCGATCCTGACCGGCACGCAGAAGATCGCACCGGCAGAAGAAGTGCTGAAAAGCGAATAGCGGGCTCGGAGGCAAAGGAGCGCACCGGCGCTTGACACGGGTTGAGGGCTCGCAGCGCCGGCGCGGCGAGCCCTCAACCGTAGTAGCGCCCGACGACGAGCAACTGACTGAAGATGTCGTGGGCGAGGATCAGCAGCACGATGCCGGCGCCGGCGGCGGGTCCCCAACGTCGCCCCCCACCCCGCGCTGCGAGCGAGAGCACGGCTGCCCCGAGCGCCGCCAGCGGCAGCAGGTAACGGGGCTCTGCGTAGCCGCCTCCCGACGCGGGAAAGCTCAGGTAGGCGTCGGCTCCAACGAGGGTCAGCACACCACAGGCGATCACGGCGTAGCAGAGCAGCTCAACGGCACGCACGCGAAGCGCGGCGCGGCGCGCGAACAGGGTGCGCGCGCACAGCAGCGCGATCGCGCTGGCGGGGATCAGCGCCGCGTTACTGACCCAGTTCGGGAAGTACGTGTCCTGCCAGCCGTACATCCCGACGAGGCGGTCGAACCAGATCTGACGCGTTGTGAGGATGCCCGGAAAGTCGCGCGCCATCCCGGGCAGATGTGGAAGATAGAACTGCCATATGTAGCTGATCTCTTCCGTAAGCGAGCCGTGACGGGCGGTCTTCTCCAAACCTGTCGAGAGCAGTCCGAATAGAGGGTGATCCGCGAGCAGGTTGAGGGCGGCGTAGACCCACACGGGAGCAGCTGAGATTGCGAGAGCCAGTGCCAGCGACTGGTACCCCACCCGCTTCGAGATGCGCGCGGCGCGATGGGCAAGGATGATGAGCGCCGCCGCCGCCCCGGGGATCAGCCCGAGGAAGTTGAGCTTGGTCAGCAGACCAAGCGCAAGCGTAAGGCCGATGGCTATCGCGAGCCGTCTCGTCAGCCCACGCCGAAAGCCGCGAGCCAAGCAGTAGAAGAGCGCCGCACTGAGCGCGCAGAGCATCGCATCCGGGGTCACGGCGCCGGCCACGAAGCCGACCAGCGGCGCCAGAGCCACCGCCAGCGCTCCAACGGTCCACGCCCATGGAGCTCGAGCGAGGGCTTCGCGCAGGAACAAGAAGACGAACAGCGCGGTCAGGCCCGCCATCAGAGCGCTGAGCAGCCGCATCAGAGCGAGTCGATCCAGCAGCGTGCCGCTGGCGCCGAGCAGATACGGAATCGTCTCCGCGGCGTAATACAGCGGAGGCTCCGAGGTTGCGACGCCCGCGTCCCCCGGCCCTCGCCTTGCCAGCGGCGCCGCCAGATCGTGTTCGAGGCGACGCTGCTGGGCCGAGGTGGAGATCGTTCCGATGGTGGGGTTGAATCGAACTTCCAGGTGATCGAGGTCGTTCTGCGCAACCTGCTCCTCTTCGGAGAAGTTGCCTTCGCTCAAGCTCGGCAGGCTCCCAGCCTCGGCCAGCTGCTGCACGTAGGCGAAGTGGGACGGCTCGTCAGGGATCTGAAAGGGCGGTGTCACGATCGACCAGCTGACGGCACTCAGGCAGGCGATGCCCGCGCATACCAGCGCGGGGGCGGGAATGCCTCCAGCTCGAGTCGGTCCTGGAGTCCGGGCGGGGGATACGGCGAGCTGTTGCAAGACCAAACGCGCCACCAGAAAGGTTGCTATCGCCATCAGCACAGTAGGGACGAGCGCCACCCAGGTGCCGCCCGGAGCTCGCCCAAGGCCGATTCGTCGGGCAACTGCGAGCGCTGACGCCCACCACGTCGTGCTGCCTGGCCGTACGTATTCGACCCTGATCTTCATCGGCGTCCTGCCGATCCCTGGCCGTGGCGCCCTCCCCCCCACGAGCAGGACCGTTTCGACGGCGGGGCCGAACCTGAAGCAGACAGTCGCATTGGCGACCTGGTGAGCCAGCGGCGCAATCGGGACGGCGATCACGCTGGTGAGACGCCCGGGCTCCTGCCCCCCTCGCGTGACTACGTGCGAACCCGACATGACGTCCACCTGAACCGATGGACTGATGTTCGTGTTCACCCAAAGACGGATCGCGTCTGTCCCTGCTGGCAAACGTTCGCCGTGCTGACAGAGGACCGAGTTCCCGCGGGTCTTCGCCACGAACGCCTGCGGCGCCACCGAGTTCGTGCTCGCGACCACGGGCGGAGAGCGAGACAGCGTCGCCAGGACAGCGACTGCCAGCAGCACCAGTCCTGTGAACAGGATCACCCGAACCTGCGTGCCGGCCTTCACGGCCAGGACGACGGATGCGGGGCGTCGCCGGCCGGCGATCACGTGCTCATCGAACCCGCGAGCAGTACGTGAATCCGTCACGCGTCGCTGCTGCGAGCAGCTGACGCTTTGTCCTCCCCGCCGATCGCGAGAGCGCGGGAATCAGCCTAGTCTCGTGACGCCTGCCGTATTCGCCCAACTTCACGACATCTTGCAACAGCATTTCACTGTATTCCAAGAGCTGCCGCCAAGCGGCAGCCATCGGGGCCGCCGGCCTGAGTCGGCCGAGCTCGAGTAGAGCCGCCTGCTCGAGTGCGGTGCTCTGGGAGGCGAAGCGCGCGATGTCTTCGGGACTGCTGCCTGACAGCTTCACGGCATCGATCGCGGTGTTGCGCCGTCTACAGATCGCGTCGGCGTGAGCGATCAGCTCGGGCTGGGCAAGCGGCTGACCGACGGGGGCGCGGATGGCGAGCGGCTGGCTCGAACCCACCCCGCCACCTGCACCTGCACCTGCACTGCCACAGCCAGAGGCCGCGAGCAGGCTCATCACCAGCACACACAGCAACCAGCGTTCCCGGCGCTGCGACGCGCCACGCCGCACACATGCTCGCTTATTTCCCATTCGCGCTCGCACCCTCCGTGTTGACCACTCTCACCACTGCCCAGTCGTCCCTGCGGCGTTCGACACCCTCTCAAGGCGTGCATGTGAAGTCAACGATAAACGGAAAATGTCTCTGACTCGGTAGAGCCCTACAGACACTGCCTGTGCGGGCGCAGCCAACCGCGACGAGCTTCGAGCCCAGTGCAGATCTTCGCCGCCGGCATGGTTTCTGACACTATTGCCGGCATTTGGCAGTCGCGCTCCCGTCACCCCGCCGCACTCGGTCCAAGCTCCGGCCCACATCTGTCCGCGCGGCGTTGCTGGGCGCACTGGCGATGACGGCGACAGCCGTGGCAGTAACGCTTTCGCACGCTCCCAGCACGGTGGTCGGAACGAACGCCGTTCCGTTGGAAACCGATCTCGGGCAGACCAAGGGCGCCGCCATATGTCAGGCTGGCGAAACACTCCCCAGCGAAACATCGGCGATCCGCCTGTCGCTGGAAGCGGTGATCGGCCCGGCGGTGAAAGTCTACGTCCTTGCCGGCAAACGCGTGCTCACGAGCGGTTCGAGAGGGTCAGGGTGGACTGCGTCATCCATGACCGTTCACGTCAAGCCTCTGGCCCACGCGGCTTCGAAGCTGACGCTCTGCTTCGTGGTCTCCCGCACACGCATACACGTCGACCTGCTCGGTGCCCAGACAGGCCCAGAGATGGCCGCACGGCTGCTGGGCGAACGACGACTCCCAGGTCGGATAAGGGCCGAATATCTGCGCGCGGGTCACGCCTCCTGGTGGTCGCTGCTCCTGCCGGTGGCCAGGCGCATGGGTCTTGGTCGCGCAGTGGCTGGAACGTGGATCGCCCTACTCGTGCTGCTGGCCATGCTTCTACTGACGCTTGTCGTGTCGTGGCTGATCTGCAGAGAGCTGGAGATGAGCGGCCACTCGAGCCCCGCGCGCTCGGAGCCACGCGTTCGCGTTCGGCGGATCGTGCGTCGCGTGCCAGCCGCTGCGTGGACGTGCGCGCTCGTGGCACTGCTGAACGCAGCGTGCTGGTCGGTCATCACGCCGCCTTTTCAGGTGCCGGACGAACCAAGCCACTTTGCGTATGTGCAGTTGCTCGCGGAGAACGGCCAGCTCCCCCAGCCGAACCTCGCCGAGTCCTCTCCCGCGATGCAGATCGTCTCCCAGGATCTTCGTTCTGAGGAAGTCAGGTACGCCCCACAGCACAGCTCGCTGCGCAGCGCGGCGCGGCAGCGAACGCTCGAACGCGACATGGCCGCGCCGCTGTCACGTCGCGGACCAGGCGGTGCGGGCGCCGCCGACTCGGAGCCGCCCCTGTACTACGCGCTGGAGGCGATCCCATACGAGCTTGGCTCACATGGCTCGCTGCTGCAGAGCCTCGAGCTGATGCGACTGCTGTCGGCGCTGATGGCGGCGGCCACCGCTCTGCTTGCATACATGTTCGTACGCGAGGCGCTCCCTGGAGCGCGCTGGGCGTGGACGGTCGGCGGATTGGCCGTCGCGCTGTTTCCCTTGCTTGGCTTCATATCCGGCGGAGTCAACCCCGATGCGATGCTGTTCGCGATCTGTGCTGCGCTCTACTACTGCCTTGCACGCGGGTTCCGTCGCGGCCTGACACGGCGACTCGCGCTGGCCATCGGCCTGCTCACAGCGATCGGCTTCTTGACGAAGCTGAACTTCGTTGGATTTGCCCCCGGGGTCCTGCTTGCATTGGTGTTGCTTGCGGTGCGCTCCTCGACGCGAGACAGAGCTGCGGCGACGGCTGGGCCGGCCGCGTCTCGGCGTCCTTGGGTGATCGGCCTGGCCCTCGCCGGCACCCCCGTGCTGGCGTACGGTCTCGTCAACGCCCTCTCCAACCACCCACTGCTAGGCGAAGCCTCTCGCACGATTGCGGCCACTCACGGCTCCATCTCGCATCAGGTCAGCTACATGTGGCAGTTCTTCCTGCCACGACTGCCGGGCATGCCGAACTACTTCCCCGGCATCTCCACGACAGTGCAGCTGTGGTTCGACGGGCTGGTTGGAATGTACGGCTGGGCCGACACGTTGTTCCCCGGCTGGGTCTACGATCTCGCGGTCATCCCCGCGGGGGTTATCGCCGCCCTCTGCATTCGCGAGGTCATCCGCGGGCGGGCCGCGCTGGGCGGGCGCATCCCCGAGATCATCAGCTACCTGGTGACAGCCGCCGGCGTGATTGCGGTCGTCGGCGCGCAGTCCTATCTATCCGACGCGCTTGAGCATTTCGAACCATTTTGGGAACCACGCTACCTGCTGCCGGTGCTCGCTCTATGGGGTCTCGTCGTCACCCTCGCTGCCCGTGGCGCCGGCCGACGCTGGGGTCCGGTTGTGGGTACCCTCCTGATCGGGCTGTTCCTCACGCACGACGTTGTGAGTCAGCTCCAGGTCATCGCCCGCTACTATGGCTAGAACGCCTGCCGTAGCAGCACGTTGCATTGCGTCTCGGCCGCCTTGAACTGTGGGCTGTTCTTGTTCAGGTGACTGGTATCGAAAATTCCGCCTCCCGTGGTGCTGGGGGGCGGCAGGTTGACACCGTGTCCGCGCATACAGGATGCAAATCGTTGCAGCGCGAGGACGAGCTCGGGCTTGAGATGACTGCGGGGGCGACGGAGGTTGCCGCCAGCCGGTGCGCCTGCCGGCGATCCGCCTGCGCGCGGTCGAAGCTGTGGAAGCGCGCTTTTCAGGATCGGGCCGCACTTGCTCACGGCGGCCCTGTAGGTCGCCCTGCCAATCCTCGACAGGACGACCGAGCCTTGCCGCACCTTGCCATTGGTGGATGGGCGCACGCCGTGAGCGCGCATGCAAGCGGAGTAGCTCTTGAGCGCACCATCACTGAGCTTCCTGGGGTGCGTCGCGGCGCGGCGCGATGGCTGGCTGGCTAATCCTCGCGTGACTGTTCGTGCGGCTGATGCCGATGCGCTCGCGGGAGAGCGAGACGGGGCGGGAGCTTTGGAGGAGCCGCCGCACGCGGCCAGCAAGACGGTGCCGAGCAGCACCACCGTGGCTGGAAGCTTGTGCGTCGTGATGGTTGCCTGGGTCATGGGACCGGTGCTCGGGCGATTGTATCCGCATACGCGAACCGTTTCCTTGATGCCTGTGCGCCGCCAGCGCATGACGGGACCCGCCCTTCTTGACCTTGCGCACGTCGTTGACGACGACCGAACCCTCCAGACGGGCGTTCTCGGCGAGCCGTGTGACGACATTAGGGACGAAATGCGAGACGGCGCGGCGCGAGGTAGCCACGAACAGAAACACCGTCACTGCGGCGTTTTCTGCTTTGCTATCGTCCGGCCGTGATCACCGGTTTAGGTCGTCTGCTCTGCGTCTTCGGAGTGATCCTGCTGATTTCGATGTCGATCTCCGGCTGCGGGCAGAGCAACGAAAAGACGATCGCCTCCGTTGGCGCGACGAAGATAGGGGCGAGCAGTGTCAACCACTGGGCGGAGATCATCCGGGCTGCCCAAGATGGGGCTGTTCCAGCACCCCCGCTGGCCGGACAACAGGCGTTGTCCTTACTGCTGTCCTGGGCTCGGATCTTACGCGAGGCAGAGCGCCTTGGTGTGAGCGTGAGTGACAATGAAGCATCTCGACAGCTGGCCGAGATCGATGGATCGGGGGCAGGTAGCGTCGAACGCCGACTGCTGCCATGGGAAGGCGGGCTGGCACCGTACTTGAACGATGCCGCGGCCAGCCACCCCGACGAGGTGCATTTGGTGCGCCTCGACATGCTCTCAGAACGAATCGACGACCGTCTGGTCGCTCTCGCCGCGTCCTCAGTGCGACACGCGAGCATTGCAGCGTACTATCGGCAGCACAAGCACGAGTTCTACGTGAGTGAACGCCGTGACATCAAGGCTGTCATGAACTGGAGCAAGGCCGCAGTGCTCGAGGCCAAGCATGAGATGCAGAGGGGTATCAAGTTCAGCGTCGTCGCTGAACGCTTCAATCAAAGCATCGAGGGTGGGTTGAGGCTGGGCCGGGCACCCGGAACGCAGACAAAGCGCTACGAAAAAGACTATTTCGCAGCGCCTCTCCACGTCCTCGTTGGGCCAGTGAAAGAGCTCATGTATTACGTCTTTGAAGTGTTCCATGCCGTACCGGGCTATCAGCGCACGCTTCAGACCGTCACACCGACAATCAGGCAACGCCTTGCGGAAGGGGTCGCACGCGTCAACCGCACACACGCTGAAGAGATGCTGCGTGTGCAGACGACGTGCCTGATCGGTTATGTGACATCTAGCTGCGGACGAACAGTCAAGGCTTTCAGCTAAAGCAGTCGCCGATGGCCGCCATCTTCTCCAAAGCTCGATCAGGGCCCACGACTCCCGATCGGGCCTCAGCCTCCGGAGCGTGGCCACTGTGCGCGATGCTTATTTGTTTTGCGCTAGTCAGCCTCGGATGCAGCACTGCGACGCACCGCGTCAGCATCGTCGCGTGGGTCGGCGCAACGGCCATCAGTACGACTACGCTCGCGCACTGGGTTCCCCTCGTAGCTGAGCGCCACCCCAAGCTCCCGAATGCGCTCGCGTGGGAACCGGAACGCACCGAAACCACCCCGCAAAAGCGAGCTCTCTCCTTCCTTATCTCGTCGTCACAAATTCTCGAAGCCGCCCGCCAGCATGATGTCGTCATCAGCGACACCGCGGCGCGTGCGGCGCTCACTCGCCTCTACCAGGAAGAGGAATACGGGCTGATAGCGCCTGGGTCATACGAGGCGGAGCTCGGCTCTCTCGTCTCCATGTCTCACCGCGCCTCGGACCGTACATGGCTCGCCAGGGTGATCCTCGCAGCTGAGGCGCTCGATACCCTGCTACGCGCAACTGCCGGAAGAAGCGTGCCGCAGGCGATGCTCGAGCGTTACTACGAGCTTCATCGCCGCAGCTTTCTCATACCTGAACGCCGCGATGTCGCCGTGATCGAGAGCTTTGATCTCGCCAATGCCCTCGCGGCGAGAAGAGAACTCCACGCGGGAGCGAGCCTGTCCGCCGTGGTGTCCCTACGAGATGCCGAGCCCAATGTCGGCGGCTTGAAATCCAATCTCTTACGCGAGCACCTGCCTCACCCCTACGAAAACGCCTATTTCACAGCACCGCTCGACAAGGTGGTCGGACCTCTCAAATCCGAAATCTACTTCCTCTTCGAGGTGACCCGCATCCAACCGGCGCGCCAGCGCCAGTTCCCCGAGGTCGCCGCGGCGATCGGTCGCCGTCTTCTGAACGGATCCGAGGCCTCGATTCTGCGTGCCATCAGGCGGGACGCAACGAGCGCTGTGCGTCGGACCACAACCTGTCGAGCCGGGTATGTCCTAGCGCAATGCTCTGGCTACTTCCCCCGATAAACGCAGGGACTGAAACGGCCGAGGCCCTTCGGACCGAGCGTGACCTTGACCGCGTCGGCGACCGCGTCGAGCGCCAGCTGAGGCGCGCTGCGGTGGCGGTTCGGTGATCAGAGGGCCGCATAGTCGGCCAGCGGATCGGTCGGCTCGGGTGCTTGCACGAACTCGACGCTCAAACTCCGACCGAGCGCACGGGCGATGTTGGCGAGCTGGCCGAGCGTCGGATTGGCGCGACCGGCCTCGAGCTTCTGAACATAGGCGCCTGATACCTCCAGCCGCTCTGCGAGCTCGGCCTGCGTAAGGCCCTGCTGCCTACGCGCCCGTCGTAGGCACGCACCCGTCACCTTGGCGTCGACCGAGGAGGTAGCGGTGCGAGGCATGGCGGTCAGAAAGCGTATTCGGCGCGAGCGGGAACTTCGTCGCCAATCTCTTGAGCGAGCGCCCGGACGGGGTCCGGCTCCTCGCGGACGGCCTCGACCTCCTGCAGGTTGACAGCCAGGTCTCCAGATCCGAGGGCCAACGGCAACAGACGTGCCCAGCGCACGGGGTCCTCGCCGCTCAGCACTCGATCCCCGCTCTCCGGGTCTATCACCGAGATCGAGGCGACCACGTCGGTGCGCTCGCCTGCCTCGGCATGGATGCCGCTGCTGTCGACAGAGAACTGCGCGAGCAGCACCGGGACATCGCCCGATGCGCTTGGAGATATTTGGTTGATGGAAACGCGAATCATGGCGGTCGCTCCTTGTATCGGCACATCATACACAACCCAAGAGGTTGTTTCAACCGACGTTCTACCAATCACCCGGTCTGATCAGGTCCCCACTGGCCAGCATGCGCTCGATGCGCCCTGCCAGGGCGTCCACCTGGTCGGCGTCGAGGATCTCGCGAAGTCCAACAAGATGCGACGTGCCTGCGATCTTCGCAAGCGCCTCCCGCTCGGCCGACATCAGCGCGCCGCGGCCCTGCGCGTGGCGTTGGGCGAGGAAGACCGACTGGTTGAGCAGATCACCACGCCTCGCAAACGCGAAGCCGTGGTCGATGAGCCCAAGCCGACCGGCCTCCGCGTCCCAGCGGAACTGGGCCATGTGTCGATCCTGCTGCGCGATCAGAGCGTCGAAGAACGCTGCGGGGTCGTTGATCGCCGGGTCGTCGAGAGGCGCCGGATCCAGGGATACGCCAGGCTGTTCACTCGCTAGCGAGCCCCAGCCGTCGATGATCCTCGGGTAGGCGAGCCGAGTCGCGACGTCGGCGGCATGGAAGCGCAGGACCGTCGTGGAAACAAGCTCGGTGTAGGGCGTGCCCAGGAAACGTGCGAGCCGCCACGCCGCACACTCGTTCAACCCGACCGACAGCTGGGTATGACCATATTGCCCCGCCAGGTCGAGCTTTACGCCGGCGAAGGGCTTGTGAAAGGTACGACGATCCGAGGTGAGGTCGGCAATGTTCGTCGAGTTCTGGTTCGGCGTGGTCGACGGGGCGGGGCGGTAACCGACGATGTCCTCCCGAAGCAGCGCGTCTTCGACGGGACCCGGGCGTGTTGCCTGCGTCAAGAGCAGCACGCCGATGCGTCGAAGGTCTGGCATGGATCGCCAGGATAATGGAATCGTCCAAAGATGTACACAGGGGACCCGGCGCCATGCCGGGTCCCCTGTGTTCTTCAGCGGCTGTGAATCAGCGGCTTTCGCACGCCACGCGAGCGCGGGACGCGCACTGGATGATTGCTTACATCATCCCCGACATGTCAGGCATCCCGCCGCCACCGCCGCCGGCGCCTTCCTTCTCCGGAACCTCAGCGACGATCGCCTCGGTGGTGAGGATGTTCTTGGCGATCGACGCGGCGTTCTGCAGCGCAGAGCGCGTGACCATCGCCGGGTCGATCACGCCAGCGGCGACGAGATCGACGATCTCGTTGGTCGACGCGTTCAGGCCAAAGCCTTTCTTGGCCTTGCGCACGTCGTTGACGACAACCGAACCCTCCAGGCCGGCGTTCTCGGCGAGCTGACGCAGCGGCTCCTCGAGCGCCCGCAGCACGATCCGCGCACCAGTGCGCTCGTCGTCCGATCCGTCGACCGACGCACCGTTGTCGCTGATGCTGACCGCGGCGGAGGCCTGCAGCAGCGCAACGCCACCACCGGGCACGATGCCCTCCTCGAGCGCAGCCCTTGTGGCCTGCAGCGCGTCCTCGACGCGGTGCTTCTTCTCCTTCATCTCCGTCTCGGTAGCCGCGCCGACCTTCACCACGGCGACGCCGCCGGAGAGCTTTGCGAGCCTTTCCTGCAGCTTCTCGCGGTCGAAGTCCGAATCGGTGTTCTCGATTTCGGCTTTGATCTGGTTGATGCGGCCTTTGATCGCGGCAGCGTCACCGGCGCCGTCGACGATCGTGGACGTGTCCTTCGTGACGACCACGCGTCGCGCACGACCGAGCTGTGAGAGCTGGGTGTTCTCGAGCTTCAGCCCGAGCTCCTCGGTGATGACCTCGCCGCCGGTCAGGATGGCGATGTCCTCGAGCATCCGCTTGCGACGGTCGCCGAAGCCAGGAGCCTTGACGGCCACGCCGGTGAACGTCCCGCGCAGCTTGTTCACGACGAGCGTCGCGAGCGTCTCGCCCTCGACGTCCTCGGCGATGATCAGGATCGACTTGCCGCTCTGGATCACTGCCTCGAGCACCGGCAGGATGTCCCTGACCGAGCCGATCTTCTGGTTGGCGATCAGGATGTAGGGGTCCTCCAGCACTCCCTCCATGCGGTCCTGGTCGGTGACCATGTACGGCGAGATGTAGCCCTTGTCGAACTGCATGCCCTCGGTGAACTCGAGGTCCATGCCGAACGTCTGGCCCTCCTCGACGTTGACGACGCCGTCCTTGCCGACCTTCTCGATCGCGTCCGCGATCACGTCGCCGATCTCCTCGTCGCCGGCGGAGATCGTCGCCACGCGGGCGATCTGGTCCTTGCCGGAGACCTCCTTGGACTGCGAGGCGATGTTCTTGACGACCTCATCCACGGCCTTCTCGATGCCGCGCTTCAGCGCCAGCGGGTTGGCGCCCGCGGCGACGTTCTTTAGGCCCTGGCGAACGATCGCCTGGGCGAGCACGGTCGCCGTGGTGGTGCCGTCACCGGCTACGTCGTTGGTGGCGGTCGCCACCTCGCGCACCAGCTGAGCGCCCTGGTTCTCGAAGACGTCCTCGACCTCGATCTCCCTGGCGATGGTGACGCCGTCGTTGGTGATCGTCGGCGCGCCGAACTTCTTGTCGAGCACCACGTAGCGACCCTTCGGACCGAGCGTGACCTTGACCGCGTTGGCGACCGCGTCGACGCCCGCCTCGAGCGCTTTGCGTGCCTCCGAGTTGTACTTGATCTCCTTGTGAGCCATATCTAAATCTCCTTAATTAAAAAAGCGAGGGGCCCGGCTTGCCGGCCTGACGGCCGGCTGCGCCACCCTCTATGCGACCTTGGCGAGGACGTCGGACTCGCGTAGCACGAGCAGGTCCTCTCCGTCGATCTTGATCTCGGTCCCGCCGTACTTGCTGTAGAGGACCTCGTCGTCCTTCTTGACATCCAGCGGGATGCGCTTGCCTGCGTCGTCGAGCTTGCCATCGCCGACGGCGAGGACCTTGCCCTTCTGCGGCTTCTCCTTGGCGGTGTCAGGCAGGACGAGGCCACTCGCGGTGGTCTCCTCCTCCTCGATCGCCCGCACGATCAAACGATCGCCCAGGGGCTTGAGCTTCATGTTGAAAAACCTCCGTCTCGAGAACGCGACCAGCCGCCCGCGCCCTACATACCGGGCGAGCGGCCTCTTTATTGGCACTCTCGCATGGAGAGTGCCAACTACACAGCCAATATAGACGAAATTCACGTGAGGTCAAGGCCGATTGGCACTCACGCGGCGTCGGGATTGCCAAGGAGCGCGGATTCCATCCCCCAGGGATGCGAACATACGTTCGATATCACGCTTCGTCAAGAAACGGCCCACAAAACGACCCCTTAAGCGCCCGTTTTTACGGACATCCCTGTGGACAAAAATCATGTTATAATCTGGTCTCCCCCGCAAATTGAGGACTTCTATGGCGACGATACAGGACATTCAGAAGGACGTTTCGCGGGACTATTTGACGTCCCACCCATGGATCACGTTCCGACTTGATCTGAAAAATGCTCCATGGACCGTCTGGAACCACATCGGGGAAGCGCACTCAAAGTGTCGCCACCTCTCAAAGACGCCGCTACCGCCGGGGCTGGCAAGAAAGATGGAACAGGTCTACTTGGCTAAGGGTGCCCGCGCAAGCGCCGCGATCGAGGGCAACAGCCTCAACGAGGACCAGGCAGTAGCTGCCGTCGAGGGCAAGCTAGAGGTACCTCAGAGCCAGGAGTATCTGCAGCAAGAGCTCGAAAACGTCATCAACGCGCTGGCCGACATCGAAACGGAAGTGCACCGGGATGGAACCTTCGAGGTCACGCCAGAACGGCTGTGTGCCCTCAACGAGCAAGTCCTAAACGGCCTAGAAGTCGAGGCGCACGTGGTTCCGGGCAAGTTCCGCACCTCGGGCATCGTCGTCGGCAACGTCTACAGGGGCGCCCCGGCGCAGGATTGCGACCTCCTAATCGCCACCCTCTGCGACTGGCTCAATGGAGCCGACTTCCAGCGTGACGGGGCAGATCATGCCAAGGACTTCCTGCATGCGTTCCTGCGCGCGGTCGTTGCCCACATGTACATCGCATGGATTCATCCGTTTGGGGACGGGAATGGACGTACAGCGCGGCTAGTCGAGTTCGGCATTCTCACCGCCGCCGGCATCCCTTCGGTCGCCGCGCATCTTCTCTCGAACCACTACAACGCGACGAGGGCGAACTACTACCGCCAGCTTGAGCACGCCTCAAGGTCGGGTGGGGATCTCATCCCATTTCTGGGCTATGCGGCGGAGGGCTTCGTGGGGGAACTGCAACAGCAGCTAAGCGACGTGCATGACCTAATCGTCCATGCGACGTGGGTCAACTACGTGCACTCGATGTTCCCTGACCGGACACTCACGGCGCGTCGCCAGCGCGATCTGGTGCTCGCGCTCAAGCACGACGCCTACACCCGTCGCGCGCAGATCACAACACTCACGCCCGAGCTTGCCGAAGCCTATGCGGGCAAGGGAAGCAAGACGGTCACCCGCGACCTAAATGCTCTGAGTAAGCTCGAGCTGATCGAACGGACGCCCAAGGGGATTCGTTCGAGGCGCGAGTTGATGCTTTCGTTCCTGCCCCGCGTGACTCCAGGAAGCGAGGACGATCTAGAGGCGCTGTTCCCGGCTATTGCTTAGCGTCCGACTGCGGCTTCGTCTCTCATCCCACAACGTCCGCGCCCAGCGCGTGCGTCAGTTCTGCGCGCCGCCGAAGCCCTTTATGGCCTCGGTCATGCCGGTGGGGTTCTCGAGGATCTGCGAGAAGCGCACGACGGTGACGACGTCGTCCATGGAGACGGCGCGGCCGTAGATCTGCTCGAGGAACTTGATCAGCTCCTCGTGGCGGCGGAACTCGGGGTTGTCGTGCTTGATGTCGCGCGGGGACAGGTCGGCGAGCTTCATCACCTCGACCTGGTCGATGACGGCTTCGAAGATGCGTTCGCGCGGCGAGTACTGGTAGCCGATGGTGACGAGCACGGCCTGGTTCTTGCGGTACTTGGAGGACTTGTCGCCGAGGCGAATGGTGGCGGTCTTGCGCCCGCGCTTGAGCTCGTCGGCGAAGATGGTGGAGTAGAAGTTGAGGACCTGCATCGCGCCCGGCAGGCTATCGGTCTTTGCGGAGATTGGCGAGCGCGAGCTCGACCATCTCGCGCTCGGCCGCGTGGCTGAGCGCGGTGCGCGCCTGCTCGAGGGGGATCCAGCGCACCTCCTCGACCTCGTCGTCGTGGTCGGCGGTGTCGCCGTGGAGGTAGTCGAAGAGGAAGAACTCGACGGCCTTGCCGATCGTGCGCCCGTCGCGGCGGTACCAGTAGCGCGACTCGCCCAGCGCTACCACGGGCTCGGCGACGATGCCGGTCTCCTCACGCACCTCGCGCGCTGCCGCCTGTATGGGCGTCTCGCCGGGGTCGACGTGGCCCTTGGGTAGCGCGAGCACGCGCGAGCCGTCAGCGGCGCGACGCGTTGGGACGATCACGACGACGTGATCGCCACGCACGACGACGCCGCCGGCGGAGAACTCACGCGCCTGCTCGCGCGCTGGACGTTTGGCTGATTTGGCTGGCCTCGACGCGCGCGGGGGGCGCGCCGCCGGCTTGGACGCCTTTGAGGACTTTGACGATTTGGAAGATTTGCGGGACTCAGAAGACATACTGGTCAAGCGCCTTGGGATCGTGGACGACGAGGCGCCCGCGCCCCTGGGAGATCACCCCGGCGCGCTCGAGCACGGCGAGAAAGCGGCTGGCGGACTCACGCGAGGAGCCGGCGAGCTGCGCGAGGTCGGCCTGTGTGGCGGTGACGAGCACGTCGGCGGGTTGTTTGCCGGCGGCGATCTCCTGCTCGACGAGCTGGCTGAGGACGACGGCGACACGGCTCTGCACGGTCTGGAAGGACTGGCGCGAGAGGCGCTCGTTCATCTCGCGCAGGCGCCGCCCGAGCGCGATCACGAGCCGCGCGGCGATCTGCGGGTGCTCGTTCATGAGCCTGCGCATGTCGGGGCCGAGCACGGCGATCACGCTGGTCGGCTCGAGCGCCTCGACGGTGGCCGAGCGGCGCTCGTCCTCGAACATGGCGAGCTCGCCGAAGATGTCTCCCGGCCCGAACGTGGCGAGCGTGATCGTGCGCCCGTCGGCGTGGCTACGCACGGCGCGGGCGTGGCCCTGGCGGACGACGTAGCACGTGTCACTCTGATCGCCCTCGCGGAACACCGCCTGCCCGGGCTCGAACTGCCTGGGCAAAGCCATCTGCGCGATCCGCTCGAGGTCGCTGTGCTCGAGCGTCGAGAACACGGGCACGCGTCCGAGCAACTCGACCACATCCGCTGAGCGCGTTGCCCCCATCCTCCAGGGAATACCACAACCCGTGGCACGCGGATGTGTTCCGGCGTTATCTTCACTCATATGCTTCGATCCAAGCGGCTGATCGCCGGACTGGGCGCCGTGGCGGCGTTGTCGCCCGCCGGCGCGCTGGCGTCCGCCGCCCCCACGAAGGCGACCACGCCGACGGCGGCCGAGCGCGCGCTGCTGGACTCGCACGAACTGTGGGCGACGATCGACGTTTGCAACCCAGCCGACCAGCCGGACACGGTCGGCGTGCGCGGCTCGATGCCCGGCGACCACCACGCGCACGACAAGATGTACATGAGCTTGCGCCTGCAGTACGAGAACGCGAGCAAACAGTGGGTGAACCTGTCGAGCGGCGCGAGCTCGGGCTTCATAGCGGTCGGCAGCGGCGCCTCCGCGCGCCAGGGCGGCACGAGCTTCGAACTGAAACCGGTTGCTGGCAAGCCGGCGGTGACGCTGCGCGGCGTGGTCGACTTCCAGTGGCGGCGAGGCAGCGCGATCGTGTTCTCGACCGCCGTGCCGACGGTAGCCGGGCACAAGAGCCTGGCGGGCGCCGACCCGCCGGCCTACAGCGCGGCTACTTGCGTTATTGGGTGAGGGCGGGTTCGTGGCGTAGTGACTCCGAGGCAGTCCGTACGGCCCTGCGAGAGACCGCGGCAAGGCGTCGCGCTCGCTTCTCGATTGCCGCTGAGGTCCGACGGCTTGCAGCCGACGAGAGCGATCGAGCGGAGATGCGGGCTATTCGCGAACAGATGGCAGAGCTGGCGCCGCAGCTCACCGACTGAGGTGGTGCGCGGTGAGATCTTTCGCCTCCCTGCGCCACGAGGGACGCGCGGGAGGGAGCAGCGAGGCGCGCGCTACGCAGTGGTCGTTCAAGCCGACGAGTTCCTGACGCTGAGCACAGTGCTTGTCTCACCGACGTCGACAAGCGCACAACCGGCGAGCTTTCGGCCGGCCATCACCCTCGACGGCGCACGCACACGCATTCTTGTCGAGCAAACGACGATCGTAGATCCCCAACGCCTGGGACGCTCGGCAGGCCGCCTCGATCACGACGAGCTGCAGGCCGTCGATGAAGCGCTTGCGTTTGTCTTGGCCTTTAGATAGCAAGCGCCGCCTGGTCCCTGCTTGCGTTGTAGGCGTAGATGCCAAGTTGAAGCCACGCCCCGGCTCGCGACCGGCATGTGAATCTGCTCCTGGTTAGGCTTGGCTACCCCCCGCAATCATCTTCAAGGGCGATCGCCGGCGATACCTGGCCGCCCTGGAGAGCGCCGACCATGGCGACCATGGTCCCCTCGGAGAGTTGCTCGCCCGCGCCATCCTCGACAACCTCCACAAGTTCGTCGTCCCCGCGGTCGCCGGCGCATCACGCCTGGTCCAGTTGCCTGCTCTGGCTTCCGAGCGGATCTCCGCGAACGCGCTACGCGTAGCCGCGACGCGGGGGCGTCTGGAGGCCTCCAAGGCCGCCGACGGCACGTGGCGCAGCACGCGCGCATGGGTCGACGAATACCTGACCGGACGCTACGAGCGCATTCTCTGAGCGCCGGCGCGTTTCGTCCCAAGGCGATCGTATGTTGCTGGTGTGCCTCGAATCAGCGCCTTCTACGGGATCAGCATCTGGATGTATTGGAACGAGGGCACTCACGCACGTCCGCATTTCCATGCCCGCTACGCCGGGCAAGCCGCGTCGATCGATTTCGCTGGTACCGTGATCGTAGGTGCACTTCCACGGCGCACGCTCGCGCTGGTCGCAGAATGGGCGGCCCTGCATGGAGACGAGCTCGCGGCGAACTGGGAGCGCGCCAGACGTGATGAGCCGCTGGAGCAGATCGGAGCACTGGCGTAACATGGCTGTCGTGGATCAACTGCACGATGTGATCGGTGTTGAGGTCAGTGGCGACTATCGCCTGCGCCTGACCTTCGATGACGGAACGATCGGCGAGGTGGACTTCGCGGGACGTGAGTGGCGGGGGGTCTTCGAGCCGCTGCGCGATCCCGACTACTTCGCGCGGGTGACCGTAGACGCTGAGGCGGGCACCGTCACGTGGCCAAACGGCGCTGATATGGCCCCCGAGCCGCTGTACGCTGAGGCTTGCCGGAAGTTGTCTCGCGCGGCTGGTACCAGGCACTAGCCTCGCGTCGCAGCCGCCGGACCGCCGCCGTCGAACAACCGCGGATCATTGGTGATGATCCCGTCGACGCCCATGGCGCTCAGCCGCTCGATCATGCGCGCGTCGTCGACGGTCCACACGTAGAGCTCGCCGCCGCCTTCGGCGACGGCGCGGACGAGCGCGCGGGTGACGACGCGCCAGTGCGCCATGATCGCGTCGAAGCGGCCGTCGGCGAGCGCGGCGCGCGCTCGCCGCGGCAGCGCGGCGCGGTAGCCGGTGAGCATTGCGAGCGCGGGTATGGCGGTGAGCATGTCGGTGGTGTAGTCGCGGCGCACGCGCGGCACCGACCAGCCGAGGCGCAGCGCCGGCTCGGCGGCGCGGATCCGCGCGAGCCCGGCGGGGAACATGCCGCTGACGAGCGTGCGCGCGACGAGCCCGTGCTGGCGCAGTGCGTCGAGCACGCGCAGCTCATAGCCGGGCAGCTTGACGTCGACGTCGAGCTCGACGGCGGCGAAGGCGGGGCTGGAGAGGTGTTCGAGCGCGTGCTCGAACGTGAGCGGCGTGCGCGAGCGCGCGTCGTGGTGGTCGTGCGCGACGAGCAGGCGTCCGCTGCCGTCGGCGCGCTCGCTGAGCACGTCGAGCTCGATCATGTCGACGCGGTGGCGCAGCGCGGCGTCAAAGCTCGCGAGCGTGTTGCCGGGCTCGATGTGCGCGGCGCCCTTGTGGCCGACGCGGCGCAACCGCTTGGGCGGCGATGAGTCGATCATCGCCGCCCACGATCGCAGAGTGCGCTCAGACGGAGCGCAGCGGTTTGCGCGAGGCCTGGATCGCTTCGACGGCGGCCTTGGGGCCGACGTAGGGTGCGAGCACGGTGAACGTGAGGTGATCCACCGCGCACGGCAGGCGCTGCAGCCTGCGGCTGGCGACGAAGGCGGAGATGATCGCCCACAGCGCGCCGGAGATCGCTTCGCGTGCCACCTCCGGCCCGCGGCGCGGCGGAGGGCCATTTTCGGTCATGAGCTTGGTGAAGCCCTCGACCGAGCGGGTCATGCGCCCGATCATCGCTGGTCCGACTTCGAACAGGTCGACGAACGCGATCCGCAGCAGCGCCTCGTGCCCTACGAGGTACTCGACGAACGCGGACACCGCCCGGTAGACGCCCTCCTCCCAAGAGGGCGCGCTTTCGAATCTTCCCCTGACGGAGTCGAGCGCTTCGCGCACGAATTCGTCGAGCACCGCGAGGAAGGCCTCCTCCTTGGTGGCGAACTGCTTGTGGAATGCCTCGGTCGAGACGCCCGCGAAACGCGCGATCTGCGGGTCCGTCAGCCGCGCGTAGCCCTCGTCGAGCGTGAGATGGACGACCGCGCTGAGCACGCGCGCACGCCTGTCGTCGCGCGCGAGGAACGCAGCCGGCTCCGGCGGCTGGCGGTGAGACGGGAACTGCGCGGGCACGCCGAGCCGCGCGGCGGCTGGAATCCGGTAGGACTCCATCCAGTCGAGCACTTCGTCGGTGAGCGCGAACAGCTCTTTTTCGCGGTGCTCGAGCATGCGTGTGAACACCGTGTGGCGCACACCGCCGACGATCCCGCGGGCAGTCATCCCAGGAAAGCCGACGCCGTCGGGCGCCGCCTTGAACGCACCCGCGACCAGGCGCTCGAACGTGAGGCCGGCCAGATGCATGCGCTCCCGCGTCGCGGGACCGACCCCGAGCGAATCCACGAGCACCAACCGCGGCCCCTTGGGCTGTCTGGCGACGTCATCGAGCAGCGCCTTGCAGCCCGCGTGCAGCCGGTTGGCCCACCCGCGCTCGGCGGTCCACGCGTCGAGCACGAGCTTGCGCGAGCGCGCGACGACGATGTCGTATGTGCACAGGAAGCACTGTTCCTTGTTGGGGAACAGCTCGTAGAACGCCCTCCGTGAGACGCCCGCGAGCGCGATCACATGCGCCACCGTCGTCGCCTGGTAGCCGCGCTGCGCCACCGACTCGATCATCCCGCCATACAAGCGGGTACGTTGGTTTCTGGCAACCTCGTCGCGCGCCATACCGCTCGGCCCATGCGGAAGCCTACGGTATAGCGGCCCGACCTGGCTACCTGTTCTACCTATCCCCACTGTTCTGCAACGTAGATCATTTGGCCTCCAAACTCAAGTTCTCTCGACTTTTAAATAACAACTCCCGGGTGGCAGGTCTACCCGTGTCTCTCACGGGTGCAATCGTCCGACAGACAATGCGATTCTGACCACCGGGCAATTCTAGGCGGACACTGGTGATTCGGCCCATTTGAAGGGTGCCGGGAGCGGTGGCAAATCGACTGTCCGAGCGCGCGCGAAGCGAGCGTCGCTCAGGCGGTGAGCGTGAGCTTGCGCGGGCCGGAATGGAATCCGAGCTCGACGAGCGCCCCGGCGAGACTCGAACCGAGGGCTGGCTCGCCGTCGATGCGCTCGAGCGCGAGCTTGCCGAGACGCCCCGTGCGGACGGCGTCGGCGAGCGCGACGAGCGCCTCGCGCAGCGGGTCGAAGTCACGCGTAGCAGATGCGGCGGTCGCGTCGGCGAGCGTCACCAGGCTGCGCCCGCCGCGCTCGACGTACAGCACAGGCTGATCGGCGACGAGCACGACGTACGCACCGGCAACGCGCGCGGGACGCGCCTGGCTGCCCTCGCGCTTCGGCCACGCGAGCGCAGCGCCATAGGGCTGCGCGGGGTCCGCGGCGGCGATAACGAGCGTGCGCACTCCAGCGCTCTCATCTCGCCCCGCGCGCAGGCGCTCGACGGCGCCGGGGAGCGCGAACTGCGCGCCGCCCATGCCCTCGATGAAGTAGCCGCGGCGGCACACTCCGAGCGTCTCGAGGTTGGCGAAGGTGTCGTAGAGCATGGCGAAGCCGCCCTTGACGCCCTCTGCGAGCACCTGCTCGCGGGTGACGATGCCGTAGCGCTCGAGCAGCAGCTCGGCGAGCGCGCGCCTGCGTTCGGCAGCGCCGGCAGGGCCGTCGGCGGGCCCGCCGCGAAAGACGGCGTCGGTGAGCGACCAGCGACCCTGGACCTGTGAGTGTGCGCCGCCGCGCGAGCGCGGCGCGGAGCGACGCGCGCTGAAGCGCGACCGGGCCGCTGGCCGATCTTCGATCGGTGGGCCGGCGCCGCGCGCGCCCGCCCGCTGGACGGATGTTCGATGCTCGGCGCCCCCACGAGCGAGCGCGAGGCGGGGAGCGCGCAGCGGCGCCCACGCGTCGTTGGTGACCTCGCCCGCCCACACGAGGTCCCACAGCGCCTCGCGCAGCGCCTCGGCGGGCGCATCGATCTCGGCGAGCAGGTCGGTGAAGAACGACGGCCCGGTGGCGAGGCGCGCGCGCAACAGGTCGTGCTGGGGGCCGCTTGGCGGCTCGCTGGCGGCGCGCGCGGAGGAGGGCACGCCGGTGGGCACTCCGATGGCGGGGGCGTCCTCGCGGAAGTACAGCGCGACACGCCCGGAGCGCCCGATGGGGCCGGCGCCGACCCACACGAGCTCGCCGCTGGCGCAGAGGCTGTCGAGCCACGACTGCGAGTAGGCGCCTGTGCGCCGCGGCAGCACGTCGCGCTCCCAGATGTCGACGGGCAGCGCAAGTCCCTGCAGCGGCACAAGCACCTCGCGCAGGCGGTCGATACCGGCGCCGGCGCCAGAGTGGCGGTCGACGCCCTGCCACGAAGGCAGGAACGCGGCTAGGCGCCGCTGGTCGGCGGGCTCGATCTCCTTGCGCAGCGCGGCGAGCGACGCGCGGCGCAGGCGCCGCAGCACGTCGACGTCGCACCACTCGCGCTCAGTCCCACCGGGACGCAGCTCGCCGCGGACGAGCGCACCGGAGCGCTCGAGCTCGCGCAACACAGAGCTCGTGTCAATACAATAGCGAACAAAAAGTTCATGATGAGTAAAAGGACCGTGCGTGCGCGCGTAGCGAGCGACGAGCTCGCGTAGCGCATCGGGAACATCCATGAGAAACGCATCGGGCAGCCCGCCGGGAGGCATGGCGCCGAGCGCGTCACGGTAGAGCCCGGCCTCGTCGGCGGCGACCCAGCGCTCCTCACCGCCGACGCGCAGGCGCACAACGCGCCGTTCGCGCTCGAGCTCCCCCAAGAGCACCCCGGCGTCGACGCCGGCGAACACGCGCTCGGCGACCTCGGCCCCGTTGAGGTCGCCGACGTGGCGCAGCACGTCGTGCAGGCCGTCGCGGCCGGTGGCGCGCATGATCTCGGAGCGGCGCTGCAGGTCGTCTTCGACGCGCGCGAGCGCACCAGGGTCGATCAGCTCGCGCAGCTCCTCCTGACCGAGCAGCTCGCGCAGCAGGTCGCGGTCGAGCGACAGCGCGGCGGCGCGGCGCTCGGCGTTGGGGGTGTCGCCCTCGTACATGTACGTGGCGACGTAGTCGAACAGCAGCGAAGAGGCAAACGGCGAGGCGGTAGGCGTGTCGACCTCGACGAGTGAGATCTCGCGCGTGGAGAGCCCGCGTAGTAGCTCCTGCAGTCCGGGCACGTCGAGGACGTCCTTGAGGCACTCGCGGTAGGTCTCGAGCACGATGGGGAAGTCGTCGTAGCGGCGGGCGACCTCGAGCAGATTCTGCGCCTTGAGGCGCTGCTGCCACAGCGGCGTGCGCCGCCCGGGGTAGGCGCGCGGGATCAACAGCGCACGCGAGGCGTTCTCGCGAAAGCGCGCGCCGAACAGCGCGGAGCCGCCGAGCTCGGCGGTGACGGCGGCGTGCACCTCGTCGGGCTCGAGTAGCACGAGCTCGCTGATCGATTCCCACCCGCCGAGCGCGTCGGCGTCGTGTTCATCCATATCGGGCAGGTGCAGCACGATGCCGTCGTCGGAGGCGATGACATCGGCCTCGAGGCGGTAGCGCTCGCGGATGCGCGCTGACAGCGCGAGGCCCCAGGCTGAGTGCACGCGCCCGCCGTAGGGAGAGAGGATGCACAGGCGCCAGTCGCCGATCTCGTCGCGGAAGCGCTCGAGCACGATGGTGCGCTCGCTGGGCAGCACGCGCGTGGCGGACTGCTGCTCGCGCAGGTAGGCGAGCAGGTTGCGCGCGGCGCGCTCGTCGAGGTCGTAGTCGCGCTGCAGCACCTCGGCGTCCTGCTCGACGGCCCAGCGCGAGAAGGCGCCGATGGCCTTGCCGAGCTCGATGGGACGCCCGACGGAATCGCCCTTCCAGAACGGCACGGCGCCGGGCGCGCCGGGGGCGGGCGTGACGATCACGCGGTCGCGCCCGATCTCCTCGATGCGCCAGGTGGAGGCGCCGAGCAGGAACACCTGCCCGGGGCGCGCCTCGTAGACCATCTCCTCGTCGAGCTCGCCGACGCGCCGCCCGTCGGGGAGCGTGACGGCGTACAGCCCGCGGTCGGGGATGGTGCCGGCGTTGGCGATGGCGAGCTGTCGCGAGCCCTTGCGCGCGCGGATGATGCCGGCGACGCGGTCCCAGACGATGCGCGCGCGCAGCTCGCCGAACTCCTTGGACGGATAGCGCCCGTCGAGCATGTCGAGCACGTTGTGGAGCAGCTCGCGTGAGAGGGTTGAGTAGGAGTGCGTGCTGGTGACGAGCGCGTAGAGGTCCTCGACGAGGACGCCGGCATCCTCAGGCGCGACGTCTGCCGCTTCGTCCGGGGCGGCGCCCCCTCCGCGGCGAGCGCCCGCACGAACGCGCTGCGGGGCGCGAGGTTCGGCGGACACGGCGATGGCGACGATCTGCTGGGCGAGCACGTCGAGCGCGTTGCGCGGGACGACGGTGGGCTCGATGAGCCCTTCGTGCATGCGCCGCGCGACGACGGCGCACTCGAGCAGGTCGCCGCGGAACTTGGGGAAGATCCGCCCGACGCTGACCTGATCGACGCCGTGCCCGGCGCGCCCGATGCGCTGCAGCCCGCGGGTGACGGACTTGGGCGACTCGATCTGCAGGACGAGGTCGACGGCGCCCATGTCGATGCCGAGCTCGAGCGAGCTGGTGGCGACGAGGCAGGGAAGCTGGCCGGCCTTGAGCAGCTCCTCGACCTTGGTGCGCTCCTCCCGCGCGAGCGACCCATGGTGCGCGCGCGCGATGTCGGCGGGCGCGGGCACCGTGGGCTCGCGATCGCCAGCGCCCTCGCCGCGCTGCTGCGCGGCGTCCTTTTCCGCGGCGTCCTGCTGCGCGGCGAGCTCATTCAGCCGCAGCGCGACGCGCTCGGCGGAGCGCCGGTTGTTGACGAAGATGATCGTGGAGATGTGCTCGCGCACGAGCTTGAGCAGCTCGGGGTAGATGGCGGGCCAGATCGACCCCCGGATGGCCTCGCCGCCGGGTAGTGGCTCTAGTGGATCCGGGGTCGGCGCGGTCGCGCCCGGCGAGGACGCGGTCGGGCCGCCGCCGCCCGGCGCGGTCGCGCCCGGCGAGGACGCGCTGGGACCGCCGGGTTCGGCCATGGACTCGACGGGCACCTCGATGCGCAGGTCGAGCTGCTTACGCGCCCCGGCGTCGATGATCGTGACCTGGCGGTTGGGGCCGACGAGGAACCGTCCGATCTCCTCGAGCGGGTTCTGCGTGGCGCTGAGCCCGATCCGCTGGATATCTGTGGGCGCTTCGCCGCGTTCCTCGCGCCGCGCGCGCACGTGCGCCTCGAGCCGCTCGAGCGTGAGCGCGAGGTGCGAGCCGCGCTTGGAGTGCGCGACGGCGTGGATCTCGTCGACGATCACGGCGTCGACGCGGCTGAGCATCTCGCGCGCGTGCGAGGTGAGGATCAAGTAGAGCGACTCGGGGGTGGTGACGAGGATGTCGGGCGGGTTGCGCACCATGGCGGCGCGCTCGCGCTGAGGGGTGTCGCCGGTGCGGATGCCCACGCGCACGTCCTCGGCGCCGATCCCGCGCAGCGGGGCGCGAAGGTTGCGCTCGATGTCGTAGGCGAGCGCCTTGAGCGGGCTGACGTAGACGACGCGCGTGCCGCTGGCGCGCGAGGCGCCTGCCGCCCGCTCGGCGTCGTCGTCGTGCCGAGCCTTGCGATCGTCGGTCCCAGCGGTTCGACAAGCCGGCGCGGGCCCGGGCGTGCTCAGCCGGTCAAGCGCCCACAGGAACGCGGCGAGCGTCTTGCCCGATCCGGTGGGCGCGGACACGAGCACGTTCTCGCCGCCGGCGATCGCAGGCCATGCCTGCGCCTGGGCGGGCGTGGGAGCAGCGAAAGCCTGCACGAACCAGTCACGAACACGCGGGCTGAAGCCGGAAAGAGGCATCTCCCGAGGCTAGCGCGCGGGTGGACCCCTGCTGATCTCACAAACGGAGCACAAGCGGATAACGGTCATACGAAGCCCTATACTCGAAATGTGCCGGAACTCGCGGAGATCGCTCGTGAATTGAGCGTGGACGCGCGCACGCTGCGCCGCGCCGCCGCGGACGGAACGATCCGCTTTGAGCGTGTCAGCGCCCGCCGCCAGCGTGTCAGCGAGGACGAGCGACGTTATGCAGCGGGACATTGGTCGCTGCTCTCGGCGCTGCGAGGCGCGTTGCGAACCGAGCCCAACGTCCGTCTGGCGGTGCTCTACGGCTCGGTCGCGCGGGGCGATGACACGCTCGACTCCGACCTGGACCTGTTGGTCTCCGTAGAAAAGGATCGTCCCGACGCAGCGGTCAAGCTCGCCGTGCGCCTTGAGCGCGCAGTAGGCCGCGCGGTGGACGCGGCGCGGCTGAACCGCGTGCAGGAGAGCTCCCCGCTCCTGCTGCTGCAAGCCATCGATGAGGGCCGGGTCCTGCTCGACCGAGACGGCGAGTGGGCCGGCCTGAAGACGCGCCGAGACGAGATCGCGCAGCGTGCCCGCCGCGCACACGAGGCCAGACGCCGGCGTGCCCGCGCCTCGATCCGCGAGTTGTTGGCCACGGAACGGTGACGGACGAGAGGATTGAGATCCCGGAAGACGCGCGCGCTAGCGACAAGGACGACGCGCGCACCGCCGACCTCGACCGCATCGACGCCAAGCTCGAGCGACTTTCAGCTCAGAGGAAGGCGCTGCGTAGAGCGATGGGACAGTTCGACGACGACTTCGACCCAAAGGCATGGAAGAAAGCATTCGACTCGCCGGAACCCGACGACATCAACCGCGTGTTCACGGTGACCGGCGGCTATTTGGCGCTCGTGAACAACACAGCCGAGGCGATTAGGGCTGGAGTCAAGCTGACGGGCCTGAAGCCAGCGCCTGGGATGTCGGGGGTACCCGCGATCATCGAGGCCGTCCGTGCGGATGGCGGCTTCACGAGGAGACAGGCGGAGACCTTCACCGAGCTGTACCGCACCCGCAATCGCCTACAGCACTCCTCGCCGGACATACAGGCCGACGAAGTGCACAGGCAGGTTCGTCGGCTGCTTCAACACCTACCAAGGCTCGTCGAAAGCTACCTCGAGTGGCTCAGGAAGTACGACGTCGAGCCTTGAGGCCACTGGGTTGCTCATAATTACTCTTAACGTTTTTAAAAGTATGAAAACAACCACCGCGGCGCCTACGCGGCGGTGGGCAGATCGACGCTGGCCGGGCGCCGGCGCGTGGCGATCACGGTCGCTCCGCCATCCGGCGCGAAGGAGACGGAGCTCCTGGCGGCCCCCTCCGAACGTGACGCGGCGGGACGCAGCTCGACCTCGCTGAGCACGGTTTGGATCACACGCTTCATCTCCAGCTGCGCGAACACGACGGCCACGCACCGGCGCACGCCTCCTCCGAACGGGATCCACGTGTAGGTGCCGGCTGCGTCGCCGAGGAAGCGCTCGGGCTGGAAGCTGCGTGGCTGCGGGTACAGGTCCGCGCGGCGGTGCATGAGATAGACGCACGGCGCGACGATCGTGTCAGGCGGAATCGTGTAGCCGCCCAGCTGCATCGGCTCGGTCAGGCGGCGCATGACGACCGGCACCGCCGGGCACAGTCGCAGCGTCTCCTTGACGACCGCGTCGACGTACTCATCGCTCTCGCCCGCCAGCACCTCCGCACGCAGGCGCGCGAGCTTGTCGGGGTGGCGCAGCAGCCGCTCGAACGCCCACGCAAGCGAGGTCGCGGTGGGACCGTCGGACAGAAACGTGACGAGTTCGTCGCGCATCTTCTCGTCGTCCATCGGCGCGCCGTCCCCACCCGCCCTGCGCTCGAGCATCGCCAGGATGTCCTCGTGCTGCTCGCCGTTGCCGGCAGCCCTGCGCTCGCGCACGTGCTCCAGCACGAGCTCCTCCACCGGACGCATGACGGCACGGAAGTTGGGGTTAGCGGTCATCGAGCGCTCGCCGACAGCCGCGAGCAGCGCCAGGCGGCGCGGGCCGTTTACCCAGTTGGTCAGGTCGACCATCCGCTGGCGCAGCAGCTCCAGGCGCTCGCCCTCGACGTCGCCGAAGACGGCCCGCATCACCACCTCCAGGCTGATCGCCTGCATGCGCGGCCACAGCTCGAACGGCTCGCCCAGCGGCCAGTGATCGATCTCGCGGCGCGCGACGTCGGCCATCATCTCGCCGTAGGCCTGCATGCGCTGGCCGTGGAACGAGGGCAGTATCCGTTTGCGATCGGTCATGTGCGTGGGCTCGTCCTGCAGCATCACCGAGCGGGGGCCCAGCAACGGTCCGAGCAACGGGTTCGCTTCTCCTGCCCCCGCGCGCAGCAGCTGCGGCTCGGTTGTGAACACCTGCTTGACGTGTTCGGGGTTGGTGAGAAACACCCATGGGCGATTGCGGCGAACTCGCAGTGTGAAGATCTCGCCGTAACGCTCCGCGCAGCGATCCATGAACGCGAGCGGACGCAAGGCCCATCCGGTGGCCTGTAGCGCGCTTGGCATTCGCGGTCCTGGGGGCAGCGTTGCGCGCCTTCGCGCGCGTGGAAGTGTGTCCTGCCAGGTATTCATGCGCGCCACCTCCATTTCGCCTTGCCTGTCTCCCTCTCGCCGTCTACTGGTCGCATGCCGATCTCCTGAATTCACGTTGCGTGCGCGGCCGGTTGTGGCGCCTTCCCCAGCAAATGCGTTCTCAAAGGTAGACACAGCACTTGCCAGCTCTTGCACCCAGAATTAGGATACCCAGGAAGGCTCGGATGCATTGATCGACGATGTGGGATGCTCCGATGCCCGGCAGGCGAGCCCCGGCTCGAACGAGCACCAGTACCTTAATCGGTTAAAGGTCCGGTCTTAAACACCGGCGATCCGGGTTCGAGCCCCGGCTGGTGCATTTGCGACAAAAAAAATCCCGATTCGCCCATCTGTGACAATTCGCACCATCCAATGAGCTTGTCGTGACCGTAAATCTGTTCGACTACTTCGAGGATCTGCCCACGCGAGAGGGTGCTCCCGTCAGGTGGGCGGCGCGGGCACCGCGCCGCCCACGTGCGGACTACGACCTGAAGCTCACCTCGCGTCGTGCTGACTGGCAGCACGATTCGGACTCACTGGCGGAGCTGGAGCGGCTCGAGCGCGAGCCGTGGGTGGAGGAGGTGCGCCGCGGGCGCGACGGGGTGCGCCTGCGCGTCGCCGACAGCTGGATCGAGATGGCCGGCGCGGCGCTGGAGGCGGGCGGCAGCGCCGAGGCGCCGCTCGCCGAGCTCGCGGCCGGGCGGCGCATCTCGGTGCAGTTCTGGGACGCCAACGCGACGAAGGCGCTGCATGTGGGCCATTTGCGCAACCTCGCGATCGGCAACGCGCTCGCTTCCGCACTGGCACAGGCCGGCGCGCAGGTCGAGCGCCGCAGTCGCATCTCAGACATGGGCCGCGCGATGGGCGAGGCGATGGCGGGTGTGATGCAGAGCGGCCGCCACGCGCAGGGATGGTCAGATGCAGACGAAAAGAGCGACCACTTCGTGGGCCTGTGCTACGCCGATTACGTGGCCGCTGGCGGCGTGGTGGTAGCGGGCGACCTCGAGCAGGCCGAGGACTCGCTGTCGCGCGAGGTGCACGTGCAGAACGACGCGGCCGATGACCTGATCAAGCGGGTGCTCGCGGGCGAGCGCGAGGCGCTGGAGCTCTGGTACAAGACGCGTGCGTGGGTGATCGCCGGGCAGCGCAAGACGCTCGCGCACCTGGGGATAGCCTTCGACAGGGTGTTCTTCGAGTCGGACTTCCTCGCCGAGACGACCGAGCTCGCGGAGACGGGCCTGCGCAACGGCACCCTCACCCGGCGAGCCGATGGGGTGATCGTGTACGCGACTGGCCTGGAGGAGCTCGAAGAGCTGCCGCTGGTGCGCGCCGACGGCCTCTCAACGCAGCACATGCGCTCGCTGACGTATGCGCTGACGGCGCCGGAACTCGAGGACATGACCTCGCTGCAGGTCACCGGCTCGGAGTGGGTGGCGCACGTGGCCAGCATCCGCAAGCTCGCGGCCGAGCTGCGGCCGGGCTTGAACGGCAACTTCCATCCCAGCCGCAGCATCTTTCACGGCATGGTCTCGACAGAGCAGCGCGCGGTGACCTCGAGCGCGGGAGCGCAGCTGATCGACGAGCTCACCGAATGGATCGACGCGCAAATCGACGGCGACCGCGCGCGCCACGAGGTGCGCCGCGCCCACCCCAATCCCGAACGACTGGCGGCGCACGTCGCGCTGGGGTACTTCCTACCCCACCCCGCGACCCCGGACATGGACTTCGACCCAGAGCGGCTGCTGAGCGAGCAAGAGAGCCTCGGCTGGGATCTTGCGCGCGCGCGAGCGCGCCACAGTCACAGCTCCGCAGGTGGCGGCCCCCCGGCGCGGGACCCCAACTACCGCTTCGCGGTGATCCAGTCAGAGCTCTACCGCCGCTACCTGCGACTGACGGTGGAGCGACTCGACGTGAGACCGCTCGCTCACTACCTCAAGCACCTCGCGATCTGGTACCTAGAGGACGAGCACGACGAGCCGGTCGAGCGCGTGGTGCACACTTTGCTCGACCGTAGCGCGCGCGGGCTCGGCCTGGAGTCGGCGTCGTGAGCACGCTGCTGATCGACAACTACGACTCCTACACGTACAACGTGTTCCACTTGCTCGCGGCCGTCTCCGGGGAGGAGCCGATCGTGGTGCGCAACGACGTCGTCTCCTGGCGCGCCCTCTCACGCTGGGACTTCGACGCGATCGTGCTCTCGCCCGGACCAGGCAGGCCCGAGCGCTGGCACGACTTCGGCGTGTGCTCGGACATCCTGCGCTTCAGCGACATCCCCGTGCTCGGCGTGTGCCTCGGCCACCAGGGCCTCGGCCACCTGCTCGACGGCGCGGTGCGCAGCGCGCCGATCGTCATGCACGGCCGCCTGAGCACGGTCAAGCACGACGGCGACGGCCTGTTCGCGGGCATTCCCCAGGACTTCTCAGTCGTGCGCTACCACTCGCTCGCGGTCGCCGGCGACCTTGGCCCCCAGGGGCGCGTCACGGCGTGGACGGACGAGGGGGTGGTGATGGGAATCGAGCACCGCAACCGCCCGATGTGGGGCGTGCAGTTCCATCCCGAGTCGATCGCCACCGAACACGGCCGCCAGCTGTTCGAGAACTTCTACGCGCTCGCGCGCGAGCACCGTTCCGCGCGCACCGCGCGTGGCTGGTGGGCGCCCGCTCCGCGCACGCCACCCCGACGCCCGCGCCGAGCGCGCCCGCGCGCCGAGGACACGCATCGACGCGTGCTCGTGCGCTCGCTCGAGGGCGCAGCCTCCGGCGAGCTTCTGTTCGAGCGGCTGTTCGGCGAGGCCGAGCACGCGTTCTGGCTCGACAGCGCCGACGCGCCGACGCCGCTTGCGCAGTGCTCGTTCCTCGGCACCACGATGGGCGTCGACGGTTGCGTGCTCGAATACGACGTGCGGGAGAAAGCCGTGACCTCGCATCGCGCGGACGGCACGAGCACCGAGCTCGGCTGCATCTTCGACGTGCTCGACCGGGAGCTTGCCAAGCGCACGCTCGAGCCCGCGGGGATGCCGCGCGGACTGCTCGGCGGCTTCGTCGGCTACCTCGGCTACGAGTGCAAGGCCGACTGCGGCTCGCCCAACGTCCATCGCTCGGACGTGCCCGACGCGGTGATGATGCTCGCCAACCGCGTGATCGCAATCGACCATGTCGCCCAGCGCACGCACGTGCTGGCGCTGTGCAACGAAGACGAACCCGAGGCCGAGCGCTGGCTGGCCGATACCGAGGCGATCGTGCGCGACACGCTCGCGCAGCAGGCGCCGGGCCAACCGCAAACGGAGAGGCCGAGCGGCAAGGAGAGCACGCCGGAGGACGACCAGGTGACGTTCCGCTGTGGGCGCGGGCGCGAGCAGTACCTGGCCGACATCGCCCGCTGCCAGGCCGCGCTGGCAGCGGGCGAGTCCTACGAGGTATGCCTGACCGATCAGATCCACACGGACGCAAGCCCCGAGCCGTTCGAGCTGTATCGCCTGTTGCGACGGCGCAACCCGGCGCCGTTCGCGGCCTACCTGAAGCTCGGCGAGCTGAGCATCGTCAGCTCCTCGCCCGAGCGCTTCATCGGGATCGACCGCGAGCGGCGCGTGCAGGCACGGCCGATCAAGGGCACGGCGCCGCGCTCGGCGGACCCGCAGCGCGACGCGCAGCTGCGCGAAGGCCTGCTGCACGACGAGAAGACGTTCGCCGAGCACCTGATGATCGTGGACCTCCTGCGCAATGATCTCGGGCGTGTGTGCGAGGTGGACACGGTGCGAGTGCCGCAGTTCATGGTGGTGGAGGAGTACACGACGGTGCACCAGCTGATCTCGACCGTCACCGGCGTGCTCGAGCGCGAGCGCACGCCGGTCGAATGCGTGCGCGCGTGCTTCCCCGGTGGCTCAATGACGGGCGCGCCTAAGCTGCGCACGATGGGGATCATCGACGACATCGAGCGCGAGGCGCGAGGCGTGTACTCGGGCGCGATCGGCTACTTCGGCGTGGACGGCAGCGTCGACCTCAACATCGTGATCCGCACGATCGTGATGCGGCCGGGCGCGACCACGATCGGCGCGGGCGGCGCGATCGTGATCCAGTCAGATCCAGAGGAGGAGTTCGACGAGATCCTGCTGAAGGCGCGGGCGCCGATGTCGGCGATCGCGCGCGCGGTCACCGGCAGCGACGCGCCGCAGGCGTGGGCGGTCGAGCTCGAGCCCGACGCGGTGCCGGCGGGGACGGCATGAGCGAGACCGCGCCGATCGCAACCGCGTGGCAGGTGCGCGCGGCCGGCGAGCAGGACGTCGTGGCGGTCAGCTCGGCCGTGGCGGATCTGCTGGTGGAGCTCGGGGGCACGCCGCCCGCGCCAGCGGAGATGCAAGCGGCCGCGCGCGTGTTGATCGAGGACCGCGACGCGGGCGCGGTGCTGGTGGCGGAGTTGGACGGCATGCTGGTGGGGGTGATCGCGGCGAGCTGGCAGACCGCCATCCACATCCCGGGCCGCTACGCGCTGATCCAGGACCTGTGGGTGCACCCGGCGTGGCGCAGCAGGGAGATCGGCGCAGATCTGGTGAGCGCGTTGTGCCAGCTCACGAGCGACCGTCAGATCGCCCGCATCGAGGTCGGACTGCCGCGAGGGAGCTTCGCCGGCCTCGAAGCGACCGTGGCGTTCTACGTGCGCAACGGCTTCACCCCGCTCGGCCCACGCATGCGCAGGGTGCTCGCGTGAACGATCTGGACGGTCACGTGGGCGGTCTGGATGAGTTCCGACGTCGGCTCGACGAGCTCGACGAGCAGATTGTGCGGCTATTGGGTGAGCGCTTTGAGATCTGCCGGGAGATCGCGCTCTACAAGGACACCCACGAGGTGCCGATGATGCAGCCCGAGCGCGTGGCGGAAGTGCGCTCGCGCTATCTCACGCGAGCCCGTGAGGTCGGTCTGCCGCGAGACTTCACGGAAGAGCTGTTCGAGCTGTTGATCGCGGCGACGTGCAGGATGGAGGATGAGCTGATGGACGCGTTTTCGAACGCTCGGCAAGGCGAGGCGACGACGGGGCAAGGCCAGACAGAGTGACCCGCCCTACGTTCATCACGCTGGGGCCGGCCGGCACCTGCCACGAGAACGCGCTGCGCCACTACCTCGCCTTCCAAGGACTGAGGTCGTTTGAGATCGTGCTCGTGACGGACCTGCTGGACGCGATCGGGCAGGTGCGCGAGCGGCCGAACACGTTCCTGGTGCAGTGCAGCGCGCACGTACAGGTGCATCTGGTCACCGAGCGCTACCACGAGGAGGTGTTCGTGGTCGACACGTTCATCTACCCCACAAAGGAGCTCGGCCTGCTCGTGCGCACCGACGTGAGCGAGCCGAGAAGCCTGGGCATCGTGTCTGCCACGCGCGGCTACCTCGACCTCTCGCCGTGGGAGACGATCGTCGACGAGCCGTCGAAGCCGGTCGTAGCGGCCAACCTACTTGCCGGCCGCTACGACGCGGGGCTCACGCACGTGCATCACGCAAGCGAACACCCCGACCGGCTGCGGCTCGAGGCCTACTACGGCGCGGTCGACACCACGTGGGTGGTGTACGGCCCGCGCAAGCGCTTCAAAGGGGCGGTCATCGGGCAGCGAGCCCAATGGCTGTTCCGCGACGACGCACAGGCGGCGACGCCTGAGGACGTCAATCCCCTAGCGCAAGCGAGGCGTCTACACGAGCTGCGAAGTGGCCTGGGATCGCGACGATCGCGATGGCGGCGACCGTGACGATCGCCAGGCTGGCGAGCGCGGTCGCCAGCGCAATCGAGTGGACTACTGGGTAGTTGATCGTGACGCTGAGCGCCCGGTCGAGCAGCTGCTGACCGAGCAGCCCGAGGATCGCGCCGCTGGCGCAGCCGACCCCGAGCAGGATCAAGCTCTCGAGCACGATCGTCGCCCAAAGCTCTCCCCGTGAGAAGCCCTCGAGCTTGAGCTTGGCCAGACGCGGGCGGCGCTGCCAGATCATCGCGCCCATGGCGGCCGCCATCGCGAGCACCGCCGCGGCGAGGATCAACGTGGCGATCTGCGTGAGTCGCGCGAGTCCCTGACGGGTCAGCACACGCTGCTTCTCGGCGTGCTGCGCGGCCGTCTGGACGGTGAGCCCGGAGCCCGGTCCGAGCGCGCGTTCGATCTCGCGACCCCCCTGGGTCGGCGTGGTGCCCGGTGTGAGCAGCACGTTGTAGGCGCTCGGTTCGTCGCTTTCCCATGCGCGCGCGTAGTCGTTGGCGCCCAGGATGACCGCGCCGGGCGCCCAGCCGATGTTGGTGGAGATCGCGGCGAGGCGAAACGTGGAGGGGCGCGGCGCGGGCAGCGTGAACGCCTCGCCGATGTGCAGGTGGTGTTCGCCGGCGAGCGCCTGTGAGAGCACCGCCCAGCCGCCGGCGCGAACGCGCCGTGTCGCGAGCGGCGCTTCGCCGTGCACGAGCTGACTGGGCGGGATCAAAGGCGAGGCGTCGGTGGGCGGCGCGATCACCCAGACGCGGCGCTCGCGCCAGTCGAGCAGCCCGCCGCGGTATATACGCACGGCGCTGACACCAGGCAGGCGCTCGAGCCTGCCGAGCGATGTCGACGAGGTTGGAAACGGCTGCGTCATGAGCAGGTTGAAGTTGCCGGCCGGGGAGACCCATACGTCGGTGAACGCGTTCATGTCGTGCGCGGCGTTTTCAAGGCCGCGCTGGAGGTCCGCGTGGGCGCCCTCGATCGAGACGCTGCCGAATACCGCGATCGCGCCGGTGGCGGCGATCGCGACAGCGCGCGGCCTGCTGGCGTGCAGCTCCATCACGGCGATGTGCGGGATCGCGCTGGTGATGGTCGGCGCGAGGCGCCTGATCAGCGCAAGCGTCGCGTCCAGGGGGAGCACGAGCAGCGTGAGCAGCGCACACGTCAGGCTGAGCATCCCCACGATCGCCAGCTGCGGCGCGGCCAGGAGGATCGCCACCGCGGCCGCGAGACACGCGGCGCCGGTCGCGGTGAGCCAGCGCGTTCTGCGCCCGCCGGCGCCGCCATCGCCGGGGGCGATCGCGGCGAGCGGGTCGCGGGAGACGATCGCGCGCAACGGGCTAAGCACAGCGATCACCGCTGCGAGCATTCCACCGCCTGCGGCGACGAGCACGCTCTGCGCGCCGACGAACCGACCGGAGCCGACGGCGAACGCGGAGGACAGATATCCGGGGTTGGAGTGAAACAGGTGGATCGAGAGCTCATCGCCGAGACCCAGCCCGAGCACGCACGCGATCGCGCCGAGCATGAGCGCGTCGAGCAGCAGCACGCCGATGACCGCCCGCGGCGTGTACCCGTCACGGCGCAGGTCGGCGATCAGCCTGCGGCGCTGCGGCACTGTGAGGAGCATCGCGTTGAACGCGAACAGGAACCCGACCAGCGCGCTGATGACGGCGAACAGAACCGTCGACTGGTTGCTCGCGGCGGCAGCCTTGGCGAACAGGTCTTCGTCGTAGCTCGCGGGCTCCACGGCAAGGCGCCCGCCGGGGACATATCCGCCGGCATGGCGCCCGCCGGGGACGTATCCGCCGGCAAGGCGCGTGAGCGCGGCGCGCACGGCTGCTTCGCGTCCGGGCGCGGGCGCGACCAGCACGCGCGTCACCCGCCCCTGCAGGCCGGCGAGTTCCTGCGCGTAGGCGAGCGGCGCGACCACGATCGGACTGCCGATCAGGGGCCCGATCTGCCGCGTCGAGAGCTGCCGAAAAAGCGGCGCCTGGTTGACATGTCCGCCGACCTCGAGCGTGGCTTCGGCGCCGAACTTGGTGACGCCGAGGGCGTGGGCGAGCGGCGAGGGCATGACGATCGCGCCGATGCCGCCAAACGGGGAGAGCCCTGTGTGACGGTCGAGCGCACCGCCGAGCTGCTGAAGGCTTTCGTCGGCGCCGATCAGCTCGACCGAGCGGCTGCCGTGAGGTCCGATCGCGTTGGCGCTCGCTTCCAGCAGCGGCGCCGCCACACGCACGCCCGGGATCCGGCGAACCTGTCCGAGCACGCGTTCGTCCACCCCCTGCGACTCGCGCGCGAGCAGCTGCAGCGTCGCGTTCCCAACGATCCCGCGCGACAGCTGCGCAACCGAGCTCGACAGGCTCTCGCTCGCGATCTGAGAAGCGAATAGGAGCGCCACCCCGGCGGCGATCCCGGCGACGGCGAAGCACTCCTGCAGCAAACGCGCACGCAGGCGCACCCGATACAGGTGCAGAAGGTTGGCGGGTCTCATGGCGACCGGGTCGGGCCGGTCATCCCGCGTTGCTCGCCGCAAGCCCCGGATCGACTTCGTGGGCGGTGAGCTGCCCGTCGCGCAGCGCCAGCACGCGGTCGGCGTAGCCAGCGGCCAGCGGATCGTGGCTCACGAGCACGACCGCCACATCGCGCTCGCGGCACAGCTCGAGCAGCAGAGCGAGCACTTCGCGGCTGCGCTGCGTGTCGAGGCTGCCGGTGGGCTCGTCGGCGAGCAGCAGCCGCGGCTCGGTCGACAGTGCGCGCGCGATCATCACGCGCTGGCGCTCACCCATCGAGAGCGTCTCAGAGCGTTGCTGCAGGCGCTCGCCGAGCCCGAGACGCTCGAGCAGCGGCGCGACCCTCGCGTGCGCCTCTCGCCATGGCACGTTCTTCAGCAACTTGAGCACGGCGTTGTCGATCGTGCTCACCCCCGGCAGCAGATCGAAGCTCTGGCGGATGAAGCCGAGCTCCGAGAGCCGGTAGCGCGAGGCCTCGCGCTCGGACAATGATGAGATGTCGCGTCCGTTCACAAGCACCGCGCCGCCACTCGGCTCGAGCAACGCTGCGACCATCAGCAGCAGCGTCGTCTTGCCCGATCCCGAGGGCCCGTACAGCGCGACCATCTCCCCCGGAGAGACGGACAGGGAGACGCCGTCCACCGCCCGTACCGACTCGCCGCCCGCGAGCTGGAAGTGCTTGACGAGCTCACGCAGCTCCAGCATCCGCCCCCCGTCGTCCGTCGCTCAGTCGAGCGGCTGGCACGTGCTTGTCGCTCGCGGCACCATGCTTGCCTGCGACGACACGGCTCGCGAGCAAGCGGATCCTGAAGATAAGCAGCGCAGGGCCGGCGATCGCACCGAGCGTGTCGCGCACAGCCTGGGCCAGCGCGACGCTGTCCGGTGTCGAGCCCTGAGGCGCAGACAGGTAGCTGCACGCCATCGCCACGACCAACACGGCGTGGCGCCAGCCTGCCGGCAGTTCGCGCGCGGCTTGCAGCGCTTGCAGTGCGAGCCAGCGCACGCGGACCGCCGCTTCGGGCGGTGGGTGTCGCGTACGCGACACCCGCGGCGCAGAGCGATAGCAGCCGACGAGACTGAGCTGCCCGGTGGCGGCGTCCTCGGCCTCGTCGACAACGCTGTCGAGCAGTGAGTGCAGCGCTCCCACCCAGGGGAAGTAGGCGGCATCGATCGCGGCCACGTCCCCATCGCACAATGACGGCGCGGCCGCGGCGGCGAGCAGCGCGCACACGGCGAGCGACGAGCCCGCGGCGGCGGCGGCCTCCCACCACAACAGGCCACTGCCTGTGGCTTGTTGTGCGCGCGCCCAGCGCTCGAGCTCGTGTCGCTCCCCGACGCTGAGGCTCTGGAAGGCGACGATCCGTGCGGCCGAGCTGCGCGCGGGCGCGGCGACGGCGGCACCCGACGGAAGCGCGCTCAGCGCGGACCTGCATGCATCGACCATCTCCGCCAGATAGCCGCCGTCATCGCGCTGGCGATGGCAGACGTAGTAGTCGTGATGCTGAGCACCGGGCTCGAGCGCGACAAGCAGCGCCGCATGTAGATGACGCGCGTTGCGCACCGGCTCTGAGCTCGACTGCTCGGCGAGCAGGTCGACGTAGTTGTAGATCGCCTGGAACGCGACCAGCGCACGCACGACCTTGCCGCGCCGCCGCCCCGGCATCACCGCGGCAAACGCCGCCGCGCCCTCGATGTTCGCGCGCTTGCCGAGCGCCTCGAAGGCCGCCGTGCGTAGCACCGGGTCCCCGATCTGCGCGGCACGGCGGCGCCAGCCACGCAACTCGATGCACGTGCGTGGAAAGACCAACAGCCAGTAGCGCAGGGCCGCGTGCACGAACGTGCCAGCTAGCGCGAGGCGCCACGCGAAGCCGTGCCCGCTAGGAGGCATCGCTTCTTCGTGAGCATCGGGAGAATGCGGCATCTGACGCCCCGGCGGCCCTATCTCCGCCGCGGACAGGGCACCGTGCTCTTCGCAAGCGCACTGGTGCCGTCCTGGAACGTGAACCGCGCCGCGAACGCGAACCCACCGTGCGGACAGTGGAGCGGCACGGACACCCCCCTTGGGTGAAAGCTCACCGTGTGGCCGTGCACGCGTTCGTAGTAGGTCAGGCCGGCCGGACCGATCGTGGAGCTGACCCTGACGATCGACACGGGCGGACCACCGGCCACACTGGGAATCAGGGGCACAGCGGCATCAAGGCTCCCACCGAGCGTCTGCGATCCCGCGACGAGCTCGCCCTCGAAGACGATCTGCGCGTACACGGGTTCCTCCCCCTCGGCGTAGAACAGCACGACGACGTTTGCACCGTGGGGTGGGCCCATGAACGCCTCGATGTGGGGGATCTCGTGCCCGCTGCTCGCGCCGAAGGGGACTTCCACATATGCGCTCCCGGATCCCAGTCGTGAGTCCGGCGGACAGCCGGGGAGGCCGTGTTCGAGCAGCGCGGCCGGCTGACAGATCGCCAGGCCAAGCGTTGTGGAGAGGTAATTGATGCCGACAGGCAGACTCAGGCTGACGCTCTCAAGCGGAGCTGGCAGACCGCCGCCCGAGCTGGAGATGTCAAACCCGAATCCGATCGTGGTGCTGGCACCGAGCCGGTCGGGCGAGAAGGAGGTGTGCAGCGTGACCGTCTCGGCGGCGTCGGTCGTCGTGGGCAGGCAGGCGCACGCCAGAAACGCGGCACCGAGAACGAGCGTTCTGGCGAAGGCACCCATCGGTCTTGTCCCGGCTACACCGACAGCGGCCCGCTGAGCTGCACTGCCACAGCGTCGGTCCTGCGCTGGATGCTGCCGGTGAACCGCAGTCCTGACGCCGACGCATGCGCGTAGCTTCCGGTCCCTCGCGTGATCGCGAGCTTGCCGGAGAAAACCGCGTAAGCGGCGTTGGTGCTCTCCACGCGGTAGCTCGCGGACCCGTAGCCCGATAGGGAGCCTCCGTGGGGATAGATGTTCACTTCGGCGCTGACGCCGCCGTGGTTGCTGCTGAGGCGCAGGTGTATGTAGATCGTGCCGCGGATTGTTCCGGACGCCTGGCCTTCCTCGTTGATGTGCGTGATCGTCGACCTGCCCGTCGGATGCAGATGCGCGGTCTCGTTCAGCGAGATGGTCCGAGCCAGACGTGCCACCGGCGGCGTGGCGAGCGCTGCCGAGACGGGGAGCGATCCGATGCACGCGAGCACACCGGCCGCGACGGGTGCAGACAACAGCAGGGCGGTCGCCCGCATCCGGCCACTCCGCGGGGTACCTAGAGACATGGTCTACTCAGCATCCTTTTCCCTCGCCCTGCATCGTAGCTAGCCGGCCTTTGTTCCGACAGCCTGAATCAGGCTGACACCGTCCCAGAGGCGTGTGCCATCGTCAATGGGCGTCTCCGACTGACGGCCGGCCCACGACCCCAGCCCTCCATGGCTGGCTGCCAGCGGTGGGCTATCTGACCGAGCAGTGCGCCGTGGCTGGCCATCGCGCGAACTCGCTATGCATGTTCGAAACTCTAGTGTTTCTGGTTGTCTGCATCGGAGCGGGTAACTATCGTCTATCCATCAACCAATTGAACTTCCCGACCAGGAAGGTCTATACAAGACAAGATAGGGATCAGGTGCCAATGCCCAGAACCAGTTCAGCTGCATCAAAAGCCGACAACAACGGGCAGGAGCCCGCGTGGTCGATTCCGAGCCTGCGGGAGCCGCGTTATTCGCAGTCGCTGGAGCGGGGGCTGGCGATCCTGGGCTGCTTCACGCCAAAGCGCCCGGTACTGGGCATCGCTGACATCGCTGATGAGCTGGGGATGAGCCGTTCGACGACGCACCGCTACGTGATCACGCTCGTCGCGCTCGGCTATTTGGAGCAGGGCGCCTCACGCAAGTACCGGCTAGGGCTGCGCGTGACCGACCTGGGGATGTCCGCGCTGAACTCCACAGGGCTGCGCGAGCACGCACACCCCTACCTCGAGGAGCTCCGCCAACGCACCTCCTACACCACCAGCCTCGGCGTGCTCGACGCCACAGACGTCCTGTACGTCGACCGCGTACGCAGCTTCCGCCGCGGCCAAGGCCAGGTCGACCTCAACCTCCACACCGGCTCACGCGTGCCCGCCTACTGCACCTCGATGGGCAAGCTGCTGCTCGCCAACCTGCCCGAGGCCGAGCAACGCGACCTAATCGCGCAAATGAAGCTCACCAAACGCGCCCCCAACACCATCACAAGCAAGAAAGCGCTACGCGACGAGCTCGACGAGATCCAGCCAGCAGGCTTCGCCGTCGACGACCAAGAGTACGCCGCCGACCTATACGCAATCGCAGCCCCCGTCCGCAACGAGGCACGCGAAGTCGTCGCAGCGGTCAACCTCGTGGCGCCCAGCGCGCTGATCACCCTCGAGGAGCTCGTCGACGCACTCGGCCCGCACCTCGTCTCCACCGCCGACCGCATCTCCGCCCGCCTTGGCTACAGACGCGACGACGAGGCCAACTGATAGCTAATAGCCTTGCGGGCGATGCCACGCTCGCTCGCCATGCTGTGCCTACCGCTGTCCGCGCTCGCGCTGGCCGCGTGCGGCAGCACGGTCTCGACGTCGAGCTTCAAAGGCGAACAGCGCGAAGTCGCGCAGACGGTCTCCAACCTCCAGGCCGCGGCGACGACCGCTGAACAGAAGAAGATCTGCGCCGAAGACCTCGCCGCCGCGCTCGTGGCGCGCCTCGGCGGGACCAAAGGCTGCGAAGCGGCGATCAAAAGCCAGCTGACGGAGGTCGACAGCCTCGAAGCGAGCGTCCAGTCGGTCACGCTCGGCGCCGGCGGGAAGACCGCCACCGCTCAGGTCAAGAGCATCCACGAAGGCAAAAAAGCCACCAGCGCGCTCGCGCTCGTCAAGGAAGGCGGGAAGTGGAAGATCTCAGGAATCGGCTAACGCCGGGGCCATTTGGCGGGGCCGTCGGGGCCATTGGCGGGGCCGTCGTCTGAGGCTCCCCGACGGCCGATCGGCTGAGTGTCAGCTGATGCCCTCGAGCAGGTCGCACGGCGAGGACAGCTCGAGCCCTCGCGCGAGCGTGACAAGCGTGTCCAGGCGTGGCGAGCGCTCTCCACGCTCGAGCAGGCCGATCTCCGTACGGTGCAGGTCGCAAAGCTCCGCAAGCCGTTCCTGAGACAGGCCCGCGTTGCGGCGGTGGCGGCGAAGATTGCTCCCGAGCTGCTCGCGAACGACATCCACAGCGTGAACTTTGCTGCAAAAGCAGACATCTGTCTAGAGACAGTTGTCTGCAGAATGCTGGGCGTCGGCTTCGAGCGTTTCGTCCCAAGCGCGCGATTGAATGGAGGCCAATGACCACCTCTGCCTTCAACATCAGGCAACTTGGGTCGGTACCCTTGAGCGACCATGCGCACGCTGGTTCTGGATCCACCGCCCCAGCAGATGGAAGAGCTCCTCGAGCGTCGGCGCCACATGGGCGCCGACCGGCGTGACGAGGTTTGGGAGGGCGTCTACCACATGGTTCCGGGACCGAGCGCTGATCACTCCCTCGTTGCGCAGCAGCTCGCGGTGCTCCTCGATGCCCCTGCGCGCACTGCGGGTTTCTTGGTTACGGCGGAGTTCAACCTTGGCGCCCACGGCGACTTCCGCGTCCCGGATCTCGGCATCCACCGCGAACGACCACGGGGAACCTGGATCGCAATTGCCGCCGTCGTGGTGGAGATCGTCTCTCCAGGAGATGAGACGTGGGAGAAGCTCCCGTTCTACGCAGAGCACGGCGTGGACGAGCTACTGCTGGTCGATCCCGATAGCCGCTCCGTCGAGTTGCTGTCGCTGAAGGCAGGTACCTACCGCCGACAAGAACAAAGTGAGCTGATAGAGCTAAGCGCATCGGAGCTCGCCCGGCGCATCGACTGGCCCGCTCAAGATTGAAGGCGGGGCTCACGGGCACTGCTAACGGAAAGCGCTCTTGAAGGGCCCTGCTCACCCCAGCGAGCGTCCGTACTGACGCTCGTAGTAGGCGCGGTACTCGCCCGAGCGGATCGGCTCCCACCACCACGCGTTGTCGCGATACCACGCGACGGTCTGCTCGAGGCCCTCGCCGAAGCGCACGCGCGGGCTCCATCCGAGCGCGCGCACCTTCTCTGAGGAAAGCGAGTAGCGGCGGTCGTGCCCGGGCCGATCGGTGACGTGCTCGATCTGCGACTCATCCGCGCCCGTCAACGCGACGATGCGCGTGACTACCGCCATGTTGGGCTCCTCGTCGGGGCCCCCCGCGTTGTACACCTCGCCCGCAAGTCCGTGCTCGAGCACGTGGCCGATCGCAGCGGCGAAGTCCGTCGAATGGATCCAGTTGCGCACCTGCATCCCGTCGCCGTACACCGGCAGCGAGTCGCCGTGCAGCGCGTTGAGCACCATCAGCGGGATCAGCTTCTCCGGGTACTGGTACGGGCCGTAGTTGTTCGAGCCGCGGCAGATCAGCGCGGGCAGGCCGTACGTGTGGAAGTAGCTCTGCACGAGCATGTCCGCGCCGGCCTTCGTCGCTGAATAAGGCGATGAGGGAGCCAGCGGGCTCTGCTCGGTGAACGTGCCCTCCTCAATCGAGCCGTACACCTCGTCGGTTGAAACCTGCACGTAGCGCAGGCCGTGCTCACGCGCGGCCTCCAGCAGCACGTACGTGCCGAGCGCGTGCGTCGAGACGAACGCGTCGGGCTCGGCGATCGAGCGATCGACGTGCGTCTCTGCGGCGAAGTTCACGATCGCCTCCGGCGCACCCGCCTCGATCGCCCGCGCGACCGCGTCGCGATCCTCAATCGCGCCACGCACGAAGCGGAAGCCCGGAGCGTCGAGCAGGTCGTGGAAGTTCTCCTCACGACCGGCGTACGTGAGCTTGTCCAGCACGGTCACCTCATCGCCGTGCTCGGTGACGCGCTGGCGCGCGAACGTCGAGCCGATGAAGCCCGCGCCGCCGCAGACGAGCAGTTTCATGCGCGCATCATCCCAGTCCGCGCCGCCAGGTAGCCCGCAAGCCCGTCCTGCCACGGCGGCAGCGGCAGTACGTCCTCGCGCTCTGACTCGAGCACCGACCATGCGGGACGCGGAGCCGGGCGCGCCATCTGCGCGGTCGTGGCGTCCTCGACGCGACAGTCGACCTCCGCCTGGCGGAAGATCTCCGCGGCGAAGCCGTTCCAGGAGACCTGCCCGGCGCCGGCAAGATGCACCAGGCCCGCGACTCCACGCTCGATCACACCGAGCAGCGCCGGCGCGAGGTGGCCGGTCCACGTCGGGCAGCCGACCTGGTCGGTCACCACCTGCACCGGCGGCGCAACCGGGTTGGTCGGCGACGGCCCGGTCGCGCCGCCCGGCCCGGTCGCCTCGCGCTCGCCCGCCAGCCTGAGCATCGTCTCGGCGAAGTTGCGCCCGCCGATGCCAAACAGCCACGCGCTGCGCACGACCGCGTGACGCGGCGACGCCGCGAGCACCTGCTGCTCGCCCGCCAGCTTGCTCTGGCCGTACACCGATTGCGGCCCAGTCGGATCGGACTCCACGTACGCACGCGGCGCGCCGCTGGAGACTACGAACGCCTCCCCACTAAACACATAATCGGTAGACACGTGCACCAGCGGGACGCCCGCCTGCGCAGCGGCGCGTGCGAGGTTGCCCGCGCCGTCGGCGTTGACCGCGTGCGCCTGCTCGGTGTGCGTCTCGGCGCCGTCGACATCTGTCCACGCGGCACAGTTGAGGACCGCGTCGGGCCCGATCCGCTCGACGGTGGCGTGCACTGCCGCGGCGTCGGTGATGTCGAGCTCGGGACGGCTCAGCCCGATCAGCTCGTGGCCGGCACGCTCGCCCGCGCGGAGCACGTCCAGCCCGAGCATCCCCGCGGCGCCCGGCACGAGCACCCTCACAGGATCGAGATATCCGAGTTGTCGCCCACCATGAAGCGGTACGCCCGTGGCGAGCGCTCGCCACGACGGATGGTCACGTTGCGCCCGAGCAGCGAGGACTCCATGCGCCCATCGAGGTCGCACACGCTCGAGCCGGCGAGCAGGATCGAGTGCTCGACCTCCGAGCTCGTGATCACGCAGCGCTCGCCGATCGCCGTATACGGGCCGATGTAGCAGTCGGTCAGTCGCGCGTCCGCGCCGACGATCGCCGGGCCACGGACGGTCGTGCGCTCGAGACGCGCGCCGCGCTCGATCACAACGCGCCCGTCGACCTGCGAGTCGATCAGCTCGCCGTCGATGCGCTCGCGCAGGTTGTCAAGGATCAGGCGGTTGGCCTCGAGCATGTCCTCCAGGCGCCCCGTGTCCTTCCACCAGCCGCGCACCACGTGCGGCTCCACACGCAGGCCCGCGTCGACGATGTGCTGGATCGCGTCCGTGATCTCCAGCTCGCCGCGCGCCGACGGCTCGATCGCGCGCGCCGCGTCGTGGATGCCCGCCGTGAACATGTACACCCCCACCAGCGCCAGATCGGTGGCCGGCTCGGACGGCTTCTCCACCAGCCGCACGATCCTGCCCACCTCGCCCTGCGGCGCCGGCGCGAGCTCCGCCACGCCGTAGTTCTCCGGGTCCGGCACAGGCGTCAGCAGGATCAGCGCATCCGGCTGGTGCTCGCGGAAGGCCGACACCAGGTCGGCGATCCCGCCCTGCAGCAGGTTGTCGCCCAGGTACATCACAAACGGGCTCGCCCCCAGGAACGCCTCCGCCGTCAGCACCGCGTGCGCCAGGCCCAGCGGCTCGTCCTGGACGATGAACGTGATCCGCACGCCAAAGCGCGAGCCGTCGCCCGCCGCAGCTTCGATCTCAGCGCCCGTCTCCGGCGCGATGATGATCCCCACCTCCTCGATCCCCGCCTCCGCCATCGCCTCGATCCCGTAGAACAGCACCGGCTTGTTCGCCACCGGCACCAGCTGCTTGGCGCTCGTGTGCGTGATCGGGCGCAGGCGCGTGCCCTTGCCTCCGGACAGGATCAGTCCCTTGAGTGGGTCCATCGCGGGGTCACCCTAACGGTTCGCCGCGAACGGGCAGACGTGAGGCCTGCGTGTCGGTCGGTCCGCCGCCCTCGCTCGCGCGCCCTTCGGCCCGGAGCACGAGCGCGCTGGGGCGTACGCCGAGCGCCTTTGCCAGCCTGACGAGCAGCACGTAGTCCGGGTCGAGACGACCGTCCTCGAGTGCCCGCACGCGATGCTCGGGGACACCGGCGGCGCCCGCGAGCTCGCTGGGGCTCAGTCGGCACTCCTCGCGCAAGTTGCGCACGGCGACGCCGAGCCGTGCCAGTTCGTCGGGCTGTTCCAGATGACTGGGCATAGAAAAATCCCGCAAAGTGCGCTGCTGACAACTGTCTGAGCACTCGATACGCCACGTATGTCGTAACTCCTGCTCGGCGGAATGCGCAAGGCTTCCCGCCGTGCCACCCCAGAGGAAGTCCACCCCACGCAACCTCGAGCTAGCAGCCCTTGCCAAAGCGATCGAAGCGCAGATGACCAAGAAGGGAATTCACCAGAAAGCGCTGTCCGAACGCTCGGGCGTCGGCGAACGGCGTATCAGCGACTACGTTCGCGGCCAGCGCAGCCCAAGCCTCAGCAATCTGCGAAAGCTGTGCGGCGCACTCGGCCTGACCGTCGATGCGTTGATGGATCGCGCCGCCAAAATCGAGAGAGAGCTCCCAGACGGCTAGAGCTCTCGGTCGGCGGCTCTCAGGCCGGGGCAGGGGCTGCGTTGGCCTCGCGCAGCCTCGCAACCGCCGCGCGCACCGCCTCTCGGGCGTCCTCGGGCTCGAGCACGGCTGCGTCGCCTGCTTCCTTGAGGATCTCGCGCACCAGCCAGTCGACCCCCGCGAAGCTCAGCTCGACGATCACCGCGCCGTCGCTCCACTCCTCCACCACCCGCCGCGCCTCGCGAGCCCAGCGCGCGCGCTCTGGTGAGACCCACACGCGCGCGGTCGCCGACGCCGGCACCTCACCCGTGCGCAGCCAGCCGTCGACCTCGCCCGCCGGATCGACCTCCGGTCGCGGCTCGAACGTCCGATCGGTGACCACCACCCGCTTGATGCGGTCCAGACGGAAGTGGCGCACGCCGCCGCGGTCGGGGTCATACGACGCCACGTACCACCCCTCGCGGCCGTTCGTCAGCGCGTACGGCTCGACCGTGCGCGCCGCCAGCTCATCCTCGTTCTCCTTGTAATAGTCGAGCTCGATGATCCTGCGCGCGACGATCGCGTTGGACACCAGCCGCGCCACGTCGGAGTCATCGCCCGCCGTCGGCGCCACCTGCAGGCCCTGCTCCATCGGGTCCTCGCCGAGCGCAGCGACGATCTTCGTGCGCGCGGAGGTGAGCGAGCCCTCGGGGATGTGCTCGCCGATCAGGTCGATCGCCGCCACCAGCGCCTTCGCCTCCACCGGCAACAGCCGCGCGGGCCGGTCGAAGTTGTCGCTGTAGGGCTCCGGGTCGACCTCGATCTCGCCCTCCTCCTCCTTGATCTCCGCATACAGCACGTACGAGCCGCCGCCGAAGTTGACCACGTTCAGCACGTTCACGTCCTCGCGCAGCTCCTCCTCGCTGATCTGCAGGCGCTCGCAGATCTCCGCCATCACCACACGCTCGCCCTCGCGCCCCGCCTTGATCAGGATGCTCGCCAGCGTCACCAGGCGCGCGAAGCGCTCCGGGCGGATCGCCGCTTCGGGCCGGCCCGTGCCGGCCTCGCCGTCGACGCCCGCCGGGTCGCCGCGTCGCGACGCGCGCGAGCGTGACGGCGCGAGCCGCGTCCTCGACGCACCGCCACTCGCCGGCGAGGCCTCCACGCCGGGGCCCCTGGGCCGCGCCGGCGGCGTGTCGCCGTGGCGCTCCTCCAGCAGCTCCAGCCGCCGCTGCAGCTCGTCCACCAGCTCGTCGGGTCCAAGCAGGCGGGCGTTTACGCCCAGGCCGAGCACCCACGAGATGATGCTGCGCGGGCTCGAGTAGCCGGTGGCAAAGACCGTCTCCCCGTCCGCGGACGATGCGCCGTCCTCGTCGCCGATCTCGCCGTAGCGGCCGAAGTGGCGTTCCACCTGCCACGCGATGCGCTCGCAGATCAGCACCCGCGCCGCGCCGCGCTCGTCGCCGAGCTGCCAGTCGGCGCGGTTGGCGTACGCGCGCGGGTCGAAGTCCGCCGGGCGGTGGAAGTCGTGCTCGGCCTTCGTCGCGTAGGAGACCTTGCCGCGGATGCGCGACAGACGGAACACGCGCACCGCCTTGCGCTCGTGCGCGTAGCCCAGCAGGTAGAACTGGCCACCCTGAAACAGCAGGTGGTAAGGGTCCACGCGGCGAGTGCTCACCTCATCGCGCTCCATCGTGTAGTACTCGAACACAATCGTCTTGTTGCGGAAGATCGCCGTCTCGACCTTCGCCAAGCGCGCCGACAGCTCGTGGCCGCCCGCCGACGCGGTGATGCCCAGCGCGACCGAGCGCTGCTCGGGCGCGCGCAGCGGGCTCGGACGTCCCCACGTGATCTGCTGCAGCGCCAGGCGCAGCGGCTCCGCGTACGCGAATTCGCCGTCCAGCAGGCTGAGCGCCGTCTGCAGCGCCGCGAGCTCCTTGTCCGTGAACGCGATCGCCGGGAGGTGGAAGTTCTCCGGGCGCAGCGAGTAGTTCTCCTGCTCCGCCGCCCCGTCCGCCGGCCGGTCGACCGTCAACTGGATGCGCAGCGATTCGAGCTCCGAGCGGTCCGCGTAGAAGCGCCGCGCGAACGCGTCCTCGTTCATGCCGCTGTAGCCCTCGACGTCGCGCCGGATCTCCAGCGCCGTCACTGGCCGGCGCTCCGCCATCAGGTAGGAGATCAGCGACAGCTGGCGGATCAGCTTCTCGGTGTCCTTTGCCATCGGCCTTGAAAGATAGAAGCCGGCGGCGAGACGAATACGGCACGCCTGGATCGGCGCCCCGCTATTTGCGGGCTTTAGGCGGCTTCGCGCTGCGGCACTGGCTGCTCGGCCTGCGCCGGCTCGCCGACCGCCGCGTTCGCCGAGCGCCCGGCGAAGAACGCGCCCCCGCCGATCGCACGGTCGAACGGCGACCAGCGCCGCCCCGGCGAGAGCTCCTTCTCAAGGCGATCGAAGCTGCCCAGGCGACCGCCGAGGTTGTCGATCATGTGCACCAGCGTCGCCTCGCGCGTACACGGCACCACCGGGCTGCCGTGCTCCAGCGCGCCGTGATGGGACAGGATGATGTGCCCCACCGCCTGCGCCAGCTCGGCGGGGAAGCCGGCGATGTCCTCGATCAGACGGCGGATGCGGTAATAGCCGAGCGCGATCTCGCCGTGGAGCCTGCCCGCATCAGTCAGGTCGATGTTCTGCCGATCGTCGGTGTACGCCTCGAGCTTGCCGATGTCGTGCAGCAGCGCGCCCGTCACCGCCACGTCGCGGTCGATGCCCGGAAACGTCGCGCTGATCGCGCTGACCGCCTGCGCAACGCCGAGGCAGTGCTCGAGCAGCCCATGCGTGTATGCCTGGTGGTAGTACTTCGCCGCCGGAGCCGTACGGTAGCCCGCCCATAGCTCGCGGTCCTCGCCGAACACCCGCTCGAGCAGGATGCGCAGGTGCGGGTCCTGGATCGTCGCCAGCAGCTCGCGGATCTCGCCTTCCATCTGCCCGACGCCACGCACGGGGCCGTCGAGCAGATCCGCCAGATCAAAGCTCCCGGGCTCAGCCGCCTCGAGGCCGCGCAGGTTTATCTGGGGCCCAAAGCGCGGGTGCACCGTGTAGCGGCCGCTCACCCGCACCGGCGTACCCGCGCGCGCCAGCTCCTCGACCTCGCTCAGCGCCTCCCACACCATGCACGGGACCGCGCCCGTGCGGTCGCCCAGTTGCAGGCGCAGGTAGTCACCGCCGTCGCGCCGCTGACGTCGCTCTGCCTCTCGAACCAGCAGCACCTGGTCGATCTCGATCCCGTCTGTCAGCTCGTTCAGGAGCATCGCCTGAAGGTAGACGCGACCGCGGACGGGACGCTTCGGAGACGCACCGCAGGCCTTCACGAGCGCCGCTGCCGGTGAGGGCTGCGACGCCCGCGGAGACCTGGCGCCGGGGGACGCCTCGATCTCTCCCCGAGCATCACCGGAGAGGTAAGGCGATGCTCAAGCTCGGGTTGCTTCGACTGTAGCTCCGTGTCATCAGCGCCAGCCAGCCTCGTTTTCTACTTCCGCGGCCCGATAACAGGGTCGCTGCACGCGATAACTGGGTCGCTGGACGCCACCCGCGCGGCGGGTCCATAAACTTGGCCGTCGATGTGCAACCGAGCCTGGACGTGACCACGACGCCCGTTACGCGCGCCGACAGCGAGAGCGCAGCGGACGGCCTCGGCGGCGGCGTCGGGGTGCTGCCCGCACAGCGCCTGCGCGAGGCCGTGACGCGCGGGTGGATCGTCGCCGGCCCGTGGCGCATCCCCGACGAGTCGGTGCAGCCCGCGAGCGTCGACCTGCGTCTCGGCGAGCACGCCTGGGCGCTGCGCTGCAGCTTCCTGCCCGACAGCGACTCGACCGTCGAGCAGAAGATCGAGGATCTCGCGTTCGAACGGATCGACCTGCGCGACGGCGCCACGCTCGAGCGCGACCGCCCGTACCTCGTCCCCTTGATCGAGGAGCTGCGCCTGCCGCACGAGATCCGCGCAAAGGCCAACCCCAAGAGCTCCACCGGGCGCCTCGACGTGTTCACGCGGGTGCTCACCGATCGCAGCCACCGCTTCGACGAGATCGCCGCCGGCTACCACGGCAAGCTCTACCTGGAGATCGTCCCGCGGACGTTCGCCATCCGCGTCAAGACCGGGCTCGCGCTCAACCAGGTGCGGCTGATGTCCGCCGACGCGCGCCTCAGCGACGAGGAGCTGTTCGCCCTGCACGCGCGCACGCCGCTGCTGTACTCGAGCTCGCAGCCCGTCCCCCAGTCCGAGCTGTCGCTCGCCGACGGGCTGTTCCTCAGCCTCGACGTGTCCGGCTCCGCCGACGCGATCGTCGGCTACCGCGCCAAGAAGAACAGCCTGCCCATCGATCTCACCAAGGTGGGCGCGCTGCGTTGGCGCGACTACTGGGAGCCCGTGCACCCCGAGACGGGCGGGCGGATCGTGCTCGAGCCAGAGATCTTCTATCTGCTGCTTTCCGCCGAGGGCGTCAGCATCCCGCCGTCCTACGCCGCCGAGATGCTCGCCTACGACCCCACCGCCGGCGAGCTGCGCACGCACTACGCCGGCTTCTTCGACCCCGGCTTCGGCTACGCGAGCGATCCCGCCGCGCGCGGCAGCCGCGCCGCGCTCGAGGTCCGCGCCCGCGACGTGTCGTTCATGGTCGAGCACCACCAGCCCGTGTGCAAGCTCGCGTTCGAGCGCATGGCCGAAGAGCCCGACGTTCTCTATGGCGAGGACATCGGGTCGAACTACCAGGGGCAGCTGACGATGCTGAGCAAGCACTTTGTCGAGCAGCGGGGGTAGGTTCACGCGAGATTCGCGAGCGTAGCTGGCCTTGCTCGCGCGCGGTGCTGTACCTCGGTGCTACACTTCTTTCGTGCCTACTCGCCACCCTCGCCATTCGATCACCGAGACGCCGCCCGTTCGGGAGGCACTCGACGCACTTCGCCACCGCGGAGAGCGCATCCGATTTGACGATCTGGTCATTCGCGGGGCCCGTGAGCGGCTGCGTGAGATAGAGACCGCGCGCGATCAGGAGAGCCGTAACATCGAGCTTCGACGTCAACTGATAGAGCGGTTGCGTACCGGCGAGGGGCTAGACGCAGACGCCGCATACGAGGTCCGCGAGCGCGGCTGGACACATTGAGTGGCTACAGCAAGGCGCTGCTGCTCGACAACTCCGTGTGGGCGAGATTGATCGACGGGCGACTTGCCAACGCTGAGCGCGAAACGTTCGAGGCCGCTCTCGCGGCTGGGGAGCTTTGGACCTGTCCGCCATCGCTTTTGGAGATGCGCTACAGCGCGCGTGACAGTCAGGACTTTGCGCTGCTTACAGAGGAACTCAACGCCATCCCACACGCCCCTCTGAATACCGAGGCCGCCGCCGCTGGGGTCACCGCTCAGGCCGAACTGGCCACTGCCACTGGGATCTCCCATCGCGTCAAGCCCGTGGATCTGTTGATCGCCGGGATAGCGGCCACGCAGAACCTCGGCGTGCTGCACTACGACCACGACTACGACACGATCGAGCAGCACACATCCCTGTCGTTCAGCAGCGTCTGGGTCGCGCCGCGCGGCAGTATCGGCTGATTACGGCGTAAGCCGGTGCGGCCCGCGGTACAGGAACGTCACCTCGCGCACGTTCTCCTGTCCGAGCATCTGCATCATCAGGCGCGTCAGCCCGAAGCCGTAGCCGCCGTGCGGCGGCGCGCCGAAGCGGAAGAAGTCCAGGTAGTACTGGATCGACTCCACGTCCACGCCCTTGTCGTTCGCCTGCGCCAGCAGCTGGTCGTAGCGGTGCTCACGCTGGGCGCCAGTCGTCAGCTCGATGCCGCGCCACAGCAGGTCGAAGCTCCTGGTCAAAGTCGGATCGTCGGGGTGGCGCATGTGGTAGAACGGCCGCACGGTCGTCGGGTAGTCCGTCACAAATGCGAACTCGTGACCGTGGCGCTCGGAGATCAGAGCCGACAGCGCGCGCTCGCTCGGCGGGTCCAGGTCGTGGCCCGCGCCCGGCGCCTCGTGGCCCGCTTCGCGCAGCAGCTCCTTCGCGTGCTCGAGCGTCACTTTCGGGAACGGCACGCTCGGCACCACCAGCTCGACGCCGAACGTCTCAGCGATCTGCTCGCCGTGCGCCTCCTTCACGGCCGCCAGCACGTGCGCCAGCCAGCGCTCCTCGAAGGCCATCACGTCCTCGTGCGAGTCGATCCACGAGAACTCCACGTCCACGCTCGTGAACTCCGTGTCGTGGCGTGAGGTGAACGACGGGTTCGCGCGGAACACCGGGCCCACCTCGAACACCTTGCCGAAGCCCGCCGCCATTGCCATCTGCTTGTAGAACTGCGGCGACTGAGCCAGGTAGGCGGCCCCTTCGAAGTAGTCCACCTTGAATAGCTCAGCGCCCGACTCGCTCGCCGAGCCCATCAGCTTCGGCGAGTGCATCTCGATGAAGCGCTCTTTGCGCCAGTACTCGCGCATCGCGTACTCCACCGTCGTCTGCACCTCGAAGATCAGCCGTCGGTCGGGGCGGCGCAGGTCTAGGTAGCGCCAGTCGATGCGCTTGTCCAGCGCCGAGTCCGGCGCGATCGGCACCTCCGGCTCCGCCAGCGAATCCACCTCCAGCGCCTCGAGCTTCAGCTCCAGCCCGCCCAGTTTCACGCGCTCGTCCGCCACCACCGTGCCCGTGATCGTCACCGCCGACTCCACCGTCAGCGCCGATACCGCCTCGTTGAGCTCGCTCGGCGGCTCCTCCTTTGGGAGCAGCACCTGCGCAAGGCCCGTTTCGTCGCGCACGATCACGAACTGCATCCGCTTCTGGTCGCGGATCGCGTGCGCCCAGCCGCGGATCCTCACCTGCTGGCCGATCTTCTCCCGCAGCTCGGCTATGAGCGTTCTCGTCACGTCCGAGACCCTATCCCAGGCGCACCGCCAGCCGCGGCGCCGGTGGGGGCCCGGCGGGGGCCCGGCGGGGCGAGCCCATTTGGCGCGTGACGAACCCAATCCGGCCGGGCTTGGCTCAACCTCCCGCGGGGCGAAACCCATTTTACAAATGCTGTGTAACCATGGCTATACAGCCTGGCGAAGCTCGTCGGCTTCAGCCGACAGGCGCTCTACCGCTGGCAGGAGGTTGTCCGCCGCAACGATGCCCAGCGGAGTTAGGCCGAAGCGCGTTCTGCGGCGGAGCGCAGGGTCGCGATAGCCTGCTCAGACCTTGCCCGAAGCAGCGGTATCTCGCGTCGTGCCCCTTCCCGGAGCCTGCGCTGCCGCTCAGTCTCGCGGTGCCCCATCACGTATTGGCGATTAGTCACAGAAGATGCTTTGCCTGTATATGGAGACATAACTATCCAGAGTCTAGAGGATCATCATTGGCATCCGCAAGCCCTAGATAGTTCTCTAGAAGCTTGATTCTTTTCTCGTGTGTATCGGCAGCATCAACAGATGCTTTCAAGTCGTCCGCGTACTCGATGTTGCCGAACTTGATTGGGAAGTGTCCGTGAAGAGCGCGCCAGCCGATGAGCCAGACGGCCCCGAGCGCACCGAGAGCCGCCGAGGCACGCTCGACGTGGAGCAGCAGGCTCGAGCCAAGCGCAGCACCGGGGAGTTTGCTCGGTACGCCAGCTTCTATGCTGGCCGCGCAAGCCCGTAGCCGACTTTGCTGTAACGACCATGGCTATACAGCATTTGTTTTTGCAAACATGGGCGGCGGGGGCATGCGCCTTCGCGCGCACGGGGCCGAGCCAGCCGCCCACGTACCCGAGTCAGCCGCGCGCGGGCCGAGTCAGCCGCGCAGCCCCCGCACGAGCGTGTCCGCGGAGATCTTGTGGGCGTCGCAGATCCCGCCGAGATGCAGCAGCGAGTCCGTCTCGGCCGCGACCTCGCCGTCTCCGAGGCGCAGCACCAGCGGCACGCCCGGCGCAAGGTCGCTGGCGGCGAGGCCGACGGCGACGTTGACGAGGTCGTCGGAGGTGACGGCCGCGATCGCCGCGCAGCGGCGGATGCCGAGGCGCTCGAGGGTCTCGCGGTCATCGCCACGCCCGATCGCGACCGGGATTCCCGCAGCCCGCGCGAGTCGCACGCACGGCGCCTCGGGATCGCGCTCGACGCCCAGGACCGCAACGTCGCGTCGGTGCAGCTCCTGCGCGAGGCGGAAGCCGACCTGGCCGAAGCCGATGAGCAGCACGTGGTGGCGCGCGGGCGCTACACGGGGGCCGAACAGCGTCGTCAGGCGCGGGCGGCTGACACGACGCACGAGTGCCGCTGTGAACACCGCGACGAGCGCGAGCGCCGCGAGCGTGTCCAGCGCCGAGACGACCTTGTACCAGGCGGCCGCCGTCGCCGCGCCCGGCGTCCCCGCGACCGTGGCGACCGACCTGGTGCTGTAGTACAGCGCGTCGACGACGCTCTCGTGGAGCGCGATTGCGCCAACGGCGCCCTCTATCAGCAGCGTGAGCAGGATGCCGATCCCAGCGCGCACCATCAGGCGCAGGGCGTCATCGACGAGGCGGGTGCCGGTATGTCTGTGGGTCAACCGAGGGCCGACCGCCGCCGCCAGTTTCTCCGCCAGGTCGGCCGCCACGAGCTCCGAAGGCGAGACCACCTGCACAGCGGGAACCTCGTGGTGCAGCTCGCGCGCGATCGTGCTGTCGAACATCGTCACCCACAGCGGCAGATCCGGGCGCAGGTGCGCGACCAGCAGCGTCAGGCGCAGCGCGAGGACATCGTCGCGCGTCACCACCACCGCGGCCGTCCACCGCGGCTCGATCAGAAGCGCAGCTACCTGGCTGTCGCTGAGCGACATCCCCCGCTCGACCAGCGCTTCACCCTGCTCGAGTCGGCGCGCGAGCGCCTCGCCGAGGCCCCCGGCTTCGCCGAGGACCAGCACCGCCGGCACGAGCGCGTCCCTCACCTCACCTGCATCCGCCGCCTCGCTCACCGCTCTCCCTCAGTCAGCAATCCCCGGTCCGCACTCCCTCAGTCCCCCGCGCTCTCCTCCGCCAACTCGACCTCGACCGCGAACTCACCGTCCTCGACGGGCTCCAGATGCTCGATCGTACCCGCCGCCAGCAGGTCGCCCTCCCCGAGCGCCAGCGCCGCCAGGCGCTCGGCGGTGTCGCGCACCACCACTCTGCGCACGGGCGCGCGCATCGGGCGGCCGGCCTGCGACTTGGCCTTGCGCACCTCGCGCAGCACGTCGGCCGTCACCTCCAGCGCGACCTCCGGCGCCATGCCGGCGGCGACGCGCAGCTCCTCCGCATCGGGCCACGGCGCTCGGTGCACCGAGCCGTCCTGCCACCACGACCACACCTCCTCGCTGACGAACGGCAGGAACGGCGCGAACAGCCGCTGGAAGACCGACAGCGACAGGCGCAGCGCGAGGCTCACCGACGCGCTCACGTGAGGGTCGGCGTCGTAGCGCCTACCCTTGACGAGCTCGAGGTAGAAGTCGCAGTACCACCAGAAGAAGCTCTCGGCGCGCTCGAGCGCGCGCGCGTAGTCGTAGGCCTCGAAGCTGTCGGTGGCGTCGGCGACGACCGCCGCCAGGCGCGCGATCAGCGCGCGATCGAGCGGGTGAGTGAGCGCCTCCCCGGCCGCAGGCAGGTCGGCGAGCGCGAACTTCGAGGCGTTCAGGAGCTTCACCGCGAGACGGCGGCCGACCTTCATCTGCTGCGGGTCGAACGCGGTGTCCGTGCCCGGACGCCCGCTCGCTGCCCAGTAGCGCGCGGCATCCGCGCCGTGCTCCTCCAGCAGGTGCATCGGCGTGACGACGTTGCCCTTCGACTTGGACATCTTCTTGCGGTCCGGGTCGAGCACCCAGCCGGAGATCGCAGCGTTGGCCCACGGCAGCTCGTCGTGGTCCAGGTGCGAGCGCAGCACCGTCGTGAACAGCCACGTCCTGATGATGTCGTGCGCCTGCGGGCGCAGATCCATCGGGAACACCTTCTTGAACAGGTCGTCGTCCTCACCGGCCTGTCCGGCGATCTGCGGCGTCAGCGACGAGGTGGCCCACGTGTCCATCACGTCCGGGTCGCCGATGAAGCCCCCGGGCTGTCCGCGCTGGGAGGCGTCATAGCCGTCGGGCACGTCGGTCGAGGGGTCGACCGGCAGGTCGGCCTCGAGCGCGGCGATCGGCTGGTCGTATAGGACGGCGCCTGCGTGGTCGATGGGGTACCACAGCGGAAACGGCACGCCGAAGAAGCGCTGGCGGCTCACGCACCAGTCGCCGGTCAGCCCGTTGACCCAATCGTCGAAGCGCGCGCGCATGTACGGGGGATGCCATTTGAGCTGACGCCCCCGCGCGATCAGCTCGTCGCGATGTTCGATCGTGCGGATGAACCACTGGCGGCTGGTGATGATCTCCACCGGCCGCTCGCCCTTCTCGAAGAACTTCACCGCGCGGGTCACCGGCTGGGGCTCGCCTATCAGGTCACCGGACTGCTCGAGCAGCTCCACGATCCGCCTGCGGGCCTGATTGATCGTGCGGCCCTGCAGCTCGCCGTACTGAGCGCGCGCGCGCTCGAGGTCCTGCGACTCCCAGCCTGGCGTGCCCCACGGGACCTCCGCCAGCCGGCCGTCGGGGCCCAGCACAGAGCGCACCGGCAGGCCGAGCTCGCGCCACCACGTCACGTCGGTCAGATCGCCGAACGTGCACACCATCACGAGGCCGGTGCCCTTGTCGCGCTCGACCAGCGGGTGGGTCAGAACGGGCACGCGCGTGCCGAACAGCGGCGTCAGCGCCTCCTTGCCGACGAGCTCGGTGAAGCGCTCGTCGTCGGGGTGCGCCAGCAGCGCCACGCACGCGGGGATCAGCTCCGGGCGGGTGGTTTCGATCAGGGCCTCCTGCGTGTCGGCTCCAGTGCTCCTGGGGGCGCCACCGTCAGTGGAGCCGCCGCTGGCCGGCGCGAAACGCACGCGGTGCATCGCTCCCGGGCGCTCGCGGTCCTCGAGCTCCGCCTGCGCGACGGCTGTCTGGAAGTCGACGTCCCACAGCGTCGGCGCCTCGAGCTGATAGGCGCCACCGCGCGCGAGCAGCCCGAGGAACGAGCGCTGGGAGACGCGCTGCGCCAGGCGGCCGATCGTCGTATAGGTCATGGACCAGTCCACCGACAGCCCGAGCGTGCGCCACAGCCGCTCGAACGCCTGCTCGTCACTCTCGGTCAGCGCCAGGCACAGCTCGACGAAGTTCGGGCGCGAGACCGCCACCGGCTCCTTCGAATCCGATCCCTGCCCGCCCGCTGAGTCCCGCCCACCCAGCTCGAAGCTCGGGTCGTATGGGACGGACGGGTCGCAGCGCACGCCGAAGTGGTTCTGCACGCGCCGCTCCGTCGGCAGGCCGTTGTCGTCCCAGCCCATCGGGTAGAAGACCTCCATCCCGCGCATGCGCCGGTAGCGCGCGATCGTGTCGGTGTGCGTGTAGGAGAAGACGTGGCCGACGTGCAGCGAGCCGCTGACGGTCGGCGGCGGCGTGTCGATCGAGTACACGCGCTCGCGCGGCGCCGAATGGTCGAAGCGGTAGACGCCGTCGCGCTCCCACGCGGCGCTCCATTTCGCCTCCAAGCCGTCGAGCGTGGGGCGCTCGGGTACGCGCGCGCGAGCGCCCGCCGACGGAGCCGGCGCCGCTGACGAGGCGAGCGCGTTCTCGTTATGCGGTTGTTGCGTGTCCGACAAGCTGCTGATCGTAGCCGGCGCCCGCATCGACGGCGATCGGCGATCCCTTGGCGAGAAGGAAACGACAAAGATTGCTGCGGTCGTTATAAACTCGCAATTGCAGGGAAGCACCAAGGGAGAGCCGGGAGACCGGTACGGTGGGAAGCGAAGCTGGAAACGGGGAAATGACGTGAGCCTGTTCGCAAAGAAGCTCTTGGGTGTGAGCGTGGCGACAGCGCTGCTGGGCGCGCTGATCGGCCTGTACGTGGCCGCGTGGGCGACCAGCCAGCCGCCGACGATCAGCGCGAGCACCGCGCCGGCCTCCAGCGGCGGCAATCGGCTGACGCTGATGACGGTCGCCGCGATCGGACCCAAGTACAGCCCCACCCACCCCGACTGGGTGTCATACCTGGTCAGGCAGAACGGCAAATGGATCCACAGCACCAACTTCTCGGTGCCGGCCGAATCTGTGATCCACGTGACGATCGACCAGTACGACTCGCCCACCGGGCTGCGCAACGCGTTCCTATCGCAGGTACAGGGCACGATCGGCGGCACCATGTCCGTTGACGGCAAGACGGTCACCTCGATCCCCCCCGAAGAAACGTCACACACGTGGGTCGTACCGCAGCTGGGCATCTTCATCCCGCTGCCCGGAGTGCCGGAAGAAGCCAAGAACGCGTGCGAATTCGCCCCGTGTGAAGGCGCCGCGCACCGTACGGTCGAATTCAGCTTCTACTCCGGCAAGAAGGGCCGCTACCGCTGGCAGTGCTTCGTCCCGTGCGCTGCCGGCTTCTGGAACGGCCTGGGCGGCCCGATGCAGACGGTGGGCTACATGGACGGGTTCCTCAATGTCGTCTAGCCAGGCCGCGCGCCCAGGCGAGGTTCCCCCGGAACCGAACCACACGTTCCGCTTCGCGGTGCTCTGGCTGGTGACGACGGTGATCGCGCTGCCGCTGGTGATCTTCCTCATCGGCCCGCTGATCGGCCCGGGCAACGGCAGCGCGCAATCCAGCGGGCAGGGCACCGACTTCACGGTCCTCGCCGTGCTGGCGACACCGGTGCTGACGCTGGTCGTGTTCTACCTCCTCTACGCGGTCGTCTTCTTCCGCCAGCCGCAGGGCGGCACGCTCGAAGGTCCCGCGGTGCGCGGCCACGCGCGCGTACAGACGACGTGGATAATCATCACCTCGCTGATGGTGCTCGCGGTCGCGGTATTCGGGACGGCACGGCTCGAGGCCGACAACGGCTCCGGCTCTGGAAGCGGCCCCAACCCGCTGACTGTGCCCAGCGGGCCGAAGCTACCGGTACAGGTGATCGCGCAGCAGTGGCTCTTCACCTACCGCTACCCCACCTACGGCGGCGTCGAGACGACCGAACTGGTCCTGCCGAACAACCAGATGGTCGAAGTCCACGTGACCTCGCTCGACGTGGTCCACTCTTTCTGGGCATACAAGCTCGGTGTCAAGGCCGACGCGAACCCGGGCGTTGACAACGTCGCGTTCGTCAAGCCGACCAAGCTCGAGAGCTTCACCGTGCGCTGCGCCGAGCTGTGCGGCGTGTGGCATGGCTACATGTACAACACCGGCAGGGTCGTCACGCCGGCCGCGTTCGCGACGTGGATCCACGAACAGCAGACGCGGCTCGCGCCGGCGACGAAGGTCCTGCCCAAGTACAGCACCACATATCTGCCCGAACCGAAGAAGCGAGCGGAACCAGAATGAGCACGTCAAGCGTTGCGGCACCTGCCCCCCAGCCGATCGGACGGCCCGTGTGGCGCCGCCTGCTCGGCTTCAACCTGCTCACCGCGGTGCTCCTCGGTGTGGGCGGCTACTACCTGGGATGGTGGATCGGCCATCTGATCAACGGCCCGAGCTTCGAATACGAGACGGCGACCGACGAGAACGACGTGGCGCTGCTGCTCGCGTACACGTTCGGCGTGATCGGCTTCCTGATCGGCCTCGGCTTCGCCAACTACCCGATCTCGCGCCTGCTCGGACGGCCAGCGTCGCTGCGCGAGAAGGAGAGCGAGGGGATCGGGCGCTACTTCGGCCTGTGCACCGACCACAAGGTCGTCGGGATGCAGTACATGGTGGGCATCGGCGTGTTCTTCTTCGTCGGCGGACTCAACGCGATGCTGATCCGCGCCGAGCTGCTGAAGCCCGTCCCCACGTTCGTCGGCCCCAACCAGTACCTGTCGCTGGTGGGCATGCACGGCACGATGATGATGGGGATGATGACCTCGGGCGTCCTCGGCCCGTTCGCCAACTACTTCGTGCCGCTGATGATCGGCGCGAGGCGCATGGCGTTTCCCCGCATCGAGTCGCTGACGTTCTGGCTGCTGATGGCCGCGGGCTTCATCCTCGTCTCGACGATCTTCTTCGGCGGCTTCCCCACCGGCTGGACGGGCTATGAGCCGCTCAACGACCAGGCGGTGATGGGGATGGACTCCTACATCGTGTTCTTCGCGCTCGTCGGCATCTCGATGGCGCTGCTGGGGCTGAACATGATGGGCACGATCATCACGATGCGCGCGCCCGGCATGACGTGGTCGCGTCTGCCGATCTTCGTGTGGTCGGTGTTCGCCACCGCGATCCTGATGGTGCTGGCCGCGCCGATGCTGGTCGCGACGCTGCTGATGGCGGCGCTCGACCGCACGATCGACACCTCGTTCTTCGTAGCCGGTGGCGGCGGCAGCTCGTACCTGTTCGAGAACCTGTTCTGGTTCTTCGGGCACCCCGAGGTGTACATCCTCGCGCTGCCGGGCTTCGGGATCATCCTCGAGCTGATACCCGTGTTCACGCGCAAGCCGCTGTGGGGCTACAAGCTGGCCGTGTCGGGGATGCTCGGCGTCTCCTTGATGAGCTTCTTCGTGTGGCAGCACCATCTGTTCGTCAGCGGCATCAACGCCGACCTGCGCCCGTTCTACATGCTCTCCACGGAGATCATCTCGGTGCCCACCGGCTTCATCTTCCTGTGCGTGATGGGCACGCTGTGGAAGGCACGTATGACCTTCGCGGTGCCCATGCTGTTCTGCCTGGCGTGGGTCTTCAACTTCCTGATCGGCGGGCTCTCAGGCGTGGTGCTCTCAGACGTCCCCACCGACACGGGCCTGCACGGCAGCTTCTTCGTGATGGCGCACTTCCACTACACGATCATGGGCGGGCTGATCTTCGGCTTCTTCGCCGCGATCTACTACTGGGTGCCGAAGATGACCGGCCTGCGCTTCAACGAGATGCTCGCCAAGTGGCATTTCTGGCTGATGTTCATCGCGTTCAACTCGACCTTCCTGCCGCTGTTCGTGCTGGGCCTGAAGGGCATGCCCAGGCGCGTCAGCACGTATGAACCGGCTCTACAGGGACTCAACGACTGGGTGTCGATCTCCGCGTTCGTGCTCGGCATCTCGATGCTGATCTTCATCTTCAACGTGGTCTACTCGCTGATCTTCGTGCGCAAGCCAGCCGAGGCCAACCCGTGGCGCTCGAAGTCGATCGAGTGGCAGCTGCCGACGCCGATCCCCGTCAACAACTTCGAGCAGATCCCGGTATTCGATTCCGACCCCTACGACTACGGCACGCCGCTACAGATCGACGGCGGCGGGAGCGGCCAGCCGGCGACGGCGGGAGCGTGAGCGATGTCATCTCCGAGTGAAAAGCTGCCGCTGGGGTTGATGGTCTCACCCGTGCCGGCGGGCGCCGAGATCCCACCCGAGCCGGCGGACGTCGGCGCGCGCGCGCTGTCGGTCGCCGCACGGATGCTGTGCGGCGCCTCGACGTTCTTCTTCCTGGCGTTCCTGTTCGCGTACTTCTACCTGCGCTCGATCGACGCCAACCACATGTGGCACCCCGCGCACGTCAACCCCAACCAGGGCCTCGGCGCGGCGTTCATCGCGTGCGTCGTGCTCAGCGCCGCGGTGACGATCCT
>DASZFY010000043.1:0-22283 GCA_035939335.1 Solirubrobacteraceae bacterium | reverse complement strand
CGCTCGCGTGCGAAGCACGCCACGCTCCCTGCGTCCTTGCCTCTCGGCGCCCTAGATGCTCCGTGACAGCCGCATCACCGGGATGCGGCGGATGCCCTCGGTGCGCTGTTCGTAGGCGGCGTAGCCGCGGTAGACCTTCTTTGCCTGCTCGAACAGCTGATCGTGCTCCTCGCCGGTGACCTCGCGCGCGACGTACGGAGCACTACGACGTTTCGCCTCGAGGCGCACGTCGGGGTTGGCCTTGAGGTTGTAGTACCACGCGGGGAACTTGGGACGCCCGTAGCTCGAGGCGATCAGGATCACGTCGTCGCCGTCGCTGAAGTACAGCAGCGGCACGGTGCGCTCGATCCCGCTGCGCGCACCGCGCACGTTGAGCAGCACGATCGGGATCTGCCCGAAGGCGTGGTCCACCCTCCCCCCCGTTGCACGCAGCAGCCACGGGTCGACGCGCGCGCCGAGCTGCGAGGAGTACCAGGTGCCGGCCTTGGTCAGCGCGAACGCGAATAGCCACCGCTTGAAGGGCGAACTCGACAGCGCGTCGGGATCGACGCGCGGGATCACCCCCGTCATTCGGTCAGCTCCCCAGCCGCTCCTCGAGCGCCTTCAGCTGCGCGTGCAACTCGTCGGGCAGGTTGTCGAACTTGGCGAAGTGCTCGTGGAACTGCGGCAGTTGCGCTCGCCATGCGTCGACGTCGACGCGCAGCAGCTCAGCCATGTCCGCGTCGGAGACGTCCACGCCGCGGGTGTCGATGCCCTCCGGGCCGACCGGCGGCACGAGCCCGATCGGGGTCTCCTGCGCAGCGCCATGGCCGGCGCAGCGCGCGAACACCCACGACAGCACGCGCGAGTTCTCGCCGTATCCGGGCCACAGGAAGCGTCCGCCCGCGTCCTTGCGAAACCAGTTGACGTAGAAGATCTTCGGTAGCTTCGCGCCGTCGCGGCGGCCCACCTGCAGCCAGTGGGCGAAGTAGTCGGCCATGTTGTAGCCGCAGAACGGCAGCATCGCGAACGGATCGAAGCGCAGCTCGCCGACGGTCCCAGCCGCTGCGGCGGTCTTCTCCGAGCTCATCACCGAGCCCAGGAACACGCCGTGCTCCCAGTCGAGCGCCTCGGTCACGAGCGGCACCACCGTCGAACGGCGTCCGCCGAACAGCATCGCGTCGATCGGTACGCCCGCCGGGTCCTCCCACTCCGGTGCGATCGCCGGATCCTGAGCGGCGGGCGTCGTGAAGCGTGCGTTCGGATGTGCCGACGGGGCTGCTGAGTCAGGCGTCCAGTCGTTGCCGTGCCAGTCGATCAGATGGGCGGGCGGCTCCTTGGTGAGGCCCTCCCACCAGATGTCGCCGTCGTCGGTCTTGGCGCAGTTGGTGAAGATCGAGTTGCGCTCGATCGTGCGGATCGCGTTCGGGTTGGTGTCCTCGCCGGTTCCGGGCGCGACGCCGAAGAAGCCGGCCTCGGGGTTGATCGCATACAGGCGGCCGTCCTGCCCGAACTTCATCCACGCGATGTCATCGCCGATCGTCTCGACCGTCCAGCCCTCGAGCGTCGGGATCAACATCGCGAGGTTCGTCTTGCCGCAGGCGCTCGGGAACGCCCCGGTGATGTACTTGACCTCGCCCTCCGGGGAGGTCAGCTTCAAGATCAGCATGTGCTCGGCCATCCAGCCCTCGTCGCGCGCCATCACCGAGGCGATACGGAGCGCGAAGCACTTCTTGCCCAGCAGCGCGTTGCCGCCGTAGCCGGAACCGTAGGACCAGATCTCGCGCGTGTCGGGGAAGTGCACGATGTACTTGTTCTCGGCGTTGCACGGCCACGGCACGTCCTCGACGCCGTCGTCCAGCGGCATGCCGACCGAGTGCAGACACGGAACGAACTCGCCGCCGCCGAGCGCGTCGAGCGCGCCCTGGCCCATGCGGGTCATGATCCGCATGCTCACCGCCACGTAGGTCGAGTCGGTCAGCTGCACGCCCACGTGGCTCTTGTCCGAGCCCAGCGGCCCCATCGAGAACGGCACCACGTACATCGTGCGTCCCTTCATCGAGCCGGCGAACAGCTCCGTCAGCGCCTCGCGCATCTCGCTCGGATCTCGCCAGTTGTTCGTCGGACCGGCCTCGGCCTCGGTTGCCGAGCAGATGAACGTTCGGTCCTCCACGCGCGCCACGTCCCCAGGGTCAGAGAGCGCCAGGTAGGAGTTGGGGCGCTTGGCGTCCGAGAGCCGCTCGAACGTCCCCGCATCGACGAGGTCCTGGCAGAGACGGTCGTACTCCTCAGCCGACCCGTCGCACCAGTAGACGTGGTCGGGTTCGGTGAGGGCGGCGGTCTCGTCGACCCAGGCCAGCAGTCGCTCGTTCGTGGTGGGGGCGGGAACGGTGGTATTCATGGGATCCAAGCGGCTCCTCGGTTCGCGGGCATCATCGGCGCTGGGCGATCTGGGATCGGCCGCGCGGCGACCGGGCCAGGACTGGCTCCGGGAACAGAAAAACGCCCTCAGCGGGCGACCGGGAAAGCGTACCGCACGATCCAAGCGCCCGACAAGCGAGAACCTACTCGACTGCGCCCTCCGCCATGCTCGAACCGGGCGTCTTGCGGGGTACGAGCACGAGGCGCTTGAACTCGGCGACCAGCACGCCGTCCTGGTTGAGCACGCGCGTGTGCACCCGCACGGTCCCGCGGTCGGGCTTGGACTGAGACTCTTTCTTCTCGAGCACCTCCGACTCGCAGAACAGCGTGTCGCCGTGGAACACAGGCGCTGGGTGCTTGAGCTCTTCGGTGGCGAGGTTCGCGATCGCCTTGCCGCTGACGTCGCTCACGGACATGCCCAGGGCGAGCGAGTACACGAGCGGACCCACCACGACGTTGCGCCCCTGCTGGGATTTGGCCGCGTACACGTCGTTGATGTGCAGCGGGTGGTGGTTCATGGTGATCAGGCAGAACAGGTGGTCGTCGGACTCGGTGACCGTCTTCGCCGGCCAGTGCTTGTATACGTCGCCGACCTCGAACTCCTCGAGGTAGCGCCCATACGGATGGGCACCGCTCGCCTCGCGTACGGCCTGGTCTGTCTCGACGGTCGGAACGGTCTCGGTAGCGCTCATGTAGGTCTTGGGCCTCCAGTGGCAGGGAACGTGCGAGCCGCGGCCCGCAAGCTCAACTCTACCGATGGGCGCCCGCAACAGGACGTCCTCGCGCCGGCATCAGCGTGGTCTCGGTTCGGCGCATCGTCGATACTTCCAAGCAGCGCGCGTAGCGTCAATCACCCCGACCCGACTCAGGAGAGCACTTGCGCAACCCCCGCGACTTCTTCAAGCCCCTCGCGATCGACGCCCCCGAGCCGGCGCGCGAGATCCCCTTCAAGCCATCTCGAATGATCCACTTCATGGACTTCTCGAACCCGAAAATGGTCGAGAAGACGCCGGACCTTGCACCAAAGGTGGACATCCTGCTCGGCAACCTCGAGGACGCGGTGCCGTTGGAAAAGAAGGAGGCCGCACGCGCCGGGCTGATCCGCGTGGGGCGCGAGATGGACCTGGGCGACACCGCGTTGTGGACGCGCGTCAACGAGCTCGCCTCGCCGTACTTCCTCGATGACATCACGCAGCTCGTCGCCGAGATCGGGCACAAGCTGGAGGTGATCATGATCCCGAAGGTCGAGGGCCCTTGGGACATCCACTACGCGGACCGTCTGCTCGCGCAGCTCGAGGCGAAAGCGGGGCTGGAGCGTCCGCTGCTGATCCATTGCGTGCTCGAGACCTCGCAGGGCGTTGCCAACCTCGAGGAGATCGCCTCAGCCAGCCCCCGCATCCAGGGCATGAGCTTCGGTCCCGCCGACCTCGCGGCGTCGCGCAGGATGAAGACCACGCGCGTCGGCGGCGGACACCCCGGCTACCGCACGATCGCCGACCCCGATCCGGATGACCCCGGTGCGCCGCGTGCCAGCTACCAGCAAGACCCGTGGCACTACTCGATCGCTCGCATGGTCGACGCCTGCACCGCGGTTGGCGCGCTGCCGTTCTACGGCCCGTACGGCGATATCTCCGACGAACAGGGTTGCGAGACACAGTTCCGCGCCTCTTTCCTCCTCGGATGCGTCGGCGCCTGGTCGCTGCACCCCAGCCAGATCGCGATCGCCAAGCGCGTCTTTTCGCCCGACCCCGACGAGGTCGCGTTTGCGAAAAAGGTCATCGAGGCGATCCCCGACGGCCGTGGCGTGCACATGATCGACGGCAAGATGCAGGACGACGCCACGTGGAAGCAGTGCAAGGTGATGGTCAACCTCGCGGAAATGCTCGCGCGCAAGGACCCCGAGCTGGCCGAGGCGTACGGGCTCACGCCTGTGAGCGCATAGATTTCGCATTGCGTAGCGCTATGCTGACTGCATGACACAGGTGGTGACCCGACTCGACGACAAGCTCGTCGCCGACCTCGACGGGCTGGTGGCGGAAGGCTTCGTCGCCAGCCGCTCCGAGGCTGTGCGGATGGGGCTTGAGAGGCTCTTGGAGGAGCATCGAAGGCGCCGGATTGGAGATGAAATCGTCGCCGGGTACACGCGGCACCCGGAGACCGACGAGGAGCTCGTCCAGGCGGAGCAGGCGACCCGCACGCTGATCCAAGAAGAACCCTGGTGAGCGTTCCCGAGCAGGGGGACATCTGGTGGGCGGAGGCCGAAGACAAGCGCCGGCCCGTGCTGGTGGTCACGCGCTCGCAGGCGGTACCTGTGCTGAAGCGCCTCGTGGTGGCGCCGGTCAGCCGAACCGTGCGCGGAATCCCGACCGAGATCGGGCTCGGGCCGCGCGAGGGCCTAGACGCCGACTGCGCCGCTTCCTTCGACAACCTCCAGCCGATCCTGCGCTCAGCGCTGACCGAAAGAACCGGCAAGCTCGGCCCCCGGCGCCACGAGATCTGCGAGACGCTGCGGGCGCTCGCTGACTGCTGACCGCCCATCCCTAACGCCCTCCGCGCCGTTCTCCCTATAGGCTTCCGCGCCGCATGAGGTTCTTCGAGTTCGAGGCGCGCGAGGTCATCAAGCGCGCCGGCATCCCCGTCACCGACTACGGCTTCACCACCGACCCCGCGGAGGCTCGCACGATCGCTGAGCGCATCGGGGGGCCGACGGTGATCAAGTCGCAGGTGCTGACCGGCGGGCGCATGAAGGCCGGCGGCGTCAAGTTCGCGGACACCCCAGAGGAGGCCGAGGCCTACGCGCGCGAGATCCTCGCGCTGGAGATCAACGGCCACATGCCCCGCGGCGTGCTCGTCGACCCGAAGGCGGAGGTCGAGCAGGAGTACTACGCGGGCGTCGTGTGGGACGGAATCAGGAAGCAGCCGGTGATGATCTTCTCGCCGGTCGGCGGCATCGACATCGAGCAGGTCGCCGAGGAGCAGCCCGACAAGGTCGGGCGGCGGCACTTCTCCAACATCCTCCCCTTCAGCGACTTCCAGGCCAAGGAGGTGATCGCCGCGACCGGCGTCACCGGATCGGCGCTGAACAAGCTCGTCCCGATAGTCACGCGCCTGGCGAAGCTGTTCGTGTCCAACGACATGGTGCTCGCCGAGATCAACCCGCTCGGGCGACTCGCAGACGGCTCGTTCGTGGCACTCGACGCGCATATGGACATCGAGAACGAGGCGCGCGGCCGCCACAAGAAGCTGCTCGCCGACCTCGGCGTGGGCGACGAGGAGACGCGCCAGGCACGCGAGGCCACCCCGTTCGAGCTCGCCGGCGAGGAAGTCGACTCCCAGGACCATCGCGGCGTCGCCGGCAACGTCACCGAGTTCGACGGCAACCTCGGCCTCGTGATTGGCGCCGGCGGAGGCTCGCTGACGCTGTTCGACGCCGTGCGCGCACACGGCGGCAAGCCCGCCAACTACTGCGAGATCGGCGGCAACCCTTCAGTGTCCAAGGCCTGCGGCCTGGCCAAGCTCGTGCTGCAGAAGCCCGGCGTGGACAAGATCGCGGTGATGATGTCGATCGTCTCCAACACCCGCGTGGACATCGTCGCCCGCGGCGTGATCAAAGCCTGTCTCGAGCTCGGCTACGACCCCTCAGAGAAGATCGCGATCTTCCGCATCCCCGGCGCGTGGGAGGAGGAGGGCTTCAAGATCCTCGAGAAGTACGGCGTCGAGTACGCCGACCGCTCCGTCTCCCTCAACGAGGCCGCCAGGCGAGCCGTCGAGAAGATCGAAGGCGCGGCGGCATGAGCATCCTGATCGACGCCGACACGACCTTCATCGTCCAGGGCATCACCGGGCGCGAGGCGGTCAACCTCACCCGCGAGTGCCTGGACTACGGCGCCGGCGCGAAGGTCGTCGGCGGCGTCACCCCTGGGCGCCTCGGGCGCGAGGTCCACGGCGTGCCCGTGTTCGACACGGTCGCCCAGGCGGTCGCCCACCATGGCGCGCCGATCTACGGCTCGGTCGTCACCGTCCCCCCCGCCTTCACCAAGGACGCGGTGTTCGAGGCGGTCGAAAACGGCGTCAAGCTGATCGTGATCGTCACCGAGCGCATCCCCCGCCGCGACGTCGCGGAGATGGTCGAGCTGGCGACGCTGCGCGGCGCGCGCATCATCGGCCCCAACTGCCTCGGCATCATCGTCCCGGACGTGATCAAGATGGGCGGCATCGGCGGCCCGGCCAAAAACGCCGCTCAGGCCTATAAGCCGGGGCCGATCGGCGTGATCTCGCGCTCGGGCGGCATGACCACGGAGATGTCCTCCACGCTCAGCGCCGCCGGCCTGGGGCAGTCCACCGCTGTATCGATCGGCGGCGACGCGATCATTGGCTCTTCCTACGCCGAGCTGATGCCGCTGTTCGAGGCCGACGAGCAGACGCAGGGCATCGTCATCTACACCGAGCCCGGCGGACGCATGGAGGCCGAGCTCGCACGCTGGGTCACCGACAACGATTCCAGGCTGCCGATCGTCGCGTTCATGGCCGGGCGCTTCATGGACGAGATGCCCGGCATGAGCTTCGGACACGCGGGCACGATCGTCGAAGGCAAGGAGGACACCGCTTCGGAGAAGATCGCGCGCCTGGCGCAGGCGGGCATCACCGTGGCCGAGCGGATCGAGGACATCCCCGAGATGATCCGCGCGAAGATCGCAGAGCGGAGCCCGGCGTGAGGAAGGACGGGATCTTCATCGCGATCGAAGTCGACGACGGCGTCGTCTCCGACGCCGCGCTCGCGGCGAAGCTCGCGGAGGTATGTCCCGTGGACATCTTCGCCGCCCCGAATGGAAGGGTGGAGCTCGTCGAGAAGAACCTCGACGAGTGTGTGCTCTGCCGTCTCTGTCTCGACGCCGTGTCCGACGGCGTGCGCGTGCTGAAGCTCTACGAGGACGGCGCCGCGCTGTAAGGCGCTCGGCGCGCGCTACAGGCCGCCGGGTCCACTATCTTGATAGGCGAGTCGATGAACGAAAACTTCTCTCTCGTCATCATGTGCATCTTCCTGCTCGCCTCGCTGGCATTCCTGGCCGAGCAGCTCTCCTCCTACCACTAGGCGTGCTTGCGCGCCTTCGGCGTGCGTTCGCGCTCCTGCTGGCGCTCGACGACGTTGATGATCAAACGCATGATCTGCTCGGGCCCCGACGCCTTGGCCTGCCCGTAGGTGAACGCCTCGACCCAGTCCGCGACCTTGCCTTCGCGGGCCATCACGTTGAAGAACTCGCGACGCATGTCGACGTGCAGGCGCGCATCCGCCGCCGGGCCCTTCGTGACCTTCACGCCGGGCAGCTCCAGGCGGAAGTGCTGGACGTCGCCCCGGCCCCTGAGCTCGACGCCGACGACCAGCTTGATCGGCTCCAGCGCGGGCACTTCGCCGACGAATCTGCGGGTCGCGAGCTCGATCAGAGACTTGGCGTCCTCGGCCATATGGCTTGTCCTCTCCTGGACCGCTCACGGTCCGATGGCTTTTTTCAGATCTTATGACGCTGCAGCAGCTTGCGGCCGATCACCATGCGCTGGATCTCCGAGGTGCCCTCGCCGATCAGCAGCAGCGGCGCGTCGCGGTAGAGGCGCTCGATCTCGTACTCCTTGGAGTAGCCGTAGCCGCCGTGGATGCGGAAGGACTCCTCGACGCAGAAGCGCCCGGCCTCGGAGGCGAACAGCTTTGCCATCCCCGCCTCGAGGTCCGAGCGCTCGCCCGCGTCCTTCAAGCGTGCGGCGCGCAGCGTCAAGAGGCGCGCGGCTTCGACCTGGGTGGCCATGTCGGCGAGCTTGAACTGGATCGCCTGGTGCTCTGCGATTGGCTTGCCGAACGTCTTTCGCTCCTGGGAGTAGCGCAGCGCGAGCTCCAGCGCGCGCTGAGCGATGCCGACACCGCGCGCGGCCACGTTCACGCGCCCGACCTCGAGCGCGTCCATCATCTGCGGGAAGCCCTTGTTCAGCCCCGCGTCCTCGCCGCCGAGAATGTTCTCGGCGGGGCAGCGGTACCCGTCGAACACCAGCTCGGTCGACTCGACGCCCTTGTAGCCCATCTTGCGCAGCTGCGGCGGGACGTTCAGCCCCGCGTAGGCGCCCGTGTTCTCGTGGGCGCCGCCCTCCTTCTCCGCGATGAAGCACGTCATGCCCTGATAGGCCTTCGCCGCGTCGGGGTCAGTCTTGACGAGCACGAACACGAGATCTGAGCGCAGTCCGTTGGTGACCCACATCTTCTGGCCGTTGATCTCATAGCTGCCGTCCGCGACCTTCTTGGCCGAGGTTTTGATCGCCTGCACGTCGGAGCCGAGCTCGGGCTCAGACAGCGAGAACGCCGCGCGGATCTCGCCAGTGGCCATCCGCGGCAGGTACTTCTGCTTCTGCTCCTCGCTGCCGAACTTCATCAGCAGGTATGAGCCGATGAAGTGCGTGTTGATGACGCCCGAGATCGAGATCCAGCCGCGCGAGAGCTCCTCGACGATCATCGCGTAGGTCGTCAGATCCAGGCCCATCCCGCCGTACTCTTCGGGGATCGTCACGCCGAACAGCCCCAGCTCCTTCATCTGCTCGACGATCGGCCCCGGGAAGCTGTCCTCATGGTCGTAGTGCTCGGCGTTCGGCAGGATCTGCTCGTCGGCGAACTGGTGCACCATCTCGGTGATCGCCTTCTGCTCGTCAGTCATCTCGGTGTGCTGGGAGGCGGCTACGGCCATTCTGATTAGCGCTCCAGGGTCGTTTGGCGGCTGAATGAAATGCGGAGGGGCCCGGCTTGCCGGGGGCACACAGCCCAAAGGGCTGGGTCGGCCGACTGCGCCACCCTCTATAGGAGAATACCGGCGTGAACTTTGCTCGCGAAGTCGTGGGCCCGCGCGACAATCGCCTATGCGGCTGGCCGCAGCGCCTGGGCGAGGTCCTCTGGACTGACGTGACCAGCGGGCAGGGTGATGGTGATCTCCCCATCACGATCGAGCAGCCAGGACACGTTCGTTAGCGTCATGCCAACGACACGGCCGGCGGCGTCGTACTCGATGTTATGGCCCTCCGGAGTTGACGACGCCTTGGCGGGAGGACCCTCGTAATGCGCCACGCTGAGGTACAGCACGTCTCCATGCTGGTCATAGTGGTGTTTCTCGAAGGTGATGCCTGCGATTGTGATGCTCATGGAGCTTGCCGTGATCGAGGATCGTCGTCCTGAACCAGAACGGTGACGACCCAGCCCGGAACGTCATTGCAGTCTACGACAACCCGCATCCAGCGCCCCGGCCTGAGCAGATTCCGGCGGTAGAAGCGCTCGCGTCCAGGCCGTGGATCGTCCTCGTGATAATCAGGGCGCGCAACCGTCTCGAGGATCATCTCAACGTAATCGAGCAGCCACGAGCGACCACCTTGGGCCAGGTGCAGGTGCGAACCAGCGTCGAACACAATCCGTCGGCCGCTCGGGTCGATGACGCTCCTCTGTTCCTCGTTTTGCATCGCGGCCACGATACGCACCGCTTGCGATGGCGATGCGCGGACTGCAGAATGCGGTACGCCCGGTGCGCTGACGTTGGGTCCTGCCCGCAGGCCTGATGGGAGAATGCCGCTGTGAACTTCGCGCGCACGATCGTCGACGCATGTCCTCCCGAGCGGCTGGCCCTGATCGAGCTCGCGCGCGACGGCGCGCGACGGGAGTGGAGCTTCGGCGAGGTCTCTGAGCGCTCGGCGCGCCTCGCCGGCTCGCTCGCGGCGCGCGGCGTGGGCAGGGGCGACGTCGTGATGACGCTGATCGGCAACCGCCCCGAGTGGGTGCTGAGCATGCTCGCGTGCTTTCGCATCGGCGCCGTCGTGCTGCCGTGCACCGAGCAGCTCCGCGCCAAGGACCTGCGCCTGCGTATCGACGTGGCCGAGCCGACGCTGATCATCGCCGACGAGCGCAACCGCGCCGACCTCGAGGTGGCCGTCGCTGGCGCAGGCGCAGGGCCGAGAGGGGCGAGCGCTACCGCGCGCGTGTATGTGCCGGACGAGCGCCTGCTCGCCGCGGCGCCTGCGCCAGCGGTCGAGCTCGATGATGGTGACCCGTGCCTGATCACTTTCACCAGCGGCACCGCCGGCCAACCGAAGGCGGTGGTGCACGCGCAGCGCTACCTCGACGGCCAGCGCACGCAGGCTGAGCACTGGCTCGGCGCGCGCGCCGGCGAGCTCGTGTGGTGCACCGCCGCCAGCGGCTGGTCGAAGTCGGCGCGCAACGTGTTCATCGCGCCGTGGCTGTCGGGAGCGGCGGCGCTGCTGCACGACGCGCGCTTCGACCCCGAGGAGCGCCTCGAGCTGCTGCAACGCGAGCGCGTGAACGTGCTGTGCATGGCGCCCACCGAGTACCGCGTGATCGCCAAGCGCGCCACGTTGCGCCCACTGGCGCACCTGCGCGGCATGGTCGCCGCCGGCGAGGCGCTCAACCCCGAGGTGCTGCGCGCCTGGCACGAGGTCACCGGCCTGGAGATCCGCGACGGCTACGGACAGACCGAGACCGGACAGCTGACCGGCACGCCGCTGGGCAAAGACGCACGGCCCGGCTCGATGGGCAGGGCGCTGCCGGGCATGCGACTGGAGGTCGTCGACGGAGAGCTGACCGTCGATCCGGCGAGCGTGCCCACGTTCTTCCTCGGCTACCTCGGCGAGCATGTGCAGCGCGCCGAGGACGGCACCTGGAGCGTCGCGGACCGGCGCACGGGCGAACCCTGGCGGACGGGCGACCGGGTCACGCAGGACGAGGACGGCTGGCTGCACTTCGAGGGACGCGCCGACGACGTGATCGTCTCCGCTGGCTACCGCATCGGACCGTTCGAGGTCGAGTCGGCGCTCGTCGCCCACCCGGCGGTCGCCGAGGCCGCGGCGGTCGCCGCGCCCGACGAGGAGCGCGGCTCGGTCGTGCGCGCGGTGGTCGTCCTGCGTGGCGAGGGCTTTACACCGTCGCCCGAGCTCGTGCGCGAGCTGCAGGAGCACGTCAAGCGCGAAACCGCCCCTTACAAGTACCCGCGCATCATCGACTTCGCCGCGGAGCTGCCCAAGACAGCCAGCGGCAAGGTCATGCGCGCAGCGCTGCGGAACCCGCGATGAGCTGCACCCTCTAGGTCCTTGGCGCTCGTACCTTGACGGCCGTCTCGGGTACGAGCTGCACACCCTCGGTGTGCACCTGCGACGGCGCGGGGAACGACTTGAGAACCGTGAGAGTCGCGCGCAAGCGCCCGCGATCCGCTCTCAAGAGCGTCCGTCCGGCGGTATCTAGCCTCAACTTTACGTCGGCGCTCTTGCCCGGCGACACCGAGAAGTTGGTGGTCGCGATGATCGTCGTGTTGGACCGTCGCCTCCGGCCCTTCCTGTGGACGGTCAAGGTCAGCCTGCCTCGGCATGCGGTCGTTCCCTTGCAGGTCAGCTCGACGATCGCCTCAGCACCCGCTGTCGTCGTGATGTGCGTACCCGCGATTGAAACAGTGGCGACGCTGGGGGACCCATGGCCACCTTCGGACGCCGGGCCGCCCCCGGTCGCCGTGGGCGGCGCCTTGCACTGCGCCGTTCCGAGTGGATCGGTGGAGATCGCGACGGAATTGCCACGCGGGCTGGTGAGCGTGCCCGTGACCGTCAGCGGTTCGCAGCCGTCGGGGTTGGGTCGGAATTCGCCGCGATCCAGTTGCAGTACAAGCGCTTTCATCTGCAATGGGACGCCGTCCTCAACGGCCGGTAGGCGATCGCTGACGATGCTGAGCAGGCCGGTGCTGGGATCGATCTGCTCGGTCGCGCGAACCACCACCGCTCCCAGCGCCAGGGGACCTGGATCGACCGGCAGGACGATCGACAGTCCGTGCGAGGCGCCTCCATACGGTCCAGTCAGATAGATCTCGCCGCTCAGGTCAGACGGATCGGAGCCGAGCCCTGCCTGTGCAGCGACGACCCCGATCTCGCTCCCCGCCGGGCATGTGCCCTCTGCCGCGTATGGTTCGGCACACGGTGACACTCCGCTGAACATCTGCGCAACGGCGGGAGGAGCCTGTATCGCGATCGCGCCCAGGGCTTCTTCCTGACTCTCTCGCGAGACCAGCAGGGTCAAAGAGTCATACGCGCCATCTTCGTTGGTCGTGCTACCTGCCTGGAACACAGGGCTGAACGGCAGTGACTCAGTGCATGGCGTGCCGTTGACCCCGGAGGTGATCTGGAAGTTCGACGACGCGAATACGGGCGCGTCCCCCGACCATGGCGTCAACTCGCTGATGGCAGTGACCGAGGCGCACAGGGAAGGGGTCGTGAGGAGCGCCCGCTCGCCACCGAAGAAATGCATTTCCAATTCGCTGATCGGAAGCGGAGGGAGTTCGCGCAACGCGATCGTGAGCTGACCGGTCACCGGATTTGGTTCCAACCGCACGGGGAGCTTGATCAGCACACCATCGCCTTCGGCAACCAGATACAGCGCGAGCGGCGCGCCGGACGGTTTGGCGTTCGGCGCGGCGAAGAACAGGTTCCCGTTTAGGGAAGACGCCAGCAGCGGCATCTGGACCTTGACTTCCCCCACCTTCGAAGCATCGGGACAGGTCGCCTGCGCCGAGGAGCCCAGTCCAACCTGCGCTTCGGAGCACGCCTCCAGCCCATCGGCAGTCGAGAGCGAGAAATCGGCCCCTTCGGGCAGGGTCACGGCAGCGTCCCGAAGCTCAGCACTCGCCAATCCCGTCGGTTCGTTGCCTGATGGAAAGCGCAGGTCCACTGCGTAGCCGGAAGGCACGTCGGCCTCGCTCACATCAGGGGCAACCGAGAGGGACGACTGGAATGAGAGCCTGTCACAACCCGTCCACGGGGCAGCGTTCGAGGAAGCTTCCTCGAACACGCCTGGCTGTTCCCACGAGTCGGCCGACAGCGTGCTCGTGGGCACCGACGATTCACACGCACCGCCATTCCTGAAAAATGACGCCGTGCCGCCGCTGCCTGGTGGCCCGAAGCTGCGTTCGGCTTCCGAGAGCACGTGATCGGGTCCCGCCAGGGGATCGTTGTAAGCGCCCGGCACACCCCAGAGCGTCATCTCCATGGACAGCAGCCCTGCGACTTGAGGAATGTCGCTGATGCGAAGATCTGTTCGGTAATCGTCTTCGGCACCGATATTCGCCTGGACTCGAACCCACGTGCCCACGAACCTGAACATGAACGCCGCGGGCTCGTCGGGTTCCGGGGCTGCGTTGTAGATGAGGCTCGAATAGGGAATGAGCGGCCGGCCGACACCCGAGCTGAGCGACGCGAAGACGACTCCCACCGCTGCCTGCGCTTCGCAGCCGCCGTCGGCATGAATCTGAGTCAACGTGCACGCTGGCATCCCCTTGGCGTTGGGCAAGACGCCGGCGGGCAGCTTGATCTCAACGTCCTTCGCGAATGCGGCCGGCTGATATTCACCACTCGCCTCGACCTGGTTCAGAGTGAATCCCGCGGTCAGGTTCACGTTGGCGCCAGCTTGGGAGTCGGACCAGGTTCCGGCAAAGTCAGAAATCCCAAAACCGGCCGGCGTCGGGCTGATCGTCGTCCGATCTTCGGCCGAGGCGCCACCTTGCGAGCCGCCGCCCGCCACCGTTGCGGAGTTGACCACCGACGGCGCGATCGACGAGCTTACCTTCACCGTGATCTGTACCTGCAACACATCACCGGGCGCCATTTCGGAGCCTTCGTAGCTACAGCCCAACGTCGGCGTCAAGCTGCACGACAGGGTCTTTCCGTTGCCGAGATCCCTGCCGGAGATGCTGCTCGCAACCAGTCCATTCGGCAACGAGTCCGCAATCTGGATCCCACTCCCATCCGCCGGTCCGTCGCCGGTATCGACAACCGTCAGCACGTACATGGCGTCGCCCGTTTCATCGCCGGCCGTGAAGTTCGTGGGAGACGACGCCGAGCTGATCGCCCATGCCGGCTCATCCGCATACGCCGACGTCGCGATGGCAGAGCAGGACAAGAGCGTGACGCTAAGAGGCAACAGCAACCTGGTCCTGGTCCTGGTCCAGCGAAACATCGGACCCTTGCGCACGCCGTTCATGGCGCCGGCAAGCCTACACCAACTATTGGGCCTCGAGGAAAAGATGAACTGCGCAGCTCCGCGGATAGTCGACAGCGCTCAGGCGACCACCAGCTCGCCCTCCCTCGCCGCCTCGACGATCTCCGCCTCGTCGATCTCCTGCGCCACTACGGCGGGTGGGCGCAGCACCAGGAAGCTCGCGAGCACGCCCACGCCGACGCACACCGCCGCCACCACGTACGCGAGGTGGTAGCCGCCGGTCAGCGCCGCGAGCAGCGGGTGCCCGGCCGCGCTGAGCGCTTTCGTGTGATCGGCCGCGACCGTGCCGAGCGTCGCCAGGCCGATCGCGCCGAACAGTTGCACGGACACGTTGATGATGCCCGACGCCAGGCCCGCGTCGCGAGCGGGCGCGTCAGCCATGCCCATCGTCAGCAGCGGCAGGAACGACGCGCCGGCGCCGATGCCAAGGGCCAGGAACGCGAAGAACAGGCCGGGGAAGTAGCTCGCGTGGACTCCCTCGACGGCGAGCAGCAGCAGGCCGACGATCAGCCCGCTGAGACCGGCCGCGAGCGTTGGCACGGGGCCGAAGCGCTCGACCGCGCGCGCCGACACTCCTATCGACATCACCGCGATCGCGATCGTCAGCGGCATGAACGCGAGGCCCGTGTCGATCGCGTCGTAGCCGAGCACGCGCTCGAGATACAGCGCGCCGAGGAAGAACGCCGAGAACATGCCCGTGACGAGCAGGCCGCGCACGAGGCTCGAGCCCATCAGCATGCGCAGACGCAGGACACGCAGCGGCATGATCGGGTTGGAGATGCGCGACTCGACCGCGAGGAACGCGCCCAACAGCGCCAGCGACGCGCCGCCGGTGCCGAGCGTGCGCGCCGAGCCGAGCCCATATTCGCTCGACTTGACGATCGCGAACGCGCCGAGCATGGTCGCGAGCGTGATCAGGATCGAGCCGAGCACGTCCACCCCGCCGGCGAGACCGATGCCCTCGTTCTCCTCGATCAGGACCCATCCGAGCAGCAGCGCCACAGCGCCGATCGGGACGTTTACGAAGAAGATCCAGTGCCAGCTGAGCGACTGCGTGAGCGCGCCTCCGGCGAGCAGGCCGATCGAGCCGCCGCCGGCGGACACGAACGCGTACATGCCCATCGCCTTCGCCTGCTCTACGCGCTCGGGGAACTCGGTGACGATGATCGCGAGGATCACGCTCGAAGCGACCGCGCCGCCGATGCCCTGTACCAGCCGCGCGCCGATCAGCATCGCCTGGCTGCCCGCCACTCCGCACAGGATCGACGCCGCCACGAACAGCACGAGGCCGCTGAGGAACACCTTCTTGCGCCCGACGAGGTCACCGAAGCGCCCGGCGAGCAGCAGGAAGCCGCCGAAGGTGATCAGGTAGCCGTCGATCACCCACGTGAGGTTCGCCTGCGTAAAGTGCAGTTCGCGCTGGATCGACGGCAGCGCGACGTTCACGATCGTCGCGTCGAGCACCATCATCAGCTGTCCCAGGCACAGCACCGCGAGCGCGATCCAGCGACGGCGCTCGAAGGCGGCGGTCTCCGTTGGGGTCTCGGTGGTGGTCTTCAGTCGGCGAAGCAGAGCGGTCATCGGAGTCCTCCAGGGTTGCGGAGAGACCACCATAGCACTTATCATCCATATAACAATGATGATCTATGGAAAATCGTGAATCGCTGTTATTGTGATGATTGGCGCTTTGATGAGGTATACACTCCAGACCATGGCTGATCAGCAAGACTGTGCCCCCGGCTCGGCGGTGCTGCTGAGTCGTCTGGCCAAGCAGATCTACCGCCGCAGCGACGAGCGGCGACTGGGTATGCACCTACGCCACCTGGTCGCTCTCAGCTACGTCTCAGATCACGACGGGCGTCCTCAGCAGGACCTCGCCGACGCCTTCTGCATGGACGCCAACAACGTGGTGCTGCTGTTGAACGAGCTCGAGGAGCTCGACTACGTCACCCGCATGCGCGACCCCAGCGACCGGCGCCGGCACCTGGTGCAGATCACGCCCTCGGGCAGCGCCGCTCTGCGCGTCTCCGAACACGTACAGGCGGCGATCGAGGACGAGGTGCTCGCGGCGCTCGACGCCGACGAGCGCCGGACGCTTCGCGAGCTGCTGAGCCGCGCGCTGCGCAGCATGGAGCCCGCCGACGGCGAGGACGCCTACAGCGACACGGTCGCGTCGATCTCCACGTAGGCGCCACGGGGCAGCTGCGCGACCCCCACGGTCACGCGCGCCGGGGGTTCCTCGGCGAAGAACGACCCGTACACCTCGTTGACCTCCGCGAAGTCCCCCAGGTCGGTCATGTAGATGGTCATGCGCACCGCGCGCTCCAGCCGGGCGCCCGCCGCCTCGCACACTGCGCGCAGGTTCTCGAGACACCGCTGAGCCTGCTCGGCGGCGCTCGCACCGACGATCTCCCCGCTCTCGGGGTCGAGCGGGATCTGGCCCGAGCAGAACAGCAGCTCACCCGCGCGCACGGCGTGGCTGTAAGGGCCGATCGCCGGCGGCGCGCCCGGCGCGTGAACGGTCTCACGCTCGCTGGCCATCGACGAGACCCTACAGCGGGGATCGGCGAGCGTGCCGAGCGCGTGCGGCGGCTTCGCGCCCAGACGCCGGCAAAGTCAATAGATTCCGATCTATGCAACTCCCTGTATGGAGGATGGCGGCGATGCTCCTCGCGGTATGCGCGCTGATCTGCGCGAGCGCCGGCCTGGAGTCGGCAGCCTCCGCAAGCGTCCAGATCGCGTTCACGCCGTGCCCAGGCAGCAACAACTTCGCCTGCGGGCACCTCACCGTGCCGATCGATCCCAGCGGCGCCGCGCCGGGCACGATCACGCTCGCCATGCGCCGCCACCGGGCGGCGGTGGGCGAAGCGCGCAGCGCGATCATCGCGCTCGCGGGCGGTCCTGGGCAGCCCGCGCTGCCGTTTGCGGAAGGGTTCGCCGAACTGCTCGGACCGATCGCCGCGACGCGCGACCTGATCGTCTTCGACCAGCGCGGGATCGGCCTGTCCGACCCGCTGTCCTGCCACGCAATGGAACATCCCGGCCTGTATCACTCGACGGGGGCGCTGGTCGAAGCGTGCGGCGATCAGCTGGGACAAACGCGCGGCTTCTACACGACCGCCAACACCGTCGCCGACATCGAGGCGATCCGCCAGGCGGGAGGCTATGAAAAGCTCGTCCTGTACGGCACCAGCTACGGCACCAAGGTCGCCGAGCAGTACGCGCAGGACTACCCCAGCCACGTCGAAGCGCTGGTGCTCGACTCCGTCGTGCCGCCGAACGGACCCGAACCGCTGAGCCGCACGACGTTCGCGGCGGTGCCGCGCATCCTTAGCCAGATATGCGCCCAGCACGCGTGCGCAGCGCTCACACCGAACCCCGTCGCCGACCTCGCGAACGTCGTCGCGCGCATGTCCCGCCGGCCGCTGCGGGGCCGCGCGATCGGCTCAGGAGGCGCGACGCACGCGATCGGGCTGTCATCGAACGACCTCGTCGAGTTGCTGCTCGCCGGGGACTTCTCACCGCTGCTGCGTGCCGAATTCGTAACCGCCGTCGCCGCGGCCGCCCGCCACGACACGGCGCCGCTGGCGCGGCTGATCCAGACGGCCGAAAGCGCAGAAGGCGAAGAAGGCGAAGACTTCGACACGCCGCTGTACTACGCGACCACGTGCGAAGAGCAGGACTTCCCGTGGAGCCGCGCAGCCGACCCCGCGACCCGCGTCGCACAGGCCGTCGCGGCCGCCAGAGCGCTGCCCGCGAGCACGTTCGCCCCGTTCACCGTTGCCAATGCGCTCGAGCTCAGCGACATCGAAGGATGCGCGCGCTGGCCGTTCACCACGCCTGCGCCGCCCGTCGAGGACGCGCCGCTGCCGAACGTGCCGACGCTGATCCTCAGCGGAACCGGCGACCTGCGCACCCCGACCGCCAACGCGCGCGAAGTGGCGGCCCAGATCCCCGACTCGCACCTGCTGGTGGTGCCCTACGCCGGCCACTCGGTGCTCACCGACGAGCCGACCCAGTGCGGAACCGAAGCGCTGCAGGCGCTGTTCGCGGCCACTCCGGTGAAGCCGTGCGCCCCCGCGCCCGCGCCGGCGATCCTGCGGCCGGCACCGCTGCCGCCCATACGACTCGCCCAGGTGTCACCGGCGCACGGCTACCGCGGCGTGTCCGGCCGCACGCTGCGCACGGTTGCGCTCACGCTGTCCGACGTGATCCGCCAGCTCACGCTGCGGCTGACGCTCGGAGGCGCGGGCGAAAGCGCCGGCGCGCTGGCGTTGCGCATCGGCGGGCTGCGCGCCGGCTGGGCCGAGCTCACCATCCATGGACTGACCCTGCACGGCTACTCATATGTGCCGGGCGTGACGGTCTCGGGCTCGATCAAAGCCGAAAGCGAGGACCTCCAGGTCAGCGGATCGAGCGCCGCGCACGGAACGTTGCGGGGCATCCCGCACAAGTCGCTCGCGGGCATGCTCGGCGGGCATCACGTGGTGCTGCCGGCGAGCTCGGTCACGACTGCGGCTATTGTCGTGGGCGATGCGCCGCAGAGTTCGCACCATGGGACTGGCGACTCTGCTGCCCGCAGCGCTGCTCGCGTGCTGGCCCAGCTGCTCGGCGGCGGCAGGCCTTAGCTTCATCACCTGCGCAAACAGCCACGTCTTCGAATGCACGTCTGTGCCGGTGGCGCTCGACCGCACGGGAGCCGTCGCGGGAACGATCTCGCTGAGCGTCGAGCGCAAGCTGGCGGGCGCCACACCCAGTCATGACGCGGTCGTGGCGCTCGCCGGCGGTCCGGGCCAGGCGGCGCTACCGCTCGGCGAATTCATCGCCCAGACGATCGCTCCGGCGCTCGGCTCACGCGACCTGCTCGTGTTCGACCAGCGCGGCACAGGCAACTCGGACCCTTTGAGCTGCCCGGCGCTCGAAGCGCTCAGCGCGCGGCCCGTAAGCCAGCTCTTCGAAGAGTGCGCGTCGGAGATCGGCCCGGCGCGCGGCGCCTTCACCACGCAGGAATCCGTGCAGGACATCGAGGCGCTGCGCGAAGCAGGCGGCTACGAAAAGCTCGTCCTGTACGGCACCAGCTACGGCACCAAGGTAGCGCTCGACTACGCCGAGCGCTACCCACAGCACGTCGAAGCGCTGGTGCTCGACTCGGTCGTGCCTGGCGAAGGCGCCGAACCGTTTGCGATCCCAACGTTCCAGGCGCTCGGCGGAATGCTCGGGGAGCTCTGCGCGAACGGCGCCTGCGCCGGGGTCACCACCGATCCGCTCACGGACATCGCGCGCCTGGCGGCACTGCTGCGGGTGCGCGCGCTGAGCGGCTCGGTGTACGACGGGTCGGGCAAGCGCCACTCGAGCAAGCTGCAGGAGACCGGGTTGCTGGACGTGCTCGAGGCAGGCGATCTGAACCCGGCGCTGCGCGCGCTGCTGCCCGCGGCTGTGCACTCTGCACTCGATCACGACCCCGATCCGCTGCTGCGCCTGCAACTGCTCTCCGAGGGGCTGATCCCCAACGTGCCCAGAGAACGCGCCGTCGAAAGCGCGCCCGAGGTCGACGAAGCGCTGTTCGCGACGACCAGCTGCGAGGAGAGCCCGTTCCCGTGGCAGCGCAGCGCACCGCGCGCCACGCGCCTGAGCGAAGCGCTCGCCTACTTGCACGCGCAGCCGGCGAGCGATTTCTACCCCTTCGACGCAAGCACCGCATACGCCAACAGCCTCGCCCCCGAGTGCGCAAGCTGGCCCGACGCCTCTGCCACGGCGCCCCCGCAGGGCGCGCTGCCGAACGTGCCAACGCTGATCCTCTCCGGCGAGCAGGACATCAGGACTCCCACCACCTACGCCCGGCGTGTCGCCGCGCTGATCCCCGACGCGCAACTGCTGCTCGTCCCGTTCACCGGCCACTCCGTGCTCGGCAGCGACCTCAGCAGCTGCTCGTCAGACGCGGTCAAGGCGTTCTTTTCAGGCGATCCCGTCCAACCGTGCGCGCCCACCGCCAACCAGTTCTCCCCCACCCCGCTGACGCCCACCAGGCTCGCCTACGTGCACCCACCGACCGGGCTCGGCGGCCGCTCCGGGCGCACGCTCGTCGCCGTGCTCGACACGCTCGTCGATCTCAACCGCCAGGTGATCGCAGCGACCCTGCAGGCCGACGCTGAACTCCCGAGCGGCTCGAGCTTCGGCGGCCTGCGCGGGGGCTACGCCAGATTGACGAGCTCGGCGGCGACCCTGCACGACTTCTCGTTCGTGCCAGGCGTGCAGCTCACGGCGACGTTCCCCGTGAAGAACCGCGCGCTGCAGACGGCGAACATTCGCGTATCGGGCAAGGAAGCCTCCGCGGGGACGGTGCGCTTCGGCGCCGGCTCCCAGCAGATCACCGGCACGCTCGGAGGCCGACGCTTCGACGTCAGCCTCGCCAAAGTCAGGCTGTCGAGCGTCGGCGGCGGCAGTGAATGGCCATCGCGCGCTGAGCTCAGCAGGCTGCTCGGACACCGGCTTTCGGCGTCGCGGCTACCCTGATCGGGTGCCCAACGCACTAGCGCAGGAGACCTCTCCCTACCTGCGCCAGCACGCCGAGAACCCCGTCGACTGGCTGGCGTGGGGCGCGATCGCACTCGAGCGCGCGCGCGTCGAGGACAAGCCGCTGCTGGTGTCGATCGGCTACTCCGCGTGCCACTGGTGCCACGTGATGGAGCGCGAGTCCTTCGAGGATCGTGCCACCGCGCGGCTGATGAACGAGAGCTTCGTGTGCGTAAAGGTCGATCGCGAGGAGCGCCCGGACATCGACGCGCTGTACATGGAGGCCGTCCAGGGGATGACCGGCCACGGCGGCTGGCCGCTGAACGTGTTCCTCACGCCCGAGCAGCTGCCCTTCTACGGCGGCACCTACTTCCCGCCCGAGCCACGCCACGGCATGCCCGCCTGGACGCAGGTGCTGCAGGCGATCGCCGAGAGCTGGGAGCACAACCGGCGGGAGATCCGCACCGGGGGCGAGGGCCTGCGCGAGCGCCTGTCCGGCGGCGCGCGGCTGAGCCCCTCGACCGCACCGCTACGCGAGGAGCTGCTCGCGCAGGCCGTGGAGACGCTCGCGCAGAGCTTCGACGCCCGCCACGGGGGGTTCGGCGGGGCACCGAAGTTCCCCCAGGCGCCCGTGCTGGAGCTGCTGCTGGCCCGCGGCGAGCGGGCGATGTCGCTGGCGAGCCTGCACGCGATGGCCGACGGCGGCATCCACGACCAGCTCGGCGGCGGCTTCGCGCGCTACAGCGTCGACGCCGCCTGGACGGTCCCGCACTTCGAGAAGATGCTCTACGACAACGCGCAGCTCGCGCGCGCCTACCTGCACGGCTGGCGGCTCTCCGGCGAACAGCGCCTGCTCGACGTCGCGACCGGCACGCTGGAGTGGGCGCTGCGCGAGATGCGCGGGCCGGAGGGCGGCTTCTTCTCGGCTCTGGACGCCGACTCGGAGGGCGTGGAGGGCCGTTACTACGTATGGACGGTGGCCGAGCTGCGCGGGCTGCTGGGCGCCGACGCCGACGCCGCGATCGCATGGCTGGGCGCGAGCGAGCAGGGCAACTTCTCGGATCCGCACCACCCGCAGGCCGGGCTGAACGTGCTCCAGGGCCGGGGGCCCGACCCTGGCCCCGAGGTCCGCGAGCGCATCCGCGCGCGGCTGCTGGCGGCGCGCGAGCAGCGCGTGCGACCCGCGCTCGACGACAAGCGCCTGACGAGCTGGAACGCGCTGACGATCAGCGCGCTGGCCGAGACCGGCGCGGCGCTCGCCGAGAACCTGCGAGCCGTGCAGGTAGGCGCGCGCGAGCAGCGCGTT
>DASZFY010000042.1:0-40684 GCA_035939335.1 Solirubrobacteraceae bacterium | reverse complement strand
CGAAGCCGGGGGCGGCATTGCCGCCCGGGGCGAGGGTGCTCGCGGAGCGCCTCACCGCGCAACTGCTCGCCGGCGCCCCAGCCGGGGGTCCGGTGGCGGTCGCGCGCCGGCTGCTGGCCGTCCAGGGCCAGGACCCGCGCGGCGCGCGCCTGGCGATTCGCTCGCGCACCACGGGGCTGACGGCGGCGGACGTGGACCGTGCGCTCACGCACGAGCGCTCGCTGGTGATCACGTGGCTGAACCGCGGCACGCTGCACCTGGTGGCGAGCGAGGACTACCCGTGGCTGCACGCGCTGACGGCACCGACGCTGTTCACGGCGAGCGCTCGGCGCCTGTCCCAGGAGGGCGTCAACCCGGCCGCGGCGGAGCGCGGTGTGGCGGCGATCGAGCGCGCGCTGGAGCGCGAGGGCCCGCTGGATCGGGCGCAGTTGCGCGAGCGCATCGACGCGGCTGGCGTGCGCACAGAGGGCCAGGCGCTCGTGCACCTGCTGCTGCTGGCGTCCCTGCGCGGAGCGATCGTGCGCGGGCCGATGCACGGCGCGCAGCACGCGTACGTGCTCGCGCGCGACTGGCTGGGGGTGCCCGAGCGGGTGGACCGCGAGCGTGCGCTGGCCGAGCTCGCGCGCAGGTACCTCGCAGGTCACGCGCCCGCTGACGATCGCGATCTGGCCAAGTGGTCGGGCCTGCCGTTGCGCGACGTGCGCGCGGGGCTGGGCGCGATCGCCTCCGAGCTGCGCGAGCGCGACGATGGGCTGCTCGAGCTGAGCAAGCGCCTCGTGCCCGGCGCGACCCCCGCGCGCGGGTCAGCCTCGTCGCCCGGTCGGGGGTTGGCCTTGTCGCCGCCGGAGCTGCCGCCGCCGCGTCTGCTCGGCGCGTTTGATCCGGTGCTGCTCGGCTGGCGCTCGCGCGAGGCGCTGCTCGACGCGAACCATCAGCGGATCGTCACCACCAACGGCATCTTCCGGCCGTTCGCGCTGGTCAAAGGCCGCGCGGTGGCGACGTGGACGCTCACAGCGGGGAAGGTTGTGCTGAAGCCGTTTGCTGCGCTCGCGCGCAGTGACGAGTGGGCGCTGCAGGCGGACGCGCAGGACGTCGTGCGCTATCTGGGCGTGGGTGTGTAGCGGCTATGTCCACATAACAGCGCTACCTGGACGCGGACGGGTAGCCGCTATGTCTTCATAACAAAAGTCTGTATAGCGATGGTTATACAGACTTTTTAATTTGACAATGGGCCCACGCTGGTCTCAGGTTTGCGCGGCCGGCTGTGCGGGCGCGGCGAGCACCATGAGCTCGTGCTCGCCGACGCGCACGATGTCGCCACCGCGCAGCTGGCGCCCGCGCCGGGTCTCCCGCTCGCCGTTGACCAGCACGGGCTGACTGGCGAGCAGCGCCTTGACGTCGCTGCCGCTGTCGACGACGCCGGCGAGCTTGAGCAGCTGCCCGAGTCTGATGGTGTCGCCGCGGATGGGGATCTCGCGCGTGGGGTGCGCGTGGGGCTGCGAAGAATCTCCAGGCACGGACTCTCCAGGCATTGCAAGCGAATCTAGCTGGTAACAACAGGCGTGCGGTCGGTGCGCTACTCTCGCGGCAGATGGGTGAGCGCACCGCTTATACGCCGGGCACGTTCTGCTGGAGCGAACTGACGACGAGCGATCAGGAGGCGGCGAAGGCGTTCTACGGCGGGCTGTTGGGCTGGGAGGCGAACGACACGCCGGTGGGCGACGCGGGCGCGTACTACTCGATGCAGCTGGTGGACGGCAAGCCGGTAGCGGCGATCATGCAGCAGCCTGAGCAGCAGCGCGACGCGGGCGTGCCGCCGCTGTGGAACTCGTATGTGTCGGTGGACAGCGCGGATGCGGTGGCAAAGCGCGCGGAGGAGCTGGGCGCGACAGTGCACGCGCCGCCGTTTGACGTGATGACGGTGGGGCGCATGGCGGTGATCCAGGATCCGCAGGGCGCGTACTTCATGCCGTGGGAGCCGCGCGATCACATCGGCGCGTCGCTTGTGAACGTGCCGGGGGCGCTGGTGTGGAACGAGCTGCAGTCCCCGGATGTGGACGCTTCGGCGACGTTCTACGGCGACCTGTTCGGCTGGAAGCTGGAGGAGTCGACGGGGACGCAGGAACGCTATTTGATGATCAAGAACGGCGATGCGTACAACGGCGGCATTCGCGAGCTGACGCCGCCGTCGCCGCCGAACTGGCTTGTGTACTTCGGCGTTGAGGATGTGGAGCAGGCGCTGGCGAAGGTTGCCGAGCTGGGTGGCTCGGCGATCGCTGGGCCGATCGACATCCAGGTGGCGAAGATCGCAGTCGTGGCTGACCCGCAGGGCGCGGTGTTCGCGCTGTACGCGGGCGAGCTGGCCGACTAGCGCGGCGACTGCGCCTCGGCGCGGCGTTCTTCCTCGAGCGCGCGCTGCAGAGCCTGATCGAAGGACATGGTGGCGATCCCGAACGGCTGGGCGCCGGAGGGGTCGGTGACGACGGTGGCGGTGCGCAGTCCTTCGACGAGCGGGCGCGCGACGTTGGTGTCGACGGGGGTGACGAGTCCGAGCCAGAGGGCGGACAGCCATGGCGTGATCAGCGGCACGGGCACCTTGGGCCGCGGGCGCACGCCCATGGCGATGGCCATGCGGTCGAGCATGTCGCCGTAGGCGAGGATGTCGGGGCCGCCGATCTGCACTTCGCGGCCGAGCGACTGGGGCACGTCGGGTGCGCGCAGCAGGTACTCGATGACGTCGTCGATGGCGATCGGCTGAGTGGCGGTGCGCAGCCAGCTGGGGGCGATCATGATGGGCAGTCGTTTGACGAGGTAGCGCAGCGTGCGGTAGGACTCGCTGGCGGCGCCGACGACCATGGCGGCGCGGAAGTATGTGAGCGGCGGCCCGTCGGCGGCGAGCGTGAGCGCGGTTTCGTGGCGGCTGCTCAGGTGCTTGGAGACGCTGTCGTCGCCGAGTCCGCCGAGATACACGGTGCGGCGCACGCCGTCGCGCTTGGCGGCGGCGGCGAAGTTGGCGGCGCCCTGGCGCTCGCGCTCCTCGAAGCCTGCGCCGCCGGCCATGGCGTGCACGAGGAAGTACGCGACGTCGATCCCGTCGCCGATGCCGTGAAGGCTGCTCGCGTCGGTCACGTCGCCACGGCGGATGTCACAGCCTTTGCGCTCGAGATGCGCGGCGCGCGCGGGGTCGCGGACGAGGCAGCGAACGTGGGCGCCGCTCGCGAGCAGCGAGGCGGCGAGACGGCCGCCGATGAACCCGGTCGCTCCGGTTACGAGCGCGTGTGTTGCGATCCGCTGAGGTTACCGTTGCGCCGGTCGGCGGCGTCGGGTCGGGTGCTGGTTGTCATGACGGCGGCGCCGCTGCCGCCGAGCGCGCGCCGCACGAGCCCGGGAGCGAGGATGCGCAGGGCGCCGGCGAGGGCGTAGGCGCGCGGCACGTAGCGCTCGGGGCGGCGCTGGATGCCGGCCTGGTAGATGGCGTCGGCGGCGCGCTCGGGCGTGGAGACGATCCAGCGCGTCCAGGGCTTGGCGGTGAGCTCGGACTGGGGAAAGCCCTCGGTTGAGATGAAGCCGGGGAGGACGAGCCCGACGTGCACGCCGTGCGCGCGCTCCTCGGCCCAGAGCGAGTCTGACCAGCCGGCGAGGGCGAACTTGGAGGCGCTGTAGGCGCCGGTGCCGGCGCGCGCGACGCGGGCGGCGGTGGAGGCGACGTTGACGATGGCGCTGGGCGCGGAGGAACGCAGCAGCGGCAGCAGCGCCTCGGTGAGCCGCACCTGGGCGTCGAAGTTGATGGCCATGGTGCGCTGCACGTTCTCGTAGCCGCCGTCGGCGAAGCGTGCGCGCCAGGCGGTTCCGGCGTTGTTGACGAGCAGGTCGAGCCGCCCGTGGCGCTCGAGCACGTGGTCGCGGATGCGCGCGGGTGCGTCATCGTCGAGCAGGTCGACGGCGATGAAGCTGCCGTGGAGCTCGTCGGCGAGCGCGCGCAGGCGATCCTGGCGGCGGCCGACGAGCACGAGCGCGGCTCCGTTCTCGCGCGCGAGCCGCCGGGCGGTGGCTTGGCCGATGCCGCTGGAGGCGCCGGTGACGAGCATGACGCGCTGGTGGTCTGGGTGAGGGGCCGGTTCTGCCATGCTGGCGGTTAGCCTGTCAGATCGGCGAACACGATGAGCTTGCCAGCGTCCAGCGACTCCCCGGGCGTCGCTTCAACCGAGCAGAGCTCGCCTCGCAAGCGCGAGGCGCTGGAGCTGTTCAGCGGCCTGCCGAGGCGCTACGACCAGTTGTCGGCGGCGCTGAGCTTCTGGCAGGACCCGCGCTGGCGACGTGCGCTGGTGAGCGAGGTGGCACCGCGGGATGGGCAGCGGGTGCTGGACGTGGCGACGGGCACGGGCATGGTGGCGGCGGAGCTGCTGGCGCGCGCGGACTGCAAGGTGGTGGGCATCGACCAGAGCCCGCAGATGCTGGCGGCTGCCCGCGCGCGCTTCGCGCACCTGGCGCCCGCACGGCCATCCGCCTCCTCGCCCGAGTCCGCCCGCGAGCCCGCGCCCACGCGCGTGGAGCTGATTGAAGGCGAGGCGGAGCGGCTGCCGTTCGACGACGCGAGCTTTGACGCGCTGACGTTCACGTACCTGCTGCGCTACGTGGACGATCCAGCGGCGACGGTGCGCGAGCTGGCGCGGGTGGTGCGTCCGGGGGGCCGCGTGGCGTCGCTTGAGTTCGGCGTGCCGCCGTGGCCGCCGGCGCGCGCGGCGTGGCGGCTGTACACGGCGGTGGGGCTGCCGACGCTAGGGCGCCTGGCGTCGCGCGAGTGGGCGCAGGTGGGGCGCTTCCTGGGCCCGAGCATCGGCGGCTTCTACGAGCGCCACTCGCAGGAGCAGTTGGTGGGGTACTGGCGACAGGCGGGCCTGGAGGACGTGCGCGTGCGGCGGATGAGCGTGGGCGGTGGCGTGGTGATGTCCGCGACGAAGCGCGCGGGCTGAGACATCGATGGCGGCGACGCGCGAGCGCCCGGCTTTCTACGCGATGGGGGGCGGTCGGATGGGCGATGCGCTGACGCTGCTGCACCCGCCGTACACGGCGTGGCATCTGAGCTACTTCGCGCTGGGCGCGGCGGCGGCGCCGCACCTGCACGTGAACCGCCTGCTGTGGGGCGTGGGGGCGTTTGCGCTGGCGGTGGGTGTGGCGGCGCATGCGTTGGACGAGCTGCACAGCCGGCCGCTGGGTACTGGCATCTCGGCGCGCGCGCTGATCGTGTGCGCGGTGGTGAGCCTGCTGGGCGCGGTGGCGATCGGAGTGGCGGGCGTGCTGACGGTGACGGTGTGGCTGGTGCCATTCGTGGTGGTGGGTGCGGTGTTCCTGCCGGCGTACAACCTCGAGCTGGGAGGCGGGCGCGTGCACGGCGATCTGTGGTTCGCGCTGGGCTGGGGCGCGTTCCCGGCGCTGACGGGGTACTTCGTGAACGCGCAGAGGCTGGCGTTGGCGGGTGTGCTGGTGGCGGCTGGCTGCACGGCGATGAGCGTGGCGCAGCGGCGCCTGAGCTCGGCGGCGCGCGAGCTGCGCAGGCGCACGCTGGCGGTGAGCGGCACGCGCACGCTGAGCGACGGAAGCACGGAAGAGCTGTCGGTGGGCGCGCTGCTGAGCCCACTGGACGGCGCGCTGGCGGCGCTGTCGCTGGCGATGGTGGTGACGGCGTGCGCGCTGGTGATCGCCCGTCTGTGACGACTTTGTGACCGGCGGGCGGCCATATGTTCAATTAAAAACCCTGTATAACCATAGTGGTACAGACTTTTAAATGGAGGACATAGACGGCGCACCCTCCCGCGCGGCACCCTAAGCAGTCACGGAGCGTATGGCTCGTCGAGCAGATGCGCGCCGGGCCCGGGCCGCACGACGCGGGCGTCGGACGGATACGGGACGCCGGGGGCAAACAGCCCGAGCACGCTGCCGCCGAAGCCGCCGCCGACTAGCCGTGCGCCGCTGGCGCCGGCGGCGAGCAGGCGCTGGACGGCGTCCTCGACGGCGGGGGTGGAGACGTCGTAGTCGTCGCGCAGGCTGGCGTGCGATGCGTTCAAGAGCGCGCCGACTGCGCGGAGATCGCGGAAGCAGAGCGCGGCGACGGTGTCGCGCACGCGCTGGTTCTCGCTGATGACGTGCCGGGCGCGCCGGTTCAGTGGCTCGGGCAGCTGCTCGCTGGCGTCGAGCGTGGCGTCGCGCAGCGAGTCCACTGCGAGCAGCTCGCACGCGCGGGCGCACTCGGTGCGTCGCTGGTTATAGCCGGAGCTGGCGTGCAGGTGGCGCTGGCGTGAGTCGAGCACGACGAGCCGCCAGTCGCCGAGCACGAGTGGCACGGGTTCGATGGTGAGCGTGCGGAAGTCGATGTAGACGGCGGTGTCGGGCTCGCCGTACAAGGACGCGAGCTGGTCGAGCAGGCCAGTTTGGGCGCCGACCCAGTCGTTCTCGACGCGTGCGCACAGGCGCGCGATGTCGATGCGCGACAAGGGCACGGGCTCGTCGCCGTCGCCAGCCTCCCCGCCTCGGCTGCCGCTGCCGCCGCCGCCGCCGCCACCACCACCACCACCACGAGCAGCACCCGTGCGGGCGCGCGCGCCGACGTCGGCGAGGGCGAGGCACAGGGCGACCTCGAGCGCGGCGGAGGAGGACAGGCCGGCGCCGGGCGGCAGCCCGCCGCTGATGTCGAGCTCGGCGCCGACGAGCGGGCAGCCGGCGCGGGCGAGCTCGGCGACGATGCCGCGCACGAACGCGCGCCAGCCGGGGGCGGGCGCGGGGCTGACGAGCTCAAACTCATCGTGCTCGTGGAGGTCGCGCGCGTAGGCGTGGATGCGTGCCTCGCCGGCAGAGCCGGGGGGTGCGGCGCGGGCGCTGACGGTGACGCCGTCGGCGATGGCGAACGGCAGCGCGAGCCCGTGGTTGTAGTCGGTGTGCTCGCCGATGAGGTTGACGCGTCCTGGGGCGAACGCGACGCTGCGCTCCGGCGCCGGCTCGCGCGCGGCTGCCCGGCTGCGCTCAGGCGCCTGCTCGCGCGGCCCTGCGTCGCTGCCCTCAGGCGCCACGCTGTATGGCCTCGCGCAGCTTGTGGGCGGACTCCTCGGGCAGCGTGTCGGAGATGAAGGTGCCGGCGCCCTGCTCTGAGCCGGCGAGGTACTTGAGCTTCTCGGCGGTGCGCAGCGGCGGGTAGAACTCGACGTGCAGGTGCCCGTGCCCGGCGGGGATGCGTGCGGCGGCGGCGCGCGCGGCGCTGGCGGTGGGCGCCTGGTGCATGGCCATGACGTACGGGAACGGCCGCTGGAACAGCGCGTCGTATCCGCGCACGAGCGCCTGCAGGGCGGCGGCGAGGTGGCGCAGCTCGTGCGGCTCGCACTGGCGCAGGCTGGGGCGGTGCTGGCGCATGACGACGTGGGCTTCGTAGGCCCAGCGCGCGGCGTAGGGGACGTATACGACGACGCTGTCGTTCTGGTGCACGACGCGCACGGGGTCGTGTAGCTCGCGCTCGAGCAGCGTGCACGGCGCGCAGCCGCCGAGGCGCTGATCGGCGGCGAGCTCGAGCTTGGGCACGGGTGGCAGGAACGGGTAGCCGTAGATCTGGCCGTGGGGGTGGTGCAGGGTTACGCCGACCTCGACGCCGCGGTTCTCGAAGATGAACACGTAGTCGATGTCGGCGCGCGCGCCGAGCTCTATGTAGCGGTGGCGCCACACCCACATGAGCGCCTCGGCGCGCTGAGGCGCGAGCGCGCCGAAGGACGAGTCGTGCTGGTCGGTGTACACGACGACCTCGGCGGCGCCGAGCGGAGCGTCGAACGCGGGGAAGCGGTTGTCGAACACTGCGATCTCGAACGCGGGGAACGGGATCTCGGTCTGCGCCCCACCCGGTGGCGTGGGGTCCAGCGGGCAGTGGTCGCGCGCAGGCAGGAACGTGCGGTCCTGACGGTGGATCGCGTAGACGACCTCCTCGCCGCGCAGCTCGTCGAAGCGAAGCTCGCTCACGCGGGCGGTCGCTCCTGCTCGGCGCGCGGCTGTTCGGAGTAGAGGATCAGCGCGCGGCCGTCGTCTTTGACGTGGCGCGCGATCGCAAGGGGCCCGATGCGCCCGAGATCGGCCTCGTAGCCCGGTCGGCGCTCTGGGTCTGGCCCGGCCTCTGGGCCCGGCTCGTGTTCTCCACCCGGCTCGTGCTCGCGGCCCTCGGAGCGCTTCCTAGCCATGCCACGAGGGTATACCTCCGGCCAGCTCGCCCGGCGGCAGCATGACCCGGCCGGCCGAGCGGTTGGCGCCCACCAGGACTACACTGAACCGCGTGATCGAAGCGAGGGTGATTGGCGATGCGATTTAAGGGGGAAAGTACAAGCTGAAGTAGCGCAGACATGCGTCCAGCGAGTAGAGGAGGAGCACCATGCCAGATACCGACCAGGCCCACGAAGCGGTGGAGCAACTGGACTATCTCGACCGACCGAACGTCGATCGACCTGGTTTTGACCGTCGCGCGTTTCTGCGCCGTAGCGCCCTGACCGGCATCGCCGCCGGCTCGGTGGGCGGCCTGCTGGGCGCGTGCGGATCGAGCGCGTCGAGTAGCAGCGGTGGCTCGGCGAGCGTGTTCGGCTCGCACAAGAAATACAAATTCGTGTTCGTCAACCACGTGACGACCAACCCGTTCTTCACTCCCACGCAGTACGGCGCCGCTGACGCATGCAAACTGCTCGGCTGCGAATACCAGTGGACGGGCTCGGAAAACAGCAACGTGAGCCAGATGGTTGACGCGCTCAACACCGCGGTGACGAGCGGCGCTGACGGCATTGCGGTGGCGCTGATCGACCTGCATGCGTTCAACGCGCCGGTCGAAGCTGCGATCAAAGCGGGCATCCCGGTTCTCGCGTACAACGCCGACGCGGCCGGCAACGCGCGCCTGGCGTACATCGGCCAGGACCTGAAAAAGGCGGGCGAAGAAATGGGAAAGCGGATCGTCGCGGCGGTGGGCTCGGGCGAAGTGGGTCTGTTCATCGCGACGCCGGGATCGGCGAACCTGCAGCCGCGCATCGAAGGTGCGGAACAGGCGATCAAAGCCTCGGGAGCGTCGATCACTGCGCACTCGGTGGCGACGGGTGCGGCCGTGGCGCAGGAGCAGCCGGCGATCGAAGCGTGGTACCAGAGTCACAAAAGCGCGAAGGGCATGTACGCGGTGGACGGCGGCAGCACCGAAAGCCTCGCCAAAGTGATGCAGAAACTGGGCCTCGCTGCCAAAGGCGTTCACGCAGGTGGCTTCGACCTCACCGAACAGACTCAGAAGCTGCTGCAGGAAGGCAACATCGAATTCACGATCGACCAGCAGCCCTACCTGCAGGGCTTCTTCCCGGTGACGGAGCTGTTCCTGTACAAGGTCTCGGGCTCGCTGACGGGCCCCGCGGAAGTTGACACGGGCCTAAAGTTCCTGAACAAAGAAACGGTCGCGCCGTACGTGAAAACGAAGACGCGCTTCGAGGGGACCTCCTCGGCGGTGACGGTCGTCGCCTGAGGCGAGGGACGCGAGGCGGGTAGACAAGAGGCTGATGGCCGAGGTCCAGCAGGAGCCCTCCGCTCGGAGCCCAACTGTGGGAGGTGGCCCGGCGTCGGCGCGCCAGGCTGCCCCCTCGGTGCGGCGCCAGCTGCTCGAGCGCGTCCTGTCGCTGCGCGAGGGCAGCATCATCGTCGTCACGATCATCGTGGCGATCTACTTCTCCGCGAACACGAGCACGTTCTTCACGGGCGAAAACTTCAAGACGCTGCTGCCGTACTTCGCGCCGCTTGCGATCCTGGGCGCGGGCGAGGTGTTCGTGATGATCCTCGGCGAGATCGACCTTTCGATCGGGGCTATGTACATGTTCGCGCCGATCGTGTTCTACAAGCTGGACACCGCGGGCCTGGGTCTGGTGCCGTCGACGATCTTGGCGGTGGCGATCTGCATGGTCGTCGGCGCGGTCAACGGCGCGTTCGTGGCGATTCTCGGGGTGAGCTCGTTCGTGGCGACGCTGGGCATGTTGTTCAGCTTCGAGGGGCTGAGCCTGATCCTCTCCCACGGCACCCCGGTGGCGACGCCCGGAGCACAGGTGACGCAGACCGAAGTGAAGGTCCACCACGTGGTCAACGGGCACAGCATCGTGCTTTCGGAAAAAGTCAACCACATCGGGACGTTCGCGAAGATCTTCGGCGGGGGCGTGTATTCCGAGCTGATCTGGGCGGTGGCGATCGTGGTGCTTCTGCAGGTGGTGCTGACGTTCACGCGTTGGGGCCTGTACACGGTTGCGATCGGCTCCAACAAGCTCGGCGCGGCTGAGGCGGGCGTGAAGGTGAAGCTGGTGACGATCCGTAATTTCGTGCTGTGCGCCATGACGGCGGCGCTCGTGGGCGTGTTCGAGGCGGTGCGCTCGCAGACGATTCAGCCGGACCCGTCGGGACCGAACGAACTGCTGCTGATCGCAATCGCGGGGGCGGTGATCGGCGGCACGCTGCTGTCGGGGGGATCGGGCACGGTTGTCGGTGCGTTGATCGGCGCGCTGTTCCTGGGCATCCTCAAGGACGGTCTGATCCTGCAGGGCGCGAACGCCAACTACCTGCTGTTCTACACGGGCCTTGCGATCGTGGTTGCGATGACGGCCAACGTGTACGTGGGGCGTGCGCGCAGGGGGCATGGCAGCAGTGGCTGACGTGGACGCAGCGGAGCCTCAACCAGTGGCGCCGAGCAGCTCGTCGGACGACGTCCTGCGCGTGGAACACATCTCCAAGCGCTTCGGCCCGGTGACGGCGCTGCGCGACGTGAACCTGCACCTGAAAAAGGGCGAGGTGCTGGGCCTGCTGGGCGACAACGGCGCGGGCAAGTCGACGCTGATCAAGATCATCTCGGGCTTCCAGAAGCAGGACGCGGGCAGGATGTTCCTGCACGGCGAGCCGTATCAGCCGAAAAGCGTCGACGACGCCCGCGCGAAAGGCATCGACACCGTCTACCAGGACCTGGCGCTGATCGACGAACTGTCGGTGTACCACAACCTGTTCCTGCGCCGCGAGCGCCTGCTGCGCCCGCTGCCGCTGCTGGACAACAGGAAGATGAAGCGCGAAGCACGCGCGGCGCTGGACGAGATCGGGATCAACATCCCGCGGATCGACGTGTCGGTGGCGCGCCTGTCGGGCGGCCAGCGCCAGGCGATCGCGGTCGCGCGCACGGTCAACTCCGACGCGGACATCATCCTGCTGGACGAGCCGCTGGCGGCGATGGGCGCCAAAGAGGGGGCGCAGATCCTCGACCTGGTGGCGCGCTTGAAGGAGGAGGGGCGCGTGTCGATCGTGATGATCCTGCACAACTACGTCCACGTGCTGGAGGCGTGCGACCGCGTGAGCATGATCCAGGACGGGGTGATCGCGCTTGACAAGCCCACGGCGGAGACATCCGTGGAGGAGCTGACGGACATCGTCGTCAACGAGTACCGCCGCGCTCGCCAGGAGGCCCACGAAGCAGAGGCAGCCGCCTCGCCCCCTAGCTCGAGCTGAGCCCCGAGCCCCGAGACCGACCTGAGCGGTCGCTCAGGTGCCGGGAGGCCGGCGCGACTCGAGGTATTCGAGGTTCTGCCGGCGCTCGCCTTTGACCTGGATGGCGATGTAGACGACGATGATGTTGACGACGATGCCGATGCCCCCGAAGGTCACGGCGAGGCCGAAGGTCTTTTGGAAGGCTTCGCTGGTGGCGAGCAGCATGTGGGGAGCGTAGCAACGGCACGGGCGTCGGTGTCGGGTAGCCTTGGGGGCGCCGCCGCCGGCGATAGTCCGGCGAACAAGCAAGCGGGAGAGGTGCCGGAGCGGTTGAACGGGCGCGACTGGAAATCGCGTAACGGGGGAAACCTCGTTCGGGGGTTCGAATCCCCCCCTCTCCGTTTAGAGCCTTGTCGTGGATTTGCTGGGGTCTCGGCCTGTGAAGCCTGGCCCCGGGCAAATGTCGCCAGCCCGCCAGCTTCGCGCTGATAGCGCTAGATCTATAATCTAGATTATGAAAGATCTCGGAGATGGCCCACAGCCAGCCGCTGTCGGGGCGTCGCCAGTCGCAGCGAGGATCCTCGTGGCGAACGACTTCCCCATGCTTCTCGAGCAGATCCAGCAGGAGATCGCGAAGTGGAAGGGATTTGATCTTGTGGATTCCGAGGACGAGCTTGTGCCGTCGCTTGGCAGGCTCAAGCCGGACATCGCCCTGGTTGGCCCCTTCCGCGAAGCTGGTCCACATGAGGGCGAGATCCTCGCGGCGGCGCAGGGCGAAGTTCGAGTGGTGTTCATGTCGGCTGACCAGAAACCTCCTATATACGACGCAGTGGCACTGGGGGCATCTGGCTACCTGACTATGGAGGCTGGGGCCCAAGAGCTACGAAGCGTCCTTGATGCCGTGGCGGCGAATGGCGTCGGATTCTCTGCTGCAGCACAGCAACTGCTCGCGGCGGAGATCCGTGTTCGGGGTCGCGCCGAACGGCCATCGGTCACCAAACGCGAGCAGGAAATCCTGCTGTTGATGGGCAAAGGCCTTAGCTCGACGCAGATAGGCAAGGAGCTCGACATATCGAGCTCGACGGTCAAAACCCATTCGCACAACCTTCTCAAGAAGTTTGGCGTCAACAGCCGTGCTCAAGCCGTCCTGACAGCACTTCGCTACAAGCTGATCTAAGCCGCTGGATCATGAACACTGCTAGCAAGGTCCAGATGATTTCTGGACCCCCTCGGTCAAATGACGGATACCCGACACGCCTTCCCCGCGGCATCGTTTGTCGTATGGCCGACGACCACCGACCGTACAACGCTCATGCCAGGTTTCGAACTGGTCTGTCTGCGAGCTGGCCGGCTTGAGCGCCTCAGAAGCAGATACTGGTCGAATCGTGAGCCTTGCGTGGCAAAGGCTGCCGCCTGCTCATCGCACTTTGCTTGAAGCCGTTGGTGCCCAGCAATGGCAAGTCGTCGACAGGTCGATTGGCCTAGCAGCAGACGAGATGCTGCGCTCGGCCGGCCAGTCAGGGCTCCCGCCAGCCATCAGAGCTAAGCTCGAAGGCGCGCTAGGCGCTTGGGTGCCAGGGCTAGACGTGCTCCTGATCAATGCTGGTCATGCGGCGGTAGTCGGACTGGATACGCAAGCATATGAGGCGTTCGTGGCCCACATTGCCTGGCACGAGTGGGGTCACGCGCTCAGCCTGGCACGCTGCTCGCCGGAGGACGTAGCTGCTGGGGATAGGCTGCTGGCGCTAGCTCCTGAGGGAATCAGCGAGGGTATCCGCAGCGCGGGCTATGGTGCTAAGAACTACACGCACGAGGTGGTCGCTGAGACGTATGCGTTGATGATGGCGCGACGTGTTCGTGGACATCGGGACAAGCCAACATGGCTGGACGACAAGATCTACAACCTCCTGAAGAGAGTGACCGGCTGGGTCGATTGACATCACCGGACGGCTACTTCCTAGGGAAAGACCGTCGTCCAGAGGACGTTCTGGCTCTCCAAGCCAAGCTGCTTCGAAGCGAGGGCATCGATCCCATCTGGCCAGGGCTAGACGAAGAGCGCTCGCCGCCGGCCTGATCTGCCGTAGCTCAGAAGGAAGTTAGATGCGAGGTTCCGTTGCGCCGTTGGGATCGAGCCGGTCGTCGTGAAGCTGCTTGATGAGCTTCCACGTCGCAGAGTTCGAACTTCGTCTCTCCCTCTCCGTTTTCGCCGGGTTCGTGACGGTTGTTCGACTCGCGTCGTTCGAACGGGCGTGCGGCAGATGGCCTGAGCGAAGGACTTCGTTTCAGCGCTTGCGGTAGACGTCCGCGCGATGTCCTACGGCGAGGACGGTGACTGTTCTGGACGCCTCATCGATGCTGTAGATGATGCGATAGGGGCCGCGACGGGCTGACCAGCGTCCCTCGTACTCGAAGCGCAGGGGCTTGCCCACGTGCTTTGGGTTGCCGGCGATGACCGGTAGCAGCTCAAGGACTGCCGCGGCGTACTTCTCCGGCAGGCTCTGGATATCACGGCGGGCAGAGCTGGCGGCGACCAGTTGCCATGGCCTGTCGCTCACGCAGCCCGGTCGCTCGCGCGTCGGGCTTGGAGGTCGGCTTGCAGTTCCTCGAGCGTGGCGGTATCACCGGCCGCTGCCGCCGCTTCGCCTTCGCGAATCTGCTCACGAAGTGTCGAGTCGGACAGGATTGCGAGCGTCTCCTCGAGCCCTTCTAGGTCGTCAGTGCTGATGAGGACGGCGGCGGCCTTCCCGTTCCGGGTCAGCACGATGCGCTCCTGCTCGAGTTCGACGCGATCTACGATCTCCGAGAGATGTGCCTTGACAGACGAAAGCGGAAGAACATCAGGCATGACCATAATTCTAGTCCGTTCGGCCGCCGATGGCAAGGGGCATCACGCCGCCTCCTCGAGGGAGCGCTGCTCATCGAGGGTCAGATGGCCGACTCGAGCGCCGAGAGCGCGCGCGTCAACGGCGGCGATCATCTCGCCGTCGCTTGACACATAGACGATCTATGCCTAGAATCCCTAGGTATGAAGGCGGACGCATTGAACGGACAGCTCGAGCCGTTGATCCTGGCGACGATCGCGGAGGAGCCCGCACATGGCTATGCGATCGTGCGGCGCCTCGAGCAGCGCAGCGGCGGGGCGTTCGAGCTGGCGGAGGGGACGGTGTACCCGGCGCTGCACCGCCTCGAGCGTGACGGCCTGCTGAGCAGCTCCTGGTCGCTGGAGGGTCCTCGACGGCGACGCGTCTACCGGCTGACGCGCGCGGGACGCGCGACTCTGGGCGAGCGCCGGCGCGAGTGGGGACGCTTCGCCAAAGCGGTTGAGACGGTCCTAGAATGAGCTGGCTTGAGCATCTGGAGGGCGAGCTGACGCACCGTGGCGTGCGCGGCCGAGAGCGCGAGCACATCCTCCTCGAGCTACGCGACCACATCGCCTGCGAGCCCGGCTGCGAGGTACGCCTGGGTGACCCCGCGTCGCTGGCGGCGAGCTTCGCGGAGGAGCTCGGGACCGACAGGGTGCGGCGCTCGGCGCTGGGCGCGTTCGCGGCGCTCGCGGTGACGGCGGTCGTGCTGGCGGTCTCGCAGCTGGCGATCGGCGCCGCGGGTGGCCCTCCAGGCTTCCACCACGGTCTCTCGTTGCTGCTGTTCGTGCCGGCTGCGCTGGGCATGCTGGTGGCGTCGCAGGTGGCGCTGGTGGCGGGATGTCTGGCCGCGCTCCGGGCGCTGCGCCGCACAGGCGCACGGTGTCTCTGCCGGCGGCGGAGCTCGCGTTGCTGCAGCGGCGCACGTGGATCGCCCTGATTGCGGGCTTGGCGACGGCTCTCGGCTTGGAGCTGTACGTGCTCGACTTCTCGTCCGTCCTGGCCGCGTGGTGGTTGGCGCTCGTTGGCGGCGGGGCGGCGGTGGCGGTGCTCGCGCTGTTCGCCGCGATGCGCGCGCTGGCGCACGCGGGCGAGATCGTCAGCGAAGCGGAGGGTCCGTCGGGCGACATCTTCGACGACCTGCCGATTCCCGGGGCGCGCTGGGTTCAGCGCCGGCGCTGGCGTCTTGGGGCGCTCGCTGCGCTCGGCGTGACGGCGGTGATGACAGCGCTCGTGTGGCACGCGGAGCGCTCGCTCATCGAGGGTCTCGAGCGCGGCGTGGTCGAGGGGATCGCGGCCGCAGCGGGGTTCGCGCTGCTCGGCCGCGCGATCGGCGCGGCGCCGGCGCTCGACGGGAAGCCCGGCGACCTATGATCGGGCGATCGTAAGCGCAGCGGGCTCCGATGTCGGCCGTGGGGGTGTCCCTGATCCCGAGCGGCTCGGCGGGCTGGCATGGACGCGGCGCACGGGTGGGCGCCTGACGAAAGCCGAGCGCCGCCGCCTGTTCGCTGCGATTGCGGTCGGTCAGTGGGAGAACGTGCTCGGTCGCGCGCGGCTCGCGCTGGGACGGCTGCCGGCGGGCGCGGCGGCGATCGACGTAAAGACTTTCCAGCCGCCCGATACGCCGCTCGCTCGCGAAGCTGAGCTGGCGTGTGCGGAGCAGCCGGCGGCGATCGTCGGCCATTGCTTTCGAACGTGGCTGTTCGGTCGCGCGCTGGCGGTCCTCGATCGCAGCGAGCTCGACGACGAGCTGTTCTACAGCGCCGCGCTGGTGCACGACTTCGGCATCACGCAGCCGACTCCCGCCCGCGACTTCACGCTGGCGAGCGCTGAGCGCATGCTCGCGTGTGCCGCCGGCGCGGGCGTGGACGACCGCAGCGCGGACGTGCTCGCGGATGCGATCTGCGTGCACACCACACCGGGTGTCTCGATCGAGCGGGACGGCGCGCTCGGCTGCTACCTGCAGTGGGGCGCGATGGTGGACGGCGCGGGGCTGCGCATGTGGGACGTGGCCCCGGTGAACGTCGAGGAGGTCCTGCGTCGCTATCCGCGTGTGGACTTCAAGCGCCAGCTGGCTGATCTGATGCGCGCCGAGGCGGCGGCTGTGCCGGGGGGACGCTTCGGCCTGCTGGTCCGCTGCGGGTTGCCGCTGGCGGTGCGCATGGCGCCGTTTGCGGCATGAGCCGGGGCCGATGCGCGCGCTGCGCACCGCCCCGGCTCAGCCGGCGTCCGCCTACCTACCTGCTGCTACCTGCGCGGGCAGGGGGACTTGTAGGTCTTGGTGACTGCGACAGGTTTTGATTCTTCGCCGTTTTCAGCGAAGATCACTTCGGTCTTGACGGGGAAGCCGCCTTTGGGGCATTTGGTGGGCACGCGGCCGTAGTAGGTGGTTTTGCCGTGCGACTTGAACGCCGAGCCGACCTTGACGGTGATCGACTTGACGGACGCGTACGGCGCGCCGGGCACGCTCGCGACGAGCGGCACCTTGGTCTTGAGCTCGGGGCCGTAGCCGCCCGCTCCGCCGAGGTTGAGGTAGTGACCGCTGGACAGGATTTCCAGCGACACGGGTGAGTGGCCGTCGGTGAAGAATTCGAGGCCGCCACCGGGGGAGTAGAACGACGAGAGTTCGGCTGGCTCTTCGACGCGTTCGCCGCCGAAGGTCACGAAGCCGAGCACTTTGCCCACAGGGCCGGCTGCGGAGCCTTTGGGGCACTTGATCGGGCCGAACTGTTCGAGCGTGGCCTTGGAGCAGGTGGGGAAGCCGGTGGTGTGGAGCTTGGTGCCCTTCGGCAGGAACACGTTGACGCCGATGACCGGCGGCGGGGAGCCCAGGTATTCGGTCCCCGAGATCGTGTATTCGGCCTGGTCGGCGGTGCCGGCGCCGAGGATGTTGCCGGTGTGCGGAAAGCCCGCGATCGGCACTGCTGTGGCTTTGAACGTGACTGTCGGCAGCGCCGAGGCGACGGCCGGCAGGGCCATCAGCGCCATGGCGAGCGCCGCGATGTAGGTCAATGCTCTACGCATTTGGTTCCTCCTCGATTGAGCGACCGGTGGGTACGCCTGAGTTTCGAGCTACCCGCATCTGTAGTACGCGGTCACTCCTACTCAAGCAAACACGTCGTTCGCGGGCGAGTTGCGCGCGATGCGATCCGACGACGGGAGGCACCAGCGCGCGCGGGGGTCCTATCCGAGCGCTGGGTCGGGCGCGCCGGGATAAGCTCGGCTGCTATGTGGCTGCAGCGCGAGCTCACGCTCGACCCTCTGCCGCGCGGATTCCATCTCGTCACGCGCGAGGTGCTGGGTGCGCTGCCCGAGCTGCGCGACGTGGAGGTCGGCCTGCTGCACCTGCTCATCCGCCACACCTCCGCGTCGCTCACGCTCAACGAGAACGCCAGCCCGGACGTGCGCCGCGACTTCGAAGCGTGGTTCAACGACGCCGTACCCGAGCGCAGCCCGTTGTGGACGCACACGCTCGAGGGCGCCGACGACATGCCCGCGCACATCAAGGCATCGCTGCTCGGACCAACGCTCACGCTGCCCATCGGCGGCGGTCGGCTGGCGCTTGGCACGTGGCAGGGCATCTACGTGTGCGAGCACCGTGACCGCGGCGGACCACGGTCGCTGGTGGCGACGCTCTGGGGACAGGAAGGGGAGCGGCGGTAGACTACGTCGCTCTGCGCCCGTAGCTCAGCTGGATAGAGCGTCGGTCTACGGAACCGAAGGTCGGGAGTTCGAATCTCTCCGGGCGCGTCCGCGAAACTGCCTGCTCATCAGCACTTCTCTGGGCGAAGAGCGGTTGGGTTGCGCTCATTCTCGCGCAACGCGCTGGCTGGTCGGCAGGCTCGAACGAGTGCCGCTTGTCGCCAACGGGGTTGCGGTGGCTTTGCTCGACTAGCTCGGCGGGGCCAGGTTGGGAAAATCGCGCAGATACCGATATATAGGCATAGTGCGCGTATTGCGCTAAAATGCGCGCTAGGCTCTTGGAAGGAACTCTTATGTCGGCCGTCGGCTCGCAAACCAAGCTACTGTCCACCAAGCAGGCTGCCGAGCTGCTAAATGTCAGCAGGCGCACGGTTCTGAACTGGATCGAGGCTGAGAAGGTTCCCTACGTCAAGCTGCCGGGCGGCGACTATCGCATCCCGCTCGCCGGGCTGCTCGCCTCGCTCTCAGGCAATTATCGCCTCGACGAGGAGATTCGCGCGCTTGACGAGCGCTTCGCGGGCGTCAGCGATGAGGGCATGCAGGCTGTTCTCAGCGGCTCCTGAGCGTCGTGGTCCGCGCCTAGAGTGCGGCGGATGCGGACGGTCGTGCTTGACACCAGCGTTGTGCTTCCTGCGGTTCTCTCTCCGCGCGGCTACCGCCGGCGCTTCTGGGTCCTGTATGCGCGACCGCGTGGCAAAACTCGCAGGACGTTCACCACGCTTGTCTCGCCGTCACGCTCAGCGAACCCGCCAGTCGCCCACCCCGGTATCCGAGGTAAGTGCGCTACGCGAATGGGTCGCGTGCGTCGACCGTGTCGTAGCGGCGCAGGTCTCTGTCGCGGGTGTAGATGACGCTGACGCCGTGTTGGCGCGTCAGCGCGGCGAGGTGCGCGTCGGGCACGTGGTTGCCGCGGGTTTGGCTGTCGGCTGTGGCGCGGTAGACGCCCCAGAACCCATCCTGCTCAGCGGGCGCACGAACGTTGGGCCGTTGCAGGAGCCCGGCGATCGCGCTGGCGGCCTGCTCGGGGGTGTGGGGGGAGGTGAAGACCGCGGGGTGCGTGCTGATCCGCAGGAACCCCATGATCGTGGGCCAGAACAGGTACAGCAGGTCAGGTCCGCCGGCGAGACCCTCGAGCAGGTCGCGAGCCACCTGGTGTGACTCGTCGTCGGCGTTGGCCGCGCCAGCACTGATGGATGCTGGGCGGCGTCCTGACGCTGACGTAGTCTCTCAGCGGTTGTCGTTGGTTGTGACCGATACAGCAAAGTGGGAGAGGCCATGTCCAGGCGCCGTGCTGCTCTAACAACCGTCGTTTTCGGGCTGTTGCTGGCGCCGGGGACGGCCAGCGCGGCGCCAGCTTGGGTGACGCCCTTCAACTTTCCCGTTCCAGCTTCTGACACCAGCGTGGGCGGGCTTCAGGGTCAAGACCAGATTCTCTACCAGAGCGGCGGCGTTGCCACCGAGGCGTTCATTCAAATCGTGTCGTACCCCACGCCGTTGCAGACGGTGTTGCACATCGGCACGATGGCGCCCGGGGGCAGCTACTCGGACCAGCTGACGATCGCTTCAAGCGAAGAAGCCATCCCGGTGGGTGTGCAGATCGCGGTTGCGCCGAACGGGGCCGCGGTCGCGAGCTGGACGGAGCTGGCCGGCAGCAGTATCGAAAAATCGCCTCTGCGCTTCCGTGCTGCCTACCGCCCCGCGGGCAGTGCCACCTGGGAAGCACCGTTCACGATCGCCACCGAAACCGAACGCGAAAGTGGCTTCTCCCCGACCCTGACCCCGGCGATTAGCGCGAGCGGGACGGCCGCTGTGGGGATTCAACGCTTTGCCAACGGCGAGTCCACCGGAACGCACAAACGCCCCAACTATCGTGTCGACGTTGCCGTGCATCCCGTTGGAGGGTCGTGGCATGCCCCCGAACGGCTGAGCCCCGAAAGGATCTCGGCGACGAGCCTCGCGCTTGGGTTCGACGGGTCGGGCGATCTGACGGCCGCCTACACGAAGCGCTTCCTCGAAGGGGCCGAAGAAAAAGAAGACCATTCGACGGTGATCGTTCGTAGGCGTCCGGCATCCAGCGGAGTTTGGGGGCCCGAAGAAGACATCACCGGCTCGGAAACACTGTGGAGCGCCGATGGCATGCACTTGGGCGAGAACGAAGCGGGCGACGCCGTGGTGGCGTACCAGTACGACTTGAAAGCTCCCTCGACCCTCGAAACCAAGGCGGTCACGCGTCAAGGGCCGAACGGCTCATGGGCCGCGCCGGCCCGCCTGTCGGAAACGAGCGGGCCGGCGGGCGTCGGGGTCTCGCCGAACGGCATGGCGTACGTTCTGTACTCGTTCCAGAGCAACAGTAGCTCGGGACACTGCGAGGGCGTCGTGCGAGCCCCCGTCGGAGGGAGCTTCAGTCCCGAACGCTGCCTGTCACCACCCAACGAGGACACGTTCTCCGGCTCGGTCGCCTTCCTCGGCAACGACGCCTACTTCGCTTGGCGCAGCAACGTTCCCGGCGTATCGAGCAACGCGTCCGTGCAGGGTGGGCGCTGGGCCGACGGCTCGGCGCTGCCCGACGTCGCCGTCAACCTCGATACGCCGGGCCTGGAATATGGCTTCCCCACGCTCGTTAATGATTACCAGGGCAGCGTGGTGGCCTTCTACACGAACCCCGGAGGCATGCTCCGCGCCGCCGCCTACGATGGCGGCCCGCCGATCCTGCTCGGCACGAACGTGCCCGCACGCGCCACCGCCGGGCAGCCGGTCTCCTTCTCGGCGTCGTTCTTCGACCTGTGGGCGGGGCTCGGCGCGGGGCAGCCGACGTGGAGCTTCGGCGACGGCAGCGCTGCTGCGAGCGGCGCCACCGTGACGCACACGTTCGGCGCCCCCGGTACCTACACGATCGGTCTCGGCGCGGCCGACGCACTTGGTAACGCTGCGGGTACCACCAGCTACACGATTATCGTCACACCCGCCCCGCCGACGCTGGCGGGACCGACCGTCACGCTGAGAACGCCCTCCTGCCCGAAGAAGCTTTCCAAGAAGGCGTGCAAGCGATACCTCGCCTCCACGAACGCATGGCGAACGCTCAGCGGCACCGTCAAAGCGCCCGCCGGTATCGCGAGCGTTCGTGTCGCCGTCTACCTGACGCGTGGCAAGCACGTTGAAGGGCTCGTCGGCAAACGCTTCCGCAAGACCACCAGCGCCAAGGCGCGCAAGACGTTCACCGCGGCCCACGTGAGCGGTGCCAGATGGTCTCTGCACCTGCCCAAGCTCAAGCCCGGTCGCTACACGATCCTCCTGCGCGCAACCGACCGGGCAGGGCACCTCTCGACTGTCACCAAGACTCTGCTGCTGAAATATTAAGCCGGGATTATTCAGGGGGCAGAAGGTCGGGGTGCGCGCGTTCGTAGGCCACTCGCCGTTCGATCTCGTGGACGCGTGCTTCGAACGGCGTGATGACGCCGCGTTGTCTCGATCCGCCGGGTGAGTGCGCGCGGGCTCGCAGCTGCGCGAGTGTCTGCTTTGCGTCGCGCAATTGCACGGTGAGCGGTTCGGGCCCATACGCGCCCGGGCCGTAGCCGGCGATCCGCTCGGTCTGCACATGGCCGTCGCGCAGTCGCACAGTAGCGGTGAGGCTGCCGCGCAGGAAGTAGCCGTCGTAGACCGCCAGGATCGCGTGCGACGGCCCGGACGGGCGCAGCGTCCGCACGTCGCTCGGGGTGCTGAGCGTCACCGATTCGACGTTCGGCCGGGCGACGCCGGTGACGATCGTCCGGCCCGGGAGCGTGCGCCACTCGATTTCAGGTTGGCGGAGATGTTCTCGTTCGGGCCGGAACGGGTCTTCCCCCGTGCCTACCGGCTGCTGGTCGAATTCGACGGGCTCGCGCTGCCTGGCGGCGGGCTCGAACGCTTCGGGGTGGGTCGCGCAGCTCGAGCTCGACCCGCTGAGCTCCGATCCCGCTTCGAGCACCCCGTCTGACAGATCGATGTGAGCCAGACGGCCCGCGACGATGCGCCCGATAGCCGTGGAGCAGCTGCGCGTGGCGACGAACCCCCAGGGAGCCGCCCCGTCTGGGTCCGGCGCGCGGACCTGGGGAACCGGCGCTTCGGTGCCGCGCTGGTAGAGCCGCGGGCCTGGCCCGCCCGGGAGCTTGCCGACGCGGTGGCCGTGAAGGATGTAGGAGATGCGCGGACGCGCGTTCCAGTAGCGCCCGGGGAGCACGACGAGGAAGGCGTTGTTCGCATCGACGCCGAGCGCTCGCGCGGGTCCCACGCCGAGCAGCACGGGATCGCCAGCGCCTGGGGGGAGCATGCCGCTGAGGACGGCGCGCGCTGGGCGGGGTGTGTATTGGTAGGGGTCGTCGAGAAAGCTTTCCAGCGCGAGCATGTAGCGGATGCGCTCGAGATCTTTGGCCTGGTTACAGCGGCCTTCCGCGCTCAGCGGCTGGCTTCGATCGGATGGCGTTGCGCTTGGTTCCACCGGCCTGCCGTGCCACAGCACGCCGAGCTCGGTGCACAGGAAGCGTTCATCTCCAATGCCTCTGACGCTCTTGTTGGCTTCTCCCCGCCAGCTACGCAGCACCCACTCTGGCCCCCCTGCGGGATCGGCCGCGCGCAGCGTTTCCGTGATGGTGGAGGCGATCGGGAGCTCGAACGGCGGCGGCAGCGTGGACTTGACAGCGACGGGCGAGCGATAGGTCGGGACTGTCTGTGGCCCGATAGGGGTGTTGCTCCGGTATGCGAGCAGGCCGGTCGGATGCCGATAGCTGAGAACGGCTCCCGTGCGCAGCGTGGCTATCAGCGTGAGCGAGCGGGGATCGACGTGTCCGTTCAACACCGCCACGAAGGCTCCGCCGCGGTGATCGATTGCCAGCGCTTGCGCGGCGCCTGCGCCTGTGAGCGTGACGCGCGCAACGCGAGGTGTCGCGACGCCGTAGACGATCGTCCGCGAGGGCGAATTGCCCCACGGGAAGGGCACCGCGTCTTCTCCCGGGACGAAGCGACGCATTTGCACGAACAGCGGGCTCGCGCCGAGACGGCCGCAGATCTCGGGAGTCAGAGGCAATGTGACGTGACTCGGTTCCCTCTGGCTGGGCTGGCGAGTGACCTGCACGCAGTCCTCGTCCGGGAACGCATTCGGTTCAAGGTCGGGTTCCGCGCTCGCGGCCCATCCTGCGCCGCCTTCGGGGTCGGGCGCTTCGAACGCGCCGGACTGCTCGAGCGCGATCGTGTGGGCGTGCCCGTCGCCGGTCACGATCACCAGACGTGGGCTCACTTCTTCGGCCTCGCCCGCGTACACCGTGATGAAGCTGCCCTGCGGCCCTAGCTGCAGATGCCGGGGAGCGTCGGTGGTGTAGACGGTCACCGATCGCGCGCCGCTGCCGGCGATCCCGCTCACCACCGTACGCGCTTCGCCGGGCTTGGAGCTGACGAAGCTCTTCGCTCCCGCTAGGACCGGCTCGTCTCCGCTCTCGATGCCGCAGCTGTCCACCGAGCCGAGGGGAAGGGCCCTGAAGACGTGGTCGAGCCCGACGATGCCAAAGCGCCCGTCGAAGACCTGGCCGACCGCGGTGCAGGTCTCGCCGGTATTCGTCCGAGACAGACGTAGATCCCATGGCGGGTTGGAGCTTTCGGGATCGGGCGCATCGAGTCCGGCCAGATGCACACTGCGCGGCAGCGGAATGCCGCTCGAACGCAGATCCTGTGGATGGGGCGCCGGCAGCGGTGAGCCTTGCTGGATCAGCAGCACGGCGGCCGCCGCAGCGGCCGCCAGTAGCAGTAGCAGCACGCACACCGCCACGACGCTCAGGTGCCCCGCCGGCGTCCGTCGCAGCACACCGCGGGAGCTGTTGCCGTCGCGTAGGGCAGTGATGGCGACGCGGTCAAGCTCGTCCCCGAGCTGCTCGACAGCTCTCAGGCGTTCGTTCATCAGGCGCCCTCCGCGGCCTCGTCGCGGTCAACCACGCAACCCTCATGGGCGATGTGGTACGGCTCGAGGGCACGCGCGAGGGTTCGCAGCCCTCTCGATACGCGGGCTCGTACCGTCTGCTCTGAGACCCCTAGCTGGAGAGAGATCTCCTCATAGCTACGCTCCTCAATGACCCTCAGGTGCAGCGCATCGCGCTGAGTCGGGCTCAGCCTCGCAAGCTCGAGCCCGATCGCGCGGCTCAGCTCGGGTAGGCCCGCGCGACGCTCGATCAGCACGAGATTGTCGTGATCGACCGGTGGAATCTGCATCCCTAGGCGGTGCATGGCCTTGCGCTCGACGGTCGCGCGGCGCAGGTAGTGTGCAAGTTGACGTCGCGCCACAGTGAACAGCCACGCGCGCTGTTGCTCCGGTTCCAGTGACCGCAGCTTGCGCCAGGAGCGCAGGGCCACGGCGAAAGTCTCCGCGGTCAACTCGAGCGCTGTCTCGCTGTCCCAGGTGCGCCTGGTCAGGAAGATCAACACGGATTCTCCCTCGCGCCGGTAGAGCTCGGAGAAGGCATCGGCATCGTCCATCGGAACATGGATGCCGCGAGCGCCGATTTTGTGACCGCTCAGCCCGCGAGGGCGCATTCCACCAATGCGACGCGGTCAGCAGGCCGCCGTCGCCAGCTCGCGCCGCGTCGCCCGCTCAGCCGATCGTCGCGACGTCGATGACGAAGCGATAGCGCACGTCGCTGCGCTCTACGCGGTCGTACGCGTCGCCGACGTCATGCGCGCCGATCAACTCGATCGCCGGTCTGATGTCGTGTTGGGCGCAGAAATCGAGCATCTCCTGCGTGTCCGGCAGGCCGCCGATGGACGAGCCGGCGAGGCTGCGCCTGGCGCCGATCAGAGAGAACGCGCGAAATGAGTCCGGCGCGGAAGGCGCGCCGACGGTGACCAGCGTGCCGTCCACGCGCAGCAGCCGCAGGTACGAGTCGAGGTTGAGGTTGGCGGAGACCGTGTTGAGGATCACGTCGAAGCTCGACGCGAGCTCCTTGAACGTGCTCCGCTCGGAGGTCGCGTGGTAGTGCTTGGCGCCGAAGCGCAGACCGTCGTCCTTCTTGCTCAACGTCTGGCTAAGGACCGTCACCTCGGCGCCCATCGCCGCCGCGATCTGCACCGCCACGTGGCCCAGACCGCCCATGCCGATCACCGCCAGTTTGGTGCCCTCACGGACGTGCCAATGCTTCAACGGGACATACGTCGTGATCCCCGCGCACAGCAGCGGCGCCGCGTCCTGCAGCTCGAGGCTGTCGGGGATATTCACCACGAAGCGGTCCTTGACGACGATCTGCTGGCTGTAGCCGCCGAACGTGGGCTCGCCGTCGTAGTCGCGGCCGTTGTACGTCAGCACAGCCCCCTTGACGCAGAACTGCTCCTCGCCCGCTTTGCAGTACTCGCACACCCCGCACGAGTCCACCAGGCAGCCCACGCCCACGCGGTCACCGTTGGAGAACCTGCTGACGGCGCTGCCGACGTTCGCGACCACCCCCGCGATCTCGTGGCCGGGGACCATCGGGAAGATCGAGTTGCCCCACTCGTCCTTCACCTGGTGGATGTCGCTGTGGCAGATGCCGCAGAACTTGATGTCGATCAGCACGTCATGCTCGCCCAGCTCCCTGCGCTGAATCGTCGCTCGGTCGAACGGGGCGCCAGCCGACGGGACGCTGAGCGCGGGAGTGCTCGACATCACGACGGGAGCTCCGCCTCGATGGCGGCGGTCAGCTCGTCTGACTCTGGCTCGACCGTCGGGCGAAAACGCGCCACCGGGCGTCCGTCGGGTGAGACGAGGAACTTCTCGAAGTTCCACTGGATGTCGCCCGCCTCGCCGGTCTGATCGGCAATCGCGCTCAGCGTTCGGTACAGCGGGTGGCGCTCGGGCCCGTTGACGTCGAGCTTCTCCGTCATCGGGAAGCTCACGCCGTACGTGGTCGAGCAGAACGTCTGGATCTCCTCCGCGCTGCCCGGCTCCTGTTCGCCGAACTGGTTGCACGGCACGCCCAGCACCGTCAGGCCGCGCTCGCTGTAGCGCTCCTGCAGTCGCTCGAGGCCGGTGTACTGCGGCGTCAGACCGCAGCGCGACGCCACGTTGACCACGAGCACCGCGCGTCCATCCAGCTCCGCCGCGTCCAGCGGGTCGCCTGCCAGCGTGCTCAGATTCTCGAAGATCGCCATCGCGCCCATCCTATGCGAGCGTATAGGTCGGACTGCGCCAGCCCCAACCCTGTAGGTGGTTGCCGAGCTTTCTCGAACAGAAGCCCGCGGCGGCCACCACCAGCGCAAGTCCCTACCAAGCGACCCGCACGTCGTAAGCGCGGAGTCGATCATCGCTCGAGACGATGACTGCGTCCTCGAGAATCGCCTGGGCGACTAGCACGCGGTCGAACGGGTCGCGGTGGTGCCATGGCAGCGAGCGAACCGCGTATGCGTGCTCGATGCTGACGGACAAGGGCATCGCTCCCCCGTCCATCAGCATCTTCGCGAAACCGTCAGGCGCATCGAGCTTGCCGAGCGATTGCTTGATCGCCACCTCCCAGACCACCGCTGCGCTGAGTAGCACCTCGTTGGAAGCATCAGTCAGCATCTGGTCGGCGGTTGGGCTCAGCCGTTTGTCTTCGCCCAGCAGCCACAACGCCGCGTGGGTATCGACCAGCAGCCTCACTGCGCGCCGAAGGCCTCGGCGATGTCCTCTGGGAGCTCGTCGAAGTCGTCAGCCATGCGCACGCGTCCGCGCCAGGCGCCACGTACTGACGCCAGCGAACGCGGCTCCTCCACAACAGGCACCAGTCGCACCACTGGCTTGCCGTTGCGCTGGATAACCACGTCCTCGCCAGCTTCGGCACGCTCCACCAGCTTTGAGAGGTGGGTCTTGGCTTCGTGCATTCCCACGCGGGCCATCGCGCTGATCGTAGCAGTCCCTTAGCTAGGGTTAGTCAGCGAGAGATGGGACGGACGAATCTCGCTTACGCCAGGCGCGGGCCGCGGGCCGCGATGACATCGAGGATCGTCTCGATACACGGGTGGTGCCAGCCGTGGGCACGCGCCTCGTCCCGCAGCTTCGGCGCCTCGGTTGCGACCGTTTCCGCGAGCTGCCGGCGCGCGCGCTCGAACGCTCCCGCGTTCAGGCCGAAGTCGAACGCGAGGTCAGACCAGTGGGCCGACTTGATCGCGTCGGGGTTCAGCTCGTCGCCGATGCTCAGTGCCAGCTCGGTGCTGAGGTCGGGGTACGCGGCGGTGGACACGACGTCGTACAGCGGCGCCAGCCGCACATCGTCCCGCAGGTGCATAAGCGAGATGTTCTTCGCGTGCGCATCTGCGTTGCCGACCAGGAAGTGGAAGATCGCTGCCTGTGCGCCGGCAAGCCGATCCAAGCCCGGCGAAGAGGAGTGCTGGTTCAGCAGATCTGCGAGCGCACGATAAGAGGGCAACTGCCAGCCTGCCCTCTGGTACTTGAAGTCAGGCGTCAGGCCGAGCGCCTGACACAGATCCTCTTGGTGGACGCGGCGGCGCGGCCAGGAATCCTGGTCGCGGTCGAATCGCTCGACGACCAGGCGCCGGCGCAGTCGCGGCCAAGCTCCGCCAGTAGGCCATACGAGTCGCTTGCAGCCAGCTTGAGCTGGCTGGCGACCTGCTCGCGAACCGCTCCCTCAGGCAGCAAAGCCTCGAAGAAGGGGCGGCTCTCTGCCGGACTGAAGCGCTCTCTATCCACCGGAAGCGACAGTGAGATCGAACGCGAAGCGTCCGTGTAGCTAAATGCATATTCCCGCGAGCGATCATCGACGCGCTCGAGTCGACCGACGTTCTCGCCGTCCCAGTGGACGTTGAGGCTCATGTCTCGCCGCGGCCGCGCACTTCGAGTCGTAGTCCCAGTGCATCGAGCACGCGCACGAGCACGTCCAGCCGCACCGTCGGCTCGCCGTGCTCCACGCGATGGACGGAGCGCACAGCGACGTTCGCGATCATCGCCAGGGTTCGTTGATCGATGCCTTGACGGCGGCGCTCGTCGCGAACGCGTTGTCCTATTTGCATCGATGTGGATTCCATTGCAGCCATATGCGTGATCGCGCATATTCTAGCCCAAGCTAGAACAATTCATAATTATCTGCGCGATCACGCAGATATCGCTAGTAAGCGCGTTGTTCCTTCTGAATCTGCGTGATCGCGCGCGGTAAGGTGACGCCCGTAACCGGCACGTCCTCCCCTCGATCGGCAGCGCCGCTGTACTACAGCCACCCAGCGTGCCTGGAGCACGATCCGCGCGCTCACATTCCTGGGCATCCCGACACGCCGGAGCGGCTGCTCGCGATCGAGCGCGCGCTTGGCGCAGATGATTGGCTTGGCTGGGAGCGGCGGCAGGCGCCGCGCGCGGATGAGGGCCAGCTCGAGCTGATCCACAGCGCACGCCTCATAAAAATAATAAAGGAGCTGTCGCTCGCGGGAGGTGGCGCGATCGACTCTGACACGTCCGTCGGCGAGCCCTCCTACCGCGCCGCGCTGCATGCCGCCGGCGGTGCTTGCAAGATGACAAGGGCGCTGCTCGCGGGCGACGCGCGCGTGGGCTTCTGCGGGGTGCGACCGTCTGGCCACCACGCCGAACCGGATCGCGCCATGGGCTTCTGCCTGTTCAACAACGTCGCCATCGCGGCCGAGCTGGCGATCCGCGAGCTCGGCGTCAGCCGCGTGTTCATCCTCGACTGGGACGTCCACCACGGCAACGGCACCGCCGAGGCGTTTCGCCGCCGCGCTGACGTCCTGTTCGCGAGCATCCACCAGTCCGGGATATACCCCGGCACCGGGCCGCTCAACGATGTCGGCTCCGGTGCAGGCGAGGGCTACACGATCAACCTTCCCGTGCCCGGCGGCTCCGAAGAGGACCTGTGGCTGTCACTGATCGAGCACATCGTGCTGCCCGCCGCGCGCGCGTTCGAGCCGCAGCTGGTGCTCGTGTCGGCGGGCTTCGATGCCCACCGCGCCGACCCGCTCGCCGGCTGCCGGCTGGAGAGCGGATCGTTCGCCGAGATCGCCCGCCACGTGCGTGATTTCGCCGAACAACTCGATGTGCCGCTCGGCGTGGTGCTCGAGGGCGGTTACGAACCAACCGCACTCGCGCAGTGCGTGCTCGAGACGCTCACCGCGCTCGCCGGCCAGGAGCCGCCGCACTCGGCAGCGCCCGACGCGCTGCTCACCTCGCGCGCGGCCGCGCAGCTCGCCCACTACTGGCCGCTCTGATCGTGGTCTGCGGTCAGCCGCACGGCATGTATCGATCCGATCGAGCCATCCGACGGCGGTCGCTGGCGATCGGCGCGATGTTCGCGGCCGCCCTGGCGATCACGCTCGCGACGCCCGTGTCGTCGTTCGCCGGCGGCACCCGCGGGCTGCCGCTCGCCGCGGCCACCGCAGCCGCCACGCGCGCGCAGCCGGCGCGGCAATCTCACACGAGCCCCCCGGTTGACATGTCTGTCGATCCGCACGCCGTGCTCGGCGCCGCCGTGCCGGAGGACTTCCTCGGGCTGTCGTTCGAGCTCAGCAGCCTGCCGGACATCGCCGGCTACGCCGACAGCGGCGATCTCGTCGACCTGATGCGGTCACTGGGCCCCGGCGTGATGCGCTTCGGCGGCATCAGCGCGGACACCGAAGTGGCTTGGCTGCAGGAAGGGTCCGCGCCCACGTGGGCGCACCTCACGATCGGGCCGCAGCAGCTCGCGGGCATCGCCAGCCTCGCTCGAGCAACCGGCTGGCAGGTGCTGCTGACGGTCAACTTCGGCCACGACGAACCGGCCGCCGCCGCACAGGAGGCACGGGCCGCGCAGTCGCTGCTCGGCTCGAGCCTTGCGGGGATCGCCATCGGCAACGAGCCCGACAGGTACGTCGCGGACACGCTGCGCAGCAGTCCGTGGTCGTTCGCGGACTACCTCACCGAAGCCAGCGCCTACCGCGCGGCGATCGCTGCGGCGGCTCCGGGCGTTCAGATCGTCGGTCCCGACGCGTCGAGCGGGGGGCTGAGCTTTCCGTGGGTCACCGAAGCAGCCGCCGCGGAGCACCCGGCGCTGCTCACCGAGCACTACTACCCGCTCACCAGGTGCCAGGCGTACGTGCCCACGCTCGGTGCTCTGCTCAGCCCGCTGACGCGCGCCAACGAGTCCGCGCTGCTGGCGCGGCTGTCGAGCATCGCGCACGCCAGCGCCATCCCGCTGCGGCTCGACGAGACCAACAACGTCTCCTGCCGCGGACAGCCCGGTGTGAGCGATGTGTTCGCCTCGGCGTTGTGGGCGGTGGACTACCTCGCGCGCGCGATGGCCAGCGGCGTCGTCGGGGTCAACCTCCACGACCTGATCGGCGAACCGGCGACGTACAGCCCGCTGGTCGCGCTCGACCCGCAGGAGCTGGCGAGCGGCGCGCTGCACGCCAACCCCGAGTGGTACGCGCTGCTGCTCGCGCGCAGCCTGCTCGGCGACGAGCCCGTGCACGCCGCCGTCGCCGGCGGTCAGCGCACGCTCACGGCCGGCGCGTTCGTCAGTCCCAGCGGCAGCGTGCACGTCGTGCTCGTCAACTTCGTTCCCACCGGTGCGCGTCCCGCGCTGGTGCGCCTGCGCATGCCGCCGCAGTTCCACGCCGGCACGATCCTGCGGCTGACCGCGCCTGGGCTGAGGGCGCGGACCGGCGTCACGCTCGGCGGACGCCCCGTCAGCGCCCAGGGCGCATGGAGTCCCGCCATCGCGCTGCCGCGCGTGTCGAGCTCGCGCGGCGCGCTCGAGTTGAGCATGCCCGCGAGCAGCGCCGCGCTCGTCACGCTCTATCCGCTCAAATGACGTCCGCCGGATAATTCCCAGTTCTTGACTAACCTGTCCGGAAGCGTTAACTGAGAGGTTCCGCGTGAGACTGAGCAGATTCGAACGCAACCCCGACAGCAGCGTCATGAGCTCCCGCACCGCCGGTCCGCCGCCGACCTTGGTGCTGGCTCCTAGGCGATGGTGGCCGCGCGCGCTGCTGGGCGCGGGCGTCGTCGTGCTGCTCGCCGCGCTCGCGTTCGCCGCGCTCGCGTTCGTGGGGTCGCGCCCGGCGATCGTCGCCGATGCGGCCGCGCTTGCGCGGGTCGATCTGCCGCTGACCAAGGGCAGCATCGAAAGCGTCAGCGCGGTTGGGCCGAACGGCCGCGAGATTCCTATGACGGTGCGCAACGGGCGGCTGTGGCCGCTGGTGTCGCTCGCGCCCGGCGAGCAGGTCTCGGTCGAAGTCGTGTTCCGCCGTCCCGGCTGGATCGCCTGGCTCGCCGGCCGGCGCGCGAGCGAGCGCCTGCAGCTGCGCACGCCGAGCGCGCTCGTCCAGGAGCGCTATGTCACGCTCGCCGCCGGCTCGCCGCTGCAGCTGGCGTTCAACCAGCCCGTGCGCACGCTCGCGTACGGCCCGCCGGAACACCTCCAGCATCGCACGCTCGCGAGCCCGCGCAGCGAGGTCACGCTCGCGCGCAGCGGCGAAGCGGGCTCGATCGAAGTCGCAGCCGCGCCGCGCAGCTGGGAGCGGCTGCCGGCGCCGGCGCTTGTGAGCTGGTTCCCCGCCGGCGCCGGCGCCAGCGCGGTGATCAGCCCGAGCCCTGGCTCGCGGATCACGCCCACGACCACCATTTACGTGACGTTCTCGCAGCCGCTCTCGACGGCGCTGAACGGCGGGCGCCCGCGACTGGAGCCCGCCGCCTCCGGGCACTGGCGCACCGTGGACAGCCACACGATCGCGTTCACCCCGAGCGGCTATGGCTTCGGCCTGGACACCCCCGTCACGCTCCAGCTGCCGCACGCCGTGCGGCTCCTCGGCGCCCAGCACGCCCAGTCCTCCAGCGTCGCCAGCTGGACGGTGCCGGAAGGCTCGATCATGCGCGCGCAGCAGATCCTCGCGCAGCTCGGCTACCTGCCACTGAGCTTCACCCCGACGCACCACGTCGCGCTGAGCGCCTCCGCGCAGGAGCGCGCGGCTGTCGACCCGCCCGCCGGCAGCTTCTCCTGGCGCTACGGCAACGTCCCCGCCCAGCTCAACGCCCTGTGGCGGCCTGGCACCACCGACGAGCTGATGCGCGGAGCGGTGATGGCGTTCGAGAACGCCCACGAACTCACCACCGACGGAGTCGTCGGCCCGTCCGTTTGGCGAGTGCTCCTACACGCCGAGATCGCCGACCAGAAGACCACCGCCGGCTACACGTTCGTGATGGTCAGCGAGGGATCGGAGACGCTCAGGCTGTGGAACGACGGCTCGATCCGCCTCACCACGCCCGTCAACACCGGCATCGCCTCCGCGCCCACCGAACTGGGAACGTTCGCCGTGTATGAGCACATCGCCTCCGGAACCATGAGCGGCACCAACCCCGACGGCAGCCACTACCACGACCCCGGCATCCCGTGGATCAGCTACTTCAACGGCGGCGACGCCCTGCACGGCTTCGAACGCGCGCAGTACGGCTTCCCGCAGAGTCTCGGCTGCGTCGAGATGCTGCCCGCCACCGCGGGGCGCGTGTGGCCGTACACGCCCATCGGCACGCTCGTGCACGTCGAATAGACGCGCGCGCCACGCGACTCGCGCGACGTAGCCCGGCCGGAATGGCTGACTGGCTCTTAGCCATCTCCGCGGCTCCTGCTCGGGGTTCGTCGCCTTAGCTGTCTTTCTGGGCGTGGCTGCTCGGGCTTGTGCGTTGCTGGCGCACCGACCATCTTTTGGATGTCGGCGACGAGACACGCGAGGGCTGGAAGGTCGTGTGGGGGTAGGTCGATCCCGTCTGTGTGGGCGTCCTCCAGGCGGATGAGTTCTTGGTTGAGCTGGGACTCGAGTGCTTTGAGTAGTAGCTGTGGCCAGCGTGTGAGGTCGAGCTCGATGTCATGCGGCTCGAGCTGTTCAGACACGCCGATCTCCTCGAGTAGGGTGCGCGCGGCGTCAAAGCGGGCGAGCGCCCTGCTGTAGGTGTTGGGTTTGAGGTGTGTGTCGGCTGCGGTCTGTGCCTCGATGATTGCGGCGCTCGCGCCGAGCTCCAGCTTCACGCCGCTGCGCAGAAACCGGACGAGCTTCCCCTCGATCCGCACGCTTCCGCCCTCGGAAGAACTCATGTGTCGGCGCCTGCTCGAGCTGGTGTGCGAGCGTGCCGCGGCCGAGGCTCCACTGGAAGCGGCAGATCGTCGAGGAGCTCGCCGGCTGTAACTCCGAGCCCGCGGCAAAGCCTGAGCAGAGTCGAAAGCCGCGGGTCAGAGAGCCCGCCCCTCAAGTGCTGGAGCGTCGACCACGAGACATCTGAGGCAAACGCAAGCCGCTCCAGCGATAGCGCTCGCGGCTTGCGCAACTCGTCGACGCGGGCCATCAATAGCGCGGTGATCACGCGCTGCTCGGCATGCGCTCGTGATCGTGCCGGCTTCCGTGCCTCCGTCTCGACCGCTTCGGCGAGGTCCTCGATCGACCAGTCGCCTCGAACATACGCAGCGTGGATCGCACGCACTTTCGCCTCGCTCGGGCTGCGCCGCGGGGGCGCGGCGCTTCTCATCCTTCACCGAGCATCTCGTCGTCGCGTCTGTAGCCGAGTCGGGCGGAGATGCGGTCGGCGGTGGAGACGAGGTGCGGGCCGAGCGCGTCGACGAGCTCCTCGAGGGTGATCAGGGCGCTGGGGGCCACGAGGTTGACGGCGGCGACGACTTCGCGTGCCTCGTTGCGCACCGGTGCGGCGATCGCGTACAGGTCGGCGGCGAACTCCTGGTCATCGACGGCGAAGCCCGCCGCGTGGATCTCGTCGAGCTCGTCGCGTAGCGCTTTCTTGCTTGTGATCGTGTGGGGGCCGCGTTTGGTGAGCTTCAATTGCCGAATCACGTCGCGCTGCTCTGCCTCGGGCAGGTTGGCGAGCAGCAGCTTGCCCATCGAGGTGCAGTACGCGGGCACGCGCGAGCCTGTGTGCAGGTTCAGGTCGATTTGGCTCTGGCCGCGGCGGAAGCTACGCACGCGATCGACGTAGAGGACGTCTGTGGCGTCGAGCACGCCCAGGCTCGTCGTGTAGGAGGTTCGCCGGCGGAGCTCCTCGAGGTAGGGGTGGGCGTGCTCGCGCAGGCCGGTGGAGTTCAGGGCGGACATGCCGAGGTCGCTCACGCGGAGCCCCAGCCGGTACTTGCGCCCCGCGCCCTGCTCGAGGTAGCCGAGCGCGACAAGGGTGATCACATAGCGGTGTGTAGTCGAGCGGCTCATCCCCAGCTCGTCCGCGATGTCAGCGATGCCCAGCACCGGGCGCTTTGGCGTGAAGCAGCCCAGGATCGCCAGTCCCCGCTCCAGCGACTGCGAATAACGCGGCTCCTTATCGAGGGCCATGAGGTGCAACTAGATCCCCTGGGCGCGCATTACCGCGATGGCCTGCGCGGCGCCTTGGGCGGCGTCTCGTAACGGAGAGAGGTGACCACGTTGCTGCTTCATGCCTCAAAGCATGCGTCGAGTCATAACGGTCCGTCAATACCGTTAATTAGGCATTTGATGGCTGGGTACGCTGGACGTTATGTGACAGTTGGTGTGCGTTATATCTAGTGACTGGACTGGCTTCCCGATGCGGTGTTTTGGCTGGTAAGAAACAGTCGCGGCGATCTGAGGTGGCTCAGGTGGTCCGCGTTTGGCGTGTGGGCGCATGCCCTTTTTTAGGTATTCGTGCAGTGTCATCGACTACCCGGCGCCCGTCGCACGCTGTAGGATGCGCTGCGGAAGCGTCCCGCGCATTGGGATCATCGAGGAGGGTGGATGTCGACAAGGCAAGCGCTGCTTGGGCTGCTGGAACAGCGCCCTGCGTATCCCTATGAGCTGGAGGAGCGGCTGCGTTCTCAGCTCGGGCCGGCGTGGGATCTGACGTCGGGGCACGTCTCCGGGACGATGAAAGCCCTTGAGAGGGACGGGCTGATCGAGGAGATCAACCCGTCGGCCGGCGCCGGGGGACGTCGGCGCGTTTTCGCGATCACCGAGCGTGGCGCGGAGGCTCACGAGCGTTGGTGGGCGGATCAGAGCGTCGGTGCGAGTCTGTCGCGCCGGCCGATCCTGGTGAAGATCGCGCTTGCCGGGCCGGACCGCTTGACCGACGCGCTCGCCCATATCGACGCATATGAGCGTACCTATGCGGAAAAGCTGAACGAGCTGTCGCGTGCGCGCGATGATGTTCCCAGCGAAGGGCCGGTTCGCGCGGATCATGTATCGCTGCGCCTCGGGTTGAGCGCCGACATCATCGAGCTGGAGGGGTTCTTGAGATGGTTGCGTCACGCGCGTGAGGTTGTCTGCTGGCTACAGAAGCGCGAAGTGATCTGGCCCTCGCGGCACGGACGCTCAGGGCCACTCGCCGCGAGCGAGCGTGACCGTGATGTCGTGCGGGCGGAGCTGTTCGCGAGGATGGCTGCGCGTCATCTGGAGCCTGTCCCCGAGGAGGAGAGCACGTGATCCTTGAGCTGGACAGGGTGTCGAAGCGTTATCCGCGGCCGGGTGGTGGTGAGAGGGTCGCGCTGGATGGCGTCTCGATTGAGCTGGAGCGGGGCCAGATGATGGGCATCTTCGGCCCCAGCGGCGCGGGCAAGACGACGTTGTTGCGGATCGCCGCTGGCTTGCAGGCACCCGATAGTGGCTCGGTGAGCTACGACGGCGAGCGCTTGGATCGGATGTCGTCCTCGGAGCGCCAGCGGTTCCGCCGCCAGGAGGTAGCGTGCATCTGGACAGGACAGCCGGTGCAGATGCGCCTTGGCGTCATCGAGCATGTTGCCACGCCACTGCTCGTGGACGGACGGGACCGGCGGCTCGCAGCGCGTAGGGCGCGCGAGGCGCTGCTCGTCTGCGGGGTCGAGCAATGCGTGGGTATGGAGCTGGGCGAGCTCTCTGATGGTGAGCGTCAGCGTGTCGAGGTGGCTCGTGCGCTCGTGAGCGAACCGCGTCTGCTGCTGGCAGATGGGCCTGCGGCGAGCCTGTCTCTGGTGGAGCAGGAGGAGATCATGGTGTTGCTCGGCTCGCTCGCTCGGGAGGCGAAGGTCGCGGTGCTGGTCGCTGATGTCGACGCGGAGGCGCTGATTCGAGCGGAGCCGATTCTGTATCTGCGCGACGGCAAGCTCGTGAACCCAGAGCCGGCGGCCGAGCGTGGCCGCCTCTACAGCCTCCCGTCGGCGTCGTCGCGCCGGGCTGCCGATGCTTGAGCTGGAGCGCGCTCGCAAGTTCTACGAGAGCCCGGGCGAGCTGATCCACGCAGTCGAGGATGTGAGCATGTGCGTCGAGGCGCGTGAGTTCGTCGCGATCTTCGGCCCCAGCGGCTCGGGGAAGACGACGCTGCTGCTGCTCGCTGGCGGACTGTTGCGGGCGGATGGCGGCAGCGTGCGGTTCGAGGGTGTCGAGCTTGGGGGGCTCTCCAAGCGTGAGATGCTCGCCTACCGGCGGACCAAGGTCGGCGTCGTCTTCCAGGGCTTCAACTTGACGGGCGGGTTGAGCGCGGCGGAGAACGTCGCGATCCCGCTGCTCCTGCGTGGGGTCTCACACGGGCAGTCACGCCAGCGCGCGCTCGCCGCTCTCGATGACGTGGGGCTGCTGCGGCGTGAGGCTCACACTCCGGACCGGCTCTCAGGTGGCGAGCAGCAGCGTGTCGCGATCGCGCGGGCGCTGGTGGGCGAGCCAAAGCTGGTCCTCGCAGATGAGCCGACGGGGAGCCTGGACAGCGAAACCGGGGATGCGGTGCTCGACCTTCTCAGCGAGCTGCCGCGCGAGCGGGGCGCCGCGGCGATCTTGGTGACTCATGACACGCGGGTGGCGCGCTATGCCGATCGGGTGCTTGGGATGCGCGATGGCCGGCTGGTTGAGCCCGACCTTGAGACGCACCCGGCGCTGCCAGGATGATCGGCTACCTGCGGACCCTGCTGATGTTCTACCGGCGGCATCTGCGGGTGCAGCCGTTGCGCGAGCTGATGGCCGTGGGTGGTGTCGCGGCCGGTGTCGCGTTGCTGTTCGCCGTACAGGTCGCCCACCACAGCATCAGCGGCTCCTTTCAAGCAATTGAGCATGGAGTCGCCGGCCGGGCCACACTGGAAGTCGCCTCCCGCGGCCCCGAAGGCTTCGACGAACACGTCCTGAGCGAAATCGAACGAGTGCCGTATGTGAAGGTCTCGGCGCCGATCCTGCAACAGGCGATCCGAGCGGTCGGACCCAAGGGCGGGCGCGCGTTGACGCTGGTCGGCGCCAACGAACAGATCCTTCCGCTGCAAGGCGCGCTCTCCCGTCAATTTCAGCAGGCGGGCGAACAGTCCAGACGAGGGCTACTCGTCCTCACACAAGCCACCGCCGAAGCGATCGGCGTTCACCCCGGCGACGAAGTGAAGGTTCTCGTCGGTGAGCGAAGCGAACACCTGACGCTCGATGCGATCGTGTCGAGCCAGAAGCTCGGCGCGGCTGCGGAAGCACCAATCGCGGCGACGCCGCTACCGATCGTGCAAAGCCTCGCGCACCTCGAAGGACGCATCTCCAGGGTGCTCATCGAGCCACGCTCCGGCAGAGAGCGCGCCCTCCGCCTGGCCCTGCAGCGGCTGTTCGGCGATCGTCTGAATGTCCGGCCGATCGATAGCGAAGCGCAGCTGCTCGGCCAGGCGGCCGCCCCGGAAGCGCAGGTCACGTTGTTGTTCGGTGCGATCAGCCTCGTCGCGGGGGTGATCCTCGCGTTCAACGCGCTGCTCCTGGCAAGCGGCGAGCGGCAACGGTTCATCGCCGACCTGATCAAAATAGGGACGCCTGACTCGATGATCATCGCGTCGCTCGCCTTCGACGCTCTGATCCTCGGCGTCCTCGGCTGCGCCCTCGGGCTGCTCGCGGGGGACTTGATCTCGCTGTTCGCATACCGCGCTCTCCCCGGCTACATAGCGGCTGCGTTCGCCGTCGGGAGTGAGCGCGTCATCGACGCAGAAACCGTGCTACTCGCCGTCGCCGGTGGCATGCTCGCCGCGTTCGCCGCGGCCGGGCTTCCCGCGATCGTGATCCTCCGCGCCAGCTCTGCCGCTGAGCCCGAAGCGGTCGGGCGGACACTTTCGCTCACGCGCAAGCTGCGTCTCTCAGACGCCCTCGTGTTTGGTGGTGGAGCACTCCTCATCTGCGTGTCGATTGCGCTTGCGCTGTTGAAGCCCGCAACCACTGTCGGCGCGCTCATCGGCCTGGTCGTCGGGCTCGTCGTGTGCTTGCCGATGCTCGCCCGCTACCTGCTGCAGCTCGCGCGCGCAGGGTCCCAGCGCTCCGGCGACCCCGCCGTCCATCTCGCGCTCGCCGAGCTGCGCGGCGCACCCACACGCTCAGTCGCTCTGCTCGCGACCGGGACTGTCGCCGCGTTCCTGATGGTCTTGATCGGGGGGTCGGTCGCGAACGTCAAGCAAGCCGCCAGTCGAGGCGCCACGGACCTGCTCGCAAACGCGAGCCTGTGGGTCAAGCCAGGCGGCCCCGAGAACGTCTACACCACCGAGCCGTTTACCTACGGCGAAACGCAGCTGCGGCTAGCGCAGCTCAGCGTCGTGGCCAGCGTGCAGCCGTGGCGGGACTCGTTCCTCGACCTGCGCCAGCGACGAGTTTGGGTGCTCGGCGTCCCGCCGTCGACCCGCCAGCAGATCGCGCCCAGCCAGCTAATCGCAGGCTCCCTCGCCGTCGCCGACAAGCACCTGCAGGAAGGCGGCTGGATCGCGGCCAGCCAGCCAATCTCAAACGAATACCACGTCCCACTAGGCGGGCTGATAACGCTACCCACGCCGGCAGGCAACACGACCTTCCGCCTGGCCGCGACGATCGCCAACTACGGCTGGCTACCGGGCGCGATCGTGATGAACGCGAACGAACACGCCCGCCTGTGGTCGAGCACCACCGCATCCGAGCTCGCGGTCACGCTCAAGCCCGGCATCCCAATCGACGAAGGCATGCAGGACGTCGAGAGTGCGCTGCCCTACGGTTCCGCGCTCCTCGTCAAGAGCGACAGCGAACGGCGGGCCGAAGTCAGCGCGGTCCTCGGAAGCACCATCTCCCGACTCAACGACACCACGATCGTCGTGCTGATCGCGACGGTCGTCTCGGTGATCGCGCTGATGCTCGCCGCGATCTGGCAGCGCCGCGCACGACTCAACTCGCTGATGGCGGACGGCATGAGCTCCGGCCAGTTCGCGCGGCTCATCAGCTACGAGAGCGGACTGGTGCTCCTCAGCGGATGCGTGATCGGCACCGCCGCGGGACTGCTCGGCCAGTACCTCATCGACGGGTGGCTGCACCAAACCACCGGCGCGTCGGTGCTCTACACCCCAGCCTGGCAACTGGGGCTGCAAACGCTCGCGCTCGCCGCACTCATCTCGCTCCTGGCGAGCGGCGTCGCCGTTGCGCAAGCCGGTGGCTTTCAGCCACGCTCCGCATTCTCAACCGAGTAGCCACACCGAACCTCACGAAGCCATTCGCAAAGTCGTCATGCGGAGCGCTGTAGCGTCCCTGCATGACACCAAAAAAGCAGAGCAGCACATCACGAGCCGGGACGCTCCGCGACCCAGCGGCCGTACTTGCCGCAAGCACGTTTAGCGCCGGACTGCAGCTCCTACCAAGCCATCTACGACGCGACGCACGCTCGCTCTACCTCCTACTGCGAACGGTCGACGACCTCGTGGACGAGCGCGATCCCGAAGCACGCAGCCGAGTCCGAGCGATGGAGCGCTGGACGCGCGGAGCGCCACCCGCGAGCCCCGAGACGCGCACGCTCGAGAGCCTGTCAGAGCGCTATGAGATCTCACCGGTAGCGGTCGGGGAGTTCTGTGAGGGGATGCGCCACGACCTCGAACGCGCGCAGCTGGAAACAGAAGCCGACCTGGAGCGCTACTGCCACTGCGTCGCCGGCACCGTCGGCGTGATGCTCGCTGGCCTGCTCGGGAGCACCAGCCCAGAGGGCGTCGAGAAGATGGCCAAGCTCGGCGCGGCGATGCAGCGCACGAACATCCTGCGCGACATCGACGAGGACCTCGCCCACGGGCGTCTCTACATACCCCGCACAGCAATCGAACGCTTCGGATTCCCCGCCCCAGGAAACCGCGAGGCACTCCTACGAGACCAAATCCCACGCGCTGACGCTCTCTATGAAGAGGGCATGGGCGCAATCCCGCTCCTACGCGACGGCCGCCAAGCGATGGGCCTCTCAGGCGCGCTCTACCGAGAGATCCTGCGCCAGATCGAACGCGAAGGCTTCGGCCGACGCGCCGGCCGCGCCGTCGTGCCGCAATGGCAAAAGCGCATCCTCATCGCCGAGTACACCCGCACGCACCCGCCTAGCTTTCAACGACAGGCCACGCACCGCCGAACGAGGACGCACGTCTGAGCGGACGGCGAACTCGGCCCGAGGGCGCCTGCTGCGACCTAGCCTGCCTCCCGAGGTGCCCGTCGGTATGGTTCCACTAAGTAGGCACCCGCACCGAGGGGAGGTAGCGAGGATGACCCGATCACGAGCTCCACGAACACAACGCGCCAAGCAGCCCACATCCCGGCTGCTCGGAACTCTCGGCGTGGCTGCCATGGTAGTCCTCGCCGGGCCACTCGCCGCCAACGCCGGCTCCCTCACGGCACACGTCGCGAGCACCCTAGACGGCACGGCGACCGCCCACCTGCACCTCGTCAAGCCCGAAGGCTCACAGCTGATCGAGGAA
>DASZFY010000041.1:0-16602 GCA_035939335.1 Solirubrobacteraceae bacterium | reverse complement strand
CCCCACACCACCAACAGGAAACCAACCGGCTTCGCAGTCCTGTTGGAGACAAAAGGCTCAAACGATTGAGGTAATCGAGACTCAAGTGCATCATGAGCCGATGACGATGCAGGCCGAGACCACGCGCCCGACGGGGGCAGGCGGCGGACTGATCGCGAGATTCGCATGGCTACGCTGCTCAGCGGCATCTTGGGCTGCGGTTGCGATCGGAGCGCTGTTCATCGCCGCCACCTGCTGGTGGCTGAGCCAGGATCGCAGCGTGCCGATCGATGATGCCGCGCTCCATCTCGGCTCGGCGCTCGATGCCTATTCAGCTTTGAGCACAGGGCGCCTGCTGAGCGCGCTCACTGGATCGGCGCCCTACCCCCCACTCACGTTTCTGGTTGGCGCCCTCGGAGTCCCCTTCGGCGGCGTCGGCGTCGCGCCTCCCATCATCGCCCAGAACCTCGTCTACGTGCCTCTGCTCGCGCTCGGCTGCTACAAGGTCGCGCGTCTTGCGTTCGGTCCCCTGGCCGGATTGCTTGCGGTCGTCTTCGCGCTCGGCTCGCCGATGGTCATAGAAGAGTTCCACGAGTTCATGCTCGACGCGCCCGAGGCAGCGATGGTCGCTGTCGCATTGTGGGCGATCATGGCCACCGAGCGCTTCTCGCGCCCGGGCGTCTGCGCCCTCGCCGGCGTGGCCGTCGGTTTCGGGATGCTGACCAAGGAGACCTTCGTGATCTTCGTCGCGGGAGCAGCGCTGGCGACGGCAGTACGTGGCGGGCGCCGTGCGTGGCGGGGAGCTGCCGTCTTTGCCGCGGTCGCGCTGGCAATCGCTCTGCCCTGGTACCTGTACGAGCTCTCCGCCGTTCACCGGCTCGGCAGCGAGGCCTTCGGCTCATCGAGCAGCGTATCGGCCCAGGACCCGGGCATCGCGCCGCCACGCCTGTCGAGAGCCAACCTCGAGTGGTACTTCTGGAGCTTGCTGAACTGGCAGCTCTACCTGCCCCTGTTCGCCTTCTCTGCAGCCGGCTGGATCTGGACAATGGCGGGGTTCGCCCGCCGACGCCCGGTCAGTCGTTTCGCTCCCGAGCTCGCACTAGGAGCGTTCGTCTCATGGGCCGCCCTGACCGGAACCTACGTGCACGACCCTCGCTACAGCATCCCGCTGACGGTCTACCTGGCTGTGTTCGGTGCCGGCTGGATATCGCGGCTGCCGCGCCCGGCAGTGGCCGTGGCGGCAGGCGCGCTCGTCTTCGTCGCGCTCGCCAACTCGCTGGGCGACGGCTTCGGCATCGGAGGGCGCGTGGCGTCTGGGTTACAGAACCCAACCTACATACAACAACCCGGCAACCTCACGATCTTCGCGAACTATGGCTTCTGGGTGGGCCCACCCACTCGCGACGGCGACACGCTCGGGCTATTTCAAGCTCTCCATAGAAACGGAGTCCAAGCGGTCAGATGGTATTCCGCGCAGGAAACGGAAATCGAATTCTCCTCGCCCGGGATAGCCCTCCTCGCACGCATCGCCGGGCTGCGCGTGCCACCCGACTCCGTCAATCCCGCCAAGACAGATCGACGCGACGCGTTCCTCCTGCACCGAATCCCCGAACCCGGGCTGCCCAAGCCGTGCATAACGCTACGGGACGGCTCCGGCGTTTGGGTGGGTCTCGGCGGCAGCAAAGCCTGGACCTACTGTCCGCCCCATCCGTCCTGAAGCTGCTGGTGCGCAAGGGCGGTGTGGGGCCCGTCCGAGCGGCTGGCCATGCCCGACGCACATGAAAAAGGGGGCCCGCCGCGATGCGGCGGGCCCCCTTCTGACCGACGGTTCCGCGGAGTCCGCGGCCGCCATCAGGCCATCCCACACAGAGGCTAGTGGTTCCTCACCAGTTCGGCGGGGACTACTTTCAACGCTCCGTTGAGGACAGCCGTGTTGTGTCCTTCCCCGGCGGGGACACCCAGAACGAGATCCACGACTGGGTCAACGAGGAACGGGATGAGCCCGCACCCTTCGACTCCTGGTGCTGCGAAGGAGTTGTTGGCGAGCGTGTTGTTGTTGAGGGTGACGATCCCTTCTTCTTCTTCGACCGTTCCGGGTTTGCCCGAGATCGGTTTGTTCGGCGGCGGCGGGCTCGTCGTGCCCGTCGTGAGGTTGATCACGATCGGATGTGCGTTGGAGCCAGCGTAGCAGTGGTTTCCGAGGAACGGGTTGCCCAACTTCAGCTTCACCGGGAGCGTCAGCGCCGTACCGCTTGCGCTCACGAGGTTGATCGGTTGGAGCGAGACGGAGCTCGCGGGTCCCGCCAGTTCGGCGGTCGCCGTGACTTCTCCTCCGAGCCCTTCGATACCGATCAGCCCGCCCGGGACGGTTTGCGGGGTTTTCGACAGGATTTCTGTCCCGTTGGTAGGCGCCACGAACGTGAACGTCGTTCCGTTTTCGGTAGCGAGCCCGCCCTGTAGCGTCACCGTGTGTTTGATTGGGACGGTCTTGTTGCCTACAATGAATTCACCGCTCGTGGTGGTCGCATAGGTACATGCCACCACTTCCGGGTTGCTGAGCGGGCAGTTTTTGAACACTTCGTATGGGCCCGTGGCCGCGGCCAATGCTGAGGTGGCGCTCAACGCGAGCACTGATGATGCGATCGTCATAGCGACGGCGAGCACCCACTTGCGTGGGCCAGCCGTTCGGATCTGGTTCTCCACAATAATCCCACTTTCATCGTTTTGGGGCCCCGACGCTTCTACTGTGGGCACCCTAGATACCTTCGCGGGCACCCTAGCCCTCTGTCGAAGCCGCCACAACCTGCGTTTCCAACTCTGTGAACAGTTCGCCGAACGCCACATACGGACCTGGCCTCTTGCTACGCGCGTCAGCGTGTCAGCCGACCAAGGAGCACGCCTTGAACCCAGTGCGTAGGGCCAGCGTTAGCAGCCGCTTGTGTGTGCGCCGTTTCGACGCGGCCAACGCCCGAACGGCTGAGACGTTGTTCGCCTGCGCGTAGCGGCCCAGCTTGACGAGTTCCTCTGCCAACGCCCGTCGATACGCGATGATGCGCCGCCAGCTCGTGGCGATCGCGCTCGGCGGTGTGAGCTTGTCGAGCTCCGCCAGCGCCGCCTGCTCGAGCCTCGCGTGGATTGGGGACAGTCGCGCGATTTCGCGGATGCCCTGGTTCTTGGGCTTCGCGCTGGCGATCTTGACGTTCAAGCGCTTGCAAATTACGTCAGCGCGTGTGATCAAGCTGGCCTGCGTCGATGATTCGCCGAGCGGGGCCGACGCGATCGACGCACTGTCGCCCGACGCGCCACCGCATCCCGCGACCACGAGCACAGTTGCGGTGAGTGTCAATGCTAGGAACGCTCTCATGATGCGGGACTATGTTCAGGTTCGCGCCCGCAAGTCAAGCTGCTGGAGATCATTGTCTCCGACCAAGCGCCACGGATACGATGGCTGGCGAGGTTAGCTGTAGTAGCGCGCGACCTCCTGCAGTTGACTGAAGATGTCGTGGGCGAGGAACAGCACGACGATCACGACTCCGACCGCGGGGCCCCAGCGCCGGCCGGCGCCCCGGGCGGCGAGCGCCAGCACGACACCGAGCAGCGGGATCAGCGGCAGCAGATAGCGGACGTCAGAGTATTCCGAGTTGAACTTCGGGAAGGCGATGTAGGAGTCAGCGCCGATGATCGCCAGCAGCCCGAGGCCGATCACACAGTAGACGAGCAGCTCAGCTGCCCGTGCTCGCAACGCGCCCGCCCGCGCGAGCACGCCGCGTATGAAGAGGCCCGCGATCACGCCGGCCGGGATCAGCGCGAGCTGATCGACCCAGCCAGGGAACGGGGTGTCCATCCAACCATAGAGCCCAACATATCTGTCGAACCACAGCCGCGTGGTGAACACCCCGGGGAAGTCAGCCTGCATCCCCGGGAGCCTGGGAAGGTAGACCTGCCAGATATAGCCAAGCTCGTGTAGGAACGACCCGTGCGTCCCTTCGCTCGCGCCCGAGACGATCCCGAGCGCCGGAGCGCCGGACGCGACGTGAACCGCCACGTACACGACGACCGGGCTGATCGCGATCGCGAGCGCGATGGCCAGCGAGGTGTAGGCCGCGCGTCCCTCCGTCCGGGCCGCCCGAACGCCCAGGATTATCAACCCGAGCAGTGCGCCGGGAGCGAGTCCGACGAAGTTCAGCTTCGTCATCAGGCCGACGGCCGTGACGGCGCCGAGCACGATCGCCATCCGTCGCGTGAAGCCGCGCCGAAACGCGCGTGCCAGGCAGTAGAACAGCGCCGCACTGACCGCGTACAGCATCGCATCGGGGTTCACCGCTCCGGACATGAACCCCAGCAGCGGCGCGAGCGCCACCGAGAGCCCGCCGACGGTCCACGCCCACGGAGCACCCGGCAGCGTCTCGCGAACGAACAGGAACGCAAACAGCGCAGTGAGTCCACCCATGAGCGCAGACAGCAGCCGCATCAGCTCGACGCGGTCGAGCAGGGTCGTGCCCGCGCTCAGGCTGAACGGGATCGCCTGGAGTGCGTAGTAGAGCGGGGGCTCTGACGCAGCCACGCCCGCGAACTGGCTGCCTTCCGCCGGCGCCCGCTCGCCCTGCAGGAGATCCCGCTGGAGCTGTTGCTGCTGTGCGCGCGAGGAGATCGTGTGAAACTCGGGCTCCTCGGCGACCGTCTGCAGGCGGACAGCTTCCAGGGCAAGTCCCTCTTCGAACGAGAATTTGCCTCGCTTCGTGGGCAGCTGTCCCGTTTCGGCGAGCTGCTTCACATATGCAACGTGCTCGGGCTCGTCCGGCACTTGAAACGGGGGCGTGATGATCGACCAGCACGCTGCGTTGACGCACGCGACGATCGCACAGCACCATGCGGCCGCCGGGATGCGGCGCAGTGCCCTCATCGCAGCTGTCGCAGCATCGTCCGTGAGCACAGCAGCACGACGCCTGCCATGAGCAGCAGCACAAGTAGCACGCTCCACGTCCCGCTGCCGGCGTGACCGAGGCCCATGTGACGCGCCACGACTAAGGCCAGCGACCACCACGAGGAGCGTCCGGGCCGCAGGTATTCGACCCTCACGCGCGCGGGCGAGACGACGACGTGGCCGCTCGCCGTCACGATGCGCGCGGCCGGGCTTCCCACGATCGACGCCGTTTCGTTGCCGTTCAGCAAGAAGCTGGAGCAGAGCTGCACACCGGACATCGACCTCGACAGGGGCCGCACCGGCACCGTGACCACGCCACCGGTCCAACCGGAGCGCTGTTCACCGCTCGTCAGCACGCGTCCGTGCGACAGCACCTCGACAGTGACCCTCGGCCCGATCTGGGTGAAGATGCGCAGCCTGATTGCCGACGTGTCGCGTGGCAGCGCTTCGTTGCGCTGGCAAACCTCAGCGCTCCTGTGAATCGTGCCGAGGAACGCCTGTTCGGCGGTGTTAATACCGGCGACCGTGATCGGCGCTTGCAAGAGCACGATCGCAATGGCCGCCGCGAGGACGGTCAGGCTGATCGCGAGTGCGACACTGACGCGTCCCAGAATGATCCGGTGCCTCAAACCGGCGCCAACCATCCCAGGGCCCACATCCACCGTCAATCTTGCGAGCAGCCACACAGCCGCTGTCCAGCGTGCAGGCGCATCGCTGTCTCCGACTGAGCGGTGCGCCGGCGAGCGCGCAGGCACTCGAGTGCTCAGGTTTGTCACACTGCCACTGTGAGGATCCTCCACGGGTCAAACGGCCCGCCCAGTGCGTCGCTCGGCGCGCTGACGGCGTCGATCCGCAGGCTGGCGCTCGTCGGCCTGGCGAAGAACACGGGCAAGACGGTCGCGCTTTCGGCGCTGCTGGGCGAGCTGCAAGCACAGGGCCGTCATGTCGGCGTGACCTCGGTGGGCCGCGACGGCGAGGAGCGCGACGCGATCGACGCGCACATAGAGAAGCCCCGCGTGTGGCTCGCGGCTGGAAGCCTCGTGGCGAGCACCGATGCGCTGCTGCGCGCGAGCGCGATCCCGTACGAGTCGCTCGAGCAGACCGGCATCCGCACGCCACTCGGGCAGGTAATGATCGTGCGCCTGTGTGACGCCGGGGCCGTGGAAGTGGCCGGCCCCAGCGCAGCGGCAGACGTGCGCGCGGTCAGCGACGCGATGCTCGCGCACGGCGCCCAGCAGGTGCTGATCGACGGCGCCATCGATCGTCGCGCTGCCTCCTCGCCGGGCGTGGCAGATGGCCTCGTGATGTCCACCGGCGCGGTTCTCGGCCAGCACATCTCGGAGGTCGTCAAGCAGACGAGAGACGCGGTCGAGCTCGTGCGCCTGGCGCCCGTCGAGAGCTCCAGCGGCGGACGGCTGCGGGCGCTCGCCGAGCAGGCCGTCGAGCGGGGCGCCACGGGGGCCGATGGCCTGCTCGTGGACGAGGACTTCGAGCCGGTGGCGTTGCCGCCCCGCTTCGCGCTGACAGCCGAAGGCGAGCAGATCGCAAGGCTGCTCGACAGCCGCCCCAACGCGCGTTGGCTGATCCTCGCCGGCGCGCTGCCCGACCGCTTTCTGAGGCACGTGCTGCAGGCGGCGCACCGGCGTCGGCGAGAGCTCGTCCTCGTCGTCGCCGACCCCACGAGGGTGTTCCTCTCCAACCGAGGGCCCGCGTGGTATCGAAGTCAGGGCATCGACATCCAGGCGCTCAGGACGATGGAGCTGGCCGCGATAACGGTCAATCCGCTCGCACCTCGGTCGCATCGCTTCGACTCGGCCGAGCTGCGAGCGCTGTTGGCCGATGCGATTCCCGACGTGCAGATCTTCGACGTGCTGCACGCGGACTACCTGGCCGCTGCCGTTTGATCGCCGCCCTCGCGTCGAGTCGGAGACGCCGCTGAGCCGAACTTGTCTGGTATTGCGGCGTGTTTCGTCTTGCTTGGGAGCCATCGTTGACGACTCTCCGCGCGTCCGTTAGCACTGACGGGCCGTGGCGCACGTTCTCGCAACCGAACAGCCGATCGATGACAGGGACGATGGCGCGCCCGTGCTGCTGTCGGTGGTCATCCCCTGCCTCAACGAGGCGGAGAACATCGAGCAGTGCGTCAAGGCCGCCTGGATGGCACTGGAGCGCGCGGGCATCACGGGCGAGGTGATCGTCGCGGACAACGGCTCGGACGACGGCAGCGCCGAGCTGGCCAGGCTCGCGGGCGCACAGGTCGTCTCCGAGCTGCGCCGCGGCTACGGCAGCGCTTACATCGCCGGGTTCGGCGCTGCGCGCGGCGCCTACATCGTCATGGCCGACGCCGACCTGACCTATGACTTCGAGGAGATCCCAACGTTCCTGGCCCAGCTCGAGGACGGTGCGGACATGGTCATCGGCAACCGCATGGGGAACATCCATCCGGGCGCGATGCCGTGGCTGCACCGCTACATCGGCAACCCGCTGCTCTCGCGCTTCCTGAACCTCCTCTTCCACACCGGCGTGCGCGACGCGCACTGCGGCATGCGCGCGTTCCGGCGCGACCGCCTCGAGCTGCTGCAGCTGCGCACCACGGGCATGGAGTTCGCCTCGGAGATGGTCGTCCGCGCCGCCAAGGAGAGGCTGGACATACGGGAGATACCTATCGAATACCACCCGCGCGGCGGGGAATCCAAGCTCTCGAGCTTCCGTGACGGGTGGCGCCATCTGCGCTTCCTGCTGCTGCACTCTCCCAATCATCTGTTCATCCTGCCCGGCGCGCTGATGGCCGCCATCGGCGGGCTGATCTCGCTAACGGTGCTCGCACATCTCTCGGTGTTCGAACGTCAGTGGGATCTGCACACGCTGATCGGCGGGTCCTTGCTGCTGATCGTCGGAGCCCAGCTCGTAAGTCTCGGACTGTGCGCTCACGCGTACGCGACGTACTTCATGGGCGAGCACGACGCCTGGTTTGACCGCGCGCGAGCGCGCTTGAGGCTCGAGCACGGCCTGCTGGCGGGCAGCACGGTCGCGCTGATCGGCGCGGCGATGCTCATGGTGATCGTCGCCGAATGGATCGGCCGCGGCTTTGGCAGCCTCTCCCAAGAGCAACTCGCGATCTTCGCGGCGACGCTTTTCGTGCTCGGTATCCAGATCGTCTTCTCCTCGTTCCTGCTCAGCATCCTCGGCCTGCGCCGCGACTGATGCGAAGCGTGACGATCGCGGTCGCGGCCGGCCTGACGCTCATGTGCATCGCGGTCGGCGTGACCTTGCTGGGCTCGCCGACGAGCGTCCTTTCGACCAACAGACCGGCGGGCAGCGTGGGGGCGGTGCTCGCCAGCACCACGCAGAGCGCTGACTACTGCCAGGCCCACGAAGTCCTGCCGCGAGGCGCGTCTGCGATCCGCGTCTGGCTCGACGTAGCCGCCGGGCCCCGCGTGCGCCTCGTCGTCTACTCCGCCGGGCGCCCGATCGCCTCCGGAGAACAGGGCTCCAATTGGATCGGCGGGGCGGTAACCATCCCGGTCAAGCCGCTTTCATACACGGCGCGGGGCGTCACCGTCTGCGCATCGTTTCGCTTGCACGACGAAACGCTGCTCGTGCAGGGCAGCCCGACTTCTGCCGCGATGGCCACGCGCAACGGCGGGCAGGTGCTGCCGGGAAAGATGTGGATCGACTACATGCGACCCGGCGGACGCTCGTGGGCGTCGCTGCTCCCCGTGGTCATACGCAACATGGGATTCGGCCGCGCCGGCACGGGCACATGGGTCGTCTACTTCGCGCTCGCGCTGCTGCTCGCCGTAGCAGCGCTCGCTTCCGGTGCGCTCGTCAGGGAGCTCCGTTGAGCAAGCGCGCCCGCACGCCGACACCGGAGCGCGATCAAGCTCCCACGCAGCGCCAGGCCGGCGAGTCACCCGGCCAGGCCAAGCGGGTGGGCGCGCGCGATTTCAGACGACGCGCACGCACCACGAAACCGAAGCGAGCGACGGCACGTCAGGCGCAGAGCTCCGGCACCGGCCTTTCCGAGCTGCTAGCTGAGCTCCCGGGCCTCGCCTTCGTCAGCGACATGCGGAGGATCCCGCGGGCTGCATGGATATGCATGCTGGTGGCGTGCCTGAACGCCGTCTGCTGGTCGCTCGTCACACCTGCTTTCCAGTCGCCCGACGAGCCCGACCATTTTGCGTACGTCAAGCAGCTGGCAGAGACCGCGCGCCTGCCTTCGTCCGGCTCCGAACAGCTGTCCACGGAAGAGACCAAGGTGCTCGAAGGGCTGCAGAGCTCCGACGTGCGCCTGCGCCCGCAGAACCGCTCGATTACCTCGCCCGCCGCGCAGAGCCGCTTGCAGCGCTATCTTGCCGCGGCCGCGAAGTACCCCGCGGAAGGAAGTCCCGCCGCCGGTGTCGCGGCATCCCAGCCACCGCTGTACTACGCGCTCGAGACGATCCCCTACAGCTTCGCAAGCAGCAAGACCCTGCTCAACCGCCTGCAGCTGATGCGGCTGTTCTCGGCGCTGTTCGCCGGCCTCACCGCCATGTTCGTGTTCCTGTTCGTGCGCGAGGCGCTCCCAGGGGAGCCCTGGTCGTGGCTCGTCGCGGGGATGGCGGTGGCCCTCGCTCCGCTGCTGGGCTTCATGAGCGGGTCGGTCAACCCCGACTCGCTGCTGTTCGCCGTGTCAGCCGCGCTCTTCTACGCTCTCGCGCGCGCGTTTCGGCGCGGCCTCGACATGCGCGCGGCGGTTGCGATCGGCGCGTTGACAGCGACCGGCTTCCTGACCAAGCTCAACTTCATCGGGCTCGTTCCCGGACTGCTGCTTGCGCTTGCGGTGCTGGGGGTGCGCGCGAGACGCACGAGCGCTCGCCAGGCATATCGCCTGGTTGCCGTGAGTGTGGGGATCGCCTTCATGCCGGTCGCGTTGTACGCGGCGATCAACGCGCTGTCCAACCATGAGACCTTTGGAATCGTGTCGGGCGCGATCCACACCGCCCACGGATCGCTGCTGGCCGAAGCCAACTACATCTGGCAGCTATATCTGCCGCGACTGCCGGGCACGGTCAACGACTTCCCCGGGCTGTTCACGGCCCGACAGCTGTGGTTCAACGGATACGTCGGGCTCTACGGCTGGCTGGACACCCCCTTCCCCAGTTGGATCGACGACGCCGCATTGGTGCCGGCCGCCGCGATCGCACTGCTGTGCGGCCGCTCGCTGCTGCGTGCTCGCAGCCTGCTGCGCAGCCGAGCGAGCGAGCTGTGCGTCTACGCGCTGCTGGCGCTCGGGCTGCTGGTGCTGATAGGTGCCAACTCCTACCGGTCCTTCCCGGCAACCGACGCCGAATACGCTCAAGTACGCTACCTCCTGCCCCTGCTTGCGCTGTTCGGCGCCGTCCTGGCGCTCGCCGCGCGCGGAGCGGGGCGTCGCTGGGGACCGACCGTGGGCGCGCTGATCGTGGTGCTGTTCCTCGCGCACGACGTCTTCAGCCAGCTGCAGGTGATCGCCCGCTTCTACGGCTAGCGCGTACTCGGCGTGCTCGAGGACTCACGGTGGCGAGCGCGTCCGCCCGCGCTCAGAAACAATTCCATGAATCACTTGGAGTCCACTCTTCAAGATTGTAGGTTGTCCCCGTCAGACACCGTCCAGCTGCAGGAGGAACGACGATTTCACGACGACGGAAAGCGAGCATGCGCGCCGCACTTGCAGGTGCCGTGCTGCTGGCCGGCTGCGGCTCCGGGACCGCCACGGACCCCGCGATCCCACTCAAGAGCCCGGCGTTTGCGCACTCGACGATCCCGGCGCGCTACACGTGCGACGGGCAGAACGTCGCACCTCCGTTCGAATGGGGCGCGGTACCACCCGGTACCCGCGAACTCGTGCTGTTCATGCTCGGGTTCACGCCACAGGGTTCGTCTCACGGCGTCTCGGTAACCGTTGAATGGGTGGTCGCGGGGCTCAATCCGCAGCTTCACGGTCTTCCAGCCGGCAAGCTGCCACCGGGAGCACGTCTCGCGCTCACGTCCACCGGCCAGCCGCAGCGCTACTCCATGTGTCCAGCAAAGGGGACGAGCAAGCAATACCAGTTTGAACTGTATGCGCTACCGGGCGGCGACGCGGTCGCACCGGAATTCCAGGGTCTGTCACTGTTGGCTGCGCTCAACCCGAGAGGGCAGGCGCGCTCGCCGGTGCCGCACGGCACATTGGACGCCGAGTACCGACGCGGGAAGTGAGATAGATGCTTGCCTGCGTCGCGGCGCTGTGTTGGCGAGCGTTGCTGCAGACGGCCCGCTACGGCTGACTCGACGCGACAGGCTTAGAGACGTCCCACCGTACTGTGGAACACCCCCTAAGCCTGCCCGCACTCACGGACCGCTGGAGATGAGAATAGACTGAGGCCATGAGCACAACCTACTTTCGCATTGACAATTACCCCTGTCAAGCGGATCCGGGGAACGTTTCCGACCTGATTTACCGATGCCGCACTGCTGTCGCTTCTGCCCGCCTTCGGTACGGCGCTGGCCCCTGCCGCGCGTGCCCTACTTGGCGTTGGCGAAGTAGTCGGCGTTGATCTGCGTGTACTTCTGCCACTCATCGGGGAGCTGGTCCTCGGCGAAGCAGGCGTCGACTGGACACGCCTCGACGCAGGCGTCGCAGTCGATGCACTCCTCGGGGTCGATGTAGAGCATCTCGGCGGCGTCGTATCCGGGCTCGTCGGGCGTGGGGTGGATGCAGTCGACGGGGCAGACCTCGACACACGAGTTGTCCTTGGTGCCGATGCACGGCTCGGCGATCACGTAGGCCATTCGCTTCTTTCTTGGTCGTTTACGGGGACGTCTACCCGGGCGATCGCGGAGCACGCCCCGGGAGAGGCATATTGTACGAGGCATGCTGCTGCTTACGGGCGCGACCGGCGTGGTGGGCTCGGCGCTGCTGCCGCGCTTGCTGGCCGAAGGCGCCGAGGTCCGCTGCCTGGTGCGCGATCCGCGGCGCCTCGGCGCGCAGCGCGTGCGCGTGCAGATCGCGCTCGGCGATCTCGCCGACCCGCCGTCGTTTCGCAACGCGCTGCGCGGCGTGCACACGGTCGTGCACCTGGCGGCGTCGATCCGCGACCAGCCGCGTGGGTCGATCGAGGAGCTGGGCGGGATCGCGACCTGGCGCATGGTCGAGGCCGCTGAGCGCCAGGGCGTGGAGCGCTTCGTGTTCTTCTCCGCGCTCGGCGCCTCGACGCACCACCGCACGCGCTTCCTGCGCGCGAAGGCGCTGGCCGAGCAGGCGGTGCGCGACGCGCGCCTGCGCTCGATCGTGTTCGCGCCGTCGCTCGTGTACGCCCCGGGCGACCCGTGGCTGACGCTGCTTGAGCGCCTCGCGCTGCTGCCCGTGATGCCGGTCTCCGGGCGCGGCCGCGCCGCCTTCCAGCCGATCTGGGCGGACGACGTGGCGGCGTGCGTGGTCGCGGCGCTGAGTGGGGCCAGCCTCGATGGATCGCGGATCGCGGGAGCGATCACGGACGGCGATCACGCGCGCTACGAGCTCGCCGGGCCCGAGACGCTCAGCCATACCGACATCGTGCGCACGCTGCTGCGCTCGTTGAACCGCCGTCGCCCGCTCGTGCACGTGCCCACGCCTGTGGTCTCGCGCGCGCTGCGTGTGCTCGAGCGACTGGGCGGAGCGGGCGTATTCGCGACATGGGACGAGGCCGAGCTGATGGAGACGGAAATGACCTCGGCTCGTGGGGCGGCCGACGCGGAAGCGCTGGGCGTCAGGCCGCAGCGGCTGGCGGCGGTGCTGGGGAGCGGGTGAAGGACCGGGGTCGCGTGCTGCTCGCCGGCTCAGTGCCCCAGCAGCCACGCGAGAATGGCGGCGGGGATCGCCCATATGGGCTCGTCCGAGCCGGTGAGCAGGGGTGAGCGGGTGACCATCACGCCGCGACCGTGGCGGGCTTTCATCGTGAGGGCCTCCCTGCGCCACTGGCCGTCGGTGTACTTGCACTCGAACGGGATCTCCAGGTCCGGGCCGACGAAGTCGATCTCGGCGCCGGTGTCGGTTCGCTCGTACATGACACGGTCGCTCTGCACGAACCCGGCCGGAGCGCCGAGCGCGACCGCCTGTGCCAGGGCGAGGCCGATCTGCTGCTGGGTGAGCTTGGCGGCGTCGGGGGCGGGGAAGCGAGAGTTGCGTCGGTGTGCGAGCTGGGCGACGAGCGGGTCCACGAAATACAGCTTGCGCTGCGCCGCCGTGTTCGGCTTGCCGTCGCGGATACGGTGGCAGCGCCACGCGAGGAACGCACGGACGAGGTCCTCGATGCGGTTCATGGCTGCCTGGTGTCCTGAGAGGCCAACGTCTCGGGCGATGCGCGAGGCGTTGATCGGGCTGCACAGGTTCGCGGCCAGGCGGTCCAACAGCGCGGCCACATCGGCTTCGGACATGGGGGCGGCGCGGATGGCGTCACCGAGCACAACGTCCCACAGGCCCTGGACGAACCCGTCACTGACCGCGCCGCTGCCTACCATCTCGCCGACGGCGCGCGGGAAGCCGCCAACATCGAGGAACAGCTCCCACGCGTCGGCAAGCGCGTCGCTCCATGGCTCCAGGGCCGATATCGCCCGCTCGGCGCCGGGAGTCAGACAGTCCTGGGGGCGGATCACCTGCGGCGGCAGCTCATCAAGGCCTCCCAAGGCCCGGCAGAACGCGCGGAAGCCCATCGGCAGCAGCAGCCTGTCCGAGTCGGCGATGCCTCCACGGCGGTCGGCCAGATCCTTGCGCGCCTGCTCCAGATCGCGTGCCGAGGATCCCGTGAGTACGACGCAGGCCTCTCGAAAGGTCGTGTCCTGATCGCGCAACTCCTTGATCGTCTGCGACCAACCCGACACGGCTGTCACCTCGTCGAGCAGCCAATGGCGAGAGCCGGGCAGGGTACGGCTGACGCTGTGCCCCTGCGCTACCAGGCGCCGAAGATCCTGCCTCGAGAGTCCGTCGCAGGAGCAGTAGAAGATGGTCTTCGGGTCGACGCCCTCCGCCAATAGTCGCACGACGGCGCGCTTGAGCTCCAGGCTCTTGCCGACACGACGGGGACCCCGCAGGACATACAGCCCCGGCGCGTGGATGTCCGCGAGCGGCTCGGGCTCGTAGCTCAGCGGAAGCCGTGCAGCCGCGCGCAGGTCTGGGTCGTCGGCCTGCCAGCCTGCCCGTGCCCGCCAGGGACTGCGCTCCGCCAGCAGGCGCCTGAGCTGAGAGTCGTTCACGGCGATGACAATAGCGAAAAATTATAGTTTTTCGCCTACCTACTAGCGAAAATGTATAGTAAATCGCTAGGTGCGCTAGATCGTAGGCCGGCGCCCAGCCCAGGGCTGCGCCTCTTCCAGCTGCGCGGCGAGCGCGAGCAAGCGGCCCTCGCCGGCGGGACGACCGACGAGCTGCACGGCCAGCGGCAGGCCCTCGTGACCCTCGTACAACGGCAGCGAGATCGCCGGCTGACCTGTGGCGTTGAACACTGGAGTAAAGGGCGTGAACAGGCCCGAGCGCGTGAACGTCGACATCGGGTCGGGCGCGGCGGTGTCGAGCGTGCCGATCGGCAGTGGGCGCTCGGCGAGCGCGGGCGTGAGCAGCGCGTCGTATGGCTCGAGGAAGGCGACCAGGCGTCGGGCGAACGCCTGCAACCGCACGTCCGCGCCCAGGCCTTCGACGGCGCTGAGCTTGTTGATCATCGAGAAGATCGCCCAGCTCATCGGCTCCATATCGTCGGCCGTCGGCTCGCGCCCGGCGACCATGCCCGAGTAGGCGATCGACAGGGCGATGTGGGTGGAGAACACTGCGCCGAACAGCTCCGAGAGGCCATCCACCTGCCACGGCGGATCGACCTCCTCGACCTCGTGCCCGAGCGAGCGCAGTAGCTCGGATGCGTCTGCCACGGCCTGCGCGCACGTGGGGTCAAGCGTCGCGTCGGGTGTAGGAGGGAGCGTCGTGGCGGCGATCCGCAGCTTGCCTGGGTCCCGCTCCGCGAGGCGGACAAAGGGCTCGGCCGGCGCCGGCGCCCAGTTGGCGTCTCCCGGCTCGTAGCCGGCGAGCACGTCGAGGATCGCCGCGGTGTCGGCGACGTTGCGCGTGAGCATGCCGTCGACCACCAGCGGCGAGTCGCCGAGCTCGGGCGCCGACGAGATGCGCCCGCGCGCGGGCTTCAGCCCGACGAGCCCGCAGCACGCCGCGGGGATGCGGATCGAGCCGCCGCCGTCGTTGCCGTGCGCCACTGGCAGCATGCCGCTGGCGACAGCCGCCGCCGCTCCGCCGGAGGAGCCGCCGGGGGTGCGTCCGAGGTCCCAGGGGTTGCGCGTGGGCCCGAAGATGCGCGCCTCGCTCACCGGCAGGATGCCGTACTCGGGCAGCGTGGTGGTGCCCACGACGATGAAGCCGGCGGCCTTCAGGCGGCGTGTGACGTTGTGGTCGTAGTGGCACTCGTTCTCGGCCATCAGCTGGCAGCCGTAGGTCAGGCGCAGCCCCTGCGCCGGACGGTTGTTCTTGATCGCGGTAGGCACCCCCGCGAACGGGCGCTCGTCGTCCGGGCGCACGGCGTCGGCAGTGGCGAGCGCGCGCTCGGCGTCGACCTGCGCGAACGCGTTCAGCGCGGGGTTCAGCTCCTCGATCCGCTCGAGCGAGATCTCGACGAGCTCGCGCGCGGAGATCTCTCCCCCGCGCACCATCCCCGCGAGCTCGAGCGCGGGACGAAACATCAGATCGTTGTCGGACACCGCTCCTCCTCCTCCGGGATATCGCCGCTCGTGCGCAGCGTACTCGCGAGGGCGGTCCTGCGAAGATGTGTCTCTGTCCACAAGACAGCAACCGGTCAAGCATCAAGCCCAGAAAGCGAGTGCCATGAGCGCGGTTCAGTCAGCACCTGAGGTCCAGTCGGGCCTTGAAGGCGTCGTCGCCTTCGCCACCGAGATAGCGGAGCCCGACAAAGAGGGGGGCGCGCTGCGCTACCGCGGCGTGAACATCGAGGAACTGGTCGGCGCGATCCCCTACGAGCAGGTGTGGGGCCTGCTGGTCGACGGGCACTTCAAACCGGGTCTTCCCCCCGCGGAACCGCACGCGCTGACGGTGCGCTCGGGCGATCACCGCGTGGACGTGCAGTCGGCGCTGGCGATGCTCGCGCCCGAGTGGGGCTTCGGGCAGCTGATCGACATCAGCGACGAGCAGGCGCGCGACAACCTCGCGCGCGCGTCGGTCATGGCCCTCTCGTTCGTCGCGCAGTCCGCGCGCGAAGCCGGCCAGCCGCCGGTGCCCCAGTCGGAGATCGACCAGGGCACGACGATCCCCGAGCGGTTCATGATCCGCTGGCGCGGCGAGGCCAACCCCGATCACGTCAAGGCGATCGACGCCTACTGGGTGTCGGCGGCCGAGCACGGCATGAACGCCTCCACCTTCACCGCGCGGGTTGTCGCCTCGACCGGCGCGGACGTCGCCGCGGCGCTGTCCGCTGCCGTGGGCGCGCTCTCGGGCCCACTGCACGGCGGCGCGCCCTCGCGCGTGCTGAAGATGCTCGACGAAGTCGAACAGCGCGGCAACGCCGAGAAGGGGGTGTCAGACGCGCTCGACCGCGGCGAGCGGCTGATGGGCTTCGGCCACCGCATCTACCGCGCCGAAGACCCCCGCGCGCGGGTGCTGCGCCGCACGTGCGCCGAACTCGGCTCGCCGCGCTTCCAGGCGGCGGAGGCAC
>DASZFY010000040.1:0-11496 GCA_035939335.1 Solirubrobacteraceae bacterium | reverse complement strand
CTTAACGAAGCCGACAGGACCGGTGCCGAAGGGCGTCGTCCCCGACCCACCCAGCTACACCGTGTGCATCGCGCATCTGCGCCAGACCGCGCGGCCGCTCGGCAAAGGCCAACAGCCACCAGCCACGAGCCAGCTCAGGGCGCGCTGCGAGCTGACCTATCTCACCGCACGACGGCACATCCTCGAAATCCTGATCACCTACGAGTGGGTCGTCGCCGAAGACGCAGCGCGGCACATAACCCCCAGCGAAAACGAAATCACCCGGGAAATGGCGACCTTCGTCGGCCGCGAATTCCCCACGGACACGGTGTTCCACGAGTTCCTCGCCGCGACAGGCATGAGCGCCGCAGACGAGCGGTTCCTCATCAAGCGCAACATGCTCGTCACGCGACTCGTACAATCGATCCGCACGCAAAGCAAAGCCGCCCCCGAACACCAAGAACAAGCCGTCTACAACTACCTAAAAACATTCACGGCAAAGTGGACCGCCAAAACAAACTGCAAACCAGAATATCTCACACCCGACTGCAAAGCAGACAAACAACTATAGGCCACGGTGCCCGTGCCGTAACCGATGGAGATGCTTCCGAGTCCGCTGCACCGGATCCTGGCTGTGGGCGCCGTCCTGATCTCCGTCGCGGGCCTGTCCGCTTGCGGCGGCACCCCAAGCGTGGTCGCAGTGCGAGTGGGCGCGGTCACGATCACGAGGGCCACGGTCGAGCATTGGATGTCGGTGACGGCGAAGGAACGACCGTTGTCGCCGCGAGAGCTGCGGTGGCGAGCGCTCGACTTCCTGATCGCCTCGCAGTGGGTGATCGGCGAGGCCGCCGCGGACGGGATCGAGGTGTCCGACGGGGAAAGCGAGCGGCGCCTGGAACAGGAGAAGCGCGAATTATTTCGCAACGGAGAAGCGGGATTCCAGGCGTTCCTGAGAGACACCGGCCAGGCCGTCGCCGACGTCAGATTGCGACTAGAGGTCGAACTGGCGGCGACGAAGCTCCGCAGGTGGGTGACGAGAGACAGACGCAAGCTCAGTAAAGCTCAGATCGCGGCGTACTACTCCCGGCACAGGGGACGCTTCGGGACGGCAGAACGGCGATACTACGAGATCGACAACCTCCCGACCGAGGAAGCCGCGAGGAAGGTAAGGGGCGAGATCGAAGCGGGGAGGAGCTTCGCGAGCATGACCCTGAGGGAGTCGCTGCAGCGGGTTGCCGGCGCGGGCGCACACGAAGCCGAAAAGGCGATCTTCTCGGCCAAGCCAAACATCCTCACCGGCCCCGTGAAGGTGGATCAGGACTACTCGCTATTCGAGGTCACGCGCATCGCGCCCGCGACCCAGGAGTCACTCGCGCAGGCGCGTACTGCGATCGAAGCGCAACTGACCGCCGAACAGCAGAAGCGAACACTCGCCCAGTTCATACGGGCGTGGCGGAGGAGATGGATCCCAAGAACCGACTGTCGGCCGGGGTTCGTCGTGCCGAAATGCAGGCAGTATGCGGTTGCAGGTACAAGTCCGCCGGAAGACCCTCTCACCTTCGACTGAGCTGTGCAGGGGTCCCGGCTGGCGCGACGAACCCAAGCGCACGTCAGCCGTAAAAGCGCGCGATCACCTGCAGCTGGCTGAACAGATCCTGCGCGAGGACCAGGATGACGAGCAGGCACCCGATCGCCGGCCCCCAGCGCCTGGCGCCACGGGCGGCGAGCGTGAGCGCGGCGCCGAACAGCGCGAGCATCGGCAGCAGGTAGCGAGGCTGGGCGTACGCCGTGCCTTCTACTGCCGCCGCCATGTTGGAGCTGACGCCGACGAGGACCAGCACGCCGGCGGTCATGACGAGGTAGACGACCAGCTCGGGAACGCGCCGGCGCAGAGCATGGCGCTTCTCGATCAACGCGCCGACGGCGAGCGCCGCGATCAGGCCCGCTGCGACGAGCGCGAAATCGTACACCCACGGAGGAAACGCCGTGTCGAGCCAGCCGTACAGGCCGACGGCGCGGTCGAACCACAGCTCGCGAGTGGGTGAGAGACCGGGAAAGTAGCTCGCCATCCCCGGCAGGCGCGGCAGGTAGAGCTGCCACACATACGACGCCTCGCCGATCAGCGACTGGCCGGCGATCGAGTGGTGGACGGCTTCGGAGAGGCGGCCGAACAGCGGACGATGCTGGCTCAGGTTGTGCAGCGCGTAGACACACACTGGGCTCAGTGCGATCGCGCTCGCGAGCGTCGCCGAGCCGAGCGCCCGCTTGGAGCTGGGTGCGCCGGCGCGCGGGCGCACGCCGCGGTAGGCGAGGATCGCGAGCGCGAGCAGCACGCCGGGCACGAGCCCGACGAAGTTGAGCTTGGTCAGGAGACCAAGGGCGGTGAGCGCCCCGATCGCGACCGCCAGCCTGCGCGCGAGCCCGCGCCTGAACGCGCGTGCCAGGCAGTAGAAAGTCGCGGCGGAAACCGCGAAGAGCATCGCGTCGGGGGTCACGGCACCCGAGGTGAACCCAAACAATGGGAACAGCGCGACAGCCAGCCCACCGACGGCCCACGCCCAAGGGGCCCCAGGTAGGGCCTCGCGCACGAACAGGTAGCAGAACAGCGCCGTCAGCCCGCCCATCAGCGCGCTCAGGAGCCGCATCAACTCGAGGCGCTCGAGCAGCGTTCCGCCCGAGCCGAGGTAGTAGGGGATCGTCGCCAGCGCGTAGTATGCGGGCGGCTCGCCCGTCGCCGCGCCGGCGCCGCCGCGCCCGATGCGGCTCAGCGGCGAGGCGAGGTCCCTGTGCAGCCGCTGCAGCTGAGCGGGCGATGAGATCGTCTTCACTTCGGGATGCCAGCGCACTTCCGACTGGCGCAGATCGGACAGCGCAGCTTCCTCCTCCTGGGAGAATGCGAACCCCGACGACGTTGGCAGCCGCCCCGTTTCGGCGAGCAGCTGGACGTAGGCGAAATGGGACGGCTCGTCCGGCGCCTGGAACGGCGGCGTGATCACAGACCAGCACGCCGCGTTGAGAAACGCCACGAGCGCGCACAGCAGGCCCGTGCGTGGGATCCGGCGTGCCGCGAGGCGACGCGGAACGGCGAGCCGCACGAGCGGTCGACGCGCCGCGGCGATGCTCATGGCAGATCCGAGATGAGCAGGCGCGAGGCGAGCACGCAGACGGCGAGCATCGCCGCGAGAAGCGGGAAAACGAGCCACGTCCCGGCAGGCGCGTGTGCGAGCCCCATGCGGTGCGCGACCGAAGCCGCAAGCGACGCCCACGAGGCAGTGCCGTGCCGCAGGTATTCCAGCCGCAGCCACACGGCTTCGCCGCCAGCGGCCGTCCGCACCTGCGTGCCGTTTACCTGGATCGGTTCAGCGGGCTGGCCGACGGTCGCGCAGACGCGCGTGTCGCGGACCGTCGTTGCGACACGCGCGACCGGGACGGTGACGGTTTCGTCGATCCCCCATCCAGCGCCGCGCTCGCCCGTCGCCACCACCCGCGACCCAGAGAGCGCTTGCAGGCTGACACGCGGGCCGGCGTTCGCGGACAGCGACACGCGGATCGCGACCGTGCCCGCGGGCAACGTCCCGCCGCGCTGGCAGAAAGTCCCGCCGTGGCTCAGAGCCGAGACGGCGAACCCGGCCGACACACCGTTGGTGCCGGCAAGCACCAGCGGCGTCTGCGAGAGCACAAGTCCCAACGCAATCGCCGTGACCGTCAGCCCCGTCGCCAGCGCCAAGCGTACGCTGAGTGTGGCATTGCGCATCGAAGGCATTGCTAACCGACGCGCCGAGACGGGTCAACATAGGCCGCGTATGTCCGCCAGTGGCACCGAGCACGCGACCGGCGGCGTCTCCGACTACCTTCAGCAGAATCAGGCTGGCGCGGCCGCGCGCGCCGCCAGCTCGCGCACGATGAACGTCGCCAGGTGGTGCGGTTCGGTGCCCTTGGAGAAGCCCGCGTCGTAGCCGAGCTCCTTGGCGAGCTCGTTGGAGACCCGCGGGCCGCCGCACGCGAGGATCATCTGGCCTCGCCTGCCCTCCGCCTCGACGATCTCGACGAGCTCGGTGAGGTTGTGCACGTGCAGGTTCTGCTGGGTGACGGTCTGCGAGACGAGGATCGCGTCGGCGCCGACGTCGATCGCGCGGGCGACGAGCACGCTGTTGGGGACCTGGCTGCCGAGGTTGTGCGTCTCGAAGCAGCGGTAGCCCTCTAGGCCGTGGTGGCCGTGGTAGCCCTTGAGGTTGAGCATCGCGTCGATGCCGACGCTGTGCGTGTCAGAGCCGGTGCTCGCGCCGACGACGACGATCGGGCGGCCGATGTGCGTCTGGGCGAAGTGCTCGATCTCGTCCTCGCCCATGTACTCGATGTCAAAGCCCTCGCCCTGCAGCGCCGCGAAGTCGACCGTCTGCATGCAGCGCCCGTACATGACGAAGTACGTGTAGCCCTCGGTCAGCTGCTCGTAGTGGACGACCTCGGGCTCCTCGAAGCCCATCCTGGCGGCCAGTTCCAGGGCGGCTCTGCGCGCCGCCAGCGAGTAGGGGACGGGGAGCGTGAAGCTCATCTGCACGAGCCCGTCGCCGAGGTGGTCGGCGTAGGGGCGCACCGAGGTCAGATCGACCTCACGCATGGCCGGCCTCGCTACGCATAGCTGGCCTCGCCGTGCGGCGTGGGGCGCTCGCCGCGCATCAGCTCGACCACGGGGTTGAAGTAGCTCTCGTCGGTCTCGACGATGCCCTCGATGCCGCGGCCCTCGTCGCGCTTGCGGCTTACGTCGCCGAAGCTGGCGTCCTCGATCGCCTTGAACAGCCCCACGTCGGCGATCCGCTCGAGCAGCTGGTGCGCGCCGGCGAGCACGTCCTGCGCGCGCGTCTGGATGATGCCGCCGCGCTTGAACTCGATCTCATCGCCGAGGTCGGCGGCGGCGTTGAACACGTAGTCGACGTTCTGCAGGCCGAGCACGCGGTCGTGGACGTGCGGCGTGAAGATGCCCTCGGTGGGCACGCCGATCGTCTGGATGCCCTGGCCGGTGGCGACGGTGACGAGGTTGAACAGCGCGTCTGCTGCGTGCGTGCGGAACAGGTTGCCGTCCATATGGCGGGTGGGGGGCATGTACTTGACGGGGCAGTCGGGGAACAGCTCGCGCGTGAGCTGCGCCTGCGCCCACTCGTACAACAGCCCGTTGCGGACGGGCACGTCGATCTCGAACGCGTCGCCGAGCGCGATCTGCGCGTCGGGCACGCCGGAGGCGAGCGCGAGCTGGTGGTTGATGAACTGCGACGCGGTCACCGACGGCGCGGCTTCGACCGCATCGGCTGTGCGCAGGTAGTTGTCCTCGCCGGTGTTGATCACCACGCCGAAGTGGCCGTTGATCATGCGCGAGACGCGCTGGTCGATCAGGCCCCGGACGATGTTGATGTCGCGGTAGAGGATCCCGTAGAGCGCGTCGTTGACCATGTTGTCGAAGCCCTCCCACGCGCCCATCGCCGCTATCTCCGACATGCACAGGCCCGAGCAGAAGCTCGACAGGCGGATGTAGCGGCCGTGTGACTCCGACCACTCGTCCATCGCCTCGCGCATGATGCGGAAGTTGGCCTGCGTGGCGAACGTGCCGCCGTAGCCCTCGGTGGTGGGGCCGTAGGGGACGTAGTCGAGCAGGCTCTGCGCCGTTGAGCGGATGACCGCGACGATGTCGCCGCCGGCCTGCGCGACGGCCTTGGCGTGCACCACGTCCTCGTACACGTCGCCCGTGGCGGTGAGCACGTAGCGAAGTGGCGTGGCGGCTTCGCCCAACCGCTCACGCATGGCGCGGCGCTCCTCGAAACGCCCGCGGATCTCGCGCAGCCGTGCGGCGGTCTCCTCGGTGACGCGCTCGCGGATGGCGCCCTCCTCCGCGAGCTCGAGCGTGCTCAGGTCGAGCTCGCCGGCGTCGACGGCCTCGGCGATCTGCTGCGGCGAGCGCCCGGTCTGGATGATGGCGTTGCCGAGCCAGAAGCCGACGCCGCGGCCGAGGCCGCGGTGTTCGTGGACGTGGTCGACGAGCACGTTTGGCAGCGGCACGTCGAGGTCGTTGGCACCGTCGACGCCGAGCAGGCGCGTGACGCTGCGCTCGACCGACACGGTGGTGCGCCCGGCGATCTGCTCCGCCACTCCGTCGGCGATCTTCTTGGCGGCAGCACGGCACGCCTCCACGACGCCGGGGTCCAGATCGAGCTTTGACGCCGCAGCGGAGCCGCTCATCGGATGTCCCTGACGATCGGGAAGGGGATCACCTCGCGCAGCGTGTCGCGTTCGGTGAGGATCATCACCAGGCGGTCGACGCCCATGCCGCCGCCGGCGGTCGGCGAGTAGCCGTACTCGAGCGCGCGCGTGTACTCCTCGTCGTTGGGGTGCGGCACGTCGCCGTCGTCGACCGCGCGGCGCTTGCGCTGGTCGACGAAGCGCTGCCACTCGTCCACCGGGTCGTTGAGCTCGGTGTCGCCTGAGACGAGCTCGATGCCGCCGATCACAGCGTCGAAGTGCTCGCCCAGCTCGGGGTGCACGGAGTGGCGCTTGGTGATCGGGAACGGCTCGAGCGGGAAGTCGAACACGTGCGTGGGCTGGTTGATCGTGCTCTCGATTTTCTCCGAGTAGATGTCGGCGACGACCTCCGCCCAGGTGGCGTTCGGGTCCATCGGCGCGTCGAGCAGCTCCGCGAGCTCCTCGCGCGACGAATCCATGAAGTCGACGCCGAAGCGCTCGAGGATCAGCTCGCGCATCGTCACGCGCCGCCAGGGCTTGGCTAGGTCGATGTCTTCGCCATTGCGTTTGATCGTTGTGCGTCCGATCGCCGCCTGGGCTACGTCGCGGAACATCTCTTCCGTCACCGTCGCCACGTCGTTGTAGTCGGAGTACGCGCACATGAACTCGATGATCGTGAACTCCGGGCTGTGCTTGGGGGAGATGCCCTCGTTGCGGAACACCTTGCCCATGTCGTACACGTTCTCCATGCCGCCCACGATGCAGCGGTTGAGGAACAGCTCCACGGAGATACGCAGGTACAGGTCGCGGTCGAGCGCGTTGTGGTGCGTGGTGAACGGCCGCGAGCCCGCGCCGCCGGCGAGCGACTGCAGCGCGGGCGTTTCCACCTCGATGAAGTTGCGTTCGTTCAGCCACTTGCGGATCTCGAACACGATCTTGTGGCGCGTGATGAACAGCTCGCGTGTTTCGTCGTTGGCGAGCAGGTCGAGCTCGCGGTAGCGGTAGCGCGTGCCGGTGTCGCCGAGGCCGTGGTGCTTGTCCGGCGGCGGGCGCAGGGTCTTCGTGAGGAGCGTGCACTCCTTTACCGCGAGCGCGAGCTGGCCGCGCTGGGTGACGTAGATGACACCATCGATGCCGACAATGTCTCCAATGTCAAGGCCGAGGACGCGGTCGTACGTCTCCTGCCCGAGCGCGTCGACGCGGACTACTGCCTGGATCGAGCCTGACAGATCACGGATATCGAGGAACGCCGTCTTGCCGTGGCCGCGGCGCGAGATGATCCGTCCGGCTATCTGGTAGCTCAGCTCGGGGTGCTCGCCGTGCTCGAGCGCGGCTGCGTCGTGCGCGGCTAGTACGTCGGTGATGCGCGTGCGCGTGTTCCACAGGCTTACCGGCGGGTAGGGGTCGATGCCTTCGCTGCGAAGCCGCTCCATCTTGTTGCGGCGTTCGTCGAATTCGACCGCGCCGTCCGGGGACGATGCCACCGCACCGTCCGGGGACGACGCGAGCGCGCCATCGTCGGGCGCAGCGGGCTGCGCCTGCTGGTCCTGAGTTGCCATGTCGCAGACGATACAGGCGCTCAGGCCATCGGCAACGACATGCCCACGGGTTTGGGGCTGTCGGCGGGCGCGGGCGCTGAGGCGCCGTTGCCGTTGCCGGCTGCGACGCCGGCGGGCGTGACTTCGACGAGCGGCAGCACAGGCAGCTCGACGGGCGCGGCGGGGGACATCGCGATCAGGCCGCGGGCGATGTGGCGGATGGCCTGCGAGGCGGGGTCGTCGGGGTCTTCTATCACGAGCGGCACGCCGCTGTCGGCGTGCTCGCGCAGCGGCATCGTCAGCGGCACCTTGCCTAGCAGCGGCACGTCGAGCTCGTCGGCCAGCTCCTGGCCGCCGCCCTCGCCGAAGATCGTGAAGCGCTCGCCCGACGGCGTGGTGAAGCTGGACATGTTCTCGATCACGCCGCCGATCTCCAGGTCGACCTTGTGCGCCATGTGCGCCGAGCGCCGCGCGACTTTCTGGGCGGTGGCCTGCGGCGTGGTGACGATCATGAACCGCGCCTGCGGCAAGAGCTGCGCGAGCGTCATCGACACGTCGCCGGTGCCGGGCGGCAGGTCGACGAGCAGGTAGTCCAGGGCGCCCCATTCGACGTCCTGCAGGAACTGCGTGAGCGCCTTGTGGAGCATGGGGCCGCGCCACACGACGGCGGCGTCCTCCTCGACGAAGAAGCCGATCGACATGACCTTCACGCCGTGGGACTCGAGCGGGACGATCTTGCGCTGTGCGGAGACCGGGGGGCGGGTGGCGCCGAGCCCGTACATGCGCGGGATCGAGTAGCCCCACACGTCCGCGTCGAGCACGCCCACGCGCTTGCCTTCGCCGGTGAGCGCCGCCGCGAGGTTGGCCGTGAGCGTGGACTTGCCCACGCCGCCCTTGCCCGAGCCGATGCACAGCACGTTTGCGACCTGTGCGAGCGCGCCCTCGGGCAGGCTGCCGCGCCCGAGCTTCTGCTGCAGGGCCTGCTTCTGCGTGTCTGAGAGCACGTCGAAGTAGACGTTCACGTGCGTCACGCCGTCGAGCTTTGAGACCGCTTGGGCGACGGACGTCTGGAAGTGGCCCTTGATCGGGCAGCCGGGTGTGGTCAGTGAGACGGTCACGTCGACGACGCCGTTGGCGCTGAGCTCGATCGAGCGCACCATGTCGAGCTCGACGATCGAGCGGTGCAGCTCGGGGTCGATCACGACCTCGAGCGCCTTAAGGATCTGGTCCCTGTCGGTCACGCGGTCCATTGTGACAAACGCGGCCGTGGCGCCCAGGCAGGGCCTGCGCGCCGGCGAAGAGCCCGGGACGGTGGCCCCATGATCGCGGGCAAGCTAGACGGGAGGGCGCGCTTGGCGCGGCAGCCCGTCGAGCACCTGCTTCGCGAGCTTGGTCTTGCCGTAGAAGCGCAGATGCGTGTAGTCGCCGGCCGGGCCGAGCGCGGCGATCCATGCCCGCTCATCGCCCTGCAGGCAGACGGTGGCGGGCGGCAGGGGGCCGACGTCGCCCGGTAGCTGCCCGCCGACGCCATCGGCACGATCGAACACGCCTTGGGGCATGGCGCGCTCGTCCTCCACCACGCCCTCGATGTGCAGGCGACCGCCCTCGACGCGATAGGAGAAGACGATCAGCGCGTGGGGGGAGGCGACCCGCGCCTCAACCGTCGCCCCCTCAGGGAGCCCCGGATGCTCGTCGATCAGCGTCGGAAGCATCCGCAGCAGGGCGCCGACGTCGGTTCGCTCTTTGTCTGCTGGCTCCGACCAGTGGTTGCGCATCCCCCAACGCGCGAGCATGCCCGCGATCGCCACCAGCTCGTGTCCAGCATCGGTCAGCTCGAGCTCGACTCGTGGCCGCGATCTCTCGCGGCGGGTGCGGGTGATCAGGTCCGCCGCGACCATCCGCTGCAGATGGCTCTCGAGGACGCTCGTGCTCACGCCAGGCAGGCGCCGGTGCAGGTGGGTGAGGCGCATGGGGCCGGCTGCGAGCGCGAGCACGACCGTCAAAGTCCAGCGATCGCCCGTCGCCGCGAGCGCTCGAGCCAGCGGTGTCCACGCGCGATACACGCGTGCGTCCGTTCCCCGCCGCTCAGCCCCCTGGTGCAGCATGATGTCAGACTAGTTCAATCAATTGGACTTGGCAAGTCCAAGTCACGCGCAGTTTCTGACCCTTGAGACGGTTCGTGCTTGCGCAAAAAAAGACCCGCGGGCGGTGGGGGCCGCCCGCGGGTCGAGGGAGGAGAGGGTGCTACCACTGCCGGCGGGATATGAGGCCGGCAGACTGTCCCGCGGTTCCGGCCCCTCTCGGGCCGGGCGGGGGAAGCTTTGTGTCTCTCAGACCAGGCTCAGGATCCGCTCCTGGACCTTGTTCGCCAGCTCGGGAACGCGGTTGGCGAGATCGTCCGCACTCTTAGTCAGCGAGTCGCGACGCTCCTCCAGATCGCTCACCGTGCTCTCGATGCTGCGCCTGCGCTGGCGCAGTTCACGCTCGACGCGCACGCGCGCTTTGCGCACCTCGCGCTCGAGACGATTGCGCGCCGTTAGGCCGCGACGCTCGAAGCGGCGCAGCTGCGCCTGGGTCTTCGACGGCGACGCGTACGTGGAGACCGTGTCGTTCACGGTGGACACGATGCGTTCGCGGGCGATCAGCGCCGCGCCCACCGGGATCAGCACCGCGCGCTCGGCATAGTCGCCGAACACGTCTGCGGTCTCGCGCGTTGCCGTCTGCGCCTGCTTGACGGCCGCCTCGGCCTGGTGTGTTGCGCGGGTGCGCGCGCCCTTGGCGTGCGTCGCTTTCGCCTGCGTCGTACCGCTCGCGCCTGCGCGAGTGCTTGCGGCTTTCGCGGACGTGGACCTGGCCGAAGCGGGTTTGCGCGCTTTCGTCGTGGCTTTGGAGCTTTTGGTGGAAGTCGGTGCGGTGGGCATCTTGGGTGGCTCCTATTTCTTCCTCGCCGGTTGCGAGGAGCGGGGGCTTACGAACACCTGTTTGTACCCCTTACGCGAAAGATCGTTACACGACGATCGTAGCAGCCTGTGAAAACCCTGTAACCAAGCCCAACTGCACCGAGCTACTTTGTAACAGGTGGAACGTGCGTTCGGCCCATGCAGCGAGCAGGGTATCAAGCGACTGTAGAAGCGGATCCTGCCGGCTGATGAGTTGTGCCAGAGGCTTGCGAGGTGGGGGATCAGTTCGAAATCCCCGAGGGGCCCCTTGGTGTTTCTAGACTAAGAAACTGGCCATTTGCGGGCGATATTGAGTCCGTCTAGAGGGCTTGCTAGAGTTTCTAGGTTTCCCGAGGTTCGAAATCGGCTATATTGAGGGTCGAAGCAGGCGTCGACCGTAGGGTCCATGGCCTGCTTCGCTTCGTTAAGGTCCTGTCTGGTTCTGCCGATAGCGTGACTACGCGCAGGCGTCGACCGTAGGGTCCATGGCCTGCGCGGGTCTGTCTTAGCCTCCATACTCTGCGACGTTGATGCGCTCGTCCGTGTAGCCGCCAACAAACGTTGGCACCCCGGTTTGCTGCTTTATGTACGCGAGCATCTTAAGCTTCGCCCTGTATTTTACGAGTCCCTGTGCGTACTTGCAGTCGTAGACCGCAGCCCCGAGCAGGAGGTCTGCGAGCTGGAGTACGTCGATCCCTGATGAGCGCATGCGGCAAACACCGGCGACAGGCCGCCCGTGGGCGACGTGTTTGGCCTTCCGGTTCACGTAGTCGCGCACGTTCTCCTCGAAGCGGACACCAGGCGGCGTGCTG
>DASZFY010000039.1:0-17995 GCA_035939335.1 Solirubrobacteraceae bacterium | reverse complement strand
GTTCGTCATGTCGATCTTGCCGGTTATCTGCCCCACCAGGCGCGAGGCGAGGATCGGCGGCGCGTCGGGCACGGCCGCCACGAACTCCGTGAGCGCTTTGAGCGGGTCGCTGCGGAACTCCGGCAGGCGATCCTTCGTCGGCATGACCGCGTATAACGTCAGATCGCCGTCGGTCGGGAACGCGGCGGCCATGTGCGGGTCGAGCAGCCACAGCGAGGCGTCCGGCGCGCCCTCCGGCGCAGGCCCTTCGAAGTAGCCGCCGTAGGCGAAGCGCCCGTGCGGCACGGTCCTGGTGCGCACCCCCGCGAGCTTGGCCACGTGCGAGTCGCGGCCGTCGGCGCCGACGACCAGCCGCGCGCGCAGCGCCAGCGTCTCGCCGCTGCGGTCGCGTGCGCGCACCCCGCACACGGCCCCGTCCTCGCGCAGCAGCTCGTCCACGGTGACACCCAGGATCAACTCCACTCCCGGTGTCTCGCCGGCCATCGCGCGAATCATCGGGTCCAGATGCTCGCGGCGCAGGTTCACGCCGCTGGGCACAGAGCTCTTGACCGGCGGCTCGACCCACCCCCAGCGCGTCCGCATGCGCCCCCGCGAGCGCAGCGCCCCCGCCGCCAGCATCGGCTCCAGCAGGCCGAGCCGTTCGAGCGTGGCCACTCCCGAGGATTGGATGTAGTGCGTGCAGATCCGCTTGAACGCGCTCGCATCTGGGCGCTGCTCGATCAGTGCCACCCGTGCCCCGGCGCGGGCGAGCAGGATCGCGGCGGTGCAACCGGCGAGGCTCGCCCCCACGATCGCCGCGTCGTATGGCTCCGAGACGTCAGGCATGATCTCCGGCGAATGTTCCTGATCGTCCACCTCGGCCACCTCCCGCGCGGGCGCGCGTCGATCGGTTCAGGGCGAAGGACCTCGCCCCAACTATAGTTCGACCCGCACTATACCGATGGAACTATGAAAAGCAAGCAGATACGTCTGACGAGCACCTCCTACGCGGTGCTGAGCCTGCTCGACCTGCTCGGCGAGGCGACTCCGTATGACCTCAAGCGCGCGCTGGAGCAGTCGATCGAGAACTTCTGGCACGTGCCCCATACGACCATCTACAGCGAGCCTACGAGGCTCGCCCAGGGAGGCTTCCTGTCCGAGCTCCGGGAGTCCGGTGGGCGCCGGCGCAAGCTCTACTCGCTCACCGACAGCGGGCGCCTGGCGCTGCGCGAATGGGCCGACTCACCGGAGTCCGCGCCGCCCGAGCTGCGCGACGAGGGGATGCTGAAGATCTTCGCCGGCGCCGAGCCCCACGCGATCTTCACCCGCAGGCGCGAATGGCACCAGGCCAAGCTGAGCGAGCTGGAGGGCCTGCTCGCCGACATGCAGGGCGGCGGCGGCTCGATCGCGCAGGAGCTCGGCTGGAGCGCCGCGCAACGCGCCAGCGCCGAGGCGACGCTGCGCTTCGGCATCGCCTACCACCAACTACTGCTGGAACAGGTCGAGCGCTTCCTGCTCGAGCTGTAGCGAGTGTATGGTTGTGGTGTGGCGGTGAGGATGTCTCTGCAGGGCAGGGTGGCGCTGATCACCGGCGGCGCGCGCGGTGTCGGCGCGGCGACGGCCGGTGAGCTGGTCGCGCGCGGCGCGAAGGTCGTGCTCGTCGACCTCGACCCCGAGCCGCTGCGCGAGCTGGTGGAGCGCCTCGGCGAGGACAGCGCCACCTCGATCGCCGGCGACGTCACCGAGCTGGCCGACATGCAGGCGGCGGTGGCACACGGCGTCGAGCGCTTCGGCGGCATCGACGTGGTCATCGCGGGAGCGGGCATCGCCAGCTACGGCTCGGTGGCGACTGTCGATCCGGCGATCTTCCGCCGCGTCATCGACATCAACATCACAGGCGTCTTTCACACAGTCCGTGCGGCGCTGCCGGAGGTTCTGCGGCGCAGGGGCTACATCCTCGTGGTCTCCTCCGAGGCTGCCTACGCGGCGGCTCCCGGTCTCGCCGCGTACAACGCCAGCAAGGCCGGCGTGGAGCATTTCGCCAACGCGCTGCGCCTCGAGCTCGGCTATCAGGGCGTCGCGGTCGGGAGCGCGCACATGTCCTGGATCGACACGCCGATGGTGCGCGACGCCAAGCGCGACCTGCACGCCTTCAGCGAGATGCTCGAGTCGCTTCCAGGGCCGCTCGGCGCAACGACGTCGGTGGAGCTGTGCGCGCAGGCGTTCGTGCGCGGCATCGAGCGACGCGCGAACCGCGTCAACGTGCCCGGCTGGGTCGGGATGCTGCGCTGGCTGAAGCCGGCACTGACGTCAAAAACGATGGAGCTGCTCAGCCGGCGCGACACGAGACGCACACTGCCGCTGATGGACGACGAGGTCGCCCGCCTCGGGCGCTCCGCGAGTGCTCGCGTGACGGCGCAGAGCGCCGCCCACGATCACGCGACCGAGGCCACGAGCGTCGGGTAGCGGCGCCTGATCTCGTACAGCGTCGTGCGCTCGGCCGCCGGGCGTCCGGCGTCGTGCGCGGCGGCCACCAGCTGCTCGGGCTCCAAGCGAGTGCCGTGGTAGCTGCCGGCGAGACGGCTGATCGACTCCTCCATCAGCGTGCCGCCGAGGTCGTTGACGCCCCAGCGCAGCGACTCGGTCGCGGCGTCGAGTCCCATCTTCACCCAGCTCGCCTGCACGCTCGTCACGCTTCGTCCGAGGGCGAGGCGGAAGACGGCCGTGTGCTTGAGGTTCTCCTCTCGAGAGATCTCCTCCACCCCGTGCGTGCGGCCGAGCAGCGTCTGGAAGGGGATGAACGACAGCGGCACGAACTCGGTGATGCCGCCGGTGCGCTCCTGCAGCTCGCGGATCACGCGCATGTGCTCGGCGAGCTCCCACGGCTCCTCGATATGGCCAAACATGACGGTGGCGGTCGAGCGCAGCCCGGCCGCGTGCGAGGCCTCGATGATCTCGACCCAGCGTGCAACGGGGAGCTTGTTGGGAGAGATGCGTTCGCGCACGCCGTCGTGCAGCACCTCCGCGGCGGTGCCCGGCGTGGAGCCGAGACCCGCGTCGCGCAGTTGCGCGAACACCTCCGCGGGCGCCATCTCCGAGATGTCGCACATGTGCGCGATCTCCATCGGGCTGTATGCGTGCAGGTGCAGCTCCGCCCCCGCGTCCGCGGCGGTGGCCTTCGCCAGGCGCAGCCATCCCAGGTAGTCCTCCAGCGCCCAGTCGGGATGGATGCCCGACTGGATGCACAGCTCGGTGGCACCGAACTCGAGCGCGTCGTGAATGCGCGCGACGAACTCATGCTCGTCGTGCTCGTAGGCGTCCGGAGAGCGCTTGCCCTGGCCGAAGCCGCAGAACGCGCAGCCGACGGTGCACACGTTGGAGATGTTGATGTTGCGGTTGACCACGAACGTCACCAGCTCCCCCGCCAGCTCCTCGCGCAGCTCGTCAGCGGCCTGGCGCATGTCCTCGATCGCCTCCGGTCGCGTCTCGGCGAACATCGCCGTAAGCTGCTCCGCGCTCAGTGCGAACCCGTCACGAGCGCGAGTGGTGGCGCCGGCGACGAGGTCCGGGCGAATCGGCGGGACACCGCTTGCGCTCGGGTCGGTACGGCCGGAGCCGCGGCGCGGGATGAAGCTCCAGTACTTGACCTTGATCGTGTCCATCACGCCCTGCGCCACCCACTCGGGGTCGATGTACTTCGGATACACGCACAGCCGCTCGGTCAGCGCGACGCCGTCCCTCTGCAGCTGCTTGCGCACCTGGTGCGGTGAGGGAAACGGGTGCTCGGGTGAGATGTGATCGCCGTTGGCACTGAGGCCGCCGAGGTCGGTCGCTCCCGCGGCGACCAGCTCACCCCACCAGTCGGCGAGGTTCGGCGGGACCTGGATGCCGACGTCCGGCATCAGCCGCCGCGTCTCGGCGATCAGGCGCTTCATGTCCTCGATGTTCACCGGGCACGCCCAGTCGGGGAGCGCCAGCTCCGGGCGCGAGTCCGCCACACCCGTGCGCCAGTATTCGCGCGCGGCAGCATCGGCGATCTGCGCCGGCTCCTGGCCGTAGTAGCGCTGATGGGGCACGAAGTTCTGCAGGATCACCTCCTGGATGTGGCCGTGCTCGGCGTGCACCGCCGCGATCGCCTCGAGCGATTCGACGCGCTCCTGCTCGCTCTCCCCGATCCCCACGAGGATGCCGCTCGTGAACGGGATCTTCAGCTCCCCCGCCGCGCGGATCGTCTCCAAGCGCCGCGCCGGGTGCTTGGTCGGCGAGCCCGCGTGCACGGTCTGCATCAGCCGCTCGGAGATCGACTCGAGCATCAGGCCCTGCGACGCGGTCACCTCGCGCAGCCGCGCGAGGTCCTCGCGTGAGAGCACGCCGAGGTTGGTGTGCGGCAACAGGCCCCGCTCGAGCGCCCGCTCGCACGTCCACGCTACATACGACGTGAAGTCCTCGTGGCCGTAGGAGCGCAACCACGCAGCGACCTCGGGGTTGACCTCGGGCCGCTCGCCGGTCAGCACGAGCAGCTCCTTGACCTGCCTACGCGCGGCGCCGTCGACGATCTCGAGAACCTCCTCCGGCGCGTACAGGTGCGCCTGGTGGGTAGCAAACGCGCAGTACTTGCAGTAGCAGCGGCACGTCCGCGACAGCGACAGCGTCAGGTTGCGCGAGAAGGTCACCCGGCGACGCATGGTCATGAGTCTATGACGACAGCGGCGCGGGCCTGACTGCGCCGTGTCCGAAGCTCGCGCGTCGCCAGCGACCTGCGGTGTCACGGGCCGGCATCGCGCGGCAACTATGCTCCGCTCCCGTGTCCTGCACCGCGCAGTCCCGCATATATCTAGCCCGCCACGGCCAGACCGCCTATAACCACGAGGGTCGCTTCCAGGGCCAGCAGGAAGTGCCGCTCGACGACACCGGCCGCGCTCAAGCGGCCGAGCTCGCCGAGCGAGCCGCCGGCTACGACTTTCGCGCGCTGTGGTGCAGCCCGCTGCTGCGCGCCCGCGAAACCGCCGACATCGTCGCCGCGAGAATCGGCCTCGAGCCCAAAGAGGACGCCCGCCTGATGGAGACCGACGCCGGCGCCTGGACCGACCTAACGTTCGCCGAGGTGCGCGCCAAGACGCCCGAGCGCTTCGACGCGTTCGCTGCCGCCGAGCCCTCCTTCGCGTTCCCCGGCGGCGAGTCCTTCGCCCAGCAGGAGGTGCGCGTCGAGGCCGCGCTGCGCGACGTCGAAGCCGGCGCGCTGCCCGCGCTGGTGGTCTGCCACGGGATGGTCATCCGCGCCGCCTTCGCCAGCCGCGCCGGCGACGGCGGCGTTCCATTCACGCGACTGCCCAATGCCGCGCTCGTGCCGCTCGACCCGATCGCCGCCGAGCAAGCGGCAGAGCGTGCGGAGCAAGGTGTCAAGCCTGTGTCGCCGGCGCCCGCGCCCCGATGAACTCGAGCAACGCCGTGTTGACCTGCTCTGCGTGAGTCCACGCGATCGCGTGCGGCCCGCCATCGATCACGGCGAGCTTCATGTCCTTGATCAAACCCGGCAAGCGCTTACCGGTCTTCTCAAGCGGCAGAATCCGATCGGCGTCGCCCTGCACGACCAGCACGGGCACGTCGATCTTCGGGAGGTCCTGACGGAAGTCCGTCTCCCACGTCTGGATACACGCCACCGCAGCCGTCGCTGACGCTGTGCTCGCCAGATTCCAACTGGCCTGGAACGCCTGCTCGCTGACCAGCGTCCCGGCATACACGTCCATGTTGTAGAAGCCGTCCAGGAAGCCCTTCAGGAACGCGGGGCTGTCTGCGATCGCTTCCTTGACGAACCCGTCGAACAGGCTGGCGGGCAGCCCCTCGGGGTTATCGTCGGCCTGCAGCACGAACGGCGGGATCGGGGAGACGAGGACCGCTTTCTCGACGCGCTCGGAGCCGTAGGTGCCCAGGTAGCGCGTCACCTCGCCGGTGCCCATCGAGTGTCCAACCAGCGTCACGTGGCGCAGGTCGAGCTCGTCCATCAGCGTCCTCAGGTCTGCGGCGAAGGTGTCGTAGTCGTAACCGCTCGTCGGCTGGCTGGATTTCCCGAACCCCCGACGGTCATATGTGATCACCCGGTGCCCGGCTTTCATCAGAACGGGAACCTGCTTGTCCCACGCGCGGCCACTCAGCGGGTAGCCGTGGATGAGGACCATCGGCGTTCCCGATCCGTGATCCTCGTAATACAGGTCGATCGACCCAGAGTTCTCATGGCCAACGGTGATGTAAGGCATGACGCTCCTTCTGTCGAGCGTTGGACCCCGGCCCTGTGAGACCGGGCACGGTCGCAGGGCGGGTCGCGGGCCCCGGCTCGATGACCAGCCCCAGCTCGAAGCTACTCCTTTGCTCGGGGCTGCGTCAGCTAGTCCGTAGTCCGCGCCGAGGCCCCTGTGCGGAGAGCCTAAGCGTCCAGCAGTCCCTCCACCAGCGCGACGCCTTCGCGCGCCATGCGCGAGCGCGCGACCACCGTGTCGAAGCCGGCGTGCTCGGCGCGCTCGCGTGCTGCGACCTCGACGTGCGAGTAGAAGCCCAGCGTGCGCATCCCGTCGAGCCCGCCCTCCCGGGTAAGCGCCTCGACGATCGACGCGCCGTCGAGATCGCCGTCGGTCAGGTCGACAACGAGCACGCCCGCCGCCGGCCGACCGGGGCGCGCGGCGTCGATCAGCCGTTCTCTCAGCCGCGCCTCGTCGCCGAGCAGCTCCACGTCGTGTCCCGCCAGCGTCAGCGCCCCCTGGACCTGCGAGCCGAACAGCAGGTCGCGTGTGAGCGCGAGCACACGCGCCATCTCTACTGGGCCCGGAGGCGGCGAAACTCCTCGCGCGCGGACTGCGGGCGACCCCACATCTGCACGACCTCTACACGTCCGCTGCGCACCTCGCGCACGACCAGCTCACCCTCGATGCCAGCTTCGTCCAGCAGCGCGAGCGCGCCGTGAACGGTCGGCGCCGCAGCCGCGTGTCCGAAGCTATGGGCCACCAGCACACGCCAGTGCCAGTCATGGTGGGAGAACGGGCGGGCGTTGCACGTCGCCAGGAACAGCGCCGCCTCGACGTAGCGCGACTCATCGGCAATCCGCAGATCGAACTCGATGTCCGTCCAGTCCTCGGGCAGCGAGTCGACGACCATCTGGAAGTCCTCGGCGAGAGCCATTGGCCCGAAGCCTAGCGCGGCTATTCTCGAAGCCATGACCAGCGCACGCGCGGACACGGTTGCGGACCACGGCGAGGGCACCCTCGCCGGCGATTACCGACTGCTGCTCGAGCGCTGCGGCGTGGTCGACCGCTCGCAGCGCGGCAAGCTCACGCTGAGCGGGTCGGGAGCCTTGGAGTTCCTCAACGGCCAGGTCACCAACGAGCTGATGACGCTGCGCCCTGGCGAAGGTTGCTACGCCGCCTTCCTCACGCACAAGGGCAAGATGCTCGGCGACCTGCGGATCCTGGCCGTCGGCGACGACGTCGAGGCCGAGTACGAGAACAAGGACGCGGGCGAGCAGGCGGCCGCTCCGGCCGAGCTGCTGCTCGATACCGAGCGCGTGGCGCTGCAGGGCCTGTTCGACATGATCCGCCGCTTCAAGGTCGGCTACGAGGTCGAGCTCCACAAGCGCACGGTCGAGCGCGGACTGCTGTCGCTGATCGGCCCCGACGCGGCGGCGCTCGCCGGCGCCGAGCGACTGGCGGCGCACGAGCACGCCAACGCGCGTGTCGAGCTCGACGGCATCCAAGCGCTGGCCGTGCGCACCGACCTGGGCGTCGATCTGATCTGCGACGCCGCCGACACACAGGCTTTGAGCGCCGCCCTGCACGCACGCGGCGCGCCGGCCGTCTCCGAGCAGGCCGCCGAGTGCCTGCGCGTCGAGCGCGGACGCCCGCGCTACGGAATCGACCTCGACGACAGCGTCATCCCCCAGGAGGCGGGGCTCAACGAGCGTGCGGTGAGCTTCACCAAGGGCTGCTACGTCGGTCAGGAGACGGTCGCGCGTCTGCACTACAAGGGCAAGCCCAACCGCCATCTGCGCGGCCTGCGCCTGTCCGAGCCCGCGGCGTCGGGGGACGAGCTGCTGCTGGGCGAGCGGCCGGTCGGACACGTGGGCAGCACCGTCCTCTCCCCCCGGCTCGGCCCGATCGCGCTCGCGCTCGTGCGCCGCGAGGCGGAGCCGGGGGACGCCATCAGCGTCGGCGAGCACGGCACGAGTGCCGTGGTGCTCGCTCTGCCGTTCCCGCCCGCCTGACGCGCTGTAGGATTGGGTCGTTCCCCCGTTTCCTACCGACGAGGTTCAAGAGCACGTGGCAATCGATCTGCAACAAGTCTCAGCCGTAGACGCCGAGCCCGGCGAGCTGCCGAAGACGATGGCCGCGTGGGTCATCCGCGAGGAGCGCTTCGGCGAACCGAAGGACGCCTTCCAGGTCGAGGAGATCGAGGTCCCCGAGCCGGGAGCGTTCGAGGTGATCGTGCGCGTGATGGCCGCGGGGGTCAACTACAACAACGTGTGGGCGGCGCTCGGCAAGCCCGTGTCGGTGATGCGCTACGGCGACCACCCCGAGTTCGGCCACCACATCGGCGGCTCCGATGCATCGGGGATCGTGTGGAAGGTCGGCGCGGGCGTCACGCGCTGGAAGCCCGGCGACGAGGTCGTCGTCCACTGCAACCAGGCCTCCTATGAGGATCCCGAGGTCCACGGCCTCGATCCGATGGCGGCGCCGTCGCAGAAGATCTGGGGCTATGAGACGACCTGGGGCTCGTTCGCGCAGTTCACAAAGGTGCAGGCCCAGCAGCTGTTGCACAAGCCCGCGGCACTGACGTGGGAGGAGGCGGCGTCCTACGGCCTCGTGTACTTCACCGCCTACCGCATGCTGATCACGCGCTGCAAGCTGCAGGCCGGCCAGAAGGTGCTGATCTGGGGCGCCGCGGGCGGCCTCGGCGTGTTCGCGACCCAGCTGTGCGCCGCCGCGGGAGCGCACTGCGTCGGTGTCGTGTCTTCGCCCGAGAAGGGCGAGCTCGTCAAGCGCCTGGGCGCCGTCGACTTCATCGACCGGGGCGACTTCGCCGGGATGATGCGCACGGGCAAGGAGACCCCCGAGGAGGAGAAGGCGCGCTTCGGTGTCTCGCGCGAATTCTCAAAGCGCGTCAAGGAGATCCTCGGCGATGCGCCCGAGATCGTCTTCGAGCACGTCGGGCAGGCCACCTTCCCGACCTCGGTGTTCACGGTCAAGCCGTTCGGCAAGGTCGTGATCTGCGCGGGAACCACCGGCTACAACCTCGATTTCGACGTGCGCTACCTGTGGATGAAGCAGAAGGAGATCCTCGGCTCGCACTTCGCCAACGCATACGAGTGCATGAAGGCCAACGAGCTGATCGAGAGCGGCCAGATCCGTCCGGTGCTGTGGCGCACGCTCGCGTTCGACGGCGTCGCCGAAGCGCACCAGCTGATGCTCGAAAACAGGCACCTCGGCAAGATCTCGATCCTCGTCGGCGCCGACTCCGAGGGCCAGGGCAAGACCGCCGATGGCCCCGGCGCGATCCACGCGGAGGTGGGAGCCTGATGGCCGGCACGGTGATCATCCCGTGGTACGCAACCGGCTTCCGTGGCGATGACTTCGAGCGGGCCCTCAACGAGGTCGCGGCCGTGGCGCTGCGATACGGCGCGAGCTCATACGACGTCTACCGTCAGCGCGATGACCGCTACCGCTTCCAGCAGCTGGCCGCCTTCGAGGAATACCTCGACTGGGAACGCTACTGGGCGGGGGACGAGATGACCTTCTTCAGGGCAAGCCACTCGAGCTGGTACCAGGTGCCGGTGCTCTACGGCTGGTGGGACCACACCGCACACGGCGCCATTGCAGACGCAGAGCTAGCCGGCGGCAACGGCCACGGCAACGGCGCCGCGGTCGACATCGCCTGATCGCGACCCTGGGAGGGCGCGGTCCTCTCAGCCCTGCTCTAGGGGGGCCATCGTCAGGCCGGCGCCCTTCAGCTGCTCCCAGTAGTGCTCGGCGGGCTCCTGCTGGCCGCTGTAGACGATCGCCCTGCCGGAGGCGTGGATCACGTTGGCGATCTCCATGCCGCGCTTGGGCGTGATTCCGGGGATGAAACGCGCGAGCGTGCGGGCGACGTGCTCGAACGTATTGTGGTCGTCGTTGCAGACGATCACCCTCCAGTCGCCGCCCAACCCACCGCCGGGACCGCGCGTGCGCGGCTTCTCGAGCGTCTGATCCATTGCCCGCAGGATAAAGCTCGCGGCCCGACCGTACAATTACTGCATGAGCGGCGAGCACTCAGCGCGGCTGCCCGAGCGCGACCGGCCCTGGATGATGCGCACGTACGCGGGTCATTCCACAGCGGAGGCCTCCAACGAGCTGTACCGGCGCAACCTGGAAAAGGGCCAGACGGGCCTGTCGGTGGCCTTCGACCTGCCCACGCAGACCGGCTATGACCCCGACGACGAGCTCGCCCGCGGCGAGGTGGGCAAGGTGGGCGTTCCGGTCTCCCACCGCGGCGACATGGCCGCGCTGATGGACGGCATCCCGCTCGCCGAGATGAACACGTCGATGACGATCAACGCGACCGCCGCGTGGCTGTTGGCGCTGTACATCGTCGCCGCCGAGGAGCAGGACGTCGCCCAAGAGCAGCTCCAGGGCACCACCCAGAACGACATCATCAAGGAGTTCCTCGCGCGCGGCACCTACGCCTTCCCGCCGGCGCCCTCGATGCGGCTGATCGCGGACATGATCGCCTACACCGTCGAGCACGTCCCCAAGTGGAACCCGATCAACATCTGCTCCTACCACCTGCAGGAGGCTGGCGCGACGCCGGTGCAGGAGATCGCCTACGCGATGAGCAACGCGATTGCGGTGCTGGACGCCGCCCGCGAGCGCGTCCCGGCGGAGCTCCTCGAGCAGGTGTTCGGGCGCATCTCGTTCTTCGTCAACGCGGGCGTGCGCTTCGTCGAGGAGCACGCCAAGCTGCGCGCGATGTCGATCCTGTGGGAGGAGCTCGGACGCGAGCGCTACGGCGTGAAGGACCCGCGCCACCTGCGCTTCCGCTACGGCGTACAGGTCAACTCGCTCGGTCTCACCGAGGCCCAGCCGGAGAACAACGTGCAGCGCATCGTGCTCGAGGCGCTCGCGGTGACGCTCGGCCGCGACGCGCGCGCACGCGCGATCCAGCTGCCCGCGTGGAACGAGGCGCTCGGGCTGCCGCGCCCGTGGGACCAGCAGTGGTCGCTGCGCATCCAGCAGGTGCTCGCCTATGAAACCGACATCCTCGAGTACCCCGACATCTTCGAGGGCTCCAAGGTGATGGAGGCGCTGGTGGCGGAGCTGCTGGAGGGCGCGCGTGCGGAGATGGCGGTCGTGGCAGAGCACGGCGGTGCGGTCGAGGCAGTCCCCTACATGAAGGCCGCGCTAGTCGACTCCCATCGCGAGCGCATCCGCCGCATCGAGACCGGCGAGCAGATCGTGGTCGGGCAGAACCGCTTCACCGAGACCGAGGTATCGCCACTCACCGCCGACGCCGAGGGCGGGATCCTGGTTGTCGACCCCGCGCTCGAAGCCGAGCAGATCGACGCCGTGCGCCGCTGGCGCTCAGAGCGCGACCAGGCGGCCGTGGACGAGGCGCTGGCGGCGCTCACCGCGGTCGCGCGCGAGGAGGATGGCGCCGAGAACCTGATGGTGGCGACGATCGCCGCCGCGCGCGCCGGCGCGACGACCGGCGAGTGGGCTCACACGCTGCGCGAGGTGTTCGGCAGCTACCGGGCCCCCACCGGCGTCGGCGAGGCCGCTGCGATCGCTTCGGACAGCGAGCTGGACGAGCTGCGCGGCGAGGTCTCGGAGCTACACGAGAAACTCGGGCGCAGGCCCAAGATCCTCGTCGGCAAGCCGGGGCTGGACGGCCACTCGAACGGCGCCGAGCAGATCGCGGTGCGCGCACGCGACGCGGGCATGGACGTCGTCTATGAAGGCATCCGCCTGACACCGGCGCAGATCGCCGCCTCGGCGCTGCAGGAGGGCGTACACGTGATCGGCCTGTCGATCCTGTCGGGCTCGCACCGCGAGCTGATCCCGGCGGTCATCGACGCGCTGCACGAGGCGGGCGTGAGCGCCCCGGTGGTCGTCGGCGGGATCATCCCCGAGCAGGACGTCGCGGCGCTGCGCGACGCGGGCGTCGCCGCCGTGTACACGCCCAAGGACTTCGACATCAACCGCATCATGCGCGACATCGTCGCGATCGTGGGAGCAGGCGCAGACCGGCCCGCAGTCGTTGCCGGCGGCGCATCCGCCAACGGCGCGGCGTGAGCGGGGCACCGCGCCCAGCGGGCGTGGTCGGGGCCGCTCTCGGCGCGCGCCTGCGCGAGCGGGACCTGAGCGCGGCGCCAGCGGCGCTGAACCTCCTGGAGAGCACCGCGCCCGCGGATCGCGAGCAAGCGTCCGCGCTGTTGCGCGAGGTCTCCCCGTCAGCGCTCGGAGGCGAGGCGCCGGCACATGTGGTCGGCGTGACTGGGCCACCGGGGGCGGGCAAGTCGACGCTGCTCTCGACGCTACTGCGCGCGTGGCGGAATGGAGGCCCACCCACCCGCACGGTGGCAATGCTGGCCGTCGATCCGAGCTCGCGCCGCTCGGGCGGCTCGCTGCTGGGCGATCGCGCGCGGGTCGAGTTCGACCCCGCCGACCGCGGCGTGCTGATCCGTTCGACCGCCGCGGGCGAGCGACTGGGCGGCCTCGCACAGGCGACGCGCGGCGCAGCCGAAGCGCTCGCTGCGGCCTTCGACATCGTCGTGATCGAGACTGTCGGCGTCGGGCAGGCCGAGACGGACGTCGCCGACGTGGCCGACACTGTCGCCGTGGTCGTCCAACCGGGCAGCGGCGACGTGCTGCAGTTCCTGAAGTCGGGGATCATGGAGATCCCCGACGTGCTCGTGGTCACCAAGGCCGATCTCGGCCAGATCGCCACCCGAACCAGGCGCGACCTCGTCGCCTCGCTGCGCTCGCTCGGCTCGAGCCAGGCGCGCGTGGTGGCGGTCTCGGCGCTGTCGCCGCCGAGCGGCATCGACGAGCTGGTGGCCGCGCTCGACGAGCACCGCGCGGGGCTCGACGTCGGCGCACGACGTGTGGCGGCGCGGCGCGCGGGGGCGCTGACGGACTTCGCCGTGGAGCACGGCGCACGGGGTCTCAAAGCGCTCGGCGGCCGCCGCGCTGCCCTCACGGTCCTGGCGGAGCAGGACCCGGGCATGGACGTGCCAGCGCTCGTGGCAGCGCTCGAGCGGCAGCTCGCATGAGACGCAACCTGCTGATCATGTTCGGCGCGTTCGTGCTCGCCAGCGCGCTCGCCGGCGCGCTCGGAGCGATCAACCTCGGCACGGCGCTCGCGTTCGGGCAGATGGCGTTCGCGGCGACCACCGTGTACGTGATCCTCAGGCGCTGAGCCTGTGGATCGGCGCGTAACGCAACGGGCGCCAGCGAGACTGTAAGACAAGCCGATGCTCGTTCTCGTGATCTTCGCCGTGCTCGCAGGAGCAGGCACCGCCCTGTCGCCGTGCGCGCTGCCGGTGCTGCCCGCGTTGCTGTCGGCCGGCAGCGTCGGCGGCCGCCGACGGCCGCTCGGCATCGTGCTCGGCCTGTCTATCACGTTCACGGTGACGGTCGTCGGGCTGGCGAGCGTGGTCGACGGCGTCGGCCTTGGCAGCGATCCGCTGCGCGACGTGGCGGTCGTGGTGCTGCTGGTGTTCGGCCTCGCGCTGCTGATGCCGAACGTGGCCGCGCGTCTTGAGGCGCCGCTGTCGCGACTGGCGCGCTTCGGTCCGCGCACGACCGGCGACGGGTTCCTCTCGGGGCTGCTCGTCGGCGGGGCGCTCGGCTTCGTCTACACCCCCTGCGCGAGCCCGATCCTCGCGGCGGTCATCTCCGTCAGCGCCGCCTCCGGCAAAACGATCGTGATCGGGCTCGCGTACGCCGCCGGCTCGGCGATCGTGCTGCTCGCGTTGGCGCTCGGCGGCAGGCGGGTGTTCGACAGGGTTCGCAAAGCCGGGCGCGGACCGATGCTGCAGCGCGTGCTCGGCGCGATCATGATCCTGACTGCGGTGGCGATAGTCACCAGCCTCGACGTGAGCTTCGATCAGTTCGTCGCCGAAAAGATCCCCGACTTCAACATCACCGCGTCGCTCGAGTGCTCGAAAACGGTGACCAGCCGTCTGGATGAGATCACCGGCCATAAAGCGAAGTTCGTCGCCGCCAACGGATCATCCGACTGCGAAGGGTCCAGCACCTCGAAGGTCCACGTGGCCGCCCGCGACGCGAGCCAGGCGACACTGCTGGCCGACGCCCATTCGCTGTCCGTGCTCGGCACGGCTCCGGAATTCACGGAAACCGAGGACTGGTTCAACACGCCGGGCGACAAACCGCTGACGCTCGCGTCGCTGCGCGGGCGCGTCGTGCTGGTCGACTTCTGGACGTACACGTGCATCAACTGCATCCGCACGCTGCCCTACCTGAAGGCGTGGAACGCCGCCTACGCCAAGGACGGCCTCACGATCGTCGGCGTGGAGACACCGGAGTTCGCGTTCGAGAAGGACGCGAGCAACGTCTCCGACGCGATCGGACAGTTCGGATTGCGCTATCCGGTCGCCCAGGACAACAATATGGGCACGTGGAATGCGTACGGCAACCAATACTGGCCGGCGGACTACCTGATCGACGCCACGGGGAAGGTCCGCTACGCGACGTTCGGCGAGGGCGACTACGGCAAGACCGAAACGGCCATCAGGGCGCTGCTCGCCGAAGCGGGCTACCAGGTCGGTGGCAAAAGCCACCCGAGCGACGTGGTGGTGCCTTCGGAAATCGCGACTCCTGAGACGTACATGGGCACTCTGCGAGGGCAGGGCTGGATCGACGGGCCGAAAGCCGGCACGCACGCCTACGGGCCTGCACCCACAGGCGCACTAAAGCTCAACGACTTCGCCTACAGCGGCACGTGGAGGATCGGCGGGCAGCCGGCCGAAGCGATCTCCCAAGCGGGCGTCGACCTCGAGTTCAAGGCCAAGCGCGCGTACCTCGTCCTGAGCTCACCCGGCGAACGCCCGCTGTCGGTGCACGTGCTGCTCGATGGGCATCCGATCTCCGCCACCGACTCCGGCGAAGACGTCCACGACGGCGTCGTCACCGTCCGCCGCGAACGCCTGTACTCGCTTGTCTCGCTCCCCGGCGACGAGCAGCATCACCTCTCGTTGCGATTCGCCGACGGCGTGACCGGCTACGACTTCACGTTCGGGTAGCCTGTCGCAGTCGGCGAGCGCCCCTCCTCGACGGCGTCCGAGCGCGGCACGGGATTGGCATGGCGCTACTCCGACTTCAGCCGGATCGCCCCTGTCCAGGGGGAAGGCAGACAGGGGCGCCGGGTCCTGATTGTGGAGCTAGGAGACCAGCTGCACCGCCTTTGCCACCTGCGTACCGCCCACGACCGACGCAACGGCCGTAACGGACAGGCGGTGATGAGGTGCACGGGCCAGCCTTCCTTTGCCCGCGCCCGTCAGATGCAGCACGACCACTCCGGTTTGGCCAGCGGCAAGCGAGTAGGCGCCGCTTGCAACAACCAGCTTTTCCTTCTTGACGACTGTCCTATGGCCTTTTCGATGCCTCGTGACCATCGTCTCGACTACCTGGACCGACCCGGCGCACGCCGCGTTCGCACACGCGAGGCTCACCTTGGTCGCACGTCTCGAGACAGACAGCTTGGACGACGCGATCTCAATGACGGGTACCGGCTTCACCACCGCGAAAGAGGCGCTCTTGGCGCTGGCGTGGCCGGCATCGTTGGTTGCGGTCACTTCACAGACGAGGCTGTGCCCAACATCCGCCGCCTGCACGACGAAGGTATTCGAAGTCGCACCGGCTATCGCCACGCCTTCGAGCAACCACTGGTAGCCGAACGGCGAGGTCAGGGGCCACCCTGTCGACAGTGGAAGTTCAGGTTCTCCAGTCCACGACCCGCTCGTACACGACAACGGCCCACCCACCGTGGGGGTTCCCGACACTACCGGCACCGTCGTGTTAGTCGGCACCGACGGCACCATCGCTGCGTTGATACCGGAGGTCAGCGCGCCTTCGGTCGCCGATACCGGATTGGCTGTAGCGGCAGACGGCTGCCCGCTGTAGTACTGCGTGACATAGCTCGGTATGCATCGCGGCACTTTTTCGCATGCTTTGTATTCGGCTAGGGAGAATTCCCAGGCGAACGAAACCTTGTATGACCCAGTTGGCAGGCCGGTTATCGTGTATTCGCCTTTCGCATTGGTGGTGGCGACGCCATACCCTCCGCTTGTGCCGCTTGCTTCGACCATGATTTTTGCCAATCCGCCGTGGGTGATGGCGTTCGTAACGGTACCCGAGATCTTGCCGCCTTCTCTCAGGGCGGCGTTGAGTTCACGTTTGCCTTCTACGAGCGACACCGAAAAACTTTGAGATAGGTAGCTCGTTCCGGGGCCGAAAAATTCGACGAAGTAGGAGCCCGGCGCCATACCAGTTATCGAATAGTCGCCGTTAGCTTCAGTGGCCGCCGAGTAAAAGCCAGAGGCGCCCGAGACATCCACCTCGACGTTCGCCAGCCCGGTTCCCGTCGCAGCGCTTGTCACCCTGCCCGAGAGCGAGCTGCTTTCATTCATGACGGCGGTGAGCAGGACTTTTTCCGGTTCGGTTTCTATGACGGTCGTCTCTAGCTTTTCCAGATAAACGCCGGTCGGGCTAGTGAACCGAACCGTGTAGCTGCCAGCCCTCAGTGCAGGCACGGTGTATTTGCCGCCCGCTAGGCTCGTCGTCGATCCTTCTTCGCCTGGGTTGGTGTTGCTGACCGCATTGACTTCGATCCCGGCCAGCGGTGCACCTTTGACGGATGTCACGGTCCCTTCGATCGATGAGGTCCCAGCGGCCTGTGCGGTGGCGAGTGGACCGAACGCCAGCAGCGCAACGCAGGTCGCTAGGACACTCAACCCCCAACGCCCACCTCGGTCTCGCCAGCCGCCGGACCCGCGTGCTCTGTTCTCGTGGCCGTTAGCGTCGGGTGCCGACGCGAACCAACAACTGCCCATGAGCGTACCCCCAAAGTAGAAAGTCGATATGCAGGTCTTGTTCCATAAACACGAATACGCGCACGCTATCACCCTCGGCGAAGTGAAGTCATCCGCGCCGTCAGGACGATGCTGAGGCGCGCGGCCTGGGGGAGCGCGAGCACGCGCGTCGCGAGGCCCGTGCCGAGCGGCCAGCGAGAGCGTGGGCACGACTCAGCCTGCATGCCGGCATGGTCGCAGCGCACACTCGCGTGGCCCACACGGGGCCGACAGTGCTTGTGCGCCTACAATGCCAAATATGGAGGGCTCAATGGCCGAGACCAGCGCTCGCAGCTGGCTGCGTTGCTACCGCTGCTGGTCGCAGGACCTGGAGGTCCAGGTCCACTACGAGGGCATCCACAAGATCGATCCCGACACGGGCGAGCGCGCGGAAGTCGTCGACGAGCTCCAGGAGGCGGTCGTCCAGTGCCTGGACTGCATGCACGACCAGCCACACCTCGGCTTCAACAACGGTCGCGTCGAGCCAATCGAGGATCGCTGGGAACGGATGATCGCCGGCACGCCGTGGGTCGCCTCGTGCACCGTCACCGTCGACTCCGAAGACGTCGAGAGCTGCTCGGGCCCGGAGGCCGGCGACGCGCTCTCCTACGCCGCCTTCGGCGAGCACGGCGTGCGCGAGTTCTTCACGCACGTGCGCTTCCACAAGCACGAAGACGACGCGCGCATCATCGTCCATCTGCTCGTCGAGCTGTACGCCCGCTCACTCGAGGAGGCCACCGACGTGCTCGAGTCCTCCGCGCGTGGCGCGCTGACAATCACCTCGCTCGCCGAGGAGTCACGCCCGCCGGCGGCCGGCGGCGAGAACCACGGCCACGACTAGGACGTCGATGGGCGGCGTCCTGCGGCGCCGGCCCGGTCGCGGTCGCTCGCGTGCGAAGCACGCCA
>DASZFY010000038.1:0-23334 GCA_035939335.1 Solirubrobacteraceae bacterium | reverse complement strand
ACGGTGGAGGGCGTGCCGGGTAGCTCGCCGCCGTTGAGCACCAGATCGGCGCCGTCGAGCATGCTCTTGGGCAGCTGCGCGAGCGAGCGCGTGTCAGGTTCGCCGGTGAGGTTGGCGCTCGACTGCATCACTGGACGGGTGACTGACACGAGCGCATGCAGGCGCTCCGGCAGGCGAGGGACGCGCAATCCGAGCGTCGCCGGATCGACCCTGCAGGCCGGCGCGAAGCGCCTCGAGCGGTTCGCGAGCAGCAGCGTCACCGGGCCCGGCAGCAGCGCCGAAATCGCCGCGCGCTCGTCGTGCTCGAGCTCAGTGAGCGCCTCCAGCGCGGGCTCGAGCGCGAAGAACATGACAGCGGCGGGGCGCGCGGCGGGGCGTCCCTTGAGCGCGTATAGGCACCTCGCCGCACGCTCGTCGTCGGGGTCGCAACATACGCCGTAGACGGTGTCCGTCGGGAACACGGCGACGCCGCCGCCGGACACACACTGCTCCAGGCGCCTTGCGTCCTGTTCGCTGAGCTTCTGCTGCTCGTCGATTTTCGCAGTCATTCCCTGTGCCGCTCCGCGACGACAACCCGCTGGATCCGGGCGAGGTCGCGTTCAAACCGTATCGCGTCGAAGCCCGCCGCGCGCGTCAACTCGGCGGCCGGCTTGGCCTGGCCGGCGCCGACCTCGAGCGCCAGGAAGCGCACGTCGGGGAGCTCGGCGACCTGGTCGAGCAGCGCGCGAATCGTGGCGAGCCCGTCGGGACCCGCGAACAGCGCGCCGGGGGGCTCGTGGCGGAGAATCTCCGGTGCGAGCGTCGAGCGCTCGGACTCCGCCACGTACGGCGGGTTCGAGAGGATCGCGTCGAAGCTTTCGGTCACGTCGGTGAGCAGGTCGGCGTGCAGCCACTGCACGTCGAGCCCCAGGCGCTGGGCGTTCTCGGCGGCGAGCTCCAGCGCACGCGTGCTGATGTCGCTGCCGCTGACGTTCAGGTCGGGGCGCTCGTCCTTCAGCGCCAGCGCCACCGCGCCGCTGCCCGTGCCGACATCGAGCACGCGCGCCCCGGCGGGAAGCCCGAGCCCGACCTCCACGAGCAACTCTGTCTCGGGGCGCGGCACCAACGCGCGGGCGTCGACCGCCAGCTCGATACGACGAAAGCCGCGGCGCCCGCGGATGTAGGCGACCGGCTCGCGCTCGACGGCGCGCCGGCGCACGGCGTCTTGAAAGGCGCGCACGGCGGGTCCTGAGACGGCCATGTCGGGGTCTGTGAGCAGTCGCTCACGCCGCACGCCGAGCACGTCCGCCAGCAGCAGTTCGGCATCCAGACGGGGCGTCTCGCAGCCCGCGGCGGCGATCGCGGTGATCGCGCTCTCGAGCGCGTCTCGCACAGGCGTGCCGGTATTGGGGAGCGCGGGCATCGGCAGCTCAGGAGGATGGCACGAGCGTCCGATGCACAGCCGCGGCGCGGCGCCCGCACGGAGGATTCGCGCGAGGCTAGGCCAGCGCCTGTGTCTCCAGTCGCCGGCGCTTCTCGTCGGACTGCAGGGCATCGGTCAACTCGTCGAGCTCGCCTTCGAGCACCTGGTCGAGGTTGTGCACGGTGAGCTTGATGCGGTGGTCGGTCACGCGCCGCTCCCCGTAGTTGTACGTGCGGATCTTCTCTGCGCGATCGCCGGTGCCGACCTGCGAGCGCCGGTCGGCTGCCAGCTCGGCCTGCTGCTCGGCGAGCGCGCGCTCGTACAGCCGTGCGCGCAGCACGCGCAGAGCCTTCTCGCGGTTCTGCAGCTGGGACTTCTCGTCTTGCATCGAGACCACGATCCCCGAGGGTTTGTGCGTGACGCGGACGGCCGAGTCGGTCGTGTTGACGGACTGGCCGCCGGGACCGGAGGAGCGGTAGACGTCGATCTGCAGGTCGCCGGGGTCGATCTGCACGTCCACGTCCTCGGCCTCCGGCAGTACCGCGACGGTCGCCGTCGAGGTGTGGATCCTGCCCTGGGACTCGGTCTGGGGCACGCGCTGGACGCGGTGGGTGCCGCCCTCGTACTTGAACACCGAGTAGGCGCCGTCGGGCGGGTGAGATTTGATCGCAAATGTGTACTTGCCGTCGCCGATGTCCAGCGGCTCAGGCTGAAAGCCGCGCCGCTCGGCGTAGCGCGCGAGCATCCGGTACAGGTCCGCCGCCCACAGGCTAGCCTCGTCGCCGCCGGCGCCGCCCTGGATTTCGACGATCACGCTCTTGTCGTCGTTGGGATCGCGCTCGACCATCGCCACGCGAATCTGCTCCTCGAGCTCCTCGATGCGCCGGCGCGCCTTGCCGAGCTCCTCGCGCATATCCGCGTCCTCGCCCATCTCCGACAGCAGCTCCTGCGCGCCTGCGGCGTCGTCCTGGGCCAGGCGCCACTCGGCCGCAAGCGTCGCCGCTGGCTCGAGCTGGCTATAGGCGCGGCCGACCTCCGCGTAACGCTCCCTGTCGGAGATCACCTCGGGGTCGGTCATCTGCGCGCCCAGCTCGGCGAAGCGCGCCTCTATCTGCTTGACGAGATCTTCGATCACTCGTGCGAGCGTACCGTGGCTCGCCGCTCACCAGCGCTCACCGCTCGGCTCCTATCAGCTGCTCAAGCTCCGCTGAGCTACGTGTCCGCGCAGCCTGGATCCGCCGCCGGTCGGCGAGCATCGGCGGCATGCCAACGAGCGCGTCCCGCCACACGCGCAGCCACAGCGAGGGACGGCCGATGCGCACGGCGAGCCTGAGATAGCGCAGCTGCGTGTGAGCCAGCTCGGGCGCGTGGCGCACCAGCGCAAATGCCGGGTAGTTCTTGGCCACCACCCAGATCTGATTGCGCCAGGTGTTGTAGAGCTTGGACTCGGTCATCGCTGTGCCGAGCGTGGCGCTGCTCATGTGATAGGCCACCGCGGAGGGTACGTAGCGGCAGCCCCAGCCGGCGAGCTGTGCACGAAAGCACCAGTCGACGTCCTCGTAGTTGAAGAAGAAGCGCTCGTCGAAGAGGCCCACCGCGTCGAGTGCGGTTCGACGGTAGACGGCGGCGGCGGCGCACACGCTGAATATCTCCTCCGGCGTGTCGAACTGGCCTTTGTCCAACCTGCCCTTGCCGCGGCGCCGAGCCCAACTTCCCCAGCTGTAGACGTCCCCGGCCCCGTCGAGCATCTCGCGCCGAGCGTAGTTCAACAGCTTCCCGCACGATGCGCCGGCCTCGGGGTGCTCCGTCAGGGCAGCGACGAGCTCGCCGAGACAGTCCGGGTCGAGCTCGACGTCGTTGTTGAGGAGCGCCACGAACTCGGATGGGCCCGCGCGTAGGCAGGCGTTCAGCGAAGCGCTCACGCCGAGGTTTCGAGGATGTGCGACCACCTCGACCTCCGGCCAGTCTTCGGCCAGCCACTCGACCGTTCCATCGCTTGAAGCGTCGTCGACAACCACGACGCGAAAGTCTCGAAAGGTCTGCCGACGAAGCGACGGCAGCACGATCTCAAGTAGCTCGCGGCCGTTGTAGGTAGCTATGGCCACTACCACCCGGGGCGCTCCTTCTGCCACGGGCTGGGGAGGCATGGACGGGATCATTGCACAGGCGGTATGACGGGCTACGACCAGCGACTGTCGCTCGACTCAGGCTTAGGTTCTTACTCCTCCTGCCAGGCCCATGCGGGCCACTCAGTTCCATGCCGGGGAGCTGTGAACTTCCGCGGGCTCACGGCTGGCTTCTCGATCACAGTCAGGATCGGATAACGGTGAACCGACGCCACGTGCTGGTGCAACGCGAGCGCCGGATTGCGATGCTCGGGCCCCTTGATCGAGTTGATGGGACGGGTGAGGCCGTCGAGGAATGAGTGGAAGTAGTGAAATGCGCCGTGTATGTCCTCGCATACGTACACACCACCGGGGCGGATGTGAGGCAGCAGGCATTCCAGTGTCACTGCCTGCTGGTGCGCCTCGTGCCCGCCGTCGTCTATAACCACATCGATGTCTGGGCAGCGCTCCAGAAATGAGCGCCAGAACTCGGGGTCGGCCTGATCTCCGATAACGATCTCCACGTTCTCGGATTGCAGCGCCCGGCACGCCGGATCGACGTCGATCCCGTAGATGTAGGTGTCCGGGCCGAAGTACTCCTGCCACATCTGCAGGCATCCTCCGCCGAACACGCCGATTTCGACGATACGCACCGGTCTGCCGCGAAAGCGATCCAGGTGTCGATGGTAGATGTCGAAGTAGTGCCTCCACTTGTGGATGCCGGGTCCCTCGCTCAGCGCGTCGAAATAATCTTCCAGCGGGTTGACGTGAGCGGTGAGGGCGGGCGCGGGCGTCTGTTCCGCGGGCGGGATGCTTCGCGCGTAGCGGTATCCGCGCGCGAAGTAACGCGGGGATACGGTCGCGCTGAGTGCGGCCTCGCGCAGCCGGATCCGCCTGCGCCGCAGTGCAGCTCGGACTCTGCTCGGGCGCAGCGATCTCATGACCGAGCAGCGGTGAGCGTGACTGGGTTGTCGATGATCGTCATGGTCACGGTGCCGCCGTCGTCCGGCGCGGCACACCCTAGAGCATGAGCTGCGGAGTCTTCTACGCGACGACCTCGACGCCGAGCAGGTCGGCTGCCGAGAGCTGGCCGGGGGTCTCGCGCGCGAGGACTGCGTTCAGAGCGGCAATCGCTACCTCGAGCTGATCGAGGTCGGGCTCGCGCGTGGTCAGCAGCTGCAGCTTCAGTCCGGGCCACATCACCGCTCGCACCCACGGCCTGCTGCGGTTGCGCCCGGCGAACTTGATCAGCTCGAAGGAGACGCCCGCGATGATCGGCACTCCGAGCACGCGCGTGGCCATCAGCCAGTACCACGCCGGCAGCCCGATCGGCGCGAACACGAAGATCGCGACGATCATCACCACCAGCAGGAAGCTCGTGCCGCAGCGGGGATGCAGCCGCGAGAAGCGCTGTGCGTTGTGAGGCGTCAGCGGCAGGCCCGCCTCGTAGCAGGAGATCGTCTTGTGCTCGGCGCCGTGGTACTCGAACACGCGGCGCAGGTCGCGCACGCGCGAGAGCGCGAGCATGTAGCCGAGGAACAGTGTGGTGCGGATCACACCCTCGACGACCCAGAACAGGACCGAGGAGCCGAGCTGGTGCTTGACCAGGCTGGTCAAGCCGACGGGCAGCAGGAAGAACAGCCCGATCGCGAGCACCACCGCGACCACGATCGTGCCAGCCCACACCACGCGCGGGATCTCCTGCGTCTGCTGGGCGGTGCCGTCGCTCTCCTCGGTCTCGCCGTCGCTGTGCCGGCTTTCGCTATCGCGCTCCTCCGGAGGCAGTTGTGCGTTGGCGGCGATCTCGAGCGCGCGGAATCCGATCACCATCGATCCGCCGAGCGCGACGACCCCGCGCACGATCGGCAGCCGCAGCACACGGTGGCGCTTCATCGCCGAATCGAGCGGGTAGGTGGTGACCTGGATCTCGCCCTTGGCGCCCTCCTCGGACGAACGATTGTCCTCGCGCAACTGCTCGTCGGTGGGCTTGCGCACGGCCACCGCCCAGTTGGCGACGCCGCGCATCATCACGCCCTCGATCACCGCCTGCCCGCCGACGGGCGCGTCGCGCTGGGCGCTCAGCTCGCCGTCGCCCTCGAGCAGCGTTGCCGGCGCCGCGGGGTCAGCCACGGCGCCTGCCATCGGGCTACTGCGCGGACCGCGCTTGGTGCAGGCGGCCTTTGGCCACCCTGCGCTGGAAGCGCTCGACGCGGCCACCGGTGTCCATCAGCTTCTGCCGACCCGTGTAGAACGGGTGACAGTTGGAGCACACCTCCACGTGCAGCTCGTCCTGGGTGGCGCGCGTGATGAACTCGTTGCCGCACGTGCAACGCACGTGCGCGCGGACGTAGTTGGGATGGATCTCTGCCTTCATCGTCGCTCGATTCTAGCGGGCCGCGGGTCAGACGCGACGATCACGCAGTCGCAGCGCCGGCGCCGGCCGTGCCGGGGGTGGCGCTGGGCGCGGCGGCGGGAGCGCTTTCACCGGTCGTGGACGGCGGGGCCGGCTGTTCGCAGCGGGCGGTGCGCAGCTGCTCGGCCTTGATCACGCGGCCCCTGGCGTTCACCCAGCGGAAGCGCACGATGCCGCGGTAGAACGCCGGCGCTGAGAGGTTCGACACCTGCTGGATGTGCGTGAAGACCTTCACGCCGGGAGTCGAGGTGTGCCACACACCCAGGGCGGGAGCGTTGACCGTCCGGTACTGCGTTTCTCCGGGGATTCGCTCTTCGAGGTCGATGCGCATCTGCATGCGCGCGCTGCCCAGGACGGCGGTCATTTCCCCTGCAAACGTCGCTGAACGTTCGGCTTGGGGGATGGTCGCGGTGGCGCACTGCGTGAGCGCGGCGGTCGCGATCGGCTTGGCGCTCGCAGGAGCGCTGCCACGGTCGAAAACGGTCCGTGCGCTGGCGACTCCCCGGACGGCGACCGTCGCTGACACGGCCGCCTTCGTGCCCGCCATCGCTGCGGGCGAGAGCGCCAACGATGGCACGCCGGCGGCGAGCGCGAGCGTGAGCATCGGGTGAGTGAGCACCGCGCGCCGGGCACGTCCACTCGGGGACATCGCTCTCATCACATCCTCATAACACTCAAAGCCAGCAGTCGTTTCGCAGCGACGCCGGCGTACGTCTCCGACTCCGAGCGAGCGACGCCGCTCAGGTGATCTGGTACAGGGGTCCGTCGCCCCCCTCTGGGGTCGTCAGGCGACCGCCCTTGGCGGTGATCGCGCCGCATTGCACGCAGTTGGTGTAGTTGACGATCACGTCGACCTCGCCATGCTCAGGCGCATCCTCGGGGATCTCGTACACGCCAGCCGGGCACATCCAGCGCCACGTCTCGGCGATCTCGCGCGGAACGTGTTTGCGCACGCGGATGTGGTTGGGCGCGTCGTCGCGGGTGGCGTTGCCGGTGATGAACACCGATGAGAGCTTGTCGAAGGTGTATTTGCCGTCGGGCTTGGGGTACTGGTCCTTGGTGTCACCGACGAACATCGGCTCGGCATCGTCGCGGTGCCACTCCTGCCGGCCTGGCGGAACCTTGCCCTTGGACATGATCGACGGGCCCGCCAGCAGGCTGCCGACGAGAAAGCCTTTCTGGAATGCCTGCCGCGTGTTGCGCACCTGGTAGAGCTCGGTTCCGATCGTGGATTTCTCGACCATCTCCTCGTAATCGGACAGGTCGCCGCTACCACGCTTGAGCGCCGCGTAGATCGACTCGGCCGCGAGCATCCCCGACTTGATGCAGTGGTGGACGCCCTTGAGTGCCGCTGTGTCCACCATCCCGCCGGCGTCGCCGACGAGCACCGCACCGGGCATCGACAGCTTCGGCATCGACCAGTACCCGCCACCCGGAAGCGCCTTCGCACCCCACGCGATTCGCTCGCCGCCCTCAAGGATGCCCTTGACGAGCGGATGCGTCTTGAACGTCTGCAGCAGGTCATGGGCCGACGTCGTCGCGTCGCGATAGTTGAGGTCGACGACGAACCCGATCGAGACGAGGTCCTCGCCCGTCTTCTCGTCCTTCATCGGGTACAGCCAGGTGCCGCCAAGCTGTCCGTACTTGGCAGCGACCTTCAGCGGCCACGGCTGCACGAACGTGTGGATCACTCGGTCGAGTGGCTTCTTGACCTTCCACACCTCCTTCACGCCGAGCTCCCACACCTGCGGCTCGCGTCCCTCAGCGAGGTCGAACTCCTTGATCGCGGCGCCCGTCAGATGGCCCCAGCAGCCCTCCGCGAGCACTGTGGCGTGCGCCTTGATATCGGTCCCCGGCTCGAAGTTGCCCAGCGGCTCGCCGTCCTTGCCGCGACCCTTGTCGCCGGAGCGCACGCCGACGACGGCGCCATCCTCGACGATCAGCTGCGTGGCGGAGGTCTCGGTGAGGATGTACGCGCCGCCCTCCTCGGCCTGGCGCTGCTGGTAGCGCGCCATCGCTGAAACCGAGACGACCTCGTTGCCGTGGTTCTTGAAGTTCTGCACCGCCAGGATTGGGACCGGGAGCTTGGTCTTCGGGCCGGTGAGCATGTACACCGACTCCTTCGTGACCTCGCCGAAGGCGAAGCCCTCCTTGCGCCAGTCCTCGCGCGTCATGTCCGGGAACAGCTCTTCGAGCGCCCCCGGCCGCATGACTGCACCGGAAAGGTTGTGTCCGCCGCAGGTCTTGGCCTTCTCCACCACCGCCACGGGCACTTCGCCGAGGCGCTCCATCATCTCCGGATCGTCGGCGAGCAGCTGCAGCAAACGGTTGGCACACGCCAGCCCGGCGGTGCCGCCGCCGACGATCACCACGCCGACCTCGATCAGCTCGTCCTCGGAGTCGAGGCCGCGCTTGATGAACTCCTTGCGCGAGTCGACAGGCGGCGGATAGGCCGCTGGTACGGCCCTCCCATTGCTCGAGCCGTGGCCGCTCATCGTCAGCTGCCCTTCTTGGCCTTCACAGCCTCTGTGAGCTTGGGCAGGATCTTGTTGAGATCGCCGACGATGCCGAGGTCGGAGAATTCGAAGATCGGCGCGTTGGCGTCCTTGTTGATCGCGACGATGTTCTCCGAGCTCTGCATGCCGACCTTGTGCTGGATCGCGCCGGAGATGCCCGCCGCGAGATACAGCTTCGGCGAGACCGTCTTGCCGGTCTGGCCGATCTGCGCGGCGTAGGGGTACCAACCGGCGTCGACGACCGCGCGGGTTGCAGCGACGGCGGCGTTGCCGCCGAAGGCCGCGGCCAGATCCTCAGCGAGCTTGAAGCCCTCGGCCTTGCCGAGGCCGCGCCCGCCGGCGACGAGGATGCTGGCGCCCTCGATGTCCACGTCGGCGCCACGCTGTTCGCCGCGCGTGAGCATGGTCGCCTGCGAGGCGTGCGCGCTCAGCTCGAAGTCGAGCGCCTCCACGGGCGCATCGGCACCGCCGACGTCTTTTATCTCGAACGCGTTCAGGCGTCCGATCACGATGCCCACCTCGGAGCGGTATTTGACTTCGGAGATCGACGAATCGCCCAGGATCGGGCGCTCGGCGATCAGCTCGCCGTTCTCTGCACGAACGTTGGTGACCTCCATGACCACGCCCGCGCCGAGTCGCGCGGCCAGGCCGGCGCCGATCTCGAAGCCGAGCAGACCGCCGCCGAACAGCGCGTAGGAGTAGCCGCCGTCGGTGATCGCCTTGGCCATCGCGTCGACGAGTGGCTGCGCGAGCCCCTCGGGACCCTCCGCGACGAGCGCCTTCTTGGCGCCGTATTTGCCCAGTGAGGCGGCCAGCTCGTGCGGGACGTTCTCGCCGAGCAGGATCGCATGTGCCTCGCCGCCGAGCTCAGCGGCGAGCTTGGCGCCCTCTGAGACGGCGCCGAGCGAGTTCTTGTTGATCGCGCCGTCGTAGTGCAGCGCGTAAACCAGGATGTTTGCCATCTAAATCAGCTTCCTCTCGTCGAGCCAGGCGACGATTTTTTCGACGGTCTCGCCGGTGTCCTCGTCCTCGATGATCTCGCCGGCGGCCTTCGCCGGCGGCGCCTTCGCGGCCACCCACTGGGCAGCGGAGTTCTCGCCTCCGACTTTGGAGGCGTCGATCTCGACGTCACCGGCGGTGACGGTGTCAAGCGGCTTCTTCTTGGCGCCCATGATCGCCTTCAGCGACGGGTAGCGCGGCTCGTTGATGGCGTCGCCGACGGAGATCACCGCGGGCAGCTTGATTTGCACGGTGTCGTAGCCGTACTCGGCCTGACGCTCGCAGCGCAGGCTCTCAGCATCGACGTCCATCTTGATCACCTGCGTGAGCGATGGCATGCCCAGGTGCTCAGCGACGACGGCGCCGATCGTGTAGCACTCGCCGTCGTCGGACTGCTGGCCGAGCAGCACCAGGTCTGGGCTCTCGCGCTGCAGCGTCTTCGCCAGCGCGTAGCCGGTCGCAGCAACGTCGGAGCCGGCGACGGCTGGGTCGCTCAAATGGACCGAGCGGTCGGCGCCGAGCGAGACCGCCTTGTGCAGCGCACGTACGGCGCTGTCGGGGCCCATGGTCACGGCGACGATCTCCTCGACCGCTACCGCGCCGCCCTCCTTGATCTGCATCGCCGCCTCGATGGCGTGCGTGTCATACGGGTTGAGGTTCTTCTCACCGCTGCGGTCCATGCGCCCCGTCGAGAGGTCGATCCTCTTCTCGACGGCGGCGTCCGGAACCTCCTTCACGAGGACGCATATCTTCATTCTCAGGCAACTCCTTGGGGTATGAGTGGCGCCAATCTTACCTGCTCAGGCGGTTGACTGACGAGTCAATCGGTTTCGACACCAAGCGTTTCAACCACTCCAGCAACACGGTATCACTATGGTTATACAGAGTTTTCGGGATGAGTCATCACGACGACCCTCGACAGGAGAGAAGAAAACGGGCGGCCGAACGACGGGGCAGGCGCCCCAGCGCCCCAGCGCCCCAGCGGCTCAGCGGCTCACCACCGCGCCGCGGATGAAATCGACGATCGCCTGCGTGGGCGCACCGGGGGTGAACACCTCGGCGACGCCGAGACTCTTCAGCTCGGGGATGTCGTCGGCGGGAATGGTGCCGCCGACGGTGATCACGACATCGTCGATGCCCTGCTCGCGCAGCAGCTCGACGACGCGCGGCACGAGCGTCATGTGGGCGCCCGAGAGGATCGACAGGCCGACGGCGTCGGCGTCCTCCTGGATGACCGTCTCGACGATCTGCTCGGGCGTCTGGTGCAGGCCCGTGTAGATCACCTCCATGCCGGCGTCGCGCAGCGCACGCGCGATGATCTTGGCGCCGCGGTCGTGCCCGTCGAGGCCCGGCTTGGCAACGACCACGCGGATCTTGCTCTGGGTGGCTGGCGCGGCGGGCGTCATCGCGGGAACATTACGCGCGCGCATCGTCGCGCGCGCGCCGCCCCCAGCGCACCCGCCCGAGCGAAGCGAGCGCTGTGCCGGCGCCGAGCGCGGCGAGCACCTTTAGGCGCCTGCCGAGGCGATCGAGCTCGATCACCTCCCAGCCCTCCTCGAGCGCGATCCGTCTGAGCGTGGCGTCGGGGTTGACGACGACGGCGTGGCGCACGGCACGCAGCATCGGCAGGTCGGACTCGGAGTCGGAGTAGGCGTAGGAGGCGGCGAGGTCGATCGAGTCGCGCTCGGCGACCTGGCGCATCGAGAGCACCTTGCCCTCGCGGTAGTTGAACGGCCCGGCGGGCCTGCCGGTGTAGCGGCCGTCGACGATCTCCGAACGCGAGCCGAGGCCGCCGTCGAAGGCGAGCACGCGCGCGAGCAGGTCGGCCATCTCCTGCGAGGCGGCGGTGAGGATGTAGACGGGCACGCCTGCGTCCTGGTGGGCGTAGGCGCGCTCGAGCATCTGCGGGTACAGCCGCGGCAGCACGCCGGAGAGCACCCGCGGAGTCAGCCGCTCGAGGTCGCGCACACGCACGCCGGCGATCATCTCCCCGACCCGCCGGCGCACGTCGTCGGCGCGATCGTCGGTAGAGCCACGCAGGCGAAAGCGCAGGTTTTCGTAGACGTCGTGGACGAGGCGCCCACGCGAGATCATCCCCGTCTCATAGGCGGCGCGAGCGAAGAACACGCCCGATGAGCCGGCCATGAGCGTCTTGTCGAGATCGAAGAACGCGGCGGCGCGCGGCCGACCATTCGACGACCCGACGGCAGCGCCATCCTGGTCGGCGCTCACGGCCATCTCAGACCTTGAGGATCACCGCGTCGCCCTGCCCCCCGCCGGAGCAGATGGCTGCGCAGCCGAGGCCGCCGCCGCGCCTGCGCAGCTCGAGCATGAGGCTGCCGAGGATGCGCGCGCCGGAGGCGCCGATCGGGTGGCCGAGGGCGACGGCGCCGCCGTTGACGTTGACGCGCTCCTCGTCGATGCCGAGCATGCGGATCGAGTTGAGCGTGACGGAGGCGAACGCCTCGTTGATCTCCCACACGTCGATGTCGCCAGGCTGTAGGCCGGCCTTCTCGAGCGCCTTCTTGGCGGCGCTGGCGGGCGTGGTGGCGAGATAGGCGAAGTCGTTGGCGCTCTGGGCGTGCGCGACGATCTCGGCGAGCGCCTCCTTACCGTTGGCGGCGGCCCACTCCTCGGAGGCGAGCACGAGCGCGCCGGCGCCGTCGTTGACGCCGGGGGAGTTGCCGGCGGTGTGCGATCCCTCCTTGCCGACGAGCCCGGGCAACGAGGCGAGCTTCTCGAGCGAGGTGTCACGGCGCGGGCCCTCGTCGATCTCGACGACGGTGCTCTGCTTACGGGAGTTGACGGTGACGGGCACGATCTCCTCGGACATGCGCCCCTCGTCGATGGCGGCGAGCGCGCGAACGTGTGAGCGCAGCGCCCAGCGGTCCATGTCGGCGCGCGTCATCTCGAGCTCGTCGCCGACTTCGGTGGCCTCGACGAACATCTGCTTGCCGGAGAACGGATTGGTGAGCCCGTCGTGGACCATGGCATCGAGCATCTGCGCGTCGCCCATGCGGTAGCCGAAGCGCGCCTGGGGAAGCAGGTAGGGAGCCTTGGACATCGACTCCATGCCGCCGCCAACGCCGACGTGCATATCACCGGCGCGGATCGCCTGGTCGAGGATCACGGAGGCGCGCAGGCCGGATGCGCAGACCTTGTTGATGGTCTCCGAGGAGACCTCCTTGGGAACGCCTGCCTTGATCTGCGCTTGGCGCGAGGGGATCTGTCCCTGGCCGGCCTGGAGCACCTGGCCCATGACGACGTGCTCGACCTGCTCGGGCTCGACGCCGGCACGCTCGAGCGCTGCGGCGATGGCGAGTCCGCCGAGCTCGGTGGCGTCCAGCGAGGACAGACCGCCGCCCATCTTGGCGATGGGGGTGCGCGCGCTGCCGAGTATCACGGTCTTGGACATGGAAGTGGCTCTGCTCCTGTAGGTCGTGAGTAGTGACGCGAGAGCGAGAATGGTAGTGGAAGGGTCGCGCGGCGCTGTCGGAATCGTTGTGGCGCCGGCCGTGAGCGTCCGCGCGACGCGCGAACGGTGTGACGCTCGTAAAGCGCTGATTTCCCCGCGACGACGAATCGTTCACAAGGTGGATATCGTCCCGGCGGATGCAGATCTCGGCGATCGCTCAACCGGCGGGTGCAGCTGACGCTGACACGATCGCGATCGGCGTGTTCGACGGCGACGGAGCACCGCGGGAGGCCCCGGCGGCGCTGGGCGAGCTGCTCGACTCGGGCGAGGCGCGCCGCTCTTTCCAGTCGCTCGCGCTGACACATGCGGATGGCAGACGCTGGCTGCTGGTGGGACTGGGCAAGCGCGAGGAGTTCACTCCCGAGCGCGCGCGCGTGGCGGCGTCGGTGGCAGGCGCGCGAGCGCGGGAGATCTCGACGCGCGCGCTGTGCTGGCAGCTTCCCGGCGACGGCGACGAGCAGCCAGTGGGCGCGGCTGAGATCGCGACCGCGCTGGTGGAGGGGACGATCCTGGGCGACTACGGCTTCGATCGCCACAAGTCAAAGCCCGCGGGCGCTGAGGCGCAGGACGACGCGCCGCCGAAGCACCTGGAGCGCCTGATCATCAGCGGTCCGGACGGGCTCGACGGGCCGGTGGCGCAGGCGGCGCTGCTGGGCGAGGCGGTCAACCGCGCGCGCGACCTGCAGAACCGCCCCGGCAACGACCTCACGCCGACGGCGCTGGGCGAGTACGCGAAGGCGCTGGAGCGAGAGCTGGAGGGGCTGTCGGTGCAGGTGGAGGGACGCGATGGGATCGTCGCGCGCGGCATGGGCGCGTTCGCGTCGGTGGCGCAGGGCTCCGATCAGGAGCCGGCGCTGATCACGATCAAATACGAGGGGCCTTCGTCCACCGGCCCGACGCTGGGCTTCGTGGGCAAGGCGGTGACGTTCGACAGCGGTGGCATCTCGCTGAAGCCGGGCGCGAAAATGGCGGAGATGAAGTTCGACATGTCGGGCGGCGCGGCGGTGATCGAGGCGGTCTCGGCGATCGCGCGGCTGCGACTGCCGGTGAAGCTGGTGGCAGTGGTGGGCGCGACGGAGAACCTGCCGAGCGGGCACGCGATCAAGCCGGGCGACATCGTGACGGCGGCCAACGGCAAGACGATCGAGGTCAACAACACGGACGCAGAGGGCCGGCTGGTGCTGGCTGACTGCCTGTGCCACGCGGTGGCGCAGGGGGCGGAGCGGATCGTCGATCTGGCGACGCTGACGGGCGCGGTGATCGTCGCGCTCGGCTCGACGTACGCGGGGCTGATGAGCAATGACGACGAGCTCGCGCAGCGGATCTCCGCGGCGGGCGAGCGCACGGGCGAGATCGTGTGGCGGCTGCCGTTGCACGAGGAGTACGCGGAGCTGGTAAAGGGCACCTACGCCGACCTGGACAACGCGCCGGAAGCACGCAAGGCGGGCACGATCATGGGCGGGACGTTCCTGTCTAACTTCGTCGGCGAGACGCCGTGGGCGCACCTGGACATCGCCGGGTCGGCGTGGGATCTCGACCGCGCGTACGTCGGCAAGGGCGCGTCGGGCTACGCGGTGCGCCTGCTGGTGGAGCTGGCGCGCTCCTACTGCGCGTGAGTCGCTCCCGCGGACGTCTAGAGCTTTGAAGAGAGACCGCTCCGCGGTCTCGGGGCGGGTCGGCGACTGTCTCCGACGCTGGCGGGCGCGGGCAACCTGCTGGTGACCGCCGCCCACGCCTGACCGCGGGGATCGATGTGCGCGCGGTGACCCCCGGCCTCGCCGGGTATCTCGACGAGCTCGACCTCGCCGCCGGCGGCGCGCGCGGCGTGCGCGTAGCTGCGCGCGAGCTCGATCGAGACGGTCTCGTCGAGCGTGCCGTGCACGAGCAGCGCGGGCATGTTCAGCGGCAGCAGCGACATGGGGTCGCCGGCGGCGTAGCGCTCGGGGTAGCCCTCGGGAGGGCCGCCCATCAGGCCCCGCACGGCGCCGCCCCCTCGCCAGCGCCGGTAGGCGCCGGCGAGGTCGCACACGCCGGCCTGCGCGATCACCCGCGCGACTCCCACCACCGGGGCGCCGACGATGCAGCCGGGGGCGCGATCGGGCAGTTTGTCGCGGCCGGCGGCCCACAGCGCAAGGTGCCCGCCGGCTGAGTGCCCGATGATCGTGACGGCGCGGAGCTCGAGCGGCGCGTCGAGCTCGGCGAGGTGGTCGATCGCGGCGGCGACGTCGGCGAACGTCGCCGGCCAGCCACCGCCTGCGCCGACGCGCCGATACTCGATGTTCCACACGGCCCAGCCGTGCCTGACAAGGTCGCCGGCAAGGCCGCGCATCACGATCCGCCCGTAGCGCGCCGTCCACGAGCCACCGTGGATCAGCACGACCACCGGATGCGGTCCGCGCCCGGCGGGCAGGCGCAGGTCGGCGCGCTGGGAGCGGTGCGGGCCGTAGCTGAAAGTGCGCCCGCGCTTCAGCAGGTCGAGGATCAGGCGGGTGCGAGCCACTGCGGGCGAATGCTGACAGACACCGGCGGCGACGCTCGACGGCCGGGCCGAGGGACGAGCGGCGGCGACGCTCGACCGGCCGGGCCAAGACGCGGGCGGCGACGTACGATCACGGCCGTGGGGAGCGAGCGAGGCGATCGGCCGTATGTGACGAGCGCGCTGGCGACGCCCAGCGACGTGGCCGACTTCCTGTGCGCGCACCCGCCGTTCGACGCGCTCGAGCGGGCGGAGGTCGAGCGCGCGGCGGCGTCCGCCGAGGTCGAGTTCTTCCTCGCCGGCACGACGATCTTCGCCCAGGACGCGCGACCGGTGGAGCACCTGCGCGTGGTGCGCACGGGCGCTGTGGAGATCGTGCTCGAAGATCGCGTGCTCGACCTGCTCGCCGCGGGCGAGCTGTTCGGTCACGCTTCGATGCTCTCGGGGCTGCCGCCCGGGTTCACGGCGCGCGCGCAGGAGGACACGCTCTGCTACCGCATCCCCGCGGAGGTCGCGCGTGCGGTGCTGGCGCGGCCGGAGAGCGTCGGCTTCGTGGCGCGCTCGCTGTTGGATCTGCACGCGCGCCTGCCCGCGTCGATCGCTCCGAGCACGCCGGCGCCCGACCCGGCGAACCAGCCGGTCGCGGCGCTGATCCGCGACCGGCCGCTGCTGTGCTCGCCCGCCACGACGATCCGCGAGGCGGCGGCGCGGATGGCGGCGGCGGCGGCAACGTCGATCGTGGTCGAGCTCGGCGAATCGCTCGGCATCCTCACCGACCGCGACCTGCGCACGCGCGTGGTGGCGGCGGGCGCCTGCATCGAGGACCCGGTGTCCACTGTGATGAGCGCGCCCGCGTACACGGTCGAGCCCGACCGCCTCGGCGGGGACGTGCTGCTGGAGATGCTCGACCGCGGGGTGCGCCACTTCCCCGTGGTGACGCCCGGCCGCGAGGTGATCGGCGTGGTCGAGGCGGTCGATCTCCAGGCCGTGGAGACGCTGTCGTCGTTCTATCTGCGCCGCGCGATCGCGCGCGCGGGCAGCGTCGCGGAGCTCGCGCGCGCGGCGCAGGGCATGCGGCCGGCGGTGATAGCGCTACACGACGCGCGCGTGGCCGCGTCGAGCGTCGCGGCGATCTACTCGGTCGTGCTCGACGCGCTCACGCGCAGGCTGATCGAGCTCGCGCTGGCCGGCGCGGGCGAGCCGCCGGCGGAGTTCTCGTGGCTCGCGCTCGGCAGCCAGGCGCGCCGCGAGGCGACGCCAGGATCGGACGCCGACAGCGCGATCGTGTGGTACGGCGACATGCGCGAGGAGCTAGTGAGACCGTATCTGCACGCGCTCGCGCGGGAGGTGGTCGAGGGACTGGAGGCGTGCGGCATCCGTGTCGACAGCCACGGCGCCACCGCGTCGGACGTGCTGTTCGTGCGCTCGCTCGAGTCCTGGCGACGAGTGGCGCTCGACTGGATCGAACGCCCCACGCGCGAGCAGGCGCTGATCCTCGTGTCGGTGCTCGTCGACAGCCGGCCGGTGTGGGGCGTGCACAGCGGCGCCCCGGTGTCGGACACGTTCCGCGCGGCATCCTCGCGACCAGAGCTGCTGCATCTGCTGGCGCGCTTCGCGCTCTCACACCGCCCGCCGACGGGCTTCCTGCGCGGGCTCGTGGTGGAGCACGACGGCGAGCACCGCGGACGGCTGGATCTCAAGCGCGGCGGCCTTCTCCCGGTGGTCGATCTCGCGCGCTGGGCGGGGATGGCGGCGGGCGTGACGAGCGCGTCGACGCTAGAGCGCCTGCGCGCGGCCGGCGACGCGGGCACGTTGCCGTCGGCCGACGTGCACACGCTCGAGGATGCGTTCGAGCTGTTCGGCGAGCTGCGCATGGAGCACCAGGTGGGCCAGCTGCGCGCCGGCTTGGAGCCCGACGACCACCTCAACCCGGATGAGCTCAGCGCACTGACGCGCAGCTATCTCAAGGAGGCCTTCCGCGCGGTGGCGTCGGTGCAGAGGCGTCTCGCCGCAGAGCTGAGCCTCGGCGTGCGATGAGGCTCGGCGCTGCGATGAGGCTCCGCCCCGCGCCCCGCAGCCCCGGCGCCGCCGCCTACTGGAGCGCGCGCCTGCCGGCCGGTCGCACGCCATGGCGCGAGGCTCGCTACTGCGCGGTCGACCTCGAGCTGACCGGCCTCGATCCCAAGCGCCACGAGATCATCTCGTTCGGCGCGGTGCCGATCGAGGACGGGCGCGTGCAGCTCGGCGGCGCCGTCCACGGGCTCGCACGTCCGCTGCGGGCGCTGAGCGAGTCCTCAATCCGCGTACACGGGCTGCGCGCCGCCGACCTCACCGACGCGCCGGCGCTCGACGAGGCGATCGACCCGCTGCTCGCAGTGCTGGCGGGGAGGATCCCTGTCGTCCACGTCGCCGCGATCGAGCGCGGCTTCCTGCGACCGGCGCTGCGGCGTCAGGGCCTGCGCCTGCGCGCGCCGATGATCGACACGAGCATGCTCGGGCTCGTGTGGCTGCATGAACGCGACGGCGGCGGGCCGCAGCGGCTCTCGCTGAGTGAGCTGACCCTGGCGCTCGGCTTGCCCTCGCACCATCCGCACGACGCGGTCGGCGACGCGCTGACGACGGCGCAGGTGTTCATCGCGCTCGCCACGCACCTCGACACGCTCCGCGCGCAGACGGTGCGGCGCCTGAACACCGCGGACCGGCGCCTGCAGGCGTTGCTCACCTACCCGTTTCGATAGCCATGGTTCGCCCGCGCCAGCGCGCCTGCGGCCATGCGGCCGCCGGCCGGATGGTCCGGTGGTCCGGCGGCCGACTCAGAACAGCTGCAGGTAGCGCTCTAGCTCCCACGGCGTGATCTGCTCGTGGGCGACCTGCACTTCGCGGCGCTTGACCTCGACGTAGTAGTCGATGTAGTCCTGATGAGCTCCTCGCCCGCCCGTCGTGCCGAGCGCGGCGCGCAGCACATCGCAGCGCTCGAGCTCGCGCGTGGCGTCGAGCAGGTTGGCGGGCAGCAGCTCGATCCCGGTGGCGGCGAGCTCGTCGTCGCTCAGCGTGTACAGGTTGGCGCCGTTCGGATCGCCGGGGTCAAGGCCGCGCTCGATCCCGTCGAGGCCCGCGGCGATCATCGCGGTCGCCGCGAGGTAGGGATTGCAGGAGCCATCGACGGTGCGGTCCTCGATGCGCCCGCCCGCGGGGATCCGCAACATCTGCGTGCGGTTGTTGTAGCCGTAGCTGACGTACGCGGGCGCCCACGTCGCGCCGCTGGTGGGGGCGCCGACGGACAGGCGCTTGTAGGAGTTGACGGTCGGGGCGGTGAGCGCGATGTACGCCTTGGCGTGCGCCTTGAGGCCGCCGAGGAACTGATATCCGAGCTCTGACAGCCCGAGCCCGCGCGGGTCCTCGGCAGGGTCACGCTCGAACACGTTCTCGCCGTCGCGCCACAGGCTGACGTGGAAGTGGCAGCCGTTGCCGGTCAGCTTGGCGAACGGCTTGGGCATGAACGTGGCGATCAGGCCGCGCTCCTGGGCGATCGACTCGACCATGTAGCGAAAGAACACGGCTCGATCGCACGTCTCGAGCGCCTCGGCGAACGCGAAGTTCTGCTCGAACTGGCCGTTGGCGTCCTCGTGGTCGGTGGCGTAGTTGTCCCAGCCGAGATCGGTGACCGCTTTGGAGACCGTCGTCACGAAGTCGAGGTTGCGCGTGAGCGCGCGCATGTCGTAGCAGGGCTGTTCGAGCGTGTCGAGCGGGTCGGCGAGCTCGAGCTCGCCACCGGCGCCGCGACGCAGCAGGAAGTACTCGAGCTCGGCGCCGATCTTCAGTTCGAAGCCAAGCGCCGCTGCGCGATCGAGGGCGTTGCGCAGGATGGTCCTCGGGCAGTAGGGCCACGGCTCGCCCTCCACCGTCACGTCGCACGCGAAGCGCGCGACGTCCTTGCGCCACGGCAGGATCGTGAAGCTGCGCGGATCGGGCATGGCGACGATGTCGGGATCGTCGGGCCCCTGGCCGATGTCGCCGGCGGCGAAGCCCGCGAACCCGGCGCCCTCGCCGAGGAGATCGTCGAGATGGTGGGCCGGCACGAGCTTCGCGCTCGGCTTGCCGTGCATGTCGACGAACTGCGCGAACAGGAACTCGATTCCCGCGTCGCTGACGATCCGCCGCACGTCGTCGGCGTTCTGGGGCGGCGCGGTCATCGGTTGAAAGCTATAGGTACGTGGGAGAGGGAGCTATGGCCGACGTCTCCTGTAAGCGGGGGGTAGCATGTGCAATACGCACATATGTCCGATGTGACCGAGCTAAGCGGGCTGCGCGACGAGAACCGAACGCTCTACGGGGTGATCAAGCTCGTGTCTTCGTCGATCGAGCTCGGCCCGATGCTGCAGGGGATCGTCGATCTGGCGACGCAGGCGACGGACTGCCACGCGTGCTTCATCTACCTGCTCGAAGACGACCAGCTGACGATCCGCGCGGCTTCGCAGGTGTTCGCCGACGCGGTCGGGCGCGTGCAGCTCGCGATCGAGGAGGGTCTCACCGGCTGGGTGGCGCGGCATCGCACGCCCGAGTTCATCCGCGAGCAGGCGATGAACGACCCGCGCATGAAGTACATCCCGCTGCTGCAGGAGGAGCGCTTCCAGTCGATGGTCGCGGTCCCGATCCTGTCGCGCTCGAACGACACGCTGGGCGTGATCGTGCTCCACACCGAGGCCCCGCGCGAGTTCACCGAAGACACGCTGAAGCTGCTCGTGCACATCGCCTCGCTCGTCTCGGGCGCGATCGAGAACGCGCAGCTCTACCAGCGCGAGCGCCGCCGTGTGGACACGCTGACGCGCCTGGCGGGAATCGGCGGCGAAGTCGCATCGGCGACCGACGCCGACGACCTCGGGCTGATCGTCGCGAGGGGCACTCGCAGGGTGCTCGAGGCGGAGCTCTGTCAGGTCTATCGCCTGGACCCCGACGGCGGCGGGCTGCAGCTGCTGCGCTCCGATCCGGAGGCATTATCCGCGCCGCCGGCGCTGTCGGCCGCGGGATTCCTGATCGATGCCCTAGACGGCCGTGGCTCGGGGACGGCGGCGCGCGGCATGTGGCCGGAGCTCGACATCGGCGACCTGCTACTGACGCCGATGACGGCCGGAGGCGAGCGGCTCGGGCTGCTGTGCGCGGGATCGCCCATGGGCCGCAAGTTCAGCGGCGAGGACACCGACCTGGCGCGCGCGATCGCCCAGATCGCGGCGGTCGCGATCAAGCGCGCGGAGCTGATCGAGAGCCTGACGAACGCCAACATCGTCAAGGATCTGTTCGAGGCGCTCGCGGCGGGCGCGACGTCGTTCGCGGTCGCCAAGGCCGCCGAGGTCGACTGCGATCTGACGAGCCCTTACGTGATGGTCTGCGCGGAGCCAGCAAGCGGGCTCGAGCCTGCGTCGGTCGAGTGGCGCGAGGCGGCGGAGATCCTGGGCCGCGGCATCGCCGCGCTACAGCCCCGCGCGGCGGTCGAGGCCGGCCCGGGGCCCGTGCGGGCCGCGCTGCCGCTGGGCGCCGGGCGCCCGGAGCGCGTCGAGGAGCTGCTGCGCTCCTGCGAAGAGCTCGGCAGGCAGACGCGGGCGGCGATCGGCGTAAGTCAGCTGCGCGCGTCGGGCGCGGAGGCCGCACGGGCCTACCGCGAGGCGCTCGACGCGGCGACGATCGGTCGTGCGCTTCTGCATGAGGGCGGCGCGATCGCCTACTCGCAGCTTGGCGCCTATCGCTATCTCGTTCACATCGCCGCCGAGGCGGCCCCCAGGGACAGGATGCGCGAGGCGGTGGACGTGCTGATCGAGTACGACAACAGGCGCCGCTCCTCCCTGCTTGACACGCTCGAGCGCTATCTCGCCGAGCGCCGCAGCGTGATCGAGAGCGCGCGCGCCCTGTTCATCCACCCGAACACGCTGCGTCAGCGGCTGGCGCGCATCGAGGAGCTGACGAGCGTCGAGCTCGACCACGACGACCTGCTCTCGCTCGAGCTCGCGATCAAGCTCGCCCGTCTGCACGGGCGCCCGGGAGCGCCGAGCGGCTCAATCCCCCTCTGAGACGAGGAACACCGGAAGCTTCGCCCGGCGGCGCACCCGCTGTGGCTCCTGCGACCAGAGCATGTCGGCGATCACGCGGTTGCGGTCGGGGTCGGCGGCCATCACGATCGCCTGGCACTCCTCCTTGACCGCCTCATCGCAGATGCGCACGGTGGGCTTGCGCGTGCCCAGCACGTGTCCCTCCGCTTCCAGGCCCTTGCGCCGCAGGCGCTTGACGGCCTTGGCGACGATCTCGCGCTGCTCGGACCACTCGCGCTTGGTGGGCATCAGGCCTGGGTTGGGGAAGCCGAACGACACGCCGTGGATGCGCGCGACCGAGAACACGTGCACGCTCGGCTGGACCGGGCCGGACCGATCTGCGAGCTCCACGACACGGGCGATCGCGGCATCGGTGATCGCCCTCCCCTCCGAAGCGAGCAGGATGCGCGCATATCCCGGCTCGGCCAACCTGCCCACCGCCATCTCCACCTCCGCCTGGGCGGTGGCGCTCACGGGCTTCCCTCGGCCGGAGCGGCGGCCGGCGTGGCCGTGGCGGCCAGGTGCTCCGCTTTCTTGCGATCGCCCGCCTTGCGCCACAGGTACAGCGGGTAGTAGGAGGCGAGCACGCCGAAGCCGAGGAAGTAGTACACGAGCGTCTTGTGCCCGGCGGCGTTGCACGAGCAGTCCGCATACACCGGCCCGCCCCAGAAGTAGATCAACGCGTACACGCCCGCGAGCCCCAGCGCGACGTACTTCATCCACTCCGGCAGCTTGAAAGGCCGGCGCAGGTTCGGCCTGTGCTTGCGCAGCAGGTAGTAGCCGACGAGCACCGGTATGAACGACGCGAGGTAGCCGACGTTGGAGAACGTGTAGATCTGGACCGCGCCGCCGAAGAACACGACGATGATCGAGGCGGCCACGTTGAAGATCATCGAGCGGTGCGGCACGCCGTGTGAGTTGGTGGCCTGGAAGAAGCGCGGAAACTGCCCGTCCACCGACATCTGGTGCAGTGAGCGCGCTGTCCCGGTGATCGCGTTCAGCGCCGACAGGACGAGCGCGAGGATCAACATCACCGCGATCAGCCAGTTGAGCACTTCGCCGCCGGTGCCAGTGCCGAACACCTTCGAGGCGAAGGTGACGAAGATCGTCTTGGGGTCGACCAGCGCGGTGCTGCCGAGCGCTTTGGTGCCGAGCACGATCACGAACGCCACCGGGATCATCACGTAGATGAACACGCCGTACGCGCCCTCGGCGTTCATCGCGATCTTCGCGTCGCGGTCGGGGTCCTTCGTCTCGCCGATGTAGCACGCCGCGGCCTCCATCGCGATCACGTTCCACGTCAGCAGGAACGAGAAGGCGAGTGCGACGACGAACCAACCGTGACCGAACTGGCTGGCGAAGAAGCCCGAGCCGTCGACGTGGTGGAAGTGGAACAGTTCGCCGAAGTGCACGACCCCAGGGTTGAAGATCCATGAGATCGCCAGGAACGTCAACGGGATCATCGACAGCATCGCGAGCGCAGTGGCGAAGAAAGTGCCGAAGCGCAGTCCCAGGTAGGAAGGAATGAACAGCAGCAGCAGCCCCACGACCGAGATGCCGAGCGTCCACCACGCGATCGGCGTGTGAATCGGCGTGAACCCCGAGGTCGAGAGCTTGAAGCGGTCGACGATGTAGAACGACGCGAGGATCATGTTCAGCGGGGCGACGGGGAACCAGCCCAGCCAGTACGCCCACGCGCTGAACCCGTTGACGTGCTCGGCAAACCGCGGCCACCGGTCCTTGTACGCCGGGTAGGCGTACGATGGCGCGCCCCCGGAGCGGTCGGGCATCATCGCCGAGAGCTCGGCCAGGAAGAGGCAGAGGAGCCAGCCGCTGCAGGTTACGAGGAAGATGACCGGGATCGACGA